>DIWG01000066.1:65246-68176 GCA_002423465.1 Syntrophaceae bacterium UBA6112 | reverse complement strand
TGGACGTCGTCCAGACCCGAAATCCCGTCATGCGGGCCGTCTTCGATCAGGTACGCCTCGTCGCGCCCACGAAGAGCACCGTTCTGCTGACCGGGGAGACGGGAACGGGGAAAGGGGTTCTGGCTAAACTGATCCACCGTCACAGCAACCGGCGGGGGGTTCAGTTCATCGGCATCCATTGCGGCGCCATCCCCGACACCCTCCTCGAGAGTGAGCTCTTCGGCCACGAGAAGGGGGCTTTTACCGGCGCCGTCCGGCGGAAGCTGGGAAAATTCGAGCTGGCTCACGGCGGGACGATCTTTCTCGACGAGATCGGCACGATCACCCCATCCGCCCAAATCAAACTCCTCCAGGTCCTCCAGGACAGGACCTTTCAGCGGGTAGGGGGAGAGGCGATCATTGAAACCGACGTGCGGGTCATCGCCGCTTCCAACCGGGATCTCGATCAGATGGTCGAGAAGGGGCTCTTCCGGAATGATCTCTTCTACCGCCTGAACGTCTTTCCCATCGAGATCCCGCCGCTTCGGGACCGCCGGGAGGACATAGCGCAGCTTGCGGAGATTTTTCTGCGGAAAATGAACCGTTTCAACCACCGGGGGATACATTATGTCCACCCCAAGGTGATGGAGGCGTTTCAGCACTATCCGTGGCCCGGCAATATCCGTGAACTGGAGAACCTCGTCGAACGGGCCTGCATCCTGGAAACCTCTTCGATCCTGACCCCGGCGAGTTTCCCGGCGGAACTTTTTCCCGGCGGGTCTTGTGTCGCTCCGCCCCCTGCCGGCGTCGGCCTGACGCTGGCAGAGGTGCGCGCTCGGGCGACCGCAGAGGCAGAGAAAGGTTATCTCCGGGAGGTCCTCTCCCGGAACGGCGGCCGAATCAACCGGACGGCGGAAACCGCCGGCGTTACGGTCCGTCAGATCAGCAAACTCATGCGCAGATACGGAATCAGGAAAGAGACATTCCGCTGAAATTTATTGTCACGGCGGCGGGAACTTTTGACGCGTCTCGAAAATGACCCGGACCACCGGCGCCTTTCCCCCGGAAAACTGGATATCCGTCGGATACCGCAAAGACGGCGTGAATGCCCTCTGGACGTCCAGTTGCGCCAAATCGATCGGTTCCGTCATGATCCGGATCCGCTTGCCGCGAAGACGGCGGGGGATGAGGATCCGTACTTCGGATGGGGTGGCGGTGATCTTCTGAACCGCAAAACCCTGCGGCGGGGCGTTTTCCGTCAGGACCTCGATCGGGACCGTAATCGAGATCAGGCGGGAGGTGACGACCGTGATTTTTTCAGGGCTGATGCCGGTGACCGTGAGATTGGAGGGGGTTTTCACCATGCCGCGTGTGAGGGTGATCTCCTGCTTGCCCGGCTGAAGCTCCGCCAGATCCACGGAGATCTTGAGTTCCTCCGGATGCAGAAGCTGGAAAGCCTGGGCATGTCCCATAAGCATCACCTTCGCTTCCGCGGCTTTGGGTTCCTCCAGCACCCATTCGGCGGGGGCGTTCCGGTATTCGATGGGGATCGCGAAATCGCGCCGGATCGTTTCTCTCTGGTAGCCGAAAACCACCCAGAGGATGCAGGCCAGCACGATGGCGATCACTTTTTCCCGCTGGTTTTCCCGAAGCCAGTGGATAATCGGCCCCGTTTGGGCGGACGGTGTCCGCCAGGCAAAAAAGGCCTCCAATTCGATGCGGAGGGCGGAGGCGTTGACGGTCTCTTGAATACGCTCCCCCTTTGCGAGCGAAATGCTGCCCCGCTCCTCGGAGACCACAATGCAGATTGCGTCGGACCGCTCTGAAAGACCGAGGGCCGCCGTGTGGCGGAGGCCCAGGTTGCCGTGCTGAGCCGCGTTCGCCGAGAGGGGAAGATGGCAACCGAAGCGCATCAGCCGGTTGCCTTCGATAAGGACGGCGCCGTCGTGACCGATCGAATGGGGATCGAAGATGCTCTCCAGGAGGGGTTGACTGAGGAGGCCATCGAGGTTGTTCCCCCCTGTGAGGTGGCGGTCCAGGGGGTCGTGACCCTGGAGAACGATCAGGGCGCCGATTTTTTTGCGCGCGAGATCGGCGGCGGTCTGGGCAATGATCTCCGCACCTTCGTTGAATGCGGTCACTGCGAAGAACCGTTTCCGGAATCGGCCCAGCAGGGCAAGGCGTTCGAAGAACCGCCGGAGGTCCTCCTGAAAGATGACGACGAGGACGAACAGCAGGATCGCGAAGAAGGCCTGGAGGACAACGGTGGTCAGGTAGAGCTGGAAGAAGCGGGCGAGGCCGTAAACGACCCCGAGCAAGGTGATGCCCCAAAATACGAAGCGGGAGGCGCGGTCCTTGAACCAGATCAGGAGCGCCGAGATCATGACCGAGATGATGGCGATGTCCAGGATGTCCTGAATCCGGAAGGTCTGGAGCATCGTCATGGCATTTTCGATCATCGGGAAATCCCTCTTTTCTATCCCCGGGAGAGGACCGGCCCATTTGCGGAAAGCGGTTGAAAATATCCGAACGGCTTTATCTAACATATACGCAAAAGCGCTGCGGTGTGTCAAGAAGATATCGGATTTTAAGACATTTCAATTGGGAGTGAAACAGACTTCTCAAGCGTCATGATTTCGGAGGATGGGTTTTCATTTTGTTTTTTCATGGAGTTCGGCTATAGTACCGACTCAGCGGGACCGGGAAGCGGAAAGGTGTCGTGGAGGAGGGGCGATGTTCGATCAGGAGTGGCAAGAAAAAATCGACCGGATCGCGGGAATGATCGTGAAGTCGGAAAACGTTGTCGTGTTTACGGGTGCGGGTGTCAGCACGGAATCCGGGATTCCCGACTTCCGCAGCCCCGGAGGTTTCTGGACGAAATTCGATCCGGAAGATTTTACGATCGACAAATTTCGGACAAGCCTGGAAACCCGGCGGAAGCAGTGGCGCTT
>DIWG01000066.1:0-65235 GCA_002423465.1 Syntrophaceae bacterium UBA6112 | reverse complement strand
CATCAGTGGGCGGGAAACGATCCGGCGAAGGTGTTGGAGCTTCACGGCAACATGCGGTGGATCCGCTGTCTCGACTGCGGGGAGCGCTATCCCCTGGAGGAGATCCTCCGGCGAGACGGGAGATCGGAAGATCCACCGGTCTGTGGTCATTGTGCCGGTGTTCTGAAGCCCGACGTGATCTTCTTCGGCGAAGCCCTTCCCGAGGAAACCTTGAGAGAGGCCACCTGGAATGCCGACCACTGCGACCTCTTTCTGGTCGTCGGCTCGTCGCTGGTCGTTTACCCTGCGGCCAACATGCCGTTCTATGCCAAACAGGCGGGGGCCGGGCTCGTGATTGTCAACCTGAGTGCGACCCCGGCGGACAAAATGGCGGACGTTGTTCTCAACGCCCCCGCGGGGGAGGCAATGGGGCGGATATTGGAGGAAGTCAGACAGAGGCTCACCGGATCATGTGCCTGATTCTGTTCGCCTGGAAAATGCATCAGAAGTTCCCGCTCGTCCTTGCGGCGAACCGGGACGAGTTCTATGAAAGACCGTCGGCGCCCGCCGCCTTCTGGGAGGACGCGCCGGATCTGCTTGCGGGCAGGGATCTACGGGAGGGGGGGACTTGGCTCGGGATCACCCGGATGGGAAGGCTGGCCACTCTGACGAACTACCGTGATCCGTCCTCCCTGAAAATCGGGGCCCCGTCTCGGGGAACGCTGGTCGGCGATTATCTCTGCGGCAGGGATGCTCCGGAGGAATATCTCCAGAGGATTGCACCTGATGCCGGTCGCTATAATGGTTTCAACTTGATCGTCGGCGACCCCGATGACCTCTTCCATTTCTCGAACCGGCGGGGTGCCCGGGAACGTCTGAAATCCGGAATCTACGGTCTGAGCAACCGCTTTCTCGATACCCCCTGGCCGAAGGTCGAATGGGGGAAAAAGGCACTCTCGGATCTCCTGTTGGAAAAGCAAGGCCCTTCACCGGAGACGCTCTTCGGTCTGCTGGCCGATCGGGCCCGGCCACCGGACGATCGTCTGCCCGACACGGGGGTGGGCATCGAATGGGAGAGGGTTCTCTCCCCGCGTTTCATCGAGAGCCCGGTTTACGGCACCCGTTCTTCGACGGTACTGCTGATCGACCGGAAGGGCGGCGTGACGTTCGTCGAGCGTGTCTTCAACGGCAGCGCGGATCCGCGGATGACCGTGCGGTTTGAATTCAGGATCGGGGAGAGCGGCACAGAGAGGGGTCGTCACGATGAGATTGTCAAACCATGACCTTTCGACCCTTTGACGGGCTCAGGACAAAAATCCTCGGGGTGACAATCCATCAACCGCAGCCCAACTCGAACGGGGACGGCAGCGGTTGCGGAGAAAGGGAGTGACATCGATGTCCCATCGTGAATATCCGGACCACCCCCGCGTCGGTGTGGGGGCGGTCGTTTTCCGCGACGGCTGTGTCCTCCTCGTTCGGCGGGGTGTTGAGCCTGCCCGGGGGCTCTGGGCGATCCCGGGCGGAGGGCTGAAGCTCGGGGAAACCCTCCAGCAGGGTGCGGAACGGGAAATCCGGGAGGAGACGGGAATCGTTATCCGCGCGGGGGCACCCATTTTTACCTGCGATTCCCTCGAAAGGGATGGAAACGGGCGTGTCCGTTTCCACTATGTGATCGTCGATATGTCTGCGGATTATGTGAGCGGCGATGTAAGGGCGGCCGATGACGCCGTCGAGGCCCGCTGGATTTCGCCGGCGGAGATTCGGAACATCTCGCCCACGAAAACCACTTTAAAACTGCTGCGGCAGATCGGCTTTATTTCCGATGAGTTTCCGGGAGATCGGTGATGTCATGAGGGTTGTTTTTCACGAGGATCTTCAATCAGCAAGCTTTCGGGAAAGGGGGAGAACATGAAGATTGCGGTGGTGGGACTCGGGGGCGTGGGCGGTTATTTCGGGGGGAAGGTCGCCCTAAAGTACGCCGGTTCAGCGGAACACAGGGTCGTTTTCATCGCGCGGGGCGCTCACCTTGCGGCAATCCGCAAAGAAGGGCTGCTTCTCAGGACGGCGGAAGGCGAATTTCGGCGCACCCCCGACCTGGCAACGGACGATCCCGCCGCGGCCGGATCCTGTGACCTCGTTCTGGTCTGCGTGAAGGAATACGCCCTGGGTGAAGTCGCTGCCGGAATTGTCCCGCTTCTGCATCCAGAAACGGTCGTCCTTCCCCTGCTGAATGGCGTCGATATCGCCGAGCGTCTGCGGGGCGCGCTCCCCCGGGGGGTGGTCCTGAGCGGCTGTGTCTACATCTCCTCTTTTATCGAGGCCCCAGGCGTCGTCCGCCAGGTCGGGGGAACCTGTCAGCTCTTTTTCGGTCCGGATGACGGGAAAGCGGAGGTCTACCGTCCATTGGAGGTGCTCCTGAAGGATGCGGGAATCAAGGCGGAGCTGACGGACCGGATCGATGTTCACCTCTGGACGAAATACCTCTTTGTCAGCCCGATGGCCGGCGTGACATCGCTCATGGCGAAGCCATTCGGGGCGGTTATGGCGGATGAGAAGGGAAAGGCGATGGTCAAGGGGCTGATGGAGGAGATCGGGCGCCTGGCCGGGGCCAAGGGGATCGCGCTTCCCCCGGACAAAGTGGAGGCGGCCCTTGTCAAGGTTGCCCGCTTTCCCTATGAGACAAAATCATCGATGCAGTTGGACTACGAGAAGGGGAGGCGGACAGAGGTCGATCTCTTCATCGGTTACGCCGTCCGCGCCGGGCGCGCCCTCGGGATCCCCGTTCCGCTCCACGAGGAGCTGTACGCCGCTTTGACGGGCGCAGCTTCTTGAATGGTTCACCGTGTTCATAAAAGGGGAACGGATCTGCAGGGAAGGGTCAACCTTGCCGCGAATCGGTGAATCGGTATGGGAATATTTGTCTCAATTCTACTTTCCGATGCAGAAGTTCGTGAAGATTCGTTCCAGGATCTCCTCCGGCATCGTTCGGCCTGTGATCTCCCCCAGGGCGTCGAGAGCCTCGCGGAGCTCCACGGCGACAAGTTCTGCGTGTAAGCCGTCCAAAAGGCCGTCACGGGCGCGGACGAGTCCCTCCGCCGCCTTTTCGAGCGCAATTTTATGATGGAGATGGGCAATCATCACTCCCGGCGCTTCCTCTACCGGCGTCGCGAAGACGAGGTCGTGGAGCGCCGCGGTGAGGCGTTCGATCCCGTCCCCGTATTTCGCCGAGATCCGGATGGTCTGGGTCTCTCCCTCCGGAAGGAGCTCTTTCAGCGATTCTTCGTCGAGGCGCGCCGGCAGGTCGGATTTGTTGAGGACCAGAAGCCTCGGTTTTGCCATCATTTTCAAAAGAATATCCCGGTCGTCCGTCGTCAGATTCGCACTTCCATCAAGGAGGAGCAGAACCGCATCGGCCTTTTCCAGGCGTTCCCAGGCGAGGTCGATTCCCTCTTTCTCGACCGCGTTTTCCGCGGGATGAAGCCCGGCCGTGTCGGTCAGGCGGACGGGGATCCCCCTCAGATCGACAGTCTCTTCAATGAAATCTCTGGTCGTTCCCGGAGTTGAAGTGACGATGGCCCGTTTCTCGCCCAAGAGCCGGTTCAAGAGGGAGGATTTTCCGACGTTCGGGCGTCCGGCGATCACAACGCCGACCCCTTCCCGATAGATCCGCCCCTGATGATACGTCGCGGCGAGGTCGGTAATCCCGGCGATGATTTCCTGAATATGGTAAAGGGAGTTGCCGGATGTCTCCTCGATACCGTCATCCTCGGAGAAGTCGATGGCTGCCTCGATTCCGGCAATCAGGTCAATGATCTCGCTGCGGATCGCCTCGATCCGTCCGGAGAGGTTTCCCTTCAGGCGGCCGACTGCAGCGGCAAGCCCGGGTCTCGTCTGTGCGGTGATGATATCGAGGACGGCTTCCGCCTGGGCCAGGTCGAGGCGGTCGTTCAAGTAGGCACGCTTCGTGAACTCGCCCCGTTCGGCCGGACGCGCCCCGGCCCGCAGCAGCTCTTCAAGAACGGTGCGGAGGACGAGAGGCCCGCCGTGACAGTTGATCTCCAGCGTATCTTCGCCGGTGTATGAGCGGTGTCCCCTGAGAAAAGCGATGAGAACCTCGTCGAGGATGACGCCCGTCCCCGGGGAGATGATCTCGCCATGATAGAGGTGATGGGAAAGGAAATTTCCGGGGAGGGAGGGACGGAAAAGCCGCCGGGCAATTCCTTCCGCCGCCGGCCCGCTGACGCGGATCACGCCGATCCCCCCGATTCCCGGAGGGGTGGCGATGGCTGCGATGGTGTCCCTGAAGATCATGGTATCCGGCCCTTCCCCTGGTCGGGTTGCCGCCATCCGGTGGAATGATCCATCGTTGCCGTTCCTGCACTGCACACCCTGGATGATGGTGTGCTTGCTGTCAGACGCCGGCCTGGTCCGGCGCACACCGTGCCGGAAGGATCACGATCTTCCGATATTCGCCCTCGCCGCGGCTCTTGGTCGTCAGGGTTTCATCGCTTTGAATGGCCACGTGGATGATGCGGCGGTCGTGAGCGTTCATGTGGCCAACCGTCACCGGTTTTTTCGTCTTCTTGACCTTTTCGCCGAGTCGCAACGCGAGGGCGACGAGCGATTCTTCCCGCCGTTTCCGGTAGTCCTCCGTGTCGATGACGATCATTTTGTGGCCATTCGCGGTGTGATGGATCGCCTTGTTCAAGATATACTGAAGGGCGTCGAGGTTCTGACCCCGTTTCCCGATGAGCAGTCCGCTGCCGTCTCCCTGAACGTTCAGGACGATCACCTCCTCCGTCTCCTCCACGGAAACCGGTGATGCAATCTGCATTCGGGACAGGAGACCTTCGAGGAGCCGTCGAGCCCTCTCCGCGGCCGGTTCGCCGTCTTCGACAACAGCGGTTATGGGATGCGGTTTCGCGGCAATCCTATGTTCCGCGGTTGGCGTCGCCTTCGCTTTCGGGCGTGTCACGACGGGGCGAGCCGCCTGGCGCGCTTTCGGGGCCGGTGTGGTCAACGTTACGGTGTTGCCGGTGATGTTCTGTTGCGGGACCGCAGCGTCACACCGTTCCCTCCGTGCAGAGGCCTGCGTCTCCGACCGGGAGAAGACGGCGTCGATTTCCATGTCGATGGAAAGGAGTCCCGCCCGGATTCGGGCCTTCTTTGCCCCCAGACCGAGAAAGCCGTGGGTTCCCTCCATGATGATTTCGATGTTGAGCTTTTCCCGGGGGACCTGAAATCTGCCGCACGCTTTTTCAATGGCATCATCGATGGTTTTTCCCTCGATTTCGATTCCTTCCATTGCCCGAGCACCTCTATGACGGTTGTTTGTTGATGTACACCTGCTGGCCGATGCTGATGATGTTGTTGAACAGCCAGTAGATCACCAATCCCGACGGGAAATTGAGGAACATGAAGGTGAAGATGATCGGCATGAAGAGCATGATCTTCGCTTGCATCGGGTCGGCCCCCGTGGGGGTCATTTTCTGCTGGATGAACATCGTGCCGCCCATGATAAGCGGCGTGATGTAATAGGGATCCTTCGCGGAAAGATCCTGGATCCACCAAAAAAGAGGGGAGTGACGCAGCTCGATCGCATAGAGCAGGGCCTTGTAGAGACCAAAGAAGACGGGAATCTGCACAACCATCGGCAGACATCCGCCCAACGGATTGACCTTGTGGGTCTTGTAGAGGGCCATCGACTCCTGGCTCAGCCGCGTCTTGTCGTCCTTGTATTTCTCGCGCAGGGCGGTCATCTTCGGCTGAAGCTTCTGCATCTCCTTCATCGATTTGTAACTCTTGTTTCCGAGGGGCCAGAAGATCAGCTTGATCAGAATGGTCAGGAGGATGATCGCAATCCCGTAGTTGCCGATATAGCCGTAGAGGAACTTAAGGGTGATCAACAGCGGAATCGCCAGCCATTTGAGCCAGTCGCCGAAATCGATCGCGTTCTCCAGGCCGAGGTTTTGCGCTTTGAGCAGATTGTAATCCTTTGGTCCCAGATAGAGGGAATAATTAAAAACGCCGGGCTGACCGGGAGGGATCAAGTTCTTCGGACCCTTGAGGCCCACGGCGACCAGATTGCTGCTGTCCTTCGTCATCCGGAAGCTTGTCAGAGAAGGTTTCTGCGGGATCAGTGCGGCGATGAAGTATTTGCTCTCGAAGCCGCCCCAGGAGACGTCTGGGCCGAGGGTTTTGTCCGCCTCCAGTTTATCGACCTCGGGGCGGTCGATGCTCTTGGCGATGTAGGAGACGGGGCCGTCGTGGCCGTAACTGTCCGTCGGCGCGGCCGGATCGACATACTGGTACCAGGTCAAGCCGCCGCTCTGGTTCAAGGGGGCGGCCCCGAGGTTGTGGACCCGAACTTCCAGCTCGAAGTTGTATTTGTCCGGGTGGAAGGTAAAGACTTTTTCAACCTTGAGTTCACCCGGATAGGTCTGGCTGAAGGTCAGACGGCGCGATTCCTTGCCCGCCGTCATATCGAGGCTGGTTCCGTCCACTTCGTAGAATCCGTCCCCGGGGATATTGATGGTCGAATCGGGGAAGGAGATGGAAAGAGGCCGCGGCATCCCCTCAGCGAGATGAACGAGTTCTACGGGCTTCGGACCGCCTTCCCGCTTCGGTTTCCCTTTGCCGATCATGCGCATGAAGGTGTCGACGATGTCTTCGCTGTTTGCCACCTCCGTCTTATACTGTTTCAACTGGAAAGATTTCAGCGCCCCCCCCCGCGTCGTGAGTACAGCCCGGAAGAGGGGGTTTTCCACAACCACATCCCGCTCCGTTCCGGTTATGGCCTGTGCGGCCGTCAAGCGGCCCGTCGTTGCAGGTTGAATCGATGGAACCGGCGGCGCTGTGGCCGCTACGGTTGGCGCGGGGGCCGGTTTGGCCCCCTGCTGGGCGGTTTCGGCTTGCTGCTGGGGCGGCGGCGCTGTCTTGACGGGCGGTTTGACAAAAAAGGTCTGGTAAACCAGCAATACGGTGATCGACAGGACAACGGCGAGAAGGGTTCTCTTGTCCATTTATACCTCCAGGATTTTTTCTAAATTTTCATTTCACCGGGTCATACCCGCCGGCGTGCAGGGGGTGACAACGAAGAATCCGCATTACGCCCAGGAATGCCCCCTTGAAGGGGCCGTAGCGCCGGATGGCAATGATCGCATATTCGGAGCAGGTCGGATAATAACGGCAGCCGGGACCCAAGAAGGGAGAGATGCAGATCTGGTAAACCCGGACCAGCGCGACGAAAAAGTTTCCCAATATCCGCATGAATGGATTTTCAGACATCGGCTCTGTGCATCAGGCGGCTCCGCAACTCCGTGCAAACATCCCCGTACGTGAGAGGCAATATCCCCTTTTTAGCGATGATCACGATGTCCTGAGAGGCCGGAAGCCTGGATTTGTTCAATCGGAAAAACTCACGCAAAATTCGCTTAATCCTGTTTCTCTGTACGGCATTCCCCGCTTTCTTGCTGACCGTCATCCCCAGTCTTCTGATTCCCGTCTGGTTCACAAGTGTGATAATGGTGAAACGCTTCGAGGTTATCCGTACCCCCTGCTCGTAGATCCGTAAATAATCCTGCCGTTTTCGGATGCGTTCATCCTTGCCAAAGGTTTGGGATTCCATGCCGTACCGCCCCTTTCCCGGGGCCTCACCGATCCGCCTTTGGCCCGCCCGCGGGGGTTACACCGCCAGTCTCTTCCTGCCCTTCGCCCGTCTTCGGCTGAGCACGGCCCGGCCTCCCCGGGTCGCCATGCGGACAAGGAAACCATGCGTGCGCTTTCGCTTGGTGTTGCTAAATGTCGTCAATGTCTTTTTCATCGTCTAAAACCCCGATTCAAATTAATAAGTGGTGTGATAAACCATAATGAAAGTGGTTTGTCAAGGCAAAATCCGGATTCGTATTGCCTGGAATAAGGGTTACCCATTGAGTGATTACAACGGGGAAGGGGATGAGGGAAGGTATTTGTGGGGTGGCTGTCAACAAACAAGGGCCGTTTTTTCGGCGGTATGTCCTTGGTTGGCGGCATGTGCCATTGACATCCGACACATCCTGTGCAAAATATAAAACTCCACCCACAGGGCGGGGCTTCCCGGTCAGGAAGATGTCTGTATTTTACGGCTCTCCTGATCCCCGCCTGCAAGGCGGGGCTTGCGGGTTGCGCTCCCGGTTCATTATCGATCAAACATTCCGGGCGGCGAAAATAATATCGGAAAGTAGGGTCGTGCAAAGTATTGATGTTCTCTGCGTCGGGGCCACTTCTTATGATTTCGTTTTCTGGGTGAATCGCCATCCGGAACCCGATGAAAAGATGTTTGCCGAATCATTTGTCCGCTGTGGCGGCGGTCCTGCGGCCAATGCATCCGTCATGGTTTCCCGTATGGGGTTGAAATCGGCTTTTGCCGGTTATCTGGGCTTGGACCTGTTCGGTGGGCTCCATCTCGAAGAATTGCAATCGGCCGGTGTCAACACGGAGCTTGTCGTTCGTGGCGAATACCCGACACCGCTTTCCAGCGTTCGGGTAAATTCAGCGGGGGAAAGATCCCTCGTCAATTACCGTTCCGCGAATTCGGATCTTCATCGTGAAATGTTCAATATTGCAAATATTCATCCGAAAGTGATTCTTTTTGACGGACATGAACCCGAACTTTCAATGTCGCTTCTGAAGGAAGCCCCTGCCATGGGGATCCTGACCGTTCTCGATGCGGGCTCGTGGAACAGCGGCACCTCTCAACTGTTCGACAAAGTCGACCATCTGGTCTGTTCGGCTCAATTTGCCTATGAACTCACGGGGATATCTTCACCTGAGCCGGCATTGAAAAAATTGATCTCCTATAACCGCCATGTCGTGATCACTCTTGGCAAAGAAGGTGTCGTCTGGAGCAATACCGGCGGGGAGGGACGGATCCCTGCTTTTCACGTCGCGGTCAAAGACAGCACAGGCGCCGGGGATGTTTTTCACGGAGCATTTGCCGGATGCCTTGCGTTGGGCAAGGGTTGGGATGACATACTGCGCTATTCGAGTGCTGCTGCGGCCCTGAGTTGCACCCGGCTCGGGGGGCGAACCGGAATTCCGGAAGGGGTTGAAGTAGAAAGGTTTCTTGAAGAATCCTGTTCGAAGGACGAAACAACCAAAGGGCGTAATGGTTGCTGAACGCAGCTGTTGCCGTTCATGACCCGGGAAAAGTATCAAATTTGACAATGTTGCCCAAGCGTGTTAGCAGTTCCGACCAAAGGAGGAGAAGCTATGAAGAAACTGATCATTTTTATTGTTTTGGTTCTGTTTGCGGCCCCCTGCGTTTTTGCGGCGGGGACGGATGCGACGGGTTCGGCTGGGCAGGCCCTGGCGGAAAAGGCAAAGGCGGAGGGAAAGGTGACGTTTTATGCCAACATCACCTCCGTGGAGCCGATCCTGGAGGATTTCGGAAAGCGGTACGGCGTCAAGGCGGCGTATACACGGCTCTCCACCACCAAATTCATTGCGACCATCATGACGGAACAGGCGGCCGGCAAGCTCACGGCCGATGTTCTCCAGGCGCCGATGCCGGTCCTCGAATTTCTGATGGAAAAGGGCGTTCTGGCGTCATACATATCCCCCGCCGCGGCCGGATATCCGAAATGGGCAAACCGGGACGGCAAGATCCAGAGCTTCGGCATCGAATATGCGGCCCTGATCTACAACAAGGAGCTGGTCAAACCGGCCGATGTCCCCAAAAAGTATGAAGACCTAACGGACCCGAAGTGGAAGGGAAAGATCGTCATGGCCGATCCCTCCTCCCATCCGACGACGATCTCCTGGCTGATCGGACTCAAGGAAAATGTGATCAAATCGGAAGCGGAATGGATGAAGTTCCTCAAAGGGCTGGCCGCCAACAAGCCGATGTTCGTGGCTTCTTTCGGCCCCACACCGGCCCCGATCGAGAGCGGGGAGAAGTGGATCGGCATCTCGATGCCGAAATACATCATCACCAAGGCGCCCGCGCCGCTGGATTGGGCTCATGTTTCCCAGCCGATGATGGGGACTCCCCGGGGAATGGCCATTACGGCCGGCGCACCCCATCCCAACGCTGCGAGGCTGTTCGTGGATTACTGGTTGTCCCGGGACGCGATGAAGATCATGGCCGAGAAAGTGGGCGAATATGTCCTCGCGCCGGGCGTCTATCCCCCGATCGCCGGAATCGACAAGGCGAAGGTCATCCCGATCCGCGAGCTGTCGGATGACGAGATCAAGAAGTGGGGGGCGGAGTTCAAAAAGATTTTCGCAGCGCCGTAATCTTGACCGGAAGCGCACGCTACAACCCCCTGGGAGATGGTGACGATATCAGGAGGACTGGGCTACCTCTTCCGGAAGATGGAATTTGATGTAGCGCCTCTCGTTTCGGCGCCGGTTCCGGAACCGCAAATCGAAGCAGCTTTGCGGCGGTTCCCGAACACCAACCGGGGGGATATTTTTGTCTTTTTCCAACGCCCCATCTCAAGGGTCTTCAAGGGAGTGATCATCTTGACGATTCTCAGCCCTTTCATCAAGACGATTTTCCCCATATACAATATAAGGAGTGCCGTTCATGGGCAACCTGATCGCCCTGTCGCTTGCGGGGCTCACGACGAAAGAGGAAGTCGTCGAATACATCGCCGGCTTCGAAGCCCGGACGGGCAGGCAGGCGCTCTTCGAGTTGTCTTTCAAGATGGGACGGTATTTTCTGAATTCCCTAAAGCCGGTGCTGCGCGGCAGGACGGTCTCCGTGCATGCGGCCTGTCCGTCCACGGAATTCTTTCCCAGTCTCGCCGGCGATGATGCCGGCGTCGTCGAACGGAGCTACCACGACCTGGATGCAACGCTCGAAACGGCGACCGAATTCGGCGCCTCCGTCATCGTGGTTCATCCCGGCTATGCCACCAACCGTGCAATACCCGCCGACGAGGCGTTGCGGATGCGTCTTCTCACCGCGGCCGAATTCAAACCCTACGTTCGTGTTCAGGAAGGTGCGATCTGCGGCCCCGACTATGCCGGCACGCCACAGTACCGCGTTTTCATGGAACGGACCCTTGCCAACCTTGCAGGGTTCAGCATGCGATGCGCAGAACGCGGCATTGGACTGGCGGTCGAAAACCTCAATCCGCGCGTCGGTTATCTCATCCAGACGCCCCGCGATGCGGTCGAAACGGTGCGGGTCCTTCCCTCGGCGGGGCTCTGCCTGGACATCGGGCATCTGTGGATCGCCGATCAAGTGTACGGATTCGGCTTCCTGGAAGGCATCAGGCGGATCCTGGCGACCGGCAAGGTGATCACCGCGCATCTGCACAGCAACCATGCCACGAACTCGGGCGTCGGCCCGGCGCGCTACACCGACGACCATGATTCCTTGGATGCCGGCAACGTTCCGGTGCGCGAGGCTCTCCGTCTTTTATCCGGATCCGGCGCCAACCTGGTGATCGAGGCTAAAAAAGAAGCGCTCAAGAACGGGATATTCCTGCACACCCTCCTGGCGGAAGAACCCTGATCGGCTGTTCCCTGCGGAAGCTCTTCACGAAGCCGGCAACCCCCTATCGTCGATCACCCCGGCCTCGACGGCAAGCGCCGGAATAATATTGAAAAAAGTTTATCATGATGTGGGGGTGCATATCCTGAAGCTTGCTGCAAATCATTTCTTTTGAGGAAATGTCGCACAATGCGATGCACCCATGATATGTCTTGACTTTGGTCGGTGTGGTGGTATAAGTACTAAACATTCTAATTGATTGATAAAAGTTTCTATTTCTGAGGTCCTAAAGTATCGATACGTGCCCTAATGAATGGGGGTTACTCCGAAATGAAACTCCAGACAAAATTGCTGCTCCTTTACGCCGGCAGCGCAATTGTTATCACCGCGGTCTTGGGAGGGATTCTTTATGCCAAGCTATGGGAAGATCGCTTGATATCGATTCAGGAGGACATCTCCAAGCAACTTCAGCACATTGATTTCGCATTGAATAATGTCTTTTCCGAAGCGGAAAGCGATGTCAATAACTTGGTGGCCAATGAAATCGTCCGTTCCCGGGACGATCGCAACTTTACCAACTTTCTTCGAGCAGACGAAAAAACCTTTCAATACCATATCCAGCCGCTCGAACAGAAAATCATCGATATATTCAACGCCTATCGAATGACGCACCGTTATGTGAACTCCGTCTACATGGGAAGGGAAAACGGCAGTTCCGTCCGCTCGCACAAACGCGCAATTCCCAGCCGATACGATCCCCGAGACCGCCCCTGGTATCGATTGGCCAAAAAGAATCCGCGGGAGGCCATGATCACGGATGCCTACCCATCGCTTACGACATCGGATATCAACATCGGCATCGTCAAGGCGCTGATCGATGAAAACGGTCTGTTTTACGGTGTCGTCGGCGTCGATATCACATTGAACAATTTGACGGACTATATCAGCAATTTTAAAATCAGCCCTGTCGGGAAAATATTTCTAACCGACAAGAACAGCGTCGTTTTGGCCGGTGAAGATCAGAAAATGCTTTTCAAAAAAATCAGCGACCATTCTCCCGAACTGTTCAAGCTGTTGATGGGAAACAGACAGGGTGTCGCTTCCTTGAAAATTCAAGGCAAAGAAAATTACGTTTACTACCGGACAGCCAGCCAACAACGCTGGAAGATCGCCGTCATGATTCCCGCAGAGAATATCGAAAGCGAAATCAGGGGTCCGGTTATTATTACGGTTGTTGGATTGTCAATCGGCTTGCTGCTGTTGACGGCCATGACCCTCATCGGACTCAATATGTTTGTGGTCCGCCCTCTGCACAAGTTTGTTCGTGAAACGAATTATATTGCGGAAACCTCAGTTCTTGAGCGTCGGATCGAAATCCATTCCGGAGATGAAATCGGGCTGCTGGCCAAGTCTTACAATGAAATGATCGGCGCTCTCTCCAAGACCCAAAAGTCATTGGAGGCGACGGGGAAAGAACTCAGAGACCACCGGGACCATCTCGAGGAACTGGTCAAGGAACGCACGCTGCGGCTTCAGGAGGTCAACGAGAAGCTGTCACGGGAGATTGAAGAGCGCATCAGACGAGAAAAAGAGCTGCGACTGGTACGGGAGAGCATGGAATTAGCCCTGAAGGGAGGCGACCTGGGTTACTGGGATGTAGATCTCCGGACCAATCAGATGATTGTCAACGAGCGATGGGCGGAGATGCTTGAAACTTCTCTGACGGAATTAACACCCACCACGCGCGATGTCTGGGTCGCAACGCTCTACCCCGAGGACCGCGACCAGGTGCTCGCCGCTGGAGAAGACTACCGCGAAGGCAGAACGGAGAATTATGAGATAAAATACCGCGTTGTTACCTGCAAGGGAAATGTTCGCTGGCAACTTACCCGTGGCGCGGCGATTGAACGAGATCAAAATGGGAAGGCTGTTCGCATGGTCGGCATCGTGATGGATGTAACCGAAACCCAGGAAACGATGCAGGCCCTCATCGCCGCAAAAAAACAGGCCGAAGTCGCCGATAGGTTAAAATCCGCTTTTCTGGCGACCATGTCTCACGAACTGCGAACCCCACTGAACTCCATTATCGGTTTTACCGGAATCATTCTTCGTGAAAGGGTTGGGCCGTTAAATGACGAACAGAAGAAACAGTTGAATATGGTGCGCCGCAGTTCCCGACACCTGCTCGCGCTGATCAATGATGTTCTCGACATCTCGAAGATTGAAGCGGGACAGTTGCAGATGGTCTCTGAACCGATCGATATTCGTCAGATCGTCGAAAAAGTGGTGCAAAGCACGCGTCCGCTGACCGAAGGAAGAGGGCTTGAGCTGGCATTCGAAATGGCTCCCGACCTGAACACCATCACCGGCGATTCCCGGCGGGTAGAGCAGATCCTGCTGAATTTGCTCAGCAACGCCATCAAGTTCACGGAACAAGGGTCGGTCAGGATCGTATGCAAGGAGGATGCGGAAAACGTCACGATCCAGGTCATGGATACGGGGATTGGGATCAAAGAGGAAGACATGGGAAAAATATTCCAATCTTTCCGGCAGATCGATTCAGGGTTAACGCGAAAGTATGACGGTACGGGCCTGGGTCTCTCCATCTCCAAAAGGCTTGTGGAATTGATGGGCGGCAGGATCTGGATAAACAGCGTCTGGGGTTCGGGAAGTACGTTTGGTTTCTCCCTGCCTAAAGAGAGGAGAAATATATGAAAGGGAAAATCCTGGTCATAGAGGACAATGAACAGAATCTTTATCTGATCCGCTACATTCTCGAAGATTGCGGCTGTGAAGTTTTCTCGGCGGCGGATGGAAAAGAGGGGATCGCGCTGGCGGCATCCCTGAAGCCGGATTTAATCCTCCTGGACATCCAGTTGCCTGGAATGGACGGTTACGATGTTGCACGTCACTTAAGAGAGAATCCCGATCTTGCGGATACGCCCATTGTGGCCGTGACGTCCTATGCGATGCCGGGGGACAAGGAGAAGGCCATGGAAGCGGGCTGCAGCGGCTATATCGAAAAACCCATTGATCCGGACACTTTTGATAAGCAAGTGGAAAAATATTTATCCCTGAAGCGCTAGTACTTGAATTAGGAAAGGATCATGATGAAGAAAGTCCTGGTTGTCGACGACAACGACGCCAATCTCTATTTGCTGAAAAGTCTGCTGGAGGAAGAAGGCTTCACCGTCACGGCGGCGAAAAATGGTCAAGAGGCCCTGGACAGCGCCCATGCCGATCTTCCCGACATGATTGTTTCGGACATTCTGATGCCGGTCATGGACGGCTATCTGTTTTGCAGGAAATGCAAAGAGGATGAACAGCTCCGCCGGATCCCCTTCATATTTTACACGGCAACCTATACGGAACCGAAGGATGAAAAATTTGCATTGAGTCTCGGCGCGGACCGATTCGTTCTCAAGCCCCAGGAACCGGAGATCCTGGTTGGTGTTTTAAAGGAGGTCTGGGCAGCAAGATCTCAGGCTGAACCGGCGGCGCCCAGGCCACTCGGCGAGGAAATGGAGTTTTTCAGGCAGTACAATCAGGTCCTTTTCAGGAAGCTTGAAAAGAAAATCCTGGATCTGGAGACGGCCAATCGGAAACTGAAGTGTTTGGAGGAACAATATCGGCTGAGTTTCGAGAATGTCACGGATATTGTTTGGACGATTGACGCCGACTTCAATGTTCAAAAAATGTCTCCAAGCGTGGAGAGGATGCTGGGGTATAAACCGCAGGATTTCATCGGCCGATCCGTTTTTGATTTGGTGAAGATTCTCACCCCGGAATCGATGGAACGGGCTGCGGCTGAAATCAATTTGGTCTTGGGCGGTCAAACCATTCCGGTTTCGGTTTATTCGCTTGTTGCAAGGGATGGAACCGTCAAGCATGGCGAATTCAGCGGTTCACCTGTTCTGCGCAACGGCGATATCGTCGGCATGGTTTCCGTGATCCGCGACATCACCCGGCGCAAGCAGGCGGAGGAGGAGCTGATCCGGATGAATATTTTCCTCGACTCGGTTGTCGAGAATATCCCGAACATGATCTTCCTCAAAGATGCCGGGGAACTCCGGTTTGTCCGGTTCAACCGCGCGGGAGAATATCTGCTGGGTCTTTCGAGAAATGATCTGCTGGGGAAGAACGATTACGATTTCTTCCCGAAGGAGCAGGCAGACCACTTTACGGAGAAGGATCGGGAAGTTCTACGCGGGCAGAAGATCGTGGACATCCCGGAAGAGCCCATTCAGACCCTCAACATGGGGAAACGCATCCTGCACACGAAGAAGGTAACGCTCCTGGACGCGAACGGAAAACCCGAATACCTACTGGGCATCTCGGAAGATATCACCGAGCGCAAACAGATGGAGACGGAACGGCAGCAGTACTATGAGCGGTTGAGAAAAACCCTGGAAGCAACCGTTCATGCGATTGCGGTGACCGTTGAAACGAAAGATCCCTACACGGCGGGCCATCAACGCAGGGTAGCTGATCTGTCCAAAACCATTGCAGCGGAGATGGGACTTTCATCCGATCGGATCGATGGCCTCTACATGGCATCAAAAGTCCATGATATTGGGAAGATTTCCGTTCCCGCGGAAATCCTTAGCAAACCCACGAAGCTGAGCAATAATGAATTTTCACTCATCAAGATACATGCACAATCCGGCTATGACATCCTGAAGGATATCGAATTCCCCTGGCCCATTGCGAGAATGATCCTGGAGCATCATGAGCGGATGGATGGTTCCGGTTATCCGAACGGTTTAACCGGAGACCATCTTCTTGTCGAATCACGCATCATCTCCGTAGCTGATGTGGTGGAATCGATGGCCAACCATCGCCCCTACAGACCTTCTTTGGGTATTCGTGCGGCATTGGATGAGATTGCCAAGAACAGGGGCGTTCTCTACGACCCTGAGGTGGTGGATGTCTGTCTGAAGATTTTCAATGAAAAGGGATATGAGATGGTAGCTTGATGATTGCCGATGGGGAATCGGCAAACCGGCAGAGTCAGAAATAGGGGGGGGCGTGTCTTTGCCATGATTTTTTCAGCACTGATCAATAATATCACCCTCATCATTGCGTTAAGCATTCTCTATAGTTTCATCATTCGCAGATGGAAATACGAGTCGCGCACCGGCCAGGCGATCTCCGGTCTTCTTTTTGGCGCGGTTGCCCTCGTCGGCATGATGAATCCTTTCATTATTTCACCGGGCCTTATTTTTGACGGACGCTCCATTATCATCAGCATCGCGGGTTTCATCGGCGGCTGGGTCACCGCCTTGATTGCCGCCCTGATGGGTATTCTCTACCGAATCTGGCTTGGCGGACCGGGGGCCATCATGGGGGTTTCCGTTATTGCTTCGTCGGCCGCCGTCGGCATTGCCTATCATTACATCCGTCGCCGCAGACCTCAAATGGTCACCCCCTTGCACCTGATCGGATTTGGGATCATCGTCCACATCTGCATGCTGGCCCTAACCATGACCCTGCCGTCCGGCATGAAGTACGAAGTTTTGTCAAAAATAGCCATGCCGGTGATCCTCATATACCCTCTGGGTACGCTCCTGGTTTGTGTTGTTCTTCTGGATCTGGAGTCACGCATACGCGCCGAAGCTGCGTTGCGGGAAAGCGAGGCGTTGTTCAGGAGCTACCTGGAAAATGCCCCGGACGGTGTTTATTTGAGCGATTTGGAGGGCCATTTCCTTTACGGTAACCGGAAGTGCGAAGAGATCGTCGGTTTCCGGCGAGAAGAGCTGATCGGCAAAAACTTCCTGGAATTGAACCTCCTTTCTGAAAACAGCCTGGACAAAGCGGTTCAGTTGTTCCAGGCCAATATGGAGGGCAGGTCCACAGGCCCGGATGAGATCGATCTGATCAGCAAAGAAGGATGCCTAATCCCCGTTGAGATCAACACCACCATCGTTCAACAGATGGGTCAAAGAATCGTCCTCGCTTTTGTCCGCGACATCACCGAACGCAAGCTGGCAGCGGAAGCGCTGGAACGCGAGCGCACTCTCCTGCGAAATCTGATCGATAATGTGCCCGATCGCATCTATGCCAAAGACTTGGAGGGCCGATTCATCATTTGCAATGAAGCGATGATTTGCCGCATGGGGATGACCAGCATGACCGAGCTCGTGGGCAAGTCGGACTTTGACCTTCTGCCGCCGGAGATGGCGCAACGGTTTCATGATGACGAGCAGGCGATCATCCGATCCGGCATGCCGATGATTAATCGCGAGGAACCTCTGGCGACCGAGGACGGCGCAATCACACGGTGGAGCCTGGCAACCAAAGTTCCTCTGTTCGACAAGCAAGGCAACACGATCGGGATTGTGGGCGTGGGCCGGGAAATTACCGACCTCAAGCAGGCTGAGCAGAAGCTTAAAAATACCCTTGAGAGTCTCCGGAAGGCGGTTAACACGACCATTCAGGTCATGGTAGCCGCTGTGGAGGTGAGAGATCCCTATACCGCCGGTCACCAGACCCGGTCTGCGGACCTTGCCCGGCACATTGCCGCCGGGATGGGCTTGCCTCAGGAGAAAATCGATGGGATTCGTTTGGCAGGTTCCATCCATGACATCGGAAAATTATCCATACCCGCGGAGATATTGTCAAAGCCTACCATACTGACAGATATTGAGTTTTCTCTGATTAAAGAGCACTCCCTGCAAGGGTATGAGATGCTGAAGGACGTGGAGTCCCCCTGGCCCCTGGCGGAGATTGTCTACCAGCACCACGAACGAATGGATGGCTCCGGTTATCCAAGAAATCTGAAAGGCGATGACATTCTGATCGAGGCACGCATTCTCACTGTTGCCGACGTAGTGGAAGCCATGGCATCACACAGGCCCTATCGTCCGGGCTTGGGCATTGATGCAGCCCTTACGGAAATCGAAAAGCACAAGGGAATCCTTTACGATGCCGGTGCGGTGGACGCCTGCCTGCGGCTGTTTCGGGAAAAGGGATATGAATTGCAGCAACGATAGGAATGGTTGGAGAATGTGTCATGAAAAAGGCACTGATCGTGGACGACAATGAGCAGAATCTGTACCTTCTACAGACCATGCTGAAGTGTGAAGGTTACGATGTGCTGATGGCCGGAAACGGCGTCGAGGCCCTGGATCTGGCCCGGCGCACTCCTCCGAACATCGTTATCTCCGACATCCTGATGCCGGTGATGGACGGTTTTGCCCTGTGTCGCGAATGGAGAGCAGACGAGCTTCTGAAGGAGATCCCGTTCATCTTCTACACGGCCACATACACCGATCCGCGAGACGAGAAGCTGGCCTTGAGCTTGGGGGCTGTACGCTTCGTAATCAAACCGCAGGACCCGGAGGCGCTTATAGCCATGTTGCAACAGATCAGTGAAGGGCATGAGACCGGCGTTCCAATTGCACCAGTGCAACCTGTCCCCGAAGAAACGGACTACTACAAATTATACAACGAGGCCCTGATCAGCAAGCTGGAAGACAAGATGCTTCAATTGGAGAGACAAAACCGGGCGCTGGAGCAGGAAATCACCGTGCGCAAGCAGGCGGAGGAGGCTCTCCGGAAAAGCCATTCCACGTTGGAAAAAAATCTGAGGGGGACAATCGACGTCCTCTCTGAAACGATAGAGGGAAAGGGTCCCTATGCCCCCGGCCACCATCGGCGTGTAGCGGCATTGGCGTCTGCGATTGCCCGGGAGATGGGACTGACCGATTTTCAGGTGCAGGGGATCGAACTGGCGGCTGCCGTTTATGATATTGGTCTGATGACGATCCCCATCGAATTCCTTCAGGACAACGAACGGTTGGACGGTATCAAATTGACCCTGTATCAAGGCTACCCCCAAGCCGGACATGACGCCCTGAAGAAGATCGAATTTTCTTGGCCGATTGCCGAGATCATTCTTCAGCATCGCGAATGCTTTAACGGCTCCGGATTCCCCCATGGGATAAGAGAAGAAGAGATCCTCATCGAGGCTCGGATCTTGGCGGTTGCAACTGCCCTGAAAGATTGGATGACCCACACGAGTTTTAGGAACGCCTTTCCGTTGGATAAGACTCTGGACAACTTATTATCCCACAGCGGCTCCAAGTACGATCCCGAAGTCGCGACTGCCTGTCTGAGGCTGTTCAATGAAAAGGGCTACGAGATGGAAGGCTGACGCGTCTTTTGCAGCTTATCGACAATGACCGGATATGTTGATATCATGGAGCCAATGAAAGGGGTGTATCCTGAATGCCTCATGCCCTTTCAACGTGGACAGCACACATGAACAAAGACTTTCTTCCGTAAGTGACCATCTGTCAGGACATAAAAAATGGAAATCAGCATCAAAGGTCTCAACAAGAACTATTACTCGGAAGGCAAGACCATTAAGGCGCTGGACCAGGTCGATCTGACCATCCCGGCCAACCGGATCTTCACGCTGTTGGGGCCGAGCGGCTGCGGCAAGACCACGTTGCTGCGCTGCATCGTCGGCCTGGAGATGCCCGATTCGGGAGAAATAGCCATCGGCGACGAGGTGGTCTTTTCGACGGAAAAGGGCATCTACGTCCCGCCGGACCGGCGGGGTTTGGGCATGGTGTTCCAGACCTACGCCATCTGGCCCCATATGAATGTCTTCGACAATGTTGCCTACCCGCTCCAGACCCGCGGCGAGCGGAAAGAAGTGATCATCGAGAAGGTCGCGAAGACGCTCCATTTTGTTCAGCTCGACGGGTTCGAGAAGCGGCCGGCGACGAAACTGAGCGGCGGGCAACAGCAGCGCGTCGCCCTTGCCCGGGCCCTGGTTGCTGAGCCGAAGGTAATCCTCTTCGACGAGCCTCTCTCCAACCTGGATGCGAAGCTCCGGGAGGAGACGCGCAAGGAGCTGCGGGCTTTTCTCACGGAACTCAAGATCACCGCCGTTTACGTGACCCATGACCGGATTGAGGCCCTGTCGCTCTCGGATACGGTCGCTGTGATGAAGAGCGGCCGCATCATCGAGCTGGGGACGCCGTGGGAGATCTATTTCGATTCCGACCGGCGGTTTGTGGCGGACTTTATCGGCCGCGCGAACTTTATTGAGGGTAAGGTGTCGATCAGCGAGGATTCCTTCACGCTGATCGATTCCGCGATCGGCGTCATCGCCTGCGAGAAGAAGACCAAAGCCGCGCCGGGGGCAGCGGTCATCGTGTGCATCCGCCCGGAATTCATCCGGGTTTTAAAGGGAGATCACAAGGTCGGACGCAACATTTTCCGGGGAAGAGTCGAATCACTGGTTTTCGTCGGCGATGCCTACGAGGGGGAGATCCGGGTCGGGGAAACCCTGTTGATCTTCCGAATCGAGCCGACAACGGCCGTCCGGGAGGGCGAAGAGATAGCGCTCCACTTCGATCCGCGTCATTGCTCGATCCTCCTGAACTGATGGATGCGAACATGAAGGCAGCGAATGATATCATTCCCGAGGAGACCGGGGGCGCTTTTCCGGGCGGAGCTTCCCTCGATTCCCGTATGCAGGAAATGACGGGGATGGCGGAGCGCGGTTGAACGAACGAGGTGATCGGCGATGCAAAAGACGAGAACGGGCCTGACGCCGGGCCTGATCGCGATAGTCGGATTCCTTACGGTCTGCCCCGTCGTCATGCTCATCCTGGGGAGCTTCAGCGAGGGGCTGGGCGCCTTCGGAACATTCACGCTCTCTAAGTACGTCAAGGCCTATACCGACCCGGCCTTTGCCGAAATCATCGTCAATACGGTCATCTTCACGATCGGCTCTGCGCTGGTTGCCACCATTCTGGCGCTTTTTCTGGCCTATCTGAACACCCGGACGAACATCCCGTTCAAGTTCATGTTCCGGATCATTTCGCTGATTCCGATGATGGTGCCGCACATCCTGTTTGCCGTGAGCTGGGTCCTGCTGTTGAACCCGTCGAACGGTATGATCAACCTGTTCTTCCGACAATTCTTCGGCTGGGAAGGGGCGGCGCTCAATATCTACACACTCCAGGGGATGATCCTCGTGGAAGGGCTTCTCGATCTGCCGATCGCCTACCTGGTCATCGCCCCGGCGATGTCGGCCTTCGACGTTGCCCTGGAGGAGTCCTCGAAGGTGTGCGGGGCGTCGAACCTGCGGACACTGGTTCGGATCACCCTGCCGGTCCTCCGGCCGGCCATCCTGGCGGCGGCGACGCTCGTCATTGTCCGGAGCCTGGCCTCCTTTGCCGTCCCGTCGGTGATCGGTATGCCGGGGCGGATTTATGTGCTGGCGACCCACATCTACCGTGTCGTCGCAACCGGGTATGTAACGGACTATGGGATGGCGGCGGCGGTGGGGATGAGTGCGCTGGCCGCCTCGATCACGCTGATCTTCCTCTATCGCCACCTGACCCGGGAAGGGGAGAAATACGTAACCATCTCCAGCCGGGGCTACCGGCCGAGCGTGGTCGACTTGAAGGGGGCCCGGTATCCTTTTTTCGGAATCGTCGCGCTGCTGTCGTTTGTGCTGATCGTGCTGCCGGTTCTGGTCCTCTTCTACACCTCCGTCGTTCCGTACTCGATGGTGCCGAGCGTGAAGGCTTTCGCGATGATGAGTTGGAAGCACTGGATCGCGGTTCTCAAGGACCCCGTCTCGCTGCTGTCGCTCAAAAACAGCCTCTACCTCGGCGTCGGCGGGGCGACGCTGGGGATCATCCTCTCCTTTTTCGTTGCCTATGTCATCGTCAAGGTGCGTTCGAAGGCCTCCGGTTTTCTCGAATCGCTGAGCTTCCTCTCGTTCTCCTTCCCGGGGATCGTCGTCGGGATCGGGTTCATGTGGTTCTTTGTCCAGACGCCGCTTTACGCGACGATCTGGGCGTTATTGATCGGCTATATCGCGACATACCTGCCCTACGGCATCCGGCCGTTGACCAGCGCCTTCGTGCAGATCCACAGCCACCTGGAGGAGTCCTCCCGGGTCTGCGGCGGCGGACCGCTCTATACGATGCGCCGGATTGTCATACCGCTTTTGGTTCCGGGAATCGTGTCCGGCTGGATCCTGATGGCGACGATGTTTGTCCGGGAACTAAGCCTCTCGGTCGTCCTCTCCCGACCGGGGACCGAGGTCCTCGCCGTCCAGATCCTCCGTTTTGCAGAGGACGGCCTCTGGGGGAGGCTCTCCGCATTGGGGATCATCATGATCTTTATTTCCACGGCTTTGGTCGTGAGCGCATCGTGGATCGGGGTAAGGCTGACGAAGGGGGAGAAATAAGGGGCGCCAGGGCCGGTAATGAAAATTCCGGAGCCTCGTCTCCTTACTTCAATGTTGTCATCGCTCGAACCTCCCCTGGATGATATTGTGAGGCAGGAATGATGGTGGTAAGCTCTTCTTGAAGGCTTCAAACATGAAAAAAATCGATCCGGGACAATATCGGAATATCGTCTTTTTTACCGGCGCGGGGATGTCCGCGGAAAGCGGTGTTCCCACCTACCGGGGTCGCGGCGGGATCTGGAACCGGTATCGCTGGGAGGAGTATGCCTGTCAGAAAGCTTTTGATGCTGATCCGGAAAAGATCCTGAAATTCCATGAATTGAGGCGGGCGGCGATCCTCGCCTGTAACCCCCACGCCGGCCATTTGGCAATCGCCGCCTTGGAAAAGAAGCACCAAAGGATCACGGTGGTGACGCAGAACATCGACGGGATGCATCAGAGGGCGGGAAACCGGAATGTCATCGAACTGCACGGGAGCATCTGGCGTTTGCGGTGCCCGTACGACGGAAAATCAGAGAATATCGGTGAAAAATACAGAAGCTATCGCTGTGAAAAATGCGGAAGCTGGCTGAGACCCGATATTACCTGGTTTGGGGACACGCTCAACGAAGGCGTGGTCAATGAAGCCGTCGCGGTGATCCGAGGCTGTGACCTTTTCGTGAGCATAGGGACTTCCGGAGTTGTATATCCGGCTGCGGGGTTTCCACAATTCGCAAAAGAGAACAACGCCCGAAGCATTGAAATCAATCCCGAGGCAAATGAAATGTCTTCCCTTTACGACGAGGCGATCCGGGATACGGCGGGCAAAACACTGCCGGAACTCTTCGGCTGAGGGATCTCCGTCGTCCCGTTCAGTCGACCTCCTCGAAGTGAGACCGGCTAACGCCGTCGAGCAACTGGAAGGCCTTCGCCCGAACGGCGAACACCTTCGCCTCGCTGCTCTCGGCAAACTCCTTGAGGTGTGGATGCCTCGCCAGCAATTGCCGCATGACCCTTTCCTGCTCCAACGGATCTTCCATTTTTTGAAAGACGCCGCTGACGGTGAGGGCCCGGATGTCCTTACGCCTGTGATCGACATCCTCTTCCCGGGTGTCGATCAGAAGGCTCACGGCGCTGTTTCCCTCGAGATTCCGGTATTTTTTCGTCCCCGTGAGGGTGATCATGTAGAACTCCCTGCACCGGTCGTCGGTGACATAGGACATCAGCGAACAGTGGGGTTCTCCTCCGGAGACAGTGGACAACACGCAGACATCCCTGCTTTTGATCAGGGCCTTGATTGCTTCAAGCATCGCTCGGCGCCTCCTTTAATCCGCTGGATCGAGAATCTATTTTAGCATATTCCCGGTTTTCCTGCCATACGTCGCGGACGAGCCTCGTCGTGGTTACCGCCGGCACGATGGAGTGCTCCATGACGGCAGGATCAATCCGAGACAGCTCCTCTTTGCTCCTGCACCCTTGTCATTCCGTGGGAATTGTGACAGGATGCATCGCCATCGAGGGATTGGCTGTTGGGCTGGATTGCAGGGGGGAGAGTGCATGGGGGCGTTTCATCTGGTCAGTGATTTTCAGCCGCAGGGTGATCAGCCACAGGCAATCGCCGGTCTCGTCAAGGGGCTGGAGAACGGGGAGGAGAATCAGGTTCTGCTGGGGGTGACCGGTTCCGGAAAGACCTTCACCATGGCGAACGTGATCGCCGCCGTGGATCGGCCCGCCCTCGTCATCGCCCATAACAAGACCCTTGCCGCCCAGCTCTATGGGGAATTCAAGGCTCTCTTTCCGGACAATGCCGTCGCCTACTTTGTCAGCTATTACGACTACTACCAACCCGAGGCCTACATCCCCAGCACGGATACCTACATCGAGAAGGATTCTGCGATCAATGAGGAGATCGACAAGCTTCGCCACGCGGCGACCCACTACCTGCTGGAGCGGCGGGACGTGATCATCGTGGCCAGCGTCTCGTGCATCTACGGTCTGGGTTCCCCGGAGGCCTACCAAGGCATGCTTCTGCTCCTGGAAGAGGGGATGGAGATCCCGCGGGATGCGATGTTGGCACGCCTCGTCGAGATCCAGTATGAGCGGAACGATATCGATTTCCATCGCGGCACCTTCCGCGTTCGGGGCGATGTCATCGAGATCTTTCCACCCTACGAGGAGGAGAAAGCGATCCGTGTGGAGTTTTTCGGCGACACGGTGGAGGCGATCTCCATCGTCGATCCCCTCCGGGGGAAAAGACTGGAGTCGCTCCAACGGACGGCGGTCTACCCCGGCAGCCACTTCGTGACCACGCAGGAGAACCTCAAGCGGGCGATCATCGCGATCCGGGAGGAACTGGGCGAGAGGCTCCGGGAGCTGAATGCGGAAAACAAACTGCTCGAGGCGCAGCGCCTGGAGCAGCGGACCCATTTCGATATCGAGATGATGGAGGAAATGGGCTATTGCTCAGGCATTGAGAACTACTCACGCCATCTGACCGGCCGAAAACCGGGTCTGCCGCCTCCGACGCTGATGGAATATTTTCCGAAGGATGCTCTCATCTTTATCGACGAGAGCCATGCGACGATTCCCCAGCTCATCGGGATGTACCGGGGTGACCGGGCGCGTAAGGAGACCCTTGTCCGCTACGGCTTCCGGCTTCCGTCAGCCCTTGACAACCGGCCACTTCGCTTCGAGGAGTTCGACGCCTTTCCGAATCAGCGGATCTGCGTCTCGGCGACGCCGGCGGCATACGAGCTGGGAAAAGCCGGCGGGCGGGTCGTCGAGCAGATCATCCGGCCGACAGGACTCATGGATCCGGAAATCATCGTGAAACCGGTGATCCACCAGGTGGATGACCTTCTCGGGGAGATCCGGAAACGGGCCGAACGGGGCGAGCGGGTTCTCGTCACGACATTGACGAAGAGGATGGCGGAGAGCCTGGCCGCGTACTATGAAGGACTGAATGTCCGCGTGAAGTATCTCCATTCGGACATCCAAACCCTTGAAAGGGTGGAAATCATCCGCGACCTCCGGATGGGTGAATTCGATGTCCTGATCGGCGTGAACCTTCTGCGTGAGGGGCTCGACATCCCGGAGGTCTCGCTCGTGGCGATCCTGGATGCCGACAAGGAGGGGTTTCTCCGTTCCGAACGTTCCCTGATCCAGACGAGCGGCCGGGCGGCCCGCAACGTGGCGGGACAGGTGATCATGTATGCCGACACGATTACTGCCTCGATCAGAACTTGTCTCGATGTCACCCGGCGGCGGCGGCTTCTGCAGGAGGCCTTCAACCGGGAGCACGGGATCACCCCCGAGAGCATCAAAACCCAGATCCGGCAGGTCCTCGGTTCCGTTTATGAGGCAGACTATGTGACGGTGCAGACTGTTTCGGAAGAGGCGGCGGCCTACGCCTCCGAGAAGGAGCTTACCGTTATGATTCGAGTTCTCAAGGAGGAGATGAAGCAGGCGGCGAAGGCGCTGGAATTTGAAAAGGCCGCCCTCCTCCGCGACCGGATCCGCGATCTGTCAAAGTTGATGCTGGAGATGGGAGGCGGGGAGTAAGCGATATGCGGCGAGGCGGTTCCACTGGGCGGAAGGTAGGCTTGATAGGCGCTTGGGGACAGATCTCAAATCTGTCCCCGGAAAAGCAGACGACTCGAAGAAAAGGGCGGCGGATTTTTTCAGGAGTGAAATGATCGAAAAGAAGGAGATCCGGAAGAGGATCCTGAATCTGCGAAACGAGATGACTCCGGAGGAGATCGCTGCCAAAAGCGGCCGGATCGTCCGGCGGGTGACTGAACTGGAGGCGTTCCGGGAAGCATCGACGCTGATGGTTTTCCTCAGCTTCGGGAGCGAGGTTCAGACCGACGGGATCATCCTCTGGGGATGGGAGAACGGGAAGCGAATCGTGGTACCCCATTGCCGCCCGGAGAGCCGGAGACTGATTCCGTGCCTGCTCGAAGGATTCGCGGAATTGGAAGCCGGCTATTGCGGGATCCGCGAGCCGAAGGCTGGACTTGCCCGCTCCGTGCCGGCCGGGGAGATCGGTGTGGTTCTCGTCCCCGCCGTTGCTTTTGACCGGCGGGGAGCCCGTGTTGGTTACGGCGGCGGCTACTATGACCGCTTTCTGCCGGAGGTCCCTCAGGCGGCACGGATCGGGGCGGCCTTCTCCTGCCAGATTGTCGCCGAGATCCCGGCTGATCCCCATGACGTTCCGGTGGACCGGATTGTGACGGAGGAGGAGATTATCTCCCCATCATTTCCCACCGGCCGCCCTTCATCCCCGAATTGTCCTTGACAGGGCGCCGGGATCGGGGCAATATGCCGCGCATTTTGATGGAAGCGTTGCCGTTATTTAACGGAAGCACTTTATTTTCTTTGGCGTGAGGAGAATCATGGAGGAAAACATTCAGAGGATGGAAGATGGGGGAGACGAGAAAAGTTTCGCCGAACTGCTGGACGAAAGCGGGATGGATCAAGGCTGGCTGAAGCCGGGGCAGCGCGTGGAGGCGATGATCGTCAAGATCACTCCGGAGTGGGTTTTTATCGATGTGGGCGGGAAACATGAAGGATATCTGGACCGGCGGGAGTTTCTCGATGCAGAGGGAAGCGTGTCGGTCAAGGAAGGCGAGACCATCAAGGCTTATTTCCTCTCGTCCCAGCACAACGAAAAACTGTTCACGACCAAGGTCAGCAGCGGCGAAGCGAGCCGGACATTTCTTGCGGATGCGGCGCACAGCGGGATTCCCGTGGAGGGGCTGGTCGAGAAGGAGGTCAAGGGCGGCTTCGAGGTTCGCGTCGCCGGTGATGTCCGGGGGTTCTGCCCCTTCTCCCAGATGGGGCTTTTCCGCGTGGCGACGCCGGCGGACTGGATCGGGAAACGGCTGAACTTCCGAATCATCGAGTTCGGGGAGCGGGGCAGGAATGTCGTCGTCTCCCACCGGGCGCTTCTTGAAGAGGAGCGGGCGAAGCAGAAGGAGGTCCTGAAAGAGTCGCTCCGGGAAGGAATGACGGTGAAAGGGACGGTTGTATCCCTTCAGAAATTCGGGGCATTTGTTGATCTCGGCGGCGTCCAGGGACTGATTCCGATTTCCGAGATCGCCTGGGAACATGTGGGCGATATCGCGGAGAAGCTGGCAGTAGGCCAGGAGGTCGAGGCGGCCATCCTGAGGCTGGACTGGGAGCAGGACCGGATTTCGCTCAGCCTCCGGTCCAACCTTCCCGATCCCTGGGAGAAGGTCGAGACAGAGTTTCCCGAGGGATCAAGTTTTACGGGAACCGTGGTGCGCCTGACCAAGTTCGGCGCCTTTGTGACGCTGATCCCCGGCGTGGACGGCCTGATCCATATCTCTCGGCTGGGTCGCGGGAAACGGATCACCCACCCTTCGGAGGTGGTGACGGAAGGGCAGACGATCCAGGTGAAAATCGAAAAGATCGACCGGGCCGCCAAACGCATCTCGCTTGCCCCGCTGGGGGACGCAGAAGAGGAAAAGGCGGAAGAATCGGAGGATTTCCAGCAATATATGGGCAAGGCCCCCGGCTCCTTCGGTTCTCTCGGCGAAGCGCTGCAGAAGAAAATGGTTCCAAGAACGAGGGAGTGACCGTCAGGCCATGACCGGTGATCTGGAAGCAAAGGTCCGGCAAGCCCCCCGGAATCCCGGTGTCTATCTGATGAAGGACGGGACCGGAGAGATCCTCTATGTGGGGAAGGCGCGGGACCTCAAGGCGAGAATCCGGGCCTATTTCTCCCGCAGTGATTCACGGGTGATGATTCCGTTTCTGGTCTCCCGGATCCGGGATATCGAGTTCATCATCACAGGGACGGAAAAAGAGGCGCTGATCCTTGAGAACAACCTGATCAAGGAGCACCACCCCCGGTATAACGTCGATTTCCGGGACGACAAGTCCTACTACAACATCCGGATCGATCCGTCCGAATCCTTCCCCCGATTTCAGCTTGTGCGACGTCCGAAAAAGGACAGCGCACGCTATTTCGGCCCCTATCCCTCCGGAACCGCTGCGAAAGAGACCCTCCGCTTCCTGCAGACGATCCTGCCTCTCCGGATCTGCCGGGATCAGGAGTTAAAGGCGCGGCGGCGCCCCTGCCTTGAATATGAGATCGGCCGCTGCGCGGCTCCCTGCGTTGGCCGGATCGGGCTTTCCGACTATCAGCATCTGGTGAGGGATGGCATCGCATTTCTGGAGGGTCGCGAGCGGGCGCTGATTGGCGACCTCCGCGTCCGGATGAGCGGGGCGGCGGAGGGACTCCGTTTCGAGGAGGCGTCCGTGTTGCGGGATCGGATCGCGGCGATCGAAGAGACCCTCGAAAGGCAGCGGATCGTCTCGATGACCGGACGGAACCGGGATGTTTTCGGTCTCTGCCGGGAGGATGATATGACGCAGATCTCACTCCTCTTCGTCCGCGGCGGCCGGATGATCGGCCAGAAGACCTTTCCGTTGATCCGTCTTCGGGCGGAAACGGGTGAGATCCTCTCCGCTCTTCTGATGCGGTATTACGATAGCGTCGCGGATATCCCAGACGAGGTCGTTGTGCCGGTGGAACCGGAGGACGGCGGGATTCTGGCGGAGTGGCTCGCAGAGAAGAAGGGGCGGGGGGTGAGTCTCGTCACTCCAAAGCGGGGAGAGACCCTCGCTCTTGTCGGGATTGCCGGGCGGAATGCGGAAAATGCCCTCAAAACAGCGCGTCTTGCCGCCGATCGCCCGGAGGAGGCGCTTCGGATGCTTTGCGAAAAACTCAAGCTGAGAACGCTCCCCCGGCGGATCGAGTGTTTCGACATTTCCAATATCGGCGGCAAGCATGCCGTCGGTTCGCTGGTCGCCTTCACGGACGGTGTTCCCGCGAAAGAGGGATACCGCCGCTTCCGGATCCGGACGGTTCCCGACGCCGACGACTACGCGATGATGTACGAGGTCCTGAAGAGACGCTTTGAAAAAAAGGAGAACCTCCCCGACTTGGTCATCGTGGATGGAGGAAAAGGGCAGCTTGGGGTAGCCCTCGCCGTCCTGAAGGACCTGGGGATCGAAGGGATGGATGTGATCGGACTGGCCAAGGAGCGGGACAACGCGCGGTCGGGCGTTCCGAATGATGCGCTGGATTTCACCCTCTCTACGGTTGGGGCAATGCGCGTCACGGAGGATGAAGCGGAAGGGGTCGGCTCGTCCGGGAGCGAAGAGGGGGTGAAATGCGATTCCGCCTCCGCTGCTGGTTCGGGTGGCCGCAGGCAGATGCCGGAAAAAGAGGAGGACCACGTCTACCTTCCCGGCCGGAAGGATCCCGTTTATCTCACCCGCTGGCCGGCGGCCATTTTTCTGCTCCAGCGGATCCGTGACGAGGCGCACCGATTTGCCGTCGTCTATCACCGAAAGGTCAAGGAAAAGGAGGATCTGCAATCGCTCCTCGACAGGATAGAGGGTGTTGGCCCCGCGCGAAGGAAAGCGCTCCTGATTTTCTTCGGCGACGTGAAGCGGATCCGGGCGGCGTCGGTTGATGATTTGCAGCGGGTCGAGGGCATCGGCGAGGAGACCGCCCGCCGCATTCACGCGTTCCTTGACGGGGATGGGGCCGCACCGGGTTCAGGTGCAACCGACGGATCAGCGGAGTCCAATCCCGTATGAAAATCTTTATCGCATCCTTCCTGTTCGTGGTCCTGGCCGAGATGGGAGACAAGACGCAGCTTTTGGCGATGGCCTTTGCGTGCCGTTATCCGGCGAAGACCGTTCTTGCCGGCGTCCTTGTCGCCACCCTGCTCAACCATCTGCTTGCGGTCGTTGTGGGAAGCTGGCTGACGAACATCGTTCCCCTGGATACCATCCAGATTGCCGCCTCCGTCTCCTTCATCCTCTTCGGTCTCTGGACCCTTCGCGGCGACCAATTGGAGGGGGAGGACAAGAAGTACAAGTTCAGCCCGTTCTGGACGGTGGCCGTTGCCTTTTTCTTTGCCGAGATGGGGGACAAGACGCAGCTCGCGACGGTGGCTCTCGCAGCCAAGTACCAGTCGATCTTCCCCATCTGGATGGGGACGACGGCGGCGATGCTGGCAGCCGATGCGTTCGGAATCATTGTCGGCGTCATTTTAGGAAAAAAGATTCCGGAGCGGTTCGTGAAGTGGTTCGCGGCGGTGATCTTCATCCTCTTCGGGATCATCGGCCTGTACGATTCGCTCCCGGAACGTTGCCTGACGCCGACCATGGCGGCGGCGGGGCTTTTGTTTGTCGTCGCCCTGGTCGTTTTTGTGGTGCTGCGGGGTCGCCGGCGGGGTATAGGGCGGACGGAAACGACAGGTTGCAGACCGGGATGAGACGATTCGAGAGACAGGTTTATGAAAGTGGATCCATCTTTTGTGTATGAGATCGTTCCCTCGTTCATCGGCGAGATCGGTGTCGTGGCGTACGCCGACCTGTGTTCCCGGATCCGGCGGGTACTCCTGCCCGAGGAAGGCGTCCCGGCGGTGCAGCGGATAGGGCATGAATTCCCCGGCGCTCTGCCGGCGGCTGCACGGGGGGATGTCGCAAGTTTGCTGGAAACCTTTCTTGCGGGAAAGGAGGTCGATTTCTCCGCCATCGATCTGGATCTGGACGGGATGGCGGGCTTTGTGCGGCGCACGCTGACGGCGTGCCGTCAGATCCCGCGGGGCCGGGTTGTCACATACGGTTCTCTGGCAATGGAGCTGGGTGCGCCCGGAGCCGCCAGGGCCGTGGGAAACGTCATGGCCATAAACCCCTTTGCACTGATCATCCCCTGCCATCGCGTCATCCTGAGCGGTGGCGTCCTCGGCGGTTTCGGCGGCAATCCGGTGATGAAGAGAAGACTCCTTGAACGGGAGGGGGTCGCTTTCGACGCCCGGGGGCGTGTCCTTCCCAACCACCTTCTCTGAAAGGAATTTATCTCAAAATATACCCCTTGGCCGGATCTCCGAATTTGGACGGCATTGCCGCTCTGATCCTTGCCAATCCCCACCGCAGGCCCTAACAGGAAGATCGCCGTAACAACGTTGATGTTCCATCCGCAATGCGGGTAAAATTGTTCAGAGCACCTGATTGTTTTTACAGATCTGTGAATGCAGATGCGCCGAAATGTTTTTGCAGGACCAGGGCCACTGTGCCGCGCAAGCGGGCCATCTCGCCATCGACGGCTGGAACGATACGGGGTGCGGGGCCGGGAAGAGGGTAAGCCGAAATTTCCTTGTTGATCAACGGGGCCACACGACTCCAGGCACGGGTCACTTCTCCAACCAATACAATGGCGGCTGGTCCCAATCCGACGGCAAGCATTCTTAAGCCCCGTCCCAAATATACCGCCATGGTATCGAGTGCTTTGGCGGCCTGCACGTCGCCTTGATCGGCGAGAGCCAGCAATTCCTTGAAATTCGGACCAGCGTCCTGCCGGTTTTTTGAATCATAATAGCGTGTGGCGGCGCGGTTCGACGCCAATGTTTCCCAGCAACCGCGATTGCCGCAGCCACATATAGGACCGTTAGGGTCCATGGTGACGTGGCCAAATTCGCCGGCCATTCCGTCAGCACCGCGAACCAGCTGCCCGTTCATGTAGACACCGATGCCGATTCCTTCGGATACCGTCACCACCACCAAGTCGCGAATATTGTCGCTCGGACCAAACCATACTTCAGCCAAGGCGCAGGCATTGGCGGCATTTTCAAGCTCCACCTCCAGCCCCGTGGCCTGTGTTAGGGGGGGGATTAGATCAGCATTTTGCCAATGCAGATTGGGGGAAAAACAGAGAACCTTTGTTTGGGGATTGATTCGCCCCGGCAAACTGATGCCGATCCCCTCAAATGTTACGCCTTTCCGGGTTTGCATGAGTCTCTGCAGACGCAGGGTCAATTCTTTGATGCCTTCCTCCGCCGATGGGGGAGTCGGGAAGACCTCCTGGTAATCAAAATGGGCATTGATGTCGGAGGTTGCAATAATGGTTTTGGTCGGCCGGATGTCGATTCCAATCATGACCCGTTCAGTATTCAGGCGAAGAAAAGTGGGACGACGGCCGCGGGGCAAATGCCCCATCAATCCTGCGATCAACCAGCCATCGGCGATGAGACACTCGGTGATGGAAGATACCGTGCTCCGCTGCAATCCGGAAATCCTGGCGATGTCCGCCCGGGAAACAGGCTGTCGACTGCGAACCAAATTCAATACAATACGGCGATTGATATCTCGGGCGGTCTCGCTGGAGGCTACTTGAATGTTGCTTAAGTTAATCTTCCTCATCTATTTCCCTCGTCTTTGTCCAATATTTTATTCTAAGTTAAGCACGATGAGGTTGCAAGAAAAATAGGGGGAACACTTTTTTCCAAATATTCTCCCGTAGCCGCAAAGATCTCCCGCCCTTTTATTAATTTATTGACAGGATATTATTCCCATGATATTATTCGATACAACAACAATATATCATAAAAAGAGTTTACTTTAAAGTCTAAAAGACGACAAATCGCCAAGAGGCGGAAGGTCCAGCGTAAGCAAAATAAGCTCTCCGACGAAAGAAATCTGAACACGGGTTCAGACTGCAAAAACAAAAAATTCGTTTCATCAACAACCATTTCGGTCGTACACGGAACATGAATATCAACAAAATACGAGCCGACATCATCACCGTACCGACTGAAGCCTCCTTACTGAATGCAAAGGGCTGCGATTGGGGGATGTTTGTACGAAATTGCAGGCCTATGAGGAACTTAGCCGAAGAAAATCAAATGGTAAGAATAGACGCACATAATTAGTCCATCAGATGAACAATATATGTCGAAAGGGGGTGACAGCTTTCAGGGTGGTGATTTGAGGTCATGCTTAAGATACCGGAGAGAAGTCGGGGCCTGTCATTTGACCTTCGGCAGAAAATGCTTTTAGGCAGCCTGCTCCTTTCCATGTTTGTCGGGAAATCATAAACGACCACCAAGATTTCATTCTTGATGGAAAATGAGGGAAACGGAGGGAGGTACGATCATGAAAAAGCTTTGTACGGGATTTTTCGTATTCACGATGGCAATCGCCTTGGTTATTGCTGCAGGTTCGGGTGACACCGCCAAGGGGGCGCAGAAATACACCCTTCGCGTATCGATGGTCATCAGCACGGACGATCCGCTCTACAAAGGATACGCTGACTTCGCGGAGAACGTCCAGAAAAGAACGAACGGCGGCATCCAGGTGACGTTATATCCCAATGCCCAGTTGGGACAGGACGAAGATGTCATGGAACAGGCGCTACTCGGCGCCGATGTCGCTTTCAACACCGATGCGGCACGGTTGGGAGTGCGGGTCAAGGAAATGGGGATCGTCTTGGCTCCCTACCTCTTTGACAATCCGCAGGAGGCGAATAAATTTCTGCTGTCGAACCTTTTTAAAAGCTGGCAAAAAAAGCTTGAAGACAATCACAACTTGACATTGCTGTCGCTGAACAATTACGTGGGCGGACGGAACTTCGTCACCAAAAGCCCCTTCAAGACCCCCGAGGACCTGAAGGGACGGCGGATCCGCACGGCGGGCGCACCCGTGTGGCAGGAGACGATCCGTTCCCTGGGGGCAACACCCGTAGCCCTTCCCTGGATGGAAACCTATCCCGCCCTCCAGCAGGGCGTCATCGACGGCGCGGAGGCCCAGCATCCCGCCACCTACAGCACCAAACTCCATGAAGTCGCGAAGCACATCACGTTGACGAATCATATCCTGCTCATGAACGGACTCGTTGTTGGGACAAAATGGATCAAAAAGCTTCCCCCGGAGTTCCAGCAGATTTTGGTCGAAGAAGCCATTAAGGCCGGCACAGTCACCACGCGCATGGTCATCGATTCGGAAAAGGCATATGAAAAGAAAATGGCGGCGGAAGGGGCGACGGTACATACCGTGGATGTAGCCCCTTTCAGGGCGCGGGCCGAAAACGCCTACAAGCAGCTCGGATTCGTCGATTTAAGAAAAGAAATCAATAAAATCCTGGGGAAATAATCATTTGATCGGGAATCGCGGGACCTTCCCGCGATTCCCGTTGCAGACGCGTTTCTGAATCAAGGGGTGCCTCTTATGAACATCGGGAACATGATCCGGAAGGCAATCGCACTGGAAGAGATCATCACCCAAGTCATGATGGGATTTATCGTCGTCCTTGTATTTCTCGCGGCACTCACGCGATATATCGGGTACCCCATCAACTGGTCGGTGGACATTGCCCAGGCGATTTTCGTATGGGTCATCTATGTCGGGGCGAATCAGGCCTGGAGAAACTCGCGGCATATCGGGATCGATTTTCTTTTCAAGCAGTTTGGTCCAAAAGTCCAATTTTACCTTCAATTGTTCCTGTATGTCATCATCGCGGTCTTTCTCATTTCTCTGATCGTCTACGGGATCCAGATCACCATCGTCAATACGGGACGCATTCTGGGCGATATCCCGATCAGTTACTCCTTCGTGACGATCGCCGTGCCCGTGGGATCGTTTCTCATGCTGCTGACCACGGTGGAAAAGTCATGCACCCTGTTCCGGATGAAGGCTGCGGCGGAGACAAAACAAAACCCGGATTGAGGAAGGACGATTATGCTGCTTGTACTGATTGTTTTCATGGTTCTTCTGATGCTGAACATGCCGATCGCTTTCACCATCGGCATTTCCGCCAGCACGTATATCCTGCAACAGCCCACACTCCCCTTTTCGCTCGCCGTCCAGCGCATGGTCGTGGGAACGCAGGCCTTTCCTTTGCTTGCCGTTCCGTTCTTCGTACTGGCCGGCCATATCATGAACGCCTCCGGCATTACCTCGCGGCTGCTCAAGTTCGCCGATGCCCTTACGGGACATATTGTCGGCAGCATCGCCCATGTCTCGATCGTCCTCAGCATGCTGATGGGGGGAATCTCCGGATCGTCGAATGCCGATGCCGGAATGGAGACCCGCATGATCCTGCCGAAAATGCGGGAAAAGGGGTATGAAGACGGTTTCTCGGCCGTTGTCTTGGCATACGGATCCCTTGTCGTTGCAATCATCCCTCCGGGAATCGGGCTCATTCTCTATGGTTTCGTCGGTCAGGTCTCAATCGGAAAGCTGTTTATCGCCGGCATCATTCCCGGGATTATGCTGGGGCTCGCGATGATGATTACAACCTACATCATCGCCAAAAAGAGAGGCTACGACTCGCAAAATCTGCGCAAAAGAAAATCTTTCGGGGAAGTCTTGACGAATTTCAGGGAAAGTTTCTGGGCGCTTCTCTTCCCGGTGGTTCTCGTTATGTCGATACGGTTCGGCGTCTTCACCCCCAGCGAAGCCGGTGCCTTTGCCGTGGTATACGCTGTTGTCATCGGAATGTTCGTTTACAAGGAACTGACCTGGAAGAGGATACGGCAGGCGATACGGAACACCGTCGAAGACAACGCGATGATCATGCTGATCGTTTCCATGGCAGCCATTCTGGGATACATTCTGTCCTACGGGCAGGTGCCGCAAAGTTTCTCCAAATTGATCCTCGGAATCTCGGAGACGCCGATCATCGTCCTGACGATCATCATGGCGTTTTTGCTGGTCGCCGGATGCTTCATGGAAGGCACGGTCAACATCCTCGTCTTGACTCCGATTTTTCTCCCGATCATTCGCCAGGCGGGATTTGATCCGATCCATTTCGGCATCCTGATGTGCATCTTGATCCAAATCGGCGGCGTGACGCCTCCGGTCGGTGTGAACATGTTTGTCGTTTGCTCGCTGGGGGGAATTCCGATCGAATCCTTCGTGAAGGCTTCCTGGCCCTACTTTATGACCTGTGTGATTTTGATCATTTTGTTGGTGGCATTTCCCGGGCTCTCGACATTCCTACCGAATCTCTGGATGTAGCTAAAAAGGAGAACAGCAATATGATGCTGAGCAACGAGGAAAAGAAAACATTAATCGGGAAGAACTGGCGCCTCGAGGATGTTCCCGAGGTGCCGTTTCTCATCGAGGTCGGCGGCTTTCATGCGGCGACAGCGAAGTATTTCTCCGACCACGCGGCCGAGCTCGGCTGGAACGTGGATTTTCACAAGCAGCGGGAGGGCGTCTACGACTATGGCATGCCCAACATCAAGCCCAACCAAGGCATCAACATTATCGCCTCGGCCTTCGGTTGCGAGTATAAGGTAAACGACGAAGCCGATCCCTGGGTCACGCCCCTGATCCGGGACGACAATGTGCAAGACGTACACACCTTGAAACTCCCCGATCCCAAGACAAACCCCGTACTCGAGAAGGCCTGGGAACGGGTCGATTATCTCCAGTCCCACTCCGACCTGCCGTTGCGGCTCGTGAACGTGCCCTCGCCCCTGGTGACGGCATCCCTGATCTGGGAATACACCTCCTTCATCACCGCCACCCTGCTCCACCCCCTCGAAGTGCATGTGCTGATGGAAAAGGTCACCGAGGCGACGATCGCCTATCTGAGAGAGCAGTTGGCGCGCATCCGCAACCTCCACACCATGGGCCACGAAATGTGGCACATCCCGCGCGAGGTCGGCGTGCGGATCAGCGACGACACGGCAGCCATCATGTCGCCGAAACTCTACCGGGAGTTCGGCGTGAAGTACAACAGCATGATTTCCCGGGCCATGGGCGGCATCGTCGTGCATTCCTGCGGAAGCGTGAAAAACGTCGTGGAGCCCATGATGGAGATCGAAGGCCTGCGGGGCCTGGATTTCACCATTCCCCAGACGGATTGGGAGACGGTCAGGAAAGCCGCCGCCGGGAAAACCGCGCTCTGCCTGCGTCACTACTCCTGGGATCATGGTCCGGACGAAAAGGTGGACCTTGCAGCGTATTCAAAAAAACTTGTCGACTTTTTCGGCCGCAAGGGGCTTTTCATTCAGACCTCCACTTCGACGGCCCAAGAAGCGCGGGAGTTGGGTGCCAGCCTGCATCGTGTCCTGTCGAGGTGATTGTGATGGAAAACAACGGAGGAGTCTCTTACATGATTGATAATGTCTTGAACTTGGAGGGGCGGGTTGCGGTGGTCATCGGTGCGACTTCAGGACTGGGCCTGGCGATTGCGGAAGGGCTGGCGAAGCATGGGGCCACCGTTGTTCCTTCGGGACGTCGCCGGGATTGTCTGGAAACGGCTTGCCGGCGCATCGAGGCTCTGGGGCGCCGCACGCTGCGGCAAACCGTGGATGTGACCAAGCGCGAGACCATTGATCTGTTGCGGGATGCCGTGTGTGAACACTTCAATGGGATCGATATTTTGGTCAATGCAGCGGGTCATACTTTCCGAAAACCGACCGTGGATGTCAACGAAGCGGAATGGGCCGCCATGCTCGATACCGGGCTCAGCGGGGTATTGCGTTCCTGCCAATCTTTTTATCCCGTGCTGAAAGCCAGCGGCCACGGCCGGATCATCAATATCGCCTCGCTGGGTTCTTTTCTGGCCTTTCATGAAGTGGCGGCTTACTGCGCCGCCAAAACCGCGGTCCTATCGTTAACCCGCAGCCTGGCCTGTGAATGGGCCCAGGACGGCATCTGCGTGAATGCCGTTGTTCCGGGCTTTTTCCCGACGGATATGAATGCGGCCTTGCTGAATGGGACCAAACGTGGAGAAGAAGTCCTCATCCGTACGCCGATGCGCCGGTTCGGCAAAGCGGAAGAACTCGTAGGAGCCGCGGTATTGCTGGCTTCCGACGGGTCAAGTTTCATCACAGGACAATTTCTGGCCGTTGATGGCGGCTATTTGGCTTCGGGTGTTAATTCATGATCCGGACTCATGGGTTGCTGCTCTCTTTGGCCTGACTTCTTTGTCCCGCGGTCGGCTCGTTGACGATCCGGGGGATCACCTTCCGCGGGAAACCGAAAAAAGTAAATCATTCACAGGTCCGTTTCTTCTTTAATTCAACCGGCCAGCCCTGAGGCCACAAGGCGATGGTTTTCTTTTCGTCGTTTTGAATCCATAACGCGACTTCATTTTTCCAGGAAGGCGATTTTCTGCGATTATCGGACAATATTCATCATCAGCGCACGAGGGAGGGGTCAGGTTTTCGACTTTCCGGCGGATTGGACGGTGACGGCCAGGTTGTCCCGGTGGATGACCTCGTCGTAGTCCTTGTATCCCAGGACCTGCTCGATCTTCGCGCTCTTCAACCCCATGATCTTGCGGATCTCTTCTGCGCCGTAGTTGACCAGCCCCTTGGCGATCACGTTTCCCTCCAAATCCACACAGGTGACGGGGTCTCCGAGGACGAAATCCCCCTCGACCTGTGTTACGCCGGTGGGAAGGAGGCTCTTGCCGTCCCGGACGAGGGCCTCTTTCGCCCCCTCGTCGATCATAATGCGGCCCCGGGAGCGCAGCGTGAAGGCGATCCAGTATTTCCGGCTGTTCAGGTGCTCCGTCGGCGGAAGGAAGAGGGTCCCCGTTTCCTTTCCATCCATGATTTCCTGGAGAACGCCGGCGCGCCGGCCGGGGGCGATGATGTAAGGGATGCCGGAGGCGGTGACCTTTTTGGCGGCTTGGACCTTGCTCTTCATGCCGCCCATCCCGACGGGGGTGGCCTCCTCGGTCGCCGCGGCCTCGATCTCCGGGGTGAATTCCGTCACGATGGGGATGAGTTTTGCCTTCTTGGTGTCGGCCGGGTTGCGGTCGTAGAGACCTTCCGTACTCGTCAAATTGATCACAAGATTCGCCTCAATGATGTTGGCAACCATTGCAGCCAGGTGGTCATTGTCGCCGAACTTGATCTCATCGACGGCGACGGTGTCGTTTTCGTTGATAATCGTGATGACACCCCACTCCATGAGGGTGAAGAGGGTATTGCGGATGTTCAGGAAACGCTTGCGGTCGGTGATGTCGCTCATCGTGAGAAGAACCTGGCCGACGAAGAGACCGTGTTTCCCGAACGCATTGGAGTAGACGCGCATGAGTCGTCCCTGGCCGACCGCTGCGGCTGCTTGCTTCTGTGGGATGCTCTTGAGTTTTCCCTCGATTCCCATCCGATGTTTTCCGGAGGCGATCGCGCCGGAGCTGACAAGGACAATCTGCAATCCCCGTTCACGCAGGACTGCAATGTCACCCACCAGTTGCTCGATGATGTTGAGGTCGAGGCCGTCTTCACCCGTCAGGACGGCGCTGCCGACCTTGACGAGGATTTTTCGAACGCCTGCGAGATGTGCCTTGCGTGTCATGACGATATTCCCTCCGGCGGCATCATGTCCCCGCGGCCTTTTGCGAGATTCGAAAGATCATCTCCCGAAGCAACTGCGGAACGCCTTCCCCCGTCGCTGCGGAAAAGGCGAATGCCTTTATACCTCTCTGGCCAAAGATGTCCATCTCTTTTTTGATCTTCTCCCGCGTTGTCGGGAGATCGATCTTGCCGATCGCGACGATCTGCGGTTTATTGAGCATGTCGGGACTGAAGAGCCCGAGCTCCCGGTTGATCCTTTCGTAGTCCTGCCAGGCTCCTCCGTCTGATTCATTTGAGATATCGATTATGTGGAGAAGAACGGCGGTTCTCTCGACGTGTCGCAGAAACCGCATCCCCATCCCCATGCCCGCGTGCGCCCCTTCGATCAACCCCGGGATGTCGGCGATGACAAAGGATTCGTTCTCACCGTATTGGACGACGCCGAGATGGGGGACCAGCGTTGTGAACGGGTAATCGGCGATCTTCGGACGGGCAGCGGAGACGCAAGAAATCAATGTTGATTTACCGACGTTTGGAAACCCGACGATTCCCACATCGGCCAGGAGTTTGAGTTCCAGGGTAATCCAGCGCTCTTCGCCCGGGATGCCGGGTTGGGCGAAGCGCGGGGTTTGACGGGTGGCAGTGGCGAATCTCGCGTTGCCGCGACCGCCCATACCACCCTTGGCGACAATGAATGAGGCCCCGTCCTCGGCAAGATCGATGAGGAGTTTCCCCGTTTCCGCGTCCCGGATGATCGTACCCACCGGGACGACAATTTCCACATCCTCGGAGTTCTTACCCGTCCGCTTGCTTCCTTCACCGTGGCTGCCGTGTTTTGCCACATGGTGCTGACGGTATTTGAGGTCAAGCAAGGTGCGCCGGCTCAGGGACGCGCGAACGATGACATCTCCCCCGTGACCGCCGTCGCCGCCGTCCGGCCCTCCATGGGGAACGAACTTCTCCCTCCGGAAACTGACGCATCCGCGGCCGCCGTCTCCGGCCTTGACGTAAATCTTTGCTTCGTCGATGAATTTCATAGGGATTGCCTGCGCCTTTTTTGTACGAATATGCTGGAAGGAAAGGGATATCGACAGGTTGTCGAAGGGAATAAGAGTCGTTGTTCCGCGTTCCCGACAGCCGGAAAGCGCTACGGCCGTCGGCCGCATAATACGATCCGCTGATTCATCACCGGGGTGACGATCTGTTCGGAGGATATCAATTGGAGATGAATGCCCTGATCTGACCGATACGCTATATCTTGCGCACGTCCACCGCGGTCTGGCCCTTCTGATCTTGCTTGATCGCGAACTCGACCTGGTCTCCTTCTGCGAGACTGCGGAATCCCTCCGCGATGATGGCAGAATGATGGACAAACACATCATCTCCCGAGGTCCGGGAGATGAAACCGAATCCCTTCTTGTCGTTAAACCACTTGACTACTCCGGTTTCACGTCCGTTCTCGACCATTTCCCCGTTCTCCTCCTTTAAATAAAAAAAGAAAAGATGGCTACGCCGCGGCGTAGACGCTGACCTTCTTTCGCTTCTTATCGAGTCGCTCGAACTTTACGAATCCGTCAATCTTCGAAAAAATGGTATAGTCCTTTCCCAACCCTACATTGTGGCCGGGATGAAATACGGTGCCGACCTGACGAACGATGATGGAGCCGGCGCTGATCTTCTCGCCGCCGTATGCCTTGACGCCCCGCCGCTGGGAATTGCTGTCTCTTCCATTCCGGGAGCTTCCCTGTCCCTTCTTGTGTGCCATAATGCCCTCTCCTTAAATGGATATTTCCCTGATCTTCATGCTGGTCAACTGCTGGCGGTGCCCGGTCTTCTTGTGGTAGCCTTTTCTCTTTTTCATCTTGAAAATGGTGATTTTGTCTCCCTGGGTCTGGGCGAGGATCTCGCCGACCACCTTCGCGCCTTCGACAACGGGCCTGCCGATCCGGATGTCACCTTCTTTCTCGACCATCAAAACCTGGTCGAAAACGATCGACGCCCCTTTGTCGCCGTTGATCTTTTCGATGGCGATTACGTCTCCCTCGGAGACCCTGTGCTGTTTGCCGCCTGTTTTAATGACTGCGTACATGGCTTATATCCCTCTTAAAAATTTTGAATCCGTACCATAACGAAAACAAAGTGCATTTGTCAACAAAATTTATGAAAATTCCTGGAAAAATATTTCCCGGTCGGCGGCTCCGGCGAAATCTGCCGGCCGGGTGGCCGTCTTGATGATGCGGATTCCGTGGGCTGCCTCGGGCGAAAGACCGAAGAGCGAAGTCAGAAGCTCGGCGGGGCGGACCGTCCCTTCCGGACCGAAATTCGCCGCCAAGCGGATGCGATGGGCGGCGCGGTCCAAGACGAGTTCCGCGACAAGGGGGCGGATCTCTTTGACGACCTTCTTTCCGTTTGTTTCCCGAGGGACGCAGAAATGTTCAGCGTCGATAAAACAGCGAATATCGGTCTCGAACCTGTCCAGATCCGCCTGGCCGATTCCCTCCGGGAAAATGATATCATAATGGAACCCCTTGACCAACTCCGCGAGAGAGAAATCATGCGGTGGGAGCTCCCGCATCGCCGTGATCGTGACGCCGAAGGGCAGACCGGCATTGATCCGGGCCACGAGAGTTTTCAATTCCAAACCGGGATTCTGGATGCGGATATCTGCGAATTCACCCAGGCTCTCCATGCCCACCGCCGTTGCCCCGGCAAAGGAGATCCTTGGATGGGGATGGAATCCCTGTGAGTAGACGAAAAAGATTCCGCCCAGAATCATCGCCCGGCTGAGGGCTGAAGAGAGCTCCATGTGCGAGAGAAACCGCGCCGGACCCAATTTCGTGAACCGGAGGCGGAATGCTTTTTCCGGCCCCCCGGCGCCTCCCCGGCCGGCGAAGGTGGAGACAAGGTTCCCGACAGGCGCATCGGGAGGGGCGGTCACGACCCTGATGGTATTGTGATCGCAGACGCCGCAGTCGCCGCACGATCCGGTCCGACAATCCGGCGTTGCCTCACCTGCTTCAGCCTTTTCGGCCTCTGCAACGAGAAATTCTCGGCGAACGCCGCAATCGATCGGTTCCCAAGGGAAGATCTCCGAATAGGGTCGTTTTCGTAAAGATGCCTCTGCGTCAATCCCCGTTCGGCGAAGCGCCTCCTCCCAGAGGTCGAAGCGGAAACGGTCGCTCCAGCCGTCGAAACGGCAGCCGAGGCGGTAGGCTTGTTCGATGAGTGCGCCGGTCTCCGACCCCCCTCGGGAGATGATCCCCTCGAGAAGGCTCATCCGGGCATCGTGCCACTTGACGCTGATGTTCCGGTTCTTCAGACGTCTCTTGAAGAATTCCTGCCGGTCAAAGATCTCGCTGATGCCGATCTGGTGCTGCCACTGGAAGGGGGTGTGGGGCTTGGGAACGAAGGTCGAAAGACTGACCGTCACCTGTCCCCGGTTCCTCGCCGTCCGGAGGACCCGGTGAGCGAGCCCGGCGATCCCCTCCAGATCCTCCTCCCGCTCGCCGGGAAGGCCGAGCATGAAATAAAGTTTCACCGCCTTCCAGCCGGCCGCAAAGACCCGCTCCGTCGTCGCGAGGAGTTCCTCCTCCGTATTCCCCTTGTTGATTGCGTTGCGGAGGCGCTGCGTCCCCGCCTCAGGGGCGAGCGTAAAGCTCGTCTTCCGGACCCGTCGGATCCCTTCGATCAACCGCGGAGTGAGGGTTTCGGCACGGAGCGACGGGAGAGCAAGGGCCACCCGCCGGGAGTAATAGCGGTCCATGAGTGTCGTGAGAAGAGGTTCGATCCGGGAGTAGTCGCCGGAGCTTAGCGAGAGAAGAGAGATTTCGTCGTGACCGGTCGCCCGGAGCATTGCCTCGGCCATCTCCTCAAGTACGGCAGGCGTCCGTTCGCGGACCGGCCGCCAGACCATTCCCGCCTGACAGAAGCGGCAGCCGCGCGTACAACCCCGGGCGATCTCGAGGGTCACCCGGTCGTGGATCGTCTTCATCAACGGGACGACGGGACAGAGGGGCTGTCGCCAAACGTCCGGATCAGTGATGATCCGCTTTTGTATCCGTTCGGTGCCGGTATGGATGGCCGGGACGTAGACCCCACGAATTGAGGCCAGGGTTTCAAGCTGTTCCGGTCGCTTACAGCCCCGTGCCCGGATGGCGATGACGGCGTCGGCGATCTCCCGGACGACCTCCTCCCCCTCGCCGATCACAAATGCGTCGATGAAGGCGCTGAGCGGAGCCGGGTTAAAGGCCGAGGGACCACCGGCAATGATCAGAGGGTGTTCGTTGCCTCGCTCTTCGCTTCGCAGCGGGATGCCGCCCAGATCGAGCATCATGAGAATGTTCGTATAGGAGAGCTCGTATTGGAGCGAAAAGCCGACGATATCGAAAGCGTGAAGCGGCCGCTGCGACTCCAGGGAGCAAAGAGGCAGTCGTCTATTCCGCAATTCCTGTTCCATGTCCGGCCAGGGGGCGTAGCAGCGCTCGCAGGCGACTTCCGGCAGGCCATTCAGGACGGCATAGAGGATTTGGAGGCCGAGGTGGGACATCCCGACCTCATAGGTATCGGGGAAGGCGAGGGCAAAATGGAGGCGGCATGCCCCCGGGTCTTTTCGGATGGCGTTAACCTCGCCCCCGGTATAGCGGCTCGGTTTCTCAACGGCGAGGAAAATCTCACCGGCACTCATCGCGGACGAATCGGTCATGTTCCATTCTCTTTCAGGAATTCAAGTATCGGCGGGGTAACAACCGCTTGTCTCTTTCCACTTATTGATTCCATCACTATCATCTTTGCCCTTGACCTGCAATCCCGTTCCTCATATATATGCGCGAACCCGAACCGAACGGGGAAACCGTTTTAATGCTGCGGTCCACCTGCCGCGGCATTCCTTTGGAAACATGCACGACGAACCGTTCACCCACCTCTGCCAGCCGGACGGCGGCAAGTCCTGCGCGGCCTGCTGCGGCATCTATAACTATGTTGACAGCTCTCGAAGGGCGTTGGTTGCCCGCCTGCAACGGCGGACAGAGCTGTTCCACCGGGATGTACGGACGACGACGGATCTGCCTTCATTCTCCGGATTGATCCGGGCCGAGGAAGATCAGTCTCGGCGCTTTGAAGTGATCTATTGCTGCGAATACGTCGGTTTCCTGGATGACAAAGAAACAAAGGTCGGATGTCTTCTCCATCCTGCCCAAAACGGCGGGAATGACCTCCGTGACGTTTCCTTCTATGGCCGTGAACTGTGCGATGGCCACTTATGCCCGAGCTATTCCTTCCTGAACCGGACGGAAAAGCTCGCCCTCATCGATATTCTCGACGACTGGTACCTCTATGGCCTCTGCATCACCGATATTGATTTGGTCAAAGAATACTTTCGCCACATCGGCGACCTCTTGGGCGAGACCCCGGCGCCTGCAAGATTCCGTGCGGAGGCCGTCCGCGGGATCGCCCGCAGATTCTTCGAATTCAAACTCGACTGGCCTTTCCGTTCGCCGGAGGTCAATCGTTTCGGCCGGTTCTACTTCGACGGCGCCCAGCACATGATCCGTCCCATCGATTACACCGCTCTCGGCTGCGAGCGTTCCCGTTTCGATGGGATCTTCCTCAGCCTTTCCTCCAAGTTCCGGACTCCGGAAGAGTTGCGGGAGGCGGAAAGGCTGCTTTGGGAGAACATTTCGGCCCTTGCCGCGGCCTATAACGACGCCTCCAGATCTTCGTGATTTTCGTTGACAGGTTGCCCCGTGTCGTTTAGTGTGAAGTCGGTTGTTTTTCTTTTCGGGCGATCTCACGGGTTCCGAAAAAAGGTAGAGGAGAAGGATTCCCGAGATGGGTGATGCTTGGATGAAAAGGCCTTGTGTCGGATATCGCGGGGTTTAGGAATGAAGAGACCGGAAACGGAGATTCTTTTCCCGAGGGAGGTGATCGATCGGAGGGTCAGGGAACTCGCGGGCCAGATCTCCCGGGATTACGAGGGACGGGAACCGCTGATTGTTGGTGTCCTCAACGGCGCCTTTGTTTTTATGGCCGACCTGATCCGTGCGCTTGATGTCTCGTGCGGGGTTGATTTCGTCCGAATGGCCAGCTACGGAGCGGGATCCGTCAGTTCGGGCGAGATCCGAATCGGCAAGGATATCGAGACGCCGATTACGGGACGCGATGTCCTGATCGTGGAAGATATCGTCGATACCGGTCTCACCCTTTCCCATCTGGTGGAGATTTTGCGGAAACGACATCCGGCCTCGATCAGGGTCTGCGCCTTCCTCGACAAGCGGGAGAGGCGACGGGTCCCCTTCACGGCGGATTATGTGGGGTTCAACATTCCGGATCGCTTTGTTGTTGGGTATGGACTTGATTATAATGAAAAATTCCGTTTTCTTCCGGATGTTTGCGTGCTTGGGGACATCGTCTGAGAGGGAGGGCGTATGATTATCCAGTGTCGAAAATGTGAAACGCGGTTCCGGTTTGACGATCATTTGATGGAAGGGGATGGTGTCTGGGTGCGATGCAGCCGTTGCCGACATGTCTTTTTCCAGGAACGGGTCGCCGGTGATCTTCCCGTTGCGGAACCGGAGATCCCCTCCGTAAGGATCAGTGATGCCAGACGCACCCCGGAAGGTCGATTTCCTGTTGAGAAAGAAAGTCTTCCGACCGAGGTGAAGTCGGAAACCGTGCCGCAGCCGAAGGCCGGCGCGGAAACAACATTGCCGGTTGAGTTCGAGAAAGAACCCTCGTTTGAGGGACCGGGGGCGGATTTTGGCGGGGAATCCATCGGCGGTCCTGCCGCTGCGGGCGTGGAAAAAGAGGAAGAAGCGGAAGACGGGGAAGAGGAAAGCATGGAGGCCGGAACCGGGCGGAAGCGATGGCTTTGGATGCTCTTGAAGTTGATCGCCTTGATGGTTTTTATTGTAATCGTTGCGGGAACGGTCTCTCTTTATCTTTTCCCGGAGATCCGGACCCAAGTGTTGGTGGCGGCGTCTCCCTGGCTGCGCGGGATCCCCGTCCTCGAAAATTTTGTCGTCCCGAAAATGAAAAGAGATGCGGACGTTCCGGCGCCGGTGCGTATCAAAGAGATCCGTCAGCGTTCCGTGGCGAATCTTCTCACGGGGAATCTCCGCGTCATCGAGGGGATTGCCGTAAACCAGGCGCCCTATCCCCTGACGAAGATCCGGGTCCGGCTGGTCATTGCTGATGCCTATGATGTCGTTCTCGGAGAGAAGATTGTCTCCTGCGGAAACATTCTCACGGATGCCGAACTTGGCGCCATGGCGGAATCGGAGATTCAGAGGGAACTCTCCATCCCCCAGGGGAGCGATGTCTCCAATGAGCGCATCGTCCCGAACGGCGAAATCCCCTTTATGATCGTCTTCAACCAGGAACAGGCCGGGGCGGTCAAGACGACGATTCTTCCTGCGGGCGCCGACCGTATTCCCTGAAAGCCATTTCAACCCGGGGTGACGGTCCGGACAAAAATCGAATGGTTCGCAAGATCAGGCGACGGTCGCGGAAGGTCGGTGTCTGCGTCGCCTTTTTCTTCGTCTTTTTATAGGCACTTCATCGGTTGGCGCCTCCGGCAGGGTTGTGGAAGGCGCCTTCAAAAAGACCTCCCACCATTCCCGGGTTGTTCTGTTTTCTTCTTTCGTCTTTGCAATCAGACAGAGGTATGCCATTGCGTCCGCAAAATCGGGCCTGCCGACGAGGGCGGCGGGCCGTCGCGGCGGCTTTCTGTGCAGCGAGGGCTGGAAGGCGAGGATCCGTCGCACCTGACCGCCGATGCGTCCCGGGATACAGATGGTTTTGCAGAGTTCCTCCAGGAAACTGGCACACACGGTGTCCAGCGCCTGCAGGTGAGGGATGCCGTCAAGGTGGCGTGCAAGCGCCTCTTCCTCTATGCAGGGGCCGAAGAGCGCTGTCTGGAAGAGCGCCGGAGAGGGGGTCAATCCACTCCGAGACAGCCGATCGAGCCATTCCAGGTTTGTATGCAGCAGAGTCAGGTGAGCGCCGTTTCCCCGGAGCCACCGAATGAGCCCGGGGAAAAGGGCGGCAAGAAGTCCGCTTCTGTCCAGGAGAGCGAAAACCGGTCGAGCGGAGCCCAGCAGGAAGAGTTTCAGCATTTCTTCATAGAGCCTTGCTGGTGCAGCGCGGTTGATGGTTGAGGACAGCTCACAGAGAATCTCCCACGCAGCCGGCTCGATGACGAGGTTATGGGATGCGGCGAAACGAACGGCGCGGAGCATGCGCACCGGGTCTTCCGTAAATCGGACAAAAGGGTCGCCGATGGGACGAATTAGACGCTGCTTGAGGTCGCTCAAGCCGGTGCTGTAGTCGATCACCGAAGAATCTGCGATATTGTACGCAAGGGCGTTGATGGTAAAATCACGCCGGAGGGCATCCTCCTCCGGTGTGCCGAAGACATTGTCACGAAGAACCATCCCCTCTTCGTTCTTGAGATGACGCGGTTGGGGGGGATTGAAGCCTGTATCTTCCATGTTCGCTTCATTGGAAGGGACGGCCGCGCGGAAGGTCGAGACTTCCAGAATTTCGTCCTGAAAGTGAAGATGGGCCAACCGGAAACGGCGGCCGATGAGACGACAGTTGCGAAAAAGCCTTTTGATCTGGCCGGGAACGGCATTCGTGGCGATGTCGAAGTCCTTGGGGATTCGCTCCAGGAGCAGGTCGCGGACGCATCCCCCGACCAAATAGGCAATGAAGCCGTTGTCATGGAGCCGGTAAAGCGTGCGCAGTGCATTCGCGCTCACCTGCTTTCGGGATATACCGTGTTCCTTTCGGGGAATGATGCTTGGCTGCATGGTCTTCACAAGGAGATCGATTCGTCCGCCGCATTCAAGGCGTTCAGGATGAGGCCGCTTGGGATGGCGCCCTCGCGGATGATCCGGAAAGGAAAGAGGGTGACGTCCAAGATCGTCGAGCCGGATTCCCCGGGCGTAACTCCTCCGTCAATGATTGCATCGGGAAAATCGCCCAAGGCGCGAACGACCGCGTCCGCGGAGGAACATTCCGCACCGCCTGCGAGGTTGGCGCTTGTTGCCGTCAATGGACCAACAATGCCCGCGGCGAGGAGCCTTGAGATCGGATGGCTGGAGACGCGGATACCGATCTTGCCGGTATCCGCCGTGAGACAAGGCAGGACGGAGGACGAAGCGCGGAAGACCAGGGTAAGCGGTCCCGGCCAGAAAGTTTTCATCAGGATTTGAGCTGCCGCTGGAATCTCCTGCACGAGCGGGATCACCTGCCGGTCGTCGGCGACGATTAGCGCGATCGGTTTGCGGAAGTCCCGTCCCTTGATCCGGAAGATATTCTCGACGGCCGCTTCATTTCGCGCGTCGGCGCCAAGGCCGTAGAAGGTCTCCGTCGGAAAGGCGACCATGCCTCCCCCGAGCAGGATGCGGATGGCCTCCGCCAGTTTTTGCTCATCGGGATTTCCGGGATCAATTTTCAGCCGGAGGGTCATATCATTTCTTCAGGTTTTCGTGTTTCCGTTCGACCTCCTGGGCCAACTTCCGGACATAGGACTGAAGTTTTTTTTGAAGCTCAGCATCCTTCAGGGCCAGAATCCGGACGGCGAACAGCGCGGCGTTCTTTGCCCCCGCTTTGCCGATGGCCATTGTCGCGACGGGGATCCCCCCCGGCATTTGGACCGTGGCCAAGAGGGCGTCCAGCCCCTGCAGCGATGTGGCGTCGATGGGCACCCCGATTACCGGGAGCAGTGTCTGGGACGCGATCACTCCCGCCAGATGGGCGGCAGCGCCGGCGCCGACGATGATCACCTGCACTCCCCGTTTTGCCGCCCCGCGGGCAAACTGGGCCGTCCTCTCCGGCGTCCGGTGGGCGGAGGTCAGAAACAGTTCATGCGGAATCGCAAAAGCTTCCAGGACTTTGACGGCTTCCTCCATGACCGGGAGATCGGAATCGCTCCCCATGACGACGCTGACGGCAATCCCTGTTTTTTCCTGCATATCCTTTTAACTCCTGTGCCGATGCTCATATCATCAATGTTTGAAATGGCGGACGCCGGTAAAGATCATCGCGATGCCGTGCTCATCGGCGGCCTGAATGACCTCCTCATCCTTGATCGAACCTCCCGGCTCGATGACCGCCGTAATTCCGGCCTGCGCAGCCATGTCGAGCCCGTCCCGGAACGGGAAGAAGGCGTCCGATCCCAGGGCGCAGCCTTCCGTCGGGAGGACCGCCTTCATCTTGGCGATCTTCACTGAATCCACCCGGCTGGTCTGTCCCGCACCCATTCCCACGAGCTGGTCCTTCGTGGTGTAGACGATGGCGTTCGACTTGACGTGCTTGACTATCCGCCAGGCGAAATCGAGCGCCTGGTACTCGGCCTCCGTGGGGACCCGTTTCGTGACGACCTTCGCCTTGCGGATGTCGAAGTCGTCCATGTCCCGTTCCTGCACGAGAAGACCGCCCATCACCCGCCGGAAGTCATAGCCGGCGGAACGCTTGCGGCAAGAGGGCGGGATTTCAAGGACCCGGACATTTTTTTTGGCCCCCAGGATCTCCACCGCATCCGCGGTATAACCCGGGGCGATGATCACCTCGAAGAAGATTTTGATCATCTCCTTCGCTGCCGTGGCATCCACGGGACGGTTCAGGGCGACGATGCCGCCGAACGCCGAAACGGGATCGCCCGCCAGTGCCTTCCGAAAGGCCTCCGCCATATCGCCGTCGGAAGTCGCCGCGCCGCAAGGGTTTGCGTGCTTGATGATGACAACGCCGGGGAGGGGGAGGTCGGAGACGACCTGCCAGGCGGCGTCGCTGTCCATAATATTGTTGTAGGAGAGTTCCTTGCCCTGGATCTGCCGCGCGTTGGAGAGGGCGGAGATCTGCGGGTCACGCTCCCGGTAGAAGGCGGCCTTCTGATGGGGATTTTCCCCATAGCGGAGGTCCTGCGCCTTGGTGAACTGGCAGGAGAAGGTGTCGGGGAATTCCCGCTTTTCCGGACATTCGGCGCTGAGCAGGCCGAGATAGTTGGAAATGGCGCCGTCGTAGCGGGCGGTCAACTGGAAGGTCTTCTTGGCCAGCTCGAAGTTGGTCGCCTCGGAAATCTTGCCACCCGTCTCTTTCATTTCCGCAAGGATCTTCGGGTAATCCTCGGGATCGGTCACGACGGAGACGAATCGGTAGTTCTTGGAGGCCGCGCGGAGCATCGTCGGGCCGCCAATGTCAATGTTTTCGATGGCGTGTTCCAGCGCGCATCCCTCTTGGGCAACCGTGTCCTCGAAACGGTAGAGGTTGATGACGACCATGTCGATCAGGCCGATCATGTGTTCCCGGAGGGCGTTCATATGTCCCTCGTTGTCCCGCAGGGCGAGAAGACCGCCGTGGATCTTCGGATGGAGGGTTTTGAGTCTCCCGTCCATCATCTCCGGGAATCCGGTATAATCCGACACGTCGGTGACAGGGACACCGCTTTTCCGCAACTGCGCCGCCGTGCCGCCCGTGGAAAGGATCTCCACGCCGAAAGCCTGGAGCCCCTGGGCGAATTCGACGATTCCTTTTTTGTCTGTCACGCTGATCAGTACCCTCTTGACGTCATTCCGCTGCATGTTTCCCTCCTGTTATATGGAATCTGCTTTGAGTATCTTCATGTGCTGCACCCTCTTCCGGATCAGCGGCTCGGTGCCGATGTCCGGCCGGTGATCTACGGGACCTCGGATGGCGCCGACGGCCCTTTCGGCGATTTGTTCCGCCTCCGCCAGACTGTCGGCGACGCCGACGATTCCGATTGCCCGGGACGAGGTCATGTAGAAACCATCCGTCCGCTGGTCGATGGATGAATAATAGAGCTTTGCCCCTGGTGTATCGCCGATTTCGATCCGAGAGGATGTGGATGCGGCCTCGGGATGATCCTGGGGGAGGCCATAGCCCTTCGGGACGACATACTTGCATACCGTCGCTTTTTTTTCAAATACAATATCCATGGAGTCCAGCCCTTCGTCGATGACTGCCCGGCAGATATCGATGAAATCGGTCCGGAGGAGGGGAAGGATATTCATCGCTTCCGGGTCGCCGAAGCGGGCGTTGTATTCGATCAGTTTCACACCGGAGCGGGTGGTCATGAAACCTCCGTACATGATTCCTCTGTAGGGGACGCCCGTCTCCCGGCGGATCGCCTCGGCGACCTGCCGGGTGATGGCGAGCCCGTCGGCGACGGCCGTAGCGTCCATGAAGGGCAAGAGGTGGTCGGCGGCGGAATAGGAACCCATCCCGCCCGTATTCGGGCCGCGGTCGTCGATGAAGCGTCGTTTATGATCCTGAACCGGAGGAGTTGCCACGACTGTCCGGCCGTCGCAAAAACATTGCAGTGAAAACTCCTCCCCCTCTAATTTCTCCTCGACGGTGACGCCGGGATGGCTCTTCAGGATCTCGCGGCAGAGATCCAGGGCCTCCCCACGCGTCTGAAAATGGTCCCCCTGTACAAGAACTCCTTTTCCGCCGGTTAGTCCATCCGGTTTGAGAACGATTCCGTTCAACTCAGTAAAGAAAGATTCGATGCCGTCGGGGGATTGGAAATTACGGAAGCGCGGATTTCCCGGAATCCCGTATTTTTCGAGCAGATTTCGTGTGAAGGATTTTGATGTTTCCAACCGTGCCAGGGAGCGGGTCGGTCCCACGGCCGGGATGCCCTCAGCCGCGAGGGCGTCCACGACTCCTTGGCCCAAGGGTTCCTCGGGGCCGACGACGGCAAAATCGACGCCGATCTCCCGCGCAAAGGCGACAATGGTCTCCGGCTCGTCATAGCGACCGAGGCGAACCGCCTCCGAAAGGGAGGCAATGCCGGGATTGTTTGTTTTCATGAAGGAATAGAGGCGAGGATTTCGTTCCGAGCGCAGAATCGCCTCGGCGATCGCGTGTTCCCGCGCCCCGTTGCCGATGAGCAGAATATGGGTCATGAGGGTCTCCTTGCGCTGCTGTTTTTCAAATGTAGGCCACACATATCGAAAAACGGGAATGGAGTCAAACAAATCCGCCGAAGGAAACGGAAGGAAAGGTGAGTGCACAGGATGTGATCCGGGGAAAAGATAAATCGTTTGTCTTTTCTCCGCGGGATCTGATAAGTTTCCAGACCGCCGGCTCATTGAGCGGTTTGCGGGCAGGGATCCGCAACGGATGGCATCCGACCATGGGAAGTGACAATACGATTGGATAGGAGTGGATAGGGCATGAATGGTAGCGGCGATATCCGGAGAGATGAAAAATTTTCAGCCATTATCCTGGCGGCGGGGAAGGGGAAGAGGATGAAATCCGACCTTGCAAAGGTGCTCCATCCTCTCTGCGGACTCCCGATGCTGACCTATCCGGTTGCAGCGGCCCGGGCGGCCGGTGCGAAGAAGATCGTCGTCGTCATCGGCCATCAGGCGGAACAGATCCGCGAGCAATTCCGGGAACAGGGGCTGATCTTCACGGAACAGCGGGAGCAGTTGGGGACCGGACATGCGGTCCTTCAGGCGGCGGAAGCCTTTCGGGATCATGACGGGACGATCGTGATCCTCTGCGGCGATGTTCCGCTGATCCGACCGGAGACAGTCATGTCCCTGTGCGACCAACACCGGATGGAAGGGGCGACGATCACGGTACTGACGACGATCCCGGAGAACCCGACCGGTTATGGACGGGTGGTCAAGGCGAGCGGCGGCCGTGTCGTGAAGATCGTCGAGGAGAGGGATGCCCTGCCGGAGGAGAAAAAGATCCGTGAGATCAATACGGGGATCTATTGTGTTGAGAGCCGTTTCCTGTTCGGGGCGGTTGCAAGTCTCGGCAATCGAAACGCCCAAGGAGAATACTATTTGACGGACATTGTTGATATTGCTTGTAAGAATGGGCTGGTGGCGATCTCTTGCGTTGCGCATGATCCACTGGAGGTCATGGGAATCAATACGCCCGAGGATTTGGAGAGAGCCGGGCGCAGCATGATGGCGCAAAATCAGTGATGAAAGATTGATCCTTATCTGGGAAAGGTTTATGAACATCGGTCGTCTTCATTTAAGGAACAACGTTTTTCTGGCCCCGATGGCGGGGATTACCGACCTTCCGTTCCGCACGGTTGTACGTTCATTCGGTTGCGGCCTGGCCTTTACTGAAATGATCAGCGCAAACGGCCTCGTTCGGGGAAAGGAAAAAACCTTTCGTTACCTCGCATCTTCGTCCGCGGACCGGCCGCTCGGGGTTCAGCTTTTCGGCTGCGATCCGGAAACGCTTGCCGAGGCGGCAAGGGTTGCCGAGGAGCGGGGGGCGGATTTGCTGGACGTCAACATGGGTTGTCCGGTGAAGAAGGTGGCAAAGACGGGTTCCGGGGCGTCGCTGATGAGGGACCCGGAACAGGCGGCCGCCGTCCTTCGGGCTGTGAGAAAGGCGTCGAGCTTGCCGCTGACCGTGAAGATCCGCGCCGGATGGAGCGCCCGTCAGATCAATGCCGTCGAAATCGGACGGATTGCTGAAGAATGCGGCGTGGATGCCGTTATCCTCCATCCCCGTACGGCCGATCAAGGTTTCGCCGGCCGGTCGGACTGGCGGTTGATCGCGGCGCTCAAGGAGGATCTCCGGATTCCCGTGATCGGGAGCGGCGATGTCCGCTCCCCAAGTGACGCTCTCCGGATGCTCAGTGAGACCGGGTGCGACGGGATCATGGTCGGAAGAGGGGCATTGGGGACTCCGTGGCTGATCGGGAATATTCTGTCTCATCTGTCCGGAACCGAGACCGACTTGCCTTCATTATGCCAACGGGAAGAGATCATCCGCCGCCATCTGACCCTGGCAATTGATTTTTATGGTGAGAAGGTTGGGACCAGAGATTTTCGGAAGCATCTCCTCTGGTACACAAAGGGTCTCAAAGGGGGCGCCCAGTTTCGCCAGGCGGCGGGGCGTATCAGCGATCGGGACTCGGCATGGAAGGCCCTGCAGGAATATTTTCAGCATATCGGGGAACCTTCCATGGGATGTACCGGTTCCGGGGTATGCAGGTCGGACGCAGAAGCGGAAACAGACGGTAGCGACCATGGGGGGCCGATGTGACCGCATAAAAAACCCGTCGATCATCCGATTCCCTTCGCGGCGGCGGAATATGGGCTGATCACAAATGAGCCGAATAAAATGGAAAAAGGTAAAGAGTCTTTATTGCTCAATAACCGAGGCTGATGAATTTTGATAGCACTTTTATATCCGCAATGCGCAGCCGTAATCGAAGAAAAAACGAAATATGCTTGACCTGGTGTTCACCTACGAGTACGCAGTTGAATTCATCAATCAGTACTGAGTATTACAGGTTGTAAGGGATTAACCTCTGACGGATAACGCGCGAGCGAAACGAGTCAGGTTAAATCGTTTGTTAGAGAGGCTGGTCAGCGCTAGGCCCATGTATACCAGCACTTGCCTTCAATGTCTCTTTCGTGACCTTATTGATCTCGCTGACCATGTTGTTGATGCTCTGCATCTCTCCTTCCGTGAAGTCACCCTCAACAACTGGCGCTTCAAGCTCGCCATCTTCGAGCAGCACCTTGATCATGTCCGTATAGATGAAGTTACGCTCATCACCATCGAACGACTGAAGAACGGTGATCTCCTCCTGGTCGTTTTTCCTAAACACGAGTTTCATCTGCCCCCCTGAACCTTTTGAGGTTGTACTTCTTGACGCGCTTCTTGATTGATGACTTTCCACCGTCGGTGGTAGCTGCTATCACATCCACAACATCGAGGTCTTCTATCTCACCCTCGAGTGGACTCGATCGAATCGTCATGAACTTGTCCTTATTCCTGCACATAATTACGTTCTGAGCGTCGCCTAGCATCGGTATCGTTGCGTTGTGCGAGACCAGGATGATCTGACGTGCAGCCTTGCATTGCTTGATTGCCTTGAGAAGACCCGTATTGATGTAGGTGGTCGCGAGATTGTCCTCCGGCTGGTCAATGATCAGCGGAGCTGTGTCGGTTGCACATCCCAAAACGAGATCAAGTATCACCGATGTTTTCCATCCAGCGCTTAGTTGATCGAAGTCCTTTCCTTCGCTGGTGGTGATACGGTACTTCTTCTGATTCATGGCTTGGAATCGGCTTAGCACCTCACGACGTAGGTCCGCGTAGTTGGTGACCTTCGGCGCCTTCTTACGAAATCCGACGGATGACAGGGCCGCAGGAGTGATTGCCTCAAAGTTGCGAATCTGACGATCGGACCGGAGGGTCTGGTTCAAAACTTCAACGAACTTGGCGGGAGTGAGCTCGAATGCATTCTCGATGAACAGTCGGTGTCCCATGGACTCGACTACTCTGGTATTGCACGTGATGGAGAATTTCGCGATTCGGTCACGAGACGCGTAGAACACCCGATTGTACTTCAGGTAGTTTCGAATCGCCCCCAGAAGTGTGCCGAACTGGTAACTCTTTGTCTTCGTCTCACGGTCCTCGCGAGTCTGCAACTGATGTATCGCGTCAGCGTGCTTGATGATCACTTGACGGACGTCTGATTCAAAGCGCGCCGCCGAACGCGCCACATCAAGTTCTGCCTTCAGCCATTCTACGAGGCCCTTGTCGTGGATGACGAATGGGTTCATATCTAGGAATCTCTCGACATCATCTAGGGCCTTCTTGTGCCGCGTGTAATTGGCCTCTGAATACTCGAAGGTCTCCACGTCTGAGTCGGTTGGCTTGAGGTATTTCAGGGGATTCCGCTTGATAAGCGTGGTCACCACAAGGCGCGACAGCACGGGGAGTGTTTTCAACTCTTCTTCAATGGTCTCTATCTTCTCTGCGGCTTCCACCATCTGGCTGAGACTCTCGCTCAGTTGGGCTAGACCGGTTTCAATCGCGGTCCTTTCATCCTTGTCTCCAGGGAAGAGTCTCCGTAGCAGAGCGATACTGTCAATCGTGTTGTCATGGTCTTTTTGATCGCACACCTTGACGATATAGTTCTGCTCCAAGAAGTGCGGCACTTGACCTGTGGGGCTATCAACTGAAATCTGGTCAACGCCATATGCGAGATAGTTGCTGCCTGAGAAGTCTCCTCGGAGCCTCCGATACACCGAGTCGACGAAAAGCGTCTTACCACTGGACGACCCGCCGATGACCACATTGAGCCCCGGCGTAAGAGCCGCGTCGATATCCAGATAGTCATTCGATAGCGATACGTGTCGTATGAATTCAGCCCACGTGTCTGGTTGGGGTCCGTAAACAAGCCGAGCTGACTCAGACAGCGACAAGCGCAGTCCATTGAAAGTCGGACTCGCTAGCATCCAGGTTGGGACAAAAGAATCTGCCTGTGGTTCTTTCGACTCTGGATAATTCTTCGGATTGTAGCTGTCTGTCGAGGTGATCAGGTTGACGAAGTCTGAGATTCCAAGCCGGCGAAAGTAGTCCTGCGTACTCTCCAAGCCCGAGTTACTGCGTGCAGTGAAACCATCGAAGTGGTTATAGTAGATGCTGCGCTCAATTGTGGTGTCGAACTGCACGCCCTTTGGAATTGACTTGTCGAAGGTGGAATGCGATTGCCCCCCGTGAGGCAGGAGAACGAATTCGTAGGCATCAAAATGCTTCGCAATCTCCTCGATGCTCGGAATCTGATCGGAGGCGTTCACTCTCTTCCTGGGATACAGCGCGTCAAGAACAACATTCAAGGCGTCGATCGTGTCTGCTTCGACCGGACTGCGAAAGAAGATGTGGCAATGGTAGGGTGGCTCATCGCGGTAGTTGCGAACGTGCAACTCTGCCCCTATCAATAGATGGGGAAACAAGGACGCAGCGTGTAGGTAGGCCACCTTGTTTATGGTGTTGTGATCAGTCAGCGAGATGAGATACGGCGAACCCATCGCGCATGCCCGAACCTTCTCGTGCAGCGTGACGAAGTCGTATGCAGCATCAAGTTGATCGGGGTTCTTAGACGTGTGAATATGAAGGTCTAGGTATACGGGTTCCAAAGGATCCACCCCCTGGTTTTCGGTTCGGAGATAGCTCCCGCCCTTCGGTGGGCAGCATATCTCCACGGCATGCTTGGCGACGCAAACGCTCTGCTCTTCCGACTCGCGTCGCTCTCTCTAACATCTGAATTCAGCGGACTGACGCGACTTGCCGGGATAGGCCCACTGGAGTGATTGGTTGGGCAGTTTCATGCTGGTCGCACCTCAACAGAATCTGACAGACCCTCGACGTAAAGCACGTAACGACTGCCCTCTTGGACTACCTTTGCCCTTGGCATGTATGCGTAGTGATAAAGGTATTTATATTCTGTTTGCTTCCATTTCTTTTTCCCCCCGCTAGAGAACTCAAAGATCGTGTCCCGATTCTTGAACCCCCTGAAGCTTCCTTTGAGCTGACCGTCAATAACAATCATGTTCATCTATCCCATCCTCGATGCAACGAAATAAAAAACCCCGCTCTTTGTGAGAAACGGGGTATTGTCACCGAGTCCATGTTCCCCTCCAGTATTTTGATACAGGACGGATCATTCAACTGTGTCTTCTATTTGATAGACACCTTTACCACCTTTTCCGTTTAAAATCCAGCAGTAAAATGTCTTCCAATACTTCCTCGACTTCAGGAAGCACACAAATACCACGTTATCCTGAAAAAGCACGCTCGATAATCTGCACGTTTCATCCCGTTTTTACTGACCCGGACAGACCTTCCAATCTCTCGCTTAGTATTTGAAGCCCGTTTCTTATGGTAACAAACAGAATTATTGAACCGGCTCAAATCATCCTGTTCCCATAATGGGCTCATGGGGACAGGATGGATTGGCTCGTTTCATTTGATTTCCCGTACCGTGGACATGGCCGTGGCGATAAGCCCGGCCACATCGGCGACGTTGCTGGGCATGATGATCGTGTTGGTCGTTTTGGCGAGGTTGCCGAACTGGGCTATGTACTGCTCCGCCAGCCGCATGTTGAGCGCCTCGATTCCGCCCTGGTCCTTGATGGCGGCGGCCACCTTGCTGATTCCCTCGCCTGTTGCCTTGGCTATCAGCTCGATCCGTTTTGCATCGGCTTCGGCCACCAGCGTGACCTGCGCTGCTTTCCCTTGGGCTTCGTTAATCTGCTTCTGCTTTTCACCTTCGGACTGATTGATCATGCTCTGCCGCAGCCCCTCGGACGTGGCGATGTTAGCCCGTTTCTGGCGCTCGGCCGTCATCTGGGCCTCCATGGCCTCCTTCACCGATACGGGCGGCGTAATATCCTTGATCTCGTAGCGAAGCACCTTCACCCCCCATGAGAGGGCCGCCTGGTCGATAGCGTCGATCACTTCCGTGTTAATTTTTTCCCGTTCCTCGAAGGTCTTGTCGAGATCAATCTTGCCGATGGCCGAGCGCAGGGTTGTCTGCGCCAGCTGTGAGGCTGCCCGGAGATAGTTGTCGATGCCGTAGGCAGCCATTTTCGCGTCCTGGACTTCAAGATAGATGAGGCCGTCCACCTCGACACTCACATTGTCCTTGGTGATGCAGATCTGGGCGGGGATGTCCATCACCTGCTCCTTGAGACTGAACCGGTATGCGGCCCGGTCCATGAAGGGGATCAAAACATGGAAGCCCGCATCGAGGGAGCGATGGAACTTGCCCAGGCGCTCGACGATGACGGAACTTTTTTGCGGGACGATGAGGGCTCCCTTAACGAGCACAATAACGACCAATACGGCGATGGCGAGAAAGGCGACGAGCGTCGAAGTCATATGAATCCTCCTGGCTTACATGGTTAGGGTTTAGGTATCGGTAGCAGGTACAGCGCCCGCTGATTGGGGGAAGCAACAGGAACGCCGGGCTTCAGAAGAGGGGCTCAACCAGACGAAACGCTCTTGATCTTGAGGCAGGAGTGATTGGTCTTGTCCACTCCCGTGATTTCCGCATCCGACCCGGCAGGTATCCGCTCTTCGGAAACGGCGTCCCACATCGCACCGCGAAAGCGCACCCGTCCGACCCGACCCGCCTCCAGATCCTGGTCGAGGGTCACCCGCGCCCCTAAGGGAATATTCCCCATGTCCTCGGTTTCCCTGCCTTCGCTGCCTCCGACAAAGATACGCATGGCCACCTTCCGCAGTGTCAGCAGGGAGGCTACCGATACAATGACAAAGACGGCGACCTGCGCCGAGTAGGCGTCTGGAAAGGAAAATGCCGCGATCGAGGCACCCCAGCACCCCAATCCGAAAAAGATGATCACAAAACCGGGAACTGCGAGCTCGGCGAGCATGACGGCAATGCCGGCCAAGAACCAGAGGAGCCAGGGCGAAAAAGTAATGTCCATCCGTTCCCCTTTGTCGAGATGTGAGAATAACTATTGATATAATATTGACTTTTTACGATGGCACTATAAAAGCTACCAACTGGTAAGTCAAGAGAATGTTTGTTGCGTGGTGAAATAAGGTCTTGACTTTCATGAGCCAGGTCGGCATAATTGACGCGAAATTTTTGTGGTGCCGGTGTCCGGTTTCGGCAGGATGATTCGTGTTGAATACTACAGGAAAAAGGGTGGAATCGTGGAATTTCTGAAGTTCGATGAGTTGGAGAAGAAGATCAACGGTCTGATCGGTGATTACGGTTTGCTAAAGAAAAGGAATATGGAACTTGAAGAACTGTTGCAAAATAAAACGAAGGAGCTGGATGAAGCAAACAAAAAAATGGGGGGGTTGAGGGAAGAAAGGGATGCTGTACGCACAAAAGTGGACTCGCTTCTTGATTTGCTTCAGGAGATAAAAGCACCCTAAAACAAACCTTGAGGTCGTCCATTGAAAAAGCGCTTTGATGTCAGAATACTGGGACAAGAGCTCTCAGTGATGAGCGATTCGGGGGATGAGCATGTAGCAAATGTTGTCGGGTATGTCAGTGAAAAGGTGGATGCGGCTGGAAAATCCGCCGGCAGCAGGGACGCCTTAAACATTGCAATCCTGGCTGCGTTGAACATTGCAGATGAGTATTTGCGGATGGCGGGAACAAAAGAAAACATTTACAGCCAATTGGAGAGCAGAGCGGAACAATTGATCCATTTGATCAACGATATAAGGTAAACAGATTATCCCCTGCGATGTGCGTGATTAACATTCGTTTTTTGAGCCAACACCCTGGGAACCGGGGACCTTTCCTTGTCCGCCGTGTGCATGTCCGCCCGAATTCCGCATAAGCGGACGGTGGAAAGCCTGAAGCGGCAACATTAGGCGCCCACTTTTCAACTGGTTCAAAAAGGTGGTTAACACGGCATAGGCGGGGTTTTTTATACCAACCTCGATGCTGTTTTAACAGCACTCCTTCCCCTAAATTTCCGGATGGATTCATTCTGCGCAATCGATTTGCGTTCGTAAATATCAAGGAGGTGAACACTTTGACCTATAACGGTATGTTGATCCCGGCCCTGTTGGTCGCGTTTGCTGCCATCGGCGGGGTATTGGGATTCATTGTAAAACAGCGGCTTTCCAGGAAAAAACTGGAATCTTGTGAGAACCTTTCGGCGAGGATCATTGACGAGGCCAAGAAAGAGGCCGAGACCATCAAGAAGGAGGCCATCCTACAGGCGAAGGAGAACCTGCTCAAGGTCAAGACCGAATTCGAAAAGGACACGCGCGACCGAAAGAATGAGTTGGACACCCTGGAACGGAGAATTCGGTTGAAAGAGGAAAATCTCGAGCGGAGAACCGACCTTCTCTCTCAAAAAGAAACCTCCAGTGAGAATCGGGAAAAGGCAATTGCGCACAGGGAATCCCAGCTCAATGAAAAACATGAACGCGCGGACCGGATGTTGGAGGAGCAGAAGATCAAACTGGAACAGATTGCCGGCATTAGTTCCGAGGAGGCGAAGAACTTTCTGGTCCAATCGATGGAAACGGCGGCGAAACGGGATGCCGCTCTGATGATCCGGAAGATCGAGGAGGAGGCGAGGCGGACAGCGGACAACACTGCGCGGGAGATCATCGCCTATGCGATTCAACGCTACGCCGGTGATTATGTAGCCGAAAATACGGTCTCGGTGGTCAATCTTCCCAACGATGAGATGAAGGGGAGGATCATCGGCCGGGAGGGGAGAAATATCCGGGCGATCGAGGCGGCGACGGGGATCGACCTGATCGTCGATGATACGCCGGAGGCGGTCGTTCTTTCCAGCTTCGATCCGGTGCGGCGCGAAGTGGCTCGCCTTTCCTTGGAGAGATTGATCACCGACGGTCGGATCCATCCGGGCCGGATCGAGGAGATCGTCAAAAAGGTAAGGTCGGAGGTGGATGCGATCATCAAGGAAACGGGGGAGAGAATTTCGTTCGATGTCGGTGTCCATGATCTGCATCCCGAGCTGATCACGCTGCTCGGCAGCCTCAAGTTTCGGACAAGCTATTCCCAGAACGTCCTTCAGCATTCCATCGATGTGGCCTATCTTACAGGAATGATGGCGGCCGAGTTGAAGATGAACATCAAGGAGGCGAAGCGGGCGGGGCTTCTACACGATATTGGCAAGGCGATCGACCACAAGGTGGAAGGGACCCATGCCGGCATCGGCGCCGATTATGCCAAACGGTTCGGCGAATCCCCGCGGATCGTCCAGGCGATTGCCACCCACCATGACGACGGCAGGACCAACACCTTGCTTGGCGTTCTGGTCCAGGCGGCGGACTCGCTGTCTGCGGCAAGACCGGGAGCGCGGCGGGAGATGTTGGAAAGTTATGTAAAACGTCTTGAAGAACTTGAGAATATTGCGAACTCTTTCAACGGGGTGGGCAAGTGTTTTGCAATCCAGGCCGGAAGGGAAATCCGGATACTTGTAGAGAATGAGAAGATCTCCGACAACGATACCGTGATGCTCTGCAAGGACATCATCAAGAAGATCGAAGCGGAGTTGGCTTATCCCGGACAGATCAAGGTGACCGTGATCCGAGAGACGCGCGTCTCCGATTTCGCGCGATAGGATCTCCGTATGAAGATACTCTTTATAGGTGATATTGTTGGGAAACCGGGAAGAAGAGCCATCCGCGAACTTCTTCCCGAAATGATCGAGGAATGTCGGATCGATTTCGTCATTGCCAATTGCGAAAATGCCGCGGCAGGATTCGGCGTGACGGCGGAGATCATCGAAGAGTTGTATGGCGCCCATATCCACGTTCTGACCTCCGGAAACCATATCTGGGATAAGAAAGAGATTACGGAATTTATCGACGATTACGAGACGTTGCTCCGTCCCGCCAATTATCCGGAAGGGGCGCCCGGCCGGGGAAGCGTCGTGATCACACTGCCGGGCGGTGTTTCTATCGGGGTGCTCAATCTGGCGGGCCGGGTCTTCATGCATCCGCTCGACTGTCCCTTTCGGACGGCCGACCGGGAAATCGAGAAATTGAGCAAGAGAACACGGGTGATCCTTGTGGATATGCACGCGGAGGCGACTTCGGAGAAGATCGCCATGGGCTGGTATCTGGATGGCCGGGTTTCAGCGGTTCTGGGAACACACACCCATGTCCAGACGGCCGACGAGCGAGTCTTTCCGGGGGGAACCGCCTACATCACCGACGTAGGGATGACCGGTCCGTTCGATTCCGTCATTGGTGTTAAAAAAGAGAGTATCCTGCAAAGATTTCTATTGCAAATCCCGAACAAGTTCGATGTCGCCAAGGGTGATGTCCGCCTTCAGGGAGTGGTGGTGGAAATTGCGCCGGACGGACGCGCCGTCGGTGTGGAAAGGGTGAATGTATTCTTGAAGGAGCCGGAGCGCTCCTGATGAATCCTGCAATCCCGTTTAAGCTGGAATTGTGGGCGTTGGCGGCGTTGTAGAGACAAGGGAGGCTGGGAGTTGAAGAGCGTATACGATGTATTTCGGGAGAGGGGCTTTGTCGAGCAGATTACGGATGAGCCTCAGATCCGGGAGTTTCTGGAACGAAAATCAGTCACCGGTTACATCGGTTTTGATCCCACGGCGACCAGTCTGCATATTGGATCTCTGGTCCCGATTATGGCGCTGGCGCATCTGCAGCGACATGGTCACCGGCCGATCGCCCTTGTCGGCGGCGGCACCGGTCTGATCGGCGATCCCTCCGGCAAGATGGAGATGCGCCAGATCCTCACTCGGGAACAGATCGATATCAACGCAGGATGCCTGAAGAAACAGCTTTCCCGTTATATCGATTTCAGTGAAGGCGGGGCCGTCCTGCTCAACAACGCTGACTGGCTTACACAACTCAATTATATCGGATTTCTTCGGGATATTGGACGCCACTTCAGTGTAAACCGAATGCTTTCCGCGGAAAGCTATCGCATCCGTTTGGAAAAGGGACTCAATTTCATCGAATTCAATTACATGCTGCTACAGGCTTACGATTTTCTGTATCTCTTTCAGCATTACGATTGTCTTCTGCAAATGGGAGGCAACGACCAGTGGGGAAACATGGTGGCCGGCATCGACCTGATCCGCAGGATCGAGGAAAAAGCGGCATACGGCATGACCTTTCCGCTGATTACCACCTCGCAGGGACACAAGATGGGAAAGANNCCTATGAATATTACCAGTACTGGATTAACACGGAGGATGCGGATGTGAGTCGTTTCCTCGCCCTCTTTACTTTTCTGCCGATGGAGGAGGTGCACAGGGTTAAGGTGTTGACCGACGCCCGCCTCAATATGGCCAAGGCCGTTCTGGCCTTTGAGGCGACGAAGATCACCCACGGCGAGAATGCGGCGGTCGCAGCCTGGAAGGCTTCCGCCGAAGCCTTTGGTTCAAGGCCGATTGATCCGGGGCTTTTCCCTTCCAGCGCCATACCGCGATTCGCGGACGAATTGAGTACAACCGCGATTCCTTCGATTGAAAAGAACAGAGAGTCATTGGCCGCAGGCGTACCGGCATTTGAACTTTTTCAGGAGGCAGGCCTCTGTTCCTCCCGTGGAGAGGCAAGACGTCTTATTGCCCAGGGAGGGGGATATATCAATGACCGGCAGATCGGGACCTTCGATGAAAGCATCGGCCTTATCGATGCAGACGAAAAGGGTGAAATCCGCTTGCGAAAAGGAAAGAAGCGGTATGTGATTGTTTTACTGAAGTGAGGAAATGCGTTCCTCCCAATCATCTGCTTGAAACGATATCGTTGAATTCCGATGAGATGGAATCGACTGAAAGAAAATTGAAATTAATGCTTGACTCTTGGAGATGGGTGGGGTAGAAGCCGCCCTTGTTCATTGACAGAGCGGGTGGGGAAAAGAAAAATAGATTTCTGCTTGACATTGCCGTCTAAATGGATTTATAATCCTTGTTCATCCCAAATGGGATGGAGTTGTGAGACGGAAAGCTTAAAAATGTTCTTGACAGGAAATCGAAATTGGTTTAGATCTACCGGCTCGTTTCTAACTGGCTCTTTGGAAATTGAATAGTGGGATAATTGATTTGTGGGTCCTTGTACACGTAGTATCAATGAGTAAATAAGGGGAGAAATCTCCTTCAGGATTAAAACTTGAGAGTTTGATCCTGGCT
>DIWG01000067.1 GCA_002423465.1 Syntrophaceae bacterium UBA6112 | reverse complement strand
CGGTGCTGATCCTCGACGAGCCGACGGCGGGCCTCGACCCGGCGGGAGAGGTGCAGATGATGCAGCTTCTGAAGAAACTCAACCGGGAGGAAGGGATGACCGTCATCCTTGCCACCCACTCCGTGGACATGCTGCCGCTCTTCGCGAACCGGATCTACGTCCTCGATCGCGGGCGGGTGCTTCAGGAAGGACCCGCCGAGGAGATCTTCTGCCATCAGGAGATGATCGTCCGGGCGAAACTCCGGCTTCCCTACGTTTCACGTCTGATGTATGAGATGAAGCGGCACGACGGCGTCCCGATAGACGGCCTGCCGCTGACGATCGGGGAGGCGCGGGCACAGCTCCTGGAATTGATCCCGAAGGAGATGATCCTCCCGGGAATCGAGGAGATCGTATCATGAGTCCGTTGCGCGGCGGATATGCCGCCGCGGCTTCGCCGAACGCGAACACCGGGTTTCACATGCAAGACGGGAGAGACGCAAGGATCAAGGAGCCCGGATTGTGAGCGCCCTGCGGGAAGGATACACGACGGGAAGCTGCGCCGCGGCGGCGGCAAAGGCGGCCGTTTGGTTTCTTGCGGAAGGCAGCGTAGCCGGAAGCGTGGAGATCCCGCTTCCCGACGGGCAGAGGCGTTGCCTGCCGGTCGACCATGTCCGACTAACGGAGGACGGCGCGGAGGCGGCGGTCCGGAAGGACGCGGGCGACGATCCGGACGTGACGAACGCTGCGCTGATCGTGGCCGCCGTCGTCTGGACCGAAGGATGTGATGTGGAATTCGATGCCGGCGAAGGTGTGGGAACGGTGACGAAACCGGGGCTCGCCATTCCCCCCGGCGGGCCGGCCATCAATCCAGGGCCGCGCCGGATGATCCGGGAGGCTGTTCGGGAGATCACATCCCGGGGCGTACGGGTGACGGTCTCGATGGTCGGCGGCCGGGAGCTGGCCGTCAAAACCTTCAACCCGCGGCTCGGCATCACGGGTGGGCTCTCAATCCTGGGAACGACGGGGATCGTCCGGCCGTTCAGTTGTTCGGCGCTGCGCGAGTCGCTCCGCTGCGCGCTGAACGTCGCAGCCGCCGCGGGCGTCCGGGCGCCGGTTTTCGTCCCCGGCCACATCGGCGAGCGGGCCGTGCGAAAACGTTTCCGTGTCGCGCCGGAACAGGTCGTTGAGGTCGGAAACGAGTGGGGATTCGCCCTTGACGAGGCGGCCCGGCATCCCTTCGCGGCGCTTCTCGCGCTCGGCCACCCGGGAAAGCTGGCCAAACTGACGATGGGCGGCTGGGACACCCATTCCGGAAGATCGGGAAGCGCGCTGCCGATTGTCGCACAAATGCATGCAGCCGTTCTGGGACGGCCGGCGGCGGAGGCCCCCACGGTCGAGGGGTTCTTCACATTACTCGGCGTGGAGGAGAAAAAGACGCTGGGGGACACGCTGGCGGCGGCGGTGAGAGCGGCCATCCAGACCCGGACCGATGGGCGATTCGAGATCGCCGCGGTACTGATCGACCTCGGCGGCCGCATCCTCGGCGAGGCGGGGAACAAAACTGCATGGGAGTAACGGGCGGAACCATCATCGGCGGGTGCGGCATGGGAATGGGGAAAGGAGCGATGCCTGCAACCGGATCGGCGGCGGAGAAGGCGGACGTCCTGACCGGTTCCCGGCAGGGACATGACCGTTTCGTTAAAATATCGGGAGATTGGATAGTATGACCTTGACCAAAAAGAAGATTATCATTGTCGGGTGTGGCCCCGGCGCGATCGATTATATCACACCGGCTGCGGAGGCGGCCGCGCGGAAGGCCGACGTTCTGATCGTCTCCCAGCGCCTGAATGAATTCTTTCCGGAGATTGACGCGGAACGAATCGATTCAGGGACGGATGTCGACGGGACACTCGATATCATCGCCTCCCGCCGGGACGAAGGACGACAGGTTGTCCTCCTCGCTACCGGAGATCCCGGAATCGCGAGTCTCGCCCAGCCGGTGATCCGCCGTTTCGGCCGGGCGAACTGCGAGGTGATTCCGGGGATCAGTTCGATTCAGGTCGCCTTTGCCCGGCTCGGCCTCGATTGGAAGGACGCCCGGATCGTCACCGCCCACAGCCGTGACCCGGAGGAATCTGCGGATGACCTGCGCAATTGCGGTAAGATCGCCATCCTCGGGGGACGGGCGGGATCGCTCCGTTGGGCCGCCCGGATGATCCCGGAGTTCGGGGAAGGCCGGCGCATCTTTTTATGCGAAGAGCTCACCCTCCCCGGGGAAAAGATCCGCGAGGTCCGCGCCGCCGACCTGATCCGGATTTCGGTCTCGTCGCGGGCGATCATTCTGATCATCCGGGGAGAACAGATGCCATGATTTCAGGAACACTCTACGGCATTGGGATCGGCCCGGGCGACCCGGAGTTGATCACCTTGAAGGGGGCGCGGCTCATCAGCGCCTGCCGGAACCTCTTCGTTCCCAAGGCGCGGACGGCCGCGGAGAGCGTGGCCCTCGACATCGCCCGGCCCCTCTTTGTTCCCGGCGTCCGGATCGAGGAACTCCTCTTCCCGATGACGGCGGACCGGGAAGAACTTGCCCGGCGCTGGGACGATGCGGCTACCCGGGTTGCCGTGGTCCTTGCTGCCGGCGAGGACGCCTGTTTTCTCACGCTCGGGGACCCTTTGCTTTATTCGACTTACATCTACCTGCTGAGGGCGGCGCGGCGGATCATCCCCGATCTGAACGTCGTGACCGTCCCCGGGATCACGGCCTTCGGCGCAGCAGCCGCCCTGACGAACTTTCCCATTGGGGAGGGCAGGGAACCCGTGACCATCATCCCCGCGGCGGACGACCTGACATCCGTCCGGCAGGCGCTTACCCGGGGGGGGACAGTGGTTTTGATGAAGATCGGGAAACGCCTCCCGGAGATCCTGGATCTCCTCGATGGCGAGGGACTTCTGGAGAGCAGCGTCTTCGTCTCCCACGCGACGATGGCGGGGCAACGGATCGAGACGGACCTTCGCCGCCTGAAAACCGAAGGGCCGGAGGTGGGCTATCTGTCGATCATCCTCGTCCATGCCGGAAATAAATAGGGACAGCGCCCTATTTATTCCGGAAATAATAGGGCGCTGTCCCTATTTATAAGGAGAAAAATATGATCGTCCATTTCGTCGGCGCGGGTCCCGGGGATTCGGAACTTCTTACGCGGAAGGCGGAGCGGCTGCTCCGCGCCTGCCGGATCTGCGTCTATGCGGGCTCACTCGTCAGCCCCGGCGTCCTGGATCTAATCCCAACGGATGCCGAACGCCATGACTCCGCGAGGATGTCGTTGGAAGAGGTGATCGCCGTCTGTCGAGACGCCCGCGACCGTGGAATCGACGTTGTCCGCCTCCATTCCGGCGACCCCTCGATCTACGGGGCGACGCGGGAACAGATGAACGCTCTCGACGCCTTGGGAATTCCTTACGACGTCTGCCCCGGGGTGAGCGCCTTCCAGGCCGCCGCGGCTTCCCTCTGCACGGAACTCACCGCCCCGGAGGTCTCCCAGACGATCGTCCTCACCCGGACCGCGGGGCGCACGCCGCTTCCCGAGGCGCAGGAGCTCGACCGGATGGCCGGGACGCAAGCGACCCTCTGCATCTTTCTGTCCGTCGGAAAGATCGCCGAGGTGGCCGAAACCCTGAGCGTGCATTATGGGAAGGACTGCCCCGCAGCCGTCGTCTTCCGCGCCTCCTGGCCGGAGGAGCGGATCATCCGGGGGACGCTTGCCGACATCGCGGTCAAAACGGAGGCCGCCGAAATCCGCTCGACGGCAGTGATCGTCGTGGGAAAGGCGCTGGCGCGCGACCTCCCCGCCTCGAAGCTTTACGACCCAACCTTCTCCCACGGTTTCCGAAAAGGGAAGGGGCCATGAAAACCGCCCTCATCACGCTTTCCGACGCGGGGGCGAGGCTCCTCGCCCCGTTGACCGGCCGCCTGCCGGAGGCGCGGCTCTTCATTCATGAGTCGGTTCGGGATGAATCGATACGGTGCAAGCCCGTCCGAAAAGAGACGACGGCACTGCAGGATTCAAACGGACGCGGGAGAGGACGGAACAATGGCGGCTGTCGGGATGATTCAACCCGGAGCGAATTGGAACCGAGGTCTCCCGCTGCGGAGCGCTTTACGAAAATTGCCGACCTCACCGCCTCGCTCTTCCCCGTCTGCCGGGGGCTCGTCTACGCTGCCCCCAGCGGTGTCGTCGTCCGGGCGATCGCTCCGCTCGTCAAAAGCAAGATCGGGGATCCCGCCGTCGTCGTTCTGGACGCGGGCGGGCGCTGGGCGGTCAGCCTCCTCTCCGGCCACGAGGGGGGAGGAAACGACCTGACGATCCGCGTGGCGAACCTGACCGGCGCCGAGCCCGTCATTACGACGACGACCGAGGCGCTCAAATCGGTGATCGTCGGAATCGGCTGTCGGCGGGGGACGCCGGCGGAGCGGATCATTGCGGCCGTCCGCGAATCCCTGGCCGAGGCGGGGATCGCCCTCGCGGAAGTCCGTCTTCTCGCCTCGGCGGATGTCAAGGCGGCCGAGACGGGGCTCCTCGCGGCCGCGGAGACGCTCGGCATCCCGATCCGTTTCCTCCCGGCGGCGGAGATCCGCGCCTCCCGACGGGAATTTTCGCGGTCCGATTTTGTGGCCGATCAGGTGAATCTGCCGGCCGTCGCCGAACCGGCGGCGCTGTTGGCGGGAAGGAGGACCCGATTCATTAGCAGAAAAAAAACGTACAGCGGAATCACGATCGCCCTCGCCCGGGAAGGCTTTTCGTAGTCGGAATCGGCCCCGAAGGCCGGTTGACCGGATGCGGCGCGCCTTTACCCTCGTCCCTTTTTGACCTCTTCGACAAAGGAGGCCGCGCGGCGGGTCAATTCATCCATATCCCCTGCGTCCAGCAACTTATTGTTGATCAGGCTGCTTCCCACACCCAAAGCTGCGGCCCCGTTCCGGATGAATGCTGCGGCCGTACCCAAATCGACGCCGCCGACCGGCACGATCTGCAACTGCGGCAGTGGCGCCAACAGAGCCTTGATCAATTCCGGCCCGCCGACTTCGGCAGGAAAGAGCTTGATCATGTCCGCGCCGGCTTCCCAGGCCGCCAACATCTCTGTTGGAGTGAAACAACCCGGCATCACGGGGATCCCGTACCGGTTGCATAATGCAATCACTTCCAGTTTGAGTGTCGGGGCAACGACAAAACCCGCGCCGGCCAGGATGGCCGAACGGGCTGTCTCCGGATCCAGAACGGTACCGGCCCCGAACAGCACTTCCTGCCCGAAACGCCTGACGGCTTCGGAAATCACATTCAATGCGCCGGGTGTCGTCATCGTCACTTCAATCACCCGCACGCCGCCCTTTCGGATCGCATCGGCAGCCGCAGTCAGTTGATCAGGGCTTTGGGCGCGCATGATGGCAATGACGCCCGTCTCACGAATCAGATTCAACTTTTCGGCCTTGTTCATATTATCCCTCCCGGCCCCAGGTCTTGATCTCAACAGGCTGCTATCTTGAAGTGCGCTTGCCGCCGCCTGTCCGATCGGCTTTCAACAATGCCTGCACCTCATTCCTGTCAATGATCGGCAAGTCAAACATCAAAGTCTGCTTCAGGCGTGTGGCGGCGTCGCCCACCAGCACCCCCTTGACAACGCTGACCGCGGCAAAATCTTCGGTGAGCAGTCCATAGTAGAAACCGGCATTCCAGGTATCGCCGCCTCCCAGCCGGTCGCACAGCGTGATGGATTTGACGGCAGGCGATCGGAAGAATGTGCCATCGGCGTGCACGGCCGCCGACTCCCAGCGATGCTGCTCAAACGAATCGGGATACCGAATGGTGATCGCGACAATCTGGGTTTTGAATTTCCGATGAACCTGTTCGGCAAACGCGCGGATGTCGTCGTCCTCCAGTTGTTTCATGTCTCCATCCACGATCTGCCGGTCGGAATACCGGCCGCACCCGATGCCGTATAGCAGGGCCATGTCTTCGATGGTCGTGATCAGAACATCCACGTGCTCCTCGACAATCGGCGTCATTACCTCGCGCGCCTGCTCGACCGACCAGAGCGTGCCGCGGTAATTGAAATCCAGGCCGACGAGGCACCCCTCCGGCTTGTTTGCAATCGATTCCTTGAAAGCTTCCTGGTTGTAATTGCGGTCGTAGCGGCTATGGGCGGCCAGGCCAAACGTGATGCCCGATGTATGCAGCAGTCTGGCCTCCCTCAATGCGACCTTCCAATCGACCATGCCCGCATCCAGCTTGGATGCCGCCGAGTATTTGCGCTGGTAGATGCCCGCATCCCGCCGGGGTGTACGGCCGATCTCGTAGATGAGCCGGCCCATCAACTCGGTCTTCGCGGCCCATACCATGTGATCGGTGTTGACGCCGTTTCCGCGGGCGATGTTTTGGACGGCCCGGCCATAGGGATTGTCGGGCACACGTGTGATGTAGGCGGTCGGGATTCCCAGGCGGGCAAGTCCGATCGCCAACGTGTACTCACTGCCGGCCATGGACAGGTGGACCAGGCGGGTTCGCTCCGGGCGCTCCCTGTCGGCGGGGGTGTCGCGCACCATGACTTCGCCGAACGTCACCAACGCGGGTTCCCGGCCGAATCTGCCAAGATCGTCTTTCGTAATGTCGTATGCCGGTGGTGTTTGCATACCGCATCCTTATTCTTGAACTACGTCAGGGTCATATCGTCATCCTTTACGGCCAGTTCGGCAAGCCGTTTTTCAATCTTGTTGTGGGTAAAGATTGACAGGACGAGGAAGGTGACGGCCAGGACCATCAGCACAATCGCGATCGGACGGCTGAAGAGAATCGAGGCGTGACCGCCGGAGATAACCAGCGCCCGCCGCAGGTTGCTCTCCGCCATTGGTCCGAGGATGAGCGCAAGCAGGATGGGGGAAAGGGGAAAATCGTACTTCTGCATGAGGAAGCCGATGATGCCGAAGACGATCGTCAACCCGACATCGAACACGTTTCCCCGCATCGCATAGGAACCGATCATCGAAAGCACGAGAATCATCGGCATCAGAATGGCGTTTTCGATCAGGATGACCTTGGCGAAAAATCTCATTCCGACCATGCCGACGAACTGCATCACGAATTGCGCGACAATCATCGCGGCGAAGATCGCATAGACGAGATCCATGTGATCCTTGTAGAGAAGCGGTCCCGGCTGGAGTCCCTGAATGACGAAGGCCCCCAGAAGAACCGCCGTCACCGCGTCGCCGGGAACCCCCAGGGAGAGCAGCGGGATCATCGCGCCGCCCTGACAGGAGTTGTTTGCCGCTTCCGTCGCCGCGACGCCTTCGACCATCCCCGTTCCAAAGAGTTCCGGGGTTTTGGAGGAGCGTTTCGTCTCCGCATAGGCGACAAATGCCGCAATGTCCCCGCCGGCCCCGGGGATGGAGCCGATGACCGTGCCGAGGAGGCTTCCCTTGATCAGCGCCCCCGTCGATCGTTTGATTTCGCTCCAGCTCGGCAGATACTGGTTGAGTTTCGCTTTCACCTTCTCGGTTTTCAGCATCTTCTCGATGTTGGCAATCACCTCGGATACGGCAAAAAGACCGATCAGGGTCGGGATGAAGTTCGGCCCTTCCATCAGCTCGCTGAAGCCGAAGGTGAAGCGGGGATATCCGGATATCGGATCGAGTCCCATGGAAGAGAGCAGCAGGCCGAAAAAACCGACCATCATCCCTTTGACCAGCGAGCGGCCGGAGACGGATATGATCACGCTGAGGCCGAAAATCGCGAGCGCAAAATATTCCACGGGACCGAACTCAAGCGCAAAACCGGAGATGAGAGGCGACATGAAGATCATGATGGCGCAGCCGATGATGCCGCCGATGAACGACGAAAAGAGCGACATCGCCATCGCGCTTCCCGCCATCCCCTTTTTACACATCGGATACCCTTCGAGAATCGTCGCGGCCGCGGCCGGGGTGCCGGGCGTGCGGATCAGGATCGCCGAAATGGCCCCTCCGTACATGGCGCCGGTGTAGATGCCCATGAGCATCGAGAGGCTGGCAACGGGAGGACGCCCGAAGGTCAGGGGAATCAGAAGCGCAACGCCCATCGTGGCGGTCAGCCCCGGCAGGGCCCCGACCACGATGCCGCCGGTGACGCCGACGACGATCAGGAACATGACATTCAGCGTAAAAATGTTTCCGAAACTGTGGTAAAGCATGCCGAAATCAACGTTCATACGATTCACGTCCTGTCATGGCGAGATCAATGAAAAAATGTCCCGTCCCGGCGAAAACCTCCTCTTTTTAGAGGAAGGAACTCAGAAGCCCGCCGGGAAGCGAAAGGACAAGCAGTTTTTCGAATACGAGATACACCGCGAGGGTGATTGCAACGGGGACCCATACATACTGAAGTTTATTCCGGTTTCCCAGAAGAAACATGAAGATCATGATAAACGGGATCGTCGCGATGATGAATCCCACCGGTTTGAGAACGGCGCAGTATACGATCATGACGACCACCGCAATCAGAACGCGCTGCGTGCCCTTCTCTCGGACGCTCAGTTTTTGAAAATCGCCGATGCTTTTCCCGAGCAGGGCCAGAAGAATTAAAAGGACACTGAAAACGATCAATCCTCCCGCAAGGATTTCCGGAAAGAAGGCAGGGCCGATTTTCATCACGAAGTCTTCCGGATAAGACTGACACTGGATCATGATATAGACGCCGATCAGGATGCCGATCATGCCGGATACAACGTCAGCGAACTTCACAAGACCTCCTTCAGGCCGATGACACCGGTTGGGTCCCTGTGGGGCCAAGGTCTAAAAAATGGGGCAAAGGCCCTGCCTTTACCCCATCGGATGGCTGCCCTATCCTCTTATTTTTTCGTGAGGCCGAGGGTTTTCATGACGGCCTCGACGTCTTTGGCGTTCGTCTCCAGGAACTTTGCGAAATCCTTGTCGTTCTGGTAGGCGAGGTTCAGGCCGACCTTCTTGGCGAAAGCCTGAAACTCCTGGGAGTCGAAGGCTTTCTTGAAGGCATCGGAGAGGATCGCCTTGATCGCGGGATTTACCTTCTTGGGAAGGGCAAGCCCGCGCCAGGTGTAGAAGGTCACGTCGATCCCCTGCTCCTTGAATGTCGGGACGTTCGGGTAGAGGGGGTCACGTTTATTGTCCATGACGCCGAGGATCTTGAGATTTCCCGCGTCGACCTGGGCCCGCACCTCGGCGACACTCACCGATACGGCCTGGATATGGCCGCCGACCAGGGAGGTGACCGCCGGTGCTGCGCCGTCGTAGGGAACATATTTCACCTTGACGCCGGTCTGCTGGGCCATGAGACCCGCGGCGATATGCCACACGGAACCGGGGCCGGAATTACCGATCGCGATCTCGCTGGGATGGGTCTTGGCATAGGCGATGAAGTCCTTCACGTTGTTGAAGGGAGAATCCTTCTTCACGGTCAGCGCCGGGGGGTCCGCATTGATCCGCATCAGGGGGTCGTAATCCTTGTACGTGAAGGGGATCAGCCCCTGGGGGGGAAGGGAGTTGAGTTCGAAGGTGATCATCCCCACGGTGTAGCCGTCAGGATTTGCGTTCATGATGGCCGCATGACCGATGCCGCCGCCGCCGCCCGTATTGTTGACCACCGTGATCGATTGCCCGAGGAATTTTTCCGTCTCCTTGGACAGGGCGCGCAGCAGGACGTCGGTTCCGCCGCCGGCGCTCCACGGGCAGATGACGGTGACGGACTTTCTCGGAAAATCGGGCTTCTTCTGACCGAACACGGAAGTCACCAGACCGAAGATCGCCAACAGGGATACCATGAAAACAATCTTTTTCCTCATATGAGCCTCCTTTTATGTTTGTACCGATAAGAACTTGCCGATGGAACCGTCAGGATTATGGATGGCAGCTTGCGCGGACGACAATGGGATGGGCCGTCGTACCGCCATGTGTCTGAATTGAACCTTGAGGGTCATGACATTCACCCCTTGGTGTTTCGTAATGCGGAATATGGACCCGTATTATGAAATGAACTCTATACAGAATGAAGAATGGTTGTCAAGAAAAAAATGGTCGAATGATCATTATTTGGGATTTTCCCCGGCGAAGAGCATTCAGATCATGCTTCCCCGGAGCATCTCCGATCACTCGGCATCTCCATTTTATCAGGCACACGTGCAGTTCGTGGAGGGGTATTTCGAAAATTCTCTTGACGTAAAAAAGATTTATCATGTACTCGTGATTACGGAGCGGGGATGAGTAAGGTCAATCGAGGGAAAATTGACCGAGAAGAGGAGCGAATGCAGAAAAAAAGTGTACAACGGAATCAAGATCGCACTTGCCCGGGAAGGATTTTCGTAGTCGGAATCGGCCCCGGAGGTCCGTTGGATCGGACGCGGCGCGCGGAGGAGGCGATCGCGAAGAGCACGGTCGTCGCGGGCTACACGCGCTACCTGGAGCTGGTTCGGGATCTGACGGCGGGAAAGGAACGGATCGCCACGGGAATGACCCGCGAGGTGGAGCGGTGCCGAATGGCCCTGGAGCGGGCGGAGGCGGGTGAGATCGTCGCCCTTATCTCCTCGGGAGATCCGGGGGTCTATGGGATGGCCGGCCTCGTCCTGGAGCTTGCCGGGGCAACGGGATCGATTGTGTCCATCGAGATCGTACCGGGCGTCTCCGCCGCAAACGCTCTGGCAGCGAGCCTCGGGGCGCCCCTCATGTGCGACTTCGCGACGCTGAGCCTGAGCGACCTCCTCGTCCCCTGGGAGACGATCCGCGGGCGGCTGGAGGCGGTTGCGGCCGCCGATCTGGTCGTCGCCCTCTACAACCCTCGCTCGCAGAAACGCACCCGGCAGTTGGATGAAGCGGCGGAGATCTTCCGCCGCCACCGTGCCGGGACAACGCCCGTGGGCGTGGGAATTGCGGTGGGCACGCCGGAAGAAAAGATCCTGCTTTCCGACCTGGAGCGCTTTCGCGGACTTCCGATCGACATGCGGAGCATCGTGATCATCGGGAACAGCTCGACCAGGCGGATTGCCGATTGGTTTGTCACGCCCAGGGGGTACGGGGTATGACCCCGGGGAGGATCGGCACGGCTCCGCCATCCCATCGTCGGGTGACGCGTTTTCCCGATTCCCAAGAGGACCGGGCATGATTCTACTCATCGGCGGCACGAGCGAAACGGCCCCCCTCGCCGAGGGACTCGTCCGGGCGGGATACGAAGTCCTCGTCTCCACGGCGACGGACGCCCCCCTCGCGATCGGCGACCATCCCCGGATCTCCCGGCGGATGGGTCGCCTCGATGTGGACGGGTTGGTTACACTCGGCAGGGGAAAGGGAATCCGGGCGATCGTGGACGCCGCCCATCCCTACGCTGTTGCCGCCCACGCGGCCGCCCATGAGGCGGCCGCCCGCCTCGGGATTCCCTGCCTCATCTTCAGGCGCGCCGAGGTTTTGCAGCCGAAAAGCGACCGCCGAATCGGCGCCCCGGGAAGCAGGGTTTCCTTTGCTGCCGACCACGCCGAGGCGGCGCAAATGGCTTTCGCCGAAGGGCGTCCGGTCCTCCTGACGACGGGCTCCCGGAACCTTGCCCCCTACGCTCAGGGCGCCCGCCGGACCGGCGTTCCGCTCGCCGTCCGCATCCTCAACGCCCCGGAATCGCTGGCTGCCTGCCGGGCCGCCGGCATTCCTGAAGACCGCATCATCGCCGGACGCGGCCCCTTTTCATTGGCGCAAAACCTTGCCGTGATCCGCCGCTTCGCCGTCGGCGTAATCGTCACCAAGGAGAGCGGCCGGGCCGGCGGCATCGATGCGAAGCTCGCCGCGGCCGAAGAAGCCAACTGCCGGATCATCGTTATCGGCCGGCCGGAAAGATCCTCAAGGGACCCAGCCTTCGACCAACCGGCAGCCCTCATCGCCGCTTTGCAGGGTCTCATTCCTTCACGGTTGAACTGAACGAGTTTGGATGATCGACTGCACGGCATCACTCAGATTTCTCTCACCGAATCCCGCACTTTGGCGGCCAGGTCCTTCATACACCACCAGCACCATCTCGCCAAGGCTCAGAGGGATCTCCAAAACCCTTTCCTGCAGGGTATCGTCGCCCTTGCCCGTATCGGCATCGAGGATCAGGATGCCGTCCTTGGCTGATTCAAAGAGCCGTCGATAGCGTTTCTCGGAATCATGCGGAGCATCCCCGGTCCACTCCTTACTCCAGCAGCTTTTCTTCCAGCAGCGCAATTCGCTTTTTCAACTCGGTATTGGCAAGGCGAAGTTGGGTTTCTACCCCCGTGTCTGACATCATCACGACCTCAATCCATATCTCTCCCGGTCAACCATGATTCCACAGGCTTCACAAGAAACATGAAGGAACGGGTGATCAATAGGTGAAGGAAAGGGTAATGGAAGCAAATTTCTGTTCCCCTTGCTGGTCATGAAATTCTCTGGTGCGGATTACTTCGGCGATCGAGATTTTCATCCGGTAGAAAATCATAACGATGCCAAAGGCCACATTGCCGACGAAGAATTCCTTGTCAACGCTGTGGCTGCGGGCCAGCGTATTGCCGTCCAGGAAGATATCCCTGAGTACGGCCCGGCCGTTCGCGGTTGTGAAAAAAAACAGACTATATTTTTCAAGACCGGAAAGATGGGAATAGTCAGCCGTGACGGGGGCATTGGAGCTGCTGGCCGGCTGGATCTGGGACTCTCCGAAGTCAACCGGAACGTTCCAGCCGAAGCGGGCCTCCATCCCCGCATTGGCATAGGTGTATATGTTTCCCACAGCACCGCCCATCAGCGTGAGCACATCGCCCCCCAGGCCCTTTCCCATGCCGGTATCGAATACGCGCCATTTCCGCGCATAGATGAAGTTCAATCCCGGCTCGTTCTTCAACTGATTGTCCCACCCTTGGGGACTCTCAAAACCCCTGAGATCATGAATAGCCTTTTGTGTGAATTGGGCGTATGACTGCGGACCGACAAGGCCCACTTGGATTTCCAAGGAATCCAAACGCCGTTCATCCTTGCTGTGAAAGGCTGCGGCAGCATAGGTCCATCCCGCATAAGGTCTGTCATTCTCAATCAGATCTTCTCTCTTCGTATCCGCTGGTGTGTACATGGCCTGGCCGATCGAAAAGGCCACATTGCGTTTCAACTCCGGTTCATTGATGAAGGGCAGCATGCGGATATAACGGTGGCTCCAGTGGGGCAGCTTTTTGTTTTCGGCGTAACTCGTCAAATCAGGTGAAATCCAAGTGAATTTGACCCCATTGGTGTAATGTTGATCCCTGTTGAAGAAGAGGTCGTTTTCAAAATACAGACTGAACGTCCCGGGATTTTCCCGTTCCGGGTCGGGTGTCGCACCCTGAATCATGGGAACATTCAGGAAAAGGATCAATATGATCCATCCCAAGAATCGGAGACATCGGGCGTTCATTGGCACCACCCCGTGGGACAAAATTTTGTCCACATCAGCCTTTCCTGCTTCCTATCAGCCAGCAACACAATGCCGCCCGTGAGCGCAACAGGCCCCACAATGGGCGGAAGCGGAAGCGGAAGCGTTTTATTTTTCTGAGCGGTCACCTGAATCGGACCCAGATCGACGACTTTCTCTCTGGTTGTGTAGGTGATGCCCTGGTAAGCGAACGCCACGATTCCCAGTGCGATCAAGATGATCGCTATTATGCTTTTTCGTTTCATAGAACACTCCCGTTTCCTTAGCTTTAATGGGGCAAACGACTCTCATTCCCTTTACGTACTCATTTCCTGGCGTTTACTCTGATGATGTTCGGAAGGGCTCTCCGCCAGATGGGCGATAAATCGCGGCTTGTATTCGATTCTCTGCACATCGTTTCTGAGAGCCTGGTTAAAAAAGCCCTCTATGTGAGCCTGAAGCTGATTCCATCCCTGCTCTGATGTCGTCTGATTCATGAACACGAGTTCTCCTTTCTTTCAATCCATTAAGGACAATCACCGGAAAAGGAATGGGATTGTATGCGGAACTCAATGGAATTCCGCATACAATCGGGTTGAACGAGCCACGCATGGCAATCTGTGAAAATGAAAACAGAGCGCTTTTGGTTTATCAATCAACAAAGAACAATGATCGTCTATTTCACGATCAGATTGTTCTTTAAGGATTTTACTCCTTTGACACTCCTTGTGATTTCACTTGCCTTGTCAACGGCCTTTTGAGAATTAACGAAGCCGCTCAGTTGCACCGTGCCCTGGTACGTTTCGACACTAATCTGAAATGACTTTAGAAAATTATCTTCTGCCAGCAGGGATTTTACCTTGGTCGTGATGACCGAATCGTCGATGTATTCACCTGTACTTTCATGTGTGCGTGTCGCCGCACAGGCTCCAAAGGCGACGATCAGCATCAGAAGCACTAAAAAGTGGATAACGATATTTCTCTTTTTCATTGCGGTTACTCCTCTTCTGTAAGTTTGTAGTGAAATGATGGGTTATGAAACATTTTCTCCCCACAGCATGGCAAGCCCTGACAAAATCTTTCCGGACCCGATGAATGCCCCCCTTTCCAAATATCCACACCTTCTCCGGCAAGGATCCGAATTGCGACCTTATTGATCATTCGTAGGATGACAAGGATCATATGATTGTAATAGCAAATGGCCTGCCAATCGCCGAAGGGAAACCAAAAGTATTGATTATACATTTAATAACATATGCTTAGATAAGAGAACCCAGGAAGCGGAAAAGGATGAAACGATACGTTTGGCCTCCATATTTGGCGGAACCTCAATATATTGAGGGAACCCCGTGAAGAAAGGGGGGAACAGCGGCATCAGCCAAGCCGTTATTCTTCCAGCGGTCCGGTTTTGTGATCAAGGCCGGTGCTTTTTCCCAAATCAAAACAATGTGCTAATCCACAGGCTGCCAAAGCTTCTTCTGCAAAATTACAGCAATTGTGGATAACCGGATTATAGTCGAATACTTTTGTTGGATTCCCTGCTTTGAGCGCATGTTCAGGATTATAACTTCCAGCATGGCGACTAAGGCAATCCTTATACCATTGTGTTGCTTTTGGGGTGGCTTCATCGTCAATGCAAATGGGCATTGTTGCATAATGGGGTTCAAAATTATCCAATTTTGCTCGTTCAAGTTTGTCGGTAAATTCCACAATATCAAATTGATCTATGGTCACACCTAATAAATATATTGCCGCCTCAATTTGATGAAAATCTTTCAGGCCCGCTTTTTCTAAATCAGGCAAGGCTTGTAACTCAAGTTGATAAAATGGATATTGATCCGTTGCGATACGGATGGCACAGTGGGAGAAGATTTTCCCCCACATTGCATAAAGTTCCAGCGTAGGCCCCTCAACTACTTTAGAAATATAGGATGCGACTCCCTTTTCTTCCTTAAAGGATCTAATCTTTGCATCGATTGTTTCTTGATTTACTATAGAAAATCCGCCTTTAGGAAGATCCGAATCTTCAAAAAAAGAGTATGACCTACTCGGAATTACATTCGTTTCAATGTGGATTTCGGCTCTGCGGTTCTTCTGTCTTCCTTCCGCTGTTTTGTTGCTGGCAATTGGTTTTTGGAAATCATAGCCAATCACCTTGATGCGTGAACCGTCGACACCAAATTTCTCAGTAAGATATGCTCCCATATTCACGGCACGTCGAAGGGATAGTTGAATGTTGCCCCCCTCTTTGCCGACATTGTCTGTATGTCCTGCGATGACCGCCGACGTTGAGGGATGTTTGCTCATAAAGTCGGCAATTCCTTTAATGTCATTGTAATATTTTGGTTTGATGTCTGCTTTGCCGGTGTCAAATTGCACATTCAGGGTAATGGAAACTTTCTCTGGTACGGCTTCCGCTTTAGAAACCGGTGCCTGCCCGATTGCAGAGCCGGTTTCTTTTACGGGCTTCAACTCTTTTTCAGCTTCAAAGGGTTGAGATGGAGCAGCAGCAATCGGTTTTTCAGCTATCGTGTTATCGACCTTCTGGTTAGGCTGGCCTGACTTCGACTCAATAGCGACATCTGCAGAATGAGATGGGGTTATGGCTTTTTGAAAAGAACAACCTATGAGCAATAAACTCACCATGGTAAATAAAAACATTCGTAGGAAATTTCTTAACATGATTTATCTCCTGCCAACCCTTCCTGCCTCCACAATCAGCAGCACGATACCGCATACCGCCCACGACTGCGACAAGCTGAAGCCGGGGTACCTCGATCGTCGTGATTACAGTGAAGTCATCGTCTGTGACAACTCAATACGCTTCTCCGAAAGGACCTTCTTTCGTATGATTATGAGAATCATGAAGGTGTAACAGCAAATGGCTTGCCAATAGCCGAAGGGAAACCAGAAGTTCTGATTCATCCTTAATAACAATTGATTAGACCAACAGAAGAGAACGGCGAAAAAGCATGAAATGATTCATTTGGCCTCAATATTTGGTGGAACCTCAACATATTGAGGGATATTTTGAAGGGATCTGGACAGTTCCTGTTGTAAACGAACGCGAAATGGCCGATGTCCGGTGTTGGGCCGGAAACAAGTCAGGGCGACATCAGCCAATCTTTGAGGGTAGTGAGATCTTTTCCCTCTTTGGCAAAGGATTTCATTTCCTTATCACATTTCAGCCACCGCCAAACGTCGCCACCATACGCGCGCAGGAGGTCTCTCAAGCGTGCACAGTAGTAGAAATAGATTCGTATGGAATCGGCGGGGACCGGATACAGCCGGGCCATGGCTTTCCGGGGAAGGAAAAAGCCTTTCAGAAAAAGAGAGATCTTATCCCGCAGTCGGGCGGAGCCCCAGAATTGGGCGACAGCCGGCCACATGGACAACGGAGGACCGGTCCGCAGCTTTCGCGAAAAAATCTGCTCCCGAGCCAAAGCGACAAAGCGTTCGTCAAAATCATTGGGTTTGAGGGCCTCCATCAACCCCTCCGGCAAAGCCACCCCCAAAAACTCCCTGGTAAGCTCCAACGTGAGGTAAACACATTTTCCGATGCCCCATTCACGGCTGCGGTGCTGCACCAGCCCCCAATCCATACCCTTCCTGTCATGCCGAAGGATCTCGTCAATGTCGTAAAAGAGTCTCAGCCCGGGCTCAAAACCATGCGTGCAGCCCGCATGCAGGCAGAGATGCAGCAACAGATCTTCCGGACAGAAAACCGCGGCATCCACTCCGGCGATGAGTACGGATTTCGACCTTTCCCATTGCCCATCGGTGTCTATGGTAAAGGGAAACATGGGAGAAAGGATGCTCCAATGGATCTCCAGACTCACGTCCCGCTTCGGCATGACATAGACAAATTCATTATTATCCTTTCCCACGATCCGGTTATGGATGGTCGGAGTGCACCCCATCTCAAGCAGAAGTGCGTCAACCCTCATCAAATCATCCTTCCGTACCAGAAGGTCCAGATCTCCCATGAACCGAAGGGCGCGATTATCATAGACAAACTCGGCCAGGTGCGCCCCCTTGAGCACAATGACCGGTATACGATCACGGCGGAAAATCTTCAGGACCCCGCAAAGATTGTCGTATAGTCTCAGATTCCTGGCAGAATTATCGAGATAGGCCTGCCGCAGTCTTTTCGTCACGCTGGGCGGAATGGAGATGTCCGGATGGAATGTTTTCAGACGATGGTAAAGCAGAGGGGTAATCTTATGCCTGGCCGACTGCTGGAGGAGATCCGCCCAATCCGCTTCCGACAACGGCTTGACCCTGCCGTCATTTGTTTTTTCCGGACTCGCACGCAGGAAGTAAAGGAGCAGGTCATCCATTTGAGTTTGATCCATTCAATCCTCCGGGATCATCCAATCGTCATCGGTAATGCCGAGCTTGCATTTCGAACAACCGGGCATAGGTTCCTCCCAAAAGAATGAGCTCTTTGTGGGTGCCGCCTTCAACGATGCTTCCCTGCTTCAGCACATAAATACGGTCAGCCATCCGCACGGTGGAAAAGCGATGACTGATGAGGATGGCTGTTCGGTCGGACATCAGTTGCCGAAAACTCTGAAAAACCTCATATTCCGCCTTGGCATCCATGGAGCTTGTCGGTTCGTCCAGGACGATGATCTGTGCATCGCGCATAAAGGCGCGGGCCAGGGCCACTTTCTGCCACTCGCCGATGCTCAGTTCTTCCCCGTCCTCGAACCACTTTCCCAGAATCGTATCATAGCCATGAGGCAACCCGCTGATGACGTCATCAGCCCCCGAGCGGCGTGCGGCTGTGGTGACACGTTCATGGTCGGGCGGAAGGGCTGTATTCCCAAACCAGATGTTCTCCCGGGCCGTCAGATGGTAGTGCGCGTAGTCCTGAAAAATGATGGCGATTTCGTTTCTCAGCGCTTTTGTTTCAAACCGGCGCAGATCGATCCCGTCGATAGCAATGGTCCCGCCGGTTGGATCGTACAATCGACACAACAACTTGATCAAAGTGGTCTTACCCGAACCATTCTCTCCCACCAATGCCACCACTTCTCCCGGCCGGATGGTAAGGGAAATATCCTCAAGAACCTTCCTGGCGCCTCCCGGATACTGAAAACTCACATGGTTCAGCTTGATACCGCTTTGCATCGGCTGAGGGACAGGGCTGGCATGAACCGGTTCGACGACTGTGCGTTTCAGATCCAGGAACTCGTAGAGATTGGACAGGAACAGGTTGTCTTCAAACAGTCCTGACAGACTGCTCAATATCCCCTGAAGAAATCCCTGTACACGTTGAAACGCTTGATAATACATCACCAGATCACCCAACGTGATCTTTCCCCCCATCGCCTGATAGGCGACGTAAGCATAAGAACCGTAGATTGCCGCAGTTGCGACCATCTGAGCGGCAAAATCAGCGATGTACCGCCTGCGCGTGATGTCCATTCTTCCCTTGCGGAGTTTTCGGCGGACATCGTTAAAGCGGCGCATGAAAAGAGATCCCAGGTCAAACAGGCGGATTTCCTTGGCGTGGCTGCTGTCGGTGAGCATCCAATTCAGGTAGCCGGCTTGCCTTTCTGTTGATGTCTGCTCACATTGCCAGCGATACATCTTGCCGGTATATATTAATCGCACTGCCGCACCGGAACTGACGGCAATAAATAGGATGACCGCTACGATCCAATGAAAGGACAAGAGCAGTCCTGCGATCGCCAACAGCGAGATTCCGTTCTGACCAATCTGCGCCAAACCATTCACGATACTGATGGGCCGAAAGGGGGCCTCGCGTTGGGCGCGATGAAGTGTGTCGTAGTATCGCGCACTCTCGTAATACTCCAGATCGACCTCAACAGATTTGGCGAGAAGAACGTCGTTCATGTGATCCGTGACGATGTAAGTCTGCCATTCGCTGACCAGTCCCGTTATCGATCGGATCAGGGAAGTAAACAGGATCGCTGCACCCATAAGGCCAACGAGCAACAGCACGTGCTTAAAAGCTACCCCCTTGTCAGGAGCCGCCACACCCGCGGTCACGGCGTCCACCATGAGCTTCATGAGATACAGGGGGAGTAACGGCAATACTCCCTGGACCACAATGAGGATCCCGTTTACGATGGTCCAGCCTTTAGCGCTCTGCCAGACAAATCGCACAGCGCGACCAAGCTGTAGAACGCGTCGTATTTTCAGCTTTATCGACTCAGTTTGTTCTTCCATCATTGTTCGAAATCATCAAGCACTCTGCGACTTCAATACGGATGCATTCTTGCCGATCGCTCCTTGCGTTTCCTCGCAGTCGCCTTCCTCAAGCGCCTGCTCAATCTTTTGCCAGAAGGCGCCGGTTAGGCTGATGTGAAGCACGTGTGCGGGTACGACTCGGGCCAAGGCGCAAAGATTATTGAACCGCTCCAGATACAGGGCGTGGACATCTTCTTTGAATAGGCCCAGCGGCATGAACATGGAGGCCTGTCTCACGCACTCCCCGAGCAGGCTGACCGCATGCCCGGACCCTACCCGTTTCACGCGATCTTCAATGGCCCGGGTCAAAATGAAGATGCCCTTGAGAGGCACGGCGTTCTGCACCTCCCATGTTCCTCCCACCCCCCCGTCCAGGAAACGGCTCCAGGTGGGCCAGGGATGCGCCCAGTATTTGCCCTGCGGATCTCTCACCACGAGCGTTGTATCGTCGCAAAGCGAATGCCATGGCGCCGGAAGCCGATTGCTGGCAGTGGTCTTTCCCGTCCCGCCCGGTGCAGCCAGGATCACGCCCATGCCGCCCCGTTCTGCGAGCGCACCGTGCACGAGGACTCCTCCGCGGGCCTGCGCTTCACGAGCAAAGACGAGCGATAATCTCACAAGATTTACGTGTGGACCGCCCCAGTGATCGCATGGACTTAGAATACAGACAACGATGCCGTCATTTTCTGATGCCAACGGAACATAACAATCCGCTATGGACGTGTGTGCGTCAACCTGGACGAGAAGCCGGCATAGATTGCCGTAATGAGAGGGTTCAATTGCGTCCGTCGTCATGCGTAACTGCATCGCGCATCCCAGTTGTGAAACAATGGATGCGGCCTCCTCGTCCCCGGCGGCAATTTCCCAACGGCTCCCATCAGCCAGGACGAGGTTATGCAGCACTTCCTGCGTCGGCGGCTGGTGCATGGCTCGTTGTCGTTCCTTTAAAACTTGCCGGTTTGGTCGACCTTTATCCTGCTGCCTTGGAAGCGCCCTTCCATCCACAAACAAATGGAATGGCCGTTGGATCTGCCATTGATGCCTGTAGTCATCGTATCGCCCAATAACACGCTGTCCCAGCAGGAGCTGAAATTGATCCCGATCTTGGGCGCGGAAGACGACGACTCGCGGCCGGAATGGAACAGGCAACAACCGGGTGACCACCCTCCAGCGAGACAGGGCCTGATAAAGGGGGTGCAAAAAAAGAGACACACCGCGTTCAAGGACGCGTCGCCAACGAAGCCAGCGGCTTTTCAACCGGCCCTGAAACCCGCCTGCGATCTTACGTCGTTTCTGACCCCTCCACGCGGCCACCACCTGGCCTTGAATGCTCTTTGGCTGCAAGAGGAAAGTATCCTCTTGCGTATTGTTATCACCGAGCGTGGATATACCTGCGGGTGTCACGCGGACAACGCGGTGTACGACCGGCTGATCAGCCCCCGGCGACAGAAAAAAAACCACATCGCCGACGCGCAAAGGCTTCCTGTCATAAGGCATGATCTCCATGATCTCCGGCTCGCGCAGAGTCGGATTCATGCTGGGGCCAATATAGGCGGCAAAGAACATGGCCCCGGGTATCTTCCCGTGATTATTCTGCAATGGCATTGCCGATCGTGATAAGTGGATGCCTAAGCGGGTCTTGTTCCCAAGCGTGAAGATGGGAATAGGCCCGCTTCTTCCGCCTGTTCACAAAACCAGTATGGCGCCCATAGACTGCTCTTGCTGTAGTAGTTCTGGGCAACACATGAGCCCAGGCAGCGCTCCTTCAACAGGCAGCGGCTGCAGACCCCTTCCAGCTTCTCGGGAAGTCCCTCACGCAGAGCCTTCAAGACTGCGTTTTCTCGCCATACCTCCGCCAACCTGTCTTTCCCGACCTCGCCAAAGACCAGTTCCGGCACCTGCTCGCCGATACCGCACAGGGCATAGTGTCCGCTGGCGATGACACCCATGATGCCGAAGATCCCGCAGACGCCGCACCCCTCCCCGCTGGCAATACGGCTGAGGGCCTTGAAGGCGTGCGGGTAATGAAAGAAGAGATCCAACCGGGTATTGGGCGCCAGTTCCTGCTCCACATACCGCCCCAACGCGATGAGGTCGGCAATGTTCAGGGTTTCCAGGTTTTCATGCAACTTTTCGCCTCGTGCAGTGGGCTGCACAACGTTGAACTTGAGTGAGGCGGCACCCAGGTCTTGGACCATTCTCACCATGGCATCCACCTGGTCGACATTGCTGCGCATTACCGTGAAAATAACCTGAGGCATGATACCGGCGGCAACAAGGTTGCGCACTGCCTGGCGGGCTGCTTCAAAGGATCCCGGTACACCGCGCACCCATTCGTGGGTCGCCGCATCCGTTCCGTCGATACTGACGGATACGAAGCGGTTCGGAGATTTGGCGATTTCGGCAGCAACCTCCGGCGTACAAAGCAGACCGTTGGTCTCGACCGTCAGCTTCAACTCCTCACGCCGGACAATCTCCAGCAAACGAGAAAAATGAGGATGCAACAACGGCTCGCCGCCGGTCAGTTTGACACCGCTCAACCCCAGCGACTTGGCTTCGCGGATGGCCGTCTCGAACGACTCAACCGGCAGGGTGGGATAATGGTTGCCTGTGGCGTCGAACCGGGGGCCCATCCAGCAATGGCGGCATGCAAGGTTACACCCTTCGGTCAGGTAGAAATACAATGTGTTGATCGTACGCTCTCCGGCCAATCCCTTCTTCCACGGTTTCATTTTCATCCTACGCGGAATGTTCATGCGATTGTGCCACCTTCCTCGAGAAAACGTCGCAAACAAGCATCCGGGCTGGGATGGTCAATCTGGCCGGTGATCGTGTAGGCCAACCCCGGACAGTTGCCTGTGCAATAAGGGATATAGGAACAGCCGGCGCAGAACTCAAACCCGGCCAGCGGGATCGTATGTCGGTTGCGAAGTTGGTTCAGCACCGTGCTGTTTAGCCATATTTCTGCCAGAGAATCATGGTTGATACGCCCCAGTTCAACATGGGCCAACATGTTGCAGGGAACGATTGCGCCATCGGTACGCACGGCGATTTTGTTGCCGGTGCAGCCGCATCCGGTGAGACGGCCGCCGTTGTGAAAGGCCGGCTTGCCCTCCGCCCGCGCTTCTTCCATCCGGCGCCACATGCGCACATCGGTCAAGGGGCCGGCCTCTGAGGAGATGCGCCCAGCGTATTTCACCGTGAGGCGCAACAAGGTCGCCATGGCCTCTTTCCGCTCCTCGATGTTCAGCATCACATCATCCGCGTTTATGCAGCATGTACCCATGTACCCTGCCGAGTTGGTGCCAAAATCCGACAGGCCCATCTCATCCAAAAGAAAGTGAGCGATATTTTCCAGATCATGCACGTTTTTTCGATTGATCGTGACACGCACCCCCACACCGATCCGATGGCGCTGCAGTGTGCGAATGCCGCGTATGGCGCCTTCAAAGGAGCCTTGCCCGCGACAGGCGTCGTGCACTTCTGCACATGAACCATCCACCGACACCTGGATATACTCGCAGCGTCCGGTGCCGGCGATGAAAGCGGCAATTTCATCGTCAATCAGCACACCATTGGACAGGAAAGAGAAGCGCATCCGGTTGCGGACGATTCCCGCAAGAAGTACGGACAGGTCCTCCCGGATAAACGGTTCTCCTCCCGCCAGGGTGACTTTCATCACGCCCAACGACCCCAGTTCGTCGAAGAATTGAAGCCATTCGTCTGTTGGAAGGTCCCGGTATTCGACCGCCGGGTTGCTGAAGAAGTAGCAGTAGCGGCAACGCAGATTACATCGGGCCGTGATTTCCAGGGTCAGGCTGCGCGGAGCTCGCATGACCCTGGACGCGGATGGTTCTATTTTGTCCTTGAGTTCTTCAGGCATCCGCTATTTTTCTCTCCAATTCCAGCCCCGCAAAACCGTTTTCAGCCAGTGTGTTCACGAAGGCGGCGATCTCTTTCAGGGCGGAATCCGGAGTGTCTTCGAAGCTTTTTTTGATCTCCGACACGATATCATCGAGGCTTCTCTTGCCGTCCATCCGTTTCCATACCGCTACACCGACAGGATTGGTTCCCACGGCATCGGCCGTATCGGGATTGAAGAGCACGGCCCAGTCGTCAAATTCCTCGCGGAGCACAACAATGGGATTGGCAATCGGTCTATCCGTTTGATTCATGAATGATTTCCTCCATATACTACATAGCGGCATCAATGCCGCTATGTGTCCCGCCAAAGGTATGAATCCCCAAAGTCCGGAGTGATTGTTTCGGAACGATGCCCCCTCGCCCTAACGCTACTTTCGGTTTTAAAAAACCAACCTTGCCGAAAACAGCAAAAGGCATCAGGCAAGCCGTAATGCGATCTCAACCAGACCGTTGCCGATCACGCAATCTGCGATACACTAATTCGCAGTACCGGCCGTGCAAGCCGATGTTGCAGCAGTGCCGGCCGTGCAAGCTCTCAGCGCGCAAGTGCCGGCCGTGCAATCCCTCATTGCTGTTGGACCCGCCGAGCAATCCTGTGTTGCGGCAGCACCCGCCGTACAATCCGTTGTTCCACCTCCGGGATTAACGCAAGCACCCGCAAAACAGGTCGTGACGCCTCCGCCCCAGGCACCGCCGACAACTGAACTTCCCGCTCCGCAGACCCCGGAGCCTTTGGCCATTTCACCTAAGGGTACAAGGATGGGCGACTCGTACTTTGATTTTCCCCCAGTATCTTGATTCGACATGCGAACAACTCCTTTCTTGAATAAATCTGTTTAGCCATCCGGAAACAACGCCACTGCTCATTTTCCATTTGATCATTCAATATCAATATATATAAATTGCATGGTACAATCCCCATTGTCGTCACTCCGGGCCCGACCATCCTTCCCCACTTGAACGATGAAATAAATTACGCAGTCAATCAATGAATTCGAAAGCCATGAACCATCCAAAAACGGTGGTAACTCAATGAAAACAACACCCCTCAATTATCTAAAGAATATACAAAAAAGAAAAGTTGTCAAGCATTTTATGGCCGGATCATGCAGATCATAACCGCAAGTGGCTTGCCAACATGCGAAAGCAAATCCGAAGTCATGATGAATCATTGAATAACATATGATCAGATTAGCAGGAGAGAACAGCAGAAAAGTATGAAATGATTCCTGTGGCCTCAATATTTGTTGGGACCTCGACATATTGAGGCCGCAGTCACGGCGATCTCCACCTCGCGCCCGCAATCGGCGTCTCTCCCCGGATCTCCTGACGGGCGGAACGCCTTGCTGAAGAGCGATTGGTCGCGTTCGAGAGGGAAAAGGGGATCCAGGCGATCATGGATGCTGCCTACCCCCTACGCCGTTGCCATTCATGCGGCGGTGCATGAGACGGCCGAACACATCGGGATCCCCTGCTTCGCCTTCGGCCGTTGAAGATACGCCCACCGCCGACCCAGCCTTTGACCAGCGGACAGCCCTCATCGCCACCCTGCGGGATCACCTGATCCTCCCTCAGGGGATGATAGGAAAGGGTTTTGCCGTTCTTCTTCACATCCTCAAACCATCGCTTCGCCATCTCGGCTCCGCGAGACTCGGCCAGATCCACATACTTTGCAGCGCATGCTTTTACTGTTTCCCCTTTCGTTCCATGATTTCGACCGTGTTCATAGATCCATTTTCGGACCGCTATAGGCAATCTCCCCGGATATTTCAAAGATATCATCATAAATCATTTCTGCGTTCCTCAGCGACGGGATGTCATCCTTTCGCAGATAGCGGAATTCGCAGAAAGTGATTGACACACCTGGGGTCTTTTCCTATACTCCCGGCGCTGAAAAAGCGATTTTCCCCTCCAAAAAATACCGCCATCCAAGGAGAGTCCTGATGCCAAAGCGAAGCGACATCAACAAAGTTCTGATCATCGGTTCCGGCCCCATCGTCATCGGCCAGGCCTGCGAGTTCGA
>DIWG01000044.1 GCA_002423465.1 Syntrophaceae bacterium UBA6112 | reverse complement strand
GTCAATTTAATGTGCGACGTTACACTGGCCGTACTGGCCCTGACCTGGCCGTTGAAGGGTTCCATGGATTGGAAGTCGATCGTCGACCTAAGAAATGCCCTGGTCGTGAACCCGGTGATCCTCTCCTGCATGGCCGGCTTGCTTCTTTCCTACTTCCGGATCCCCTTCCCGACTTTTATCGTCAATGTCCTCCACTTTCTCTCCGACTTGGCGCTGCCCCTGGCCCTGATCGCCATGGGAGGCAACCTCTCGTTCGAATTGATCAAGAAGGATTACAAGGCGACGGCATATGCCTGCTTCATTAAACTTTTCCTGATGGTCCTGTTGGGTTGGTTTCTTTTCACGGAGGCCGGGATCAAGGGTCTTGATTTCAAGGTTGGAATCATCATCCTCTCCTGCCCGACCGCCTTCTCCTCTTACCTGCTTTCCAGCAAGCTGGGCGCCGACAAAAGTGTGATGTCATCGGACATCATGGTTTCCACCCTGCTTTCGATGGTGACCCTTTCTTTCTGGCTGTGGAAACTGCAGTGAAAATTGAAAAGCGGTAATCAATCGCCTATCCGGTGAGACGCCCACGGCAGGATCCGAAGAATCCTGCAAAGAATTTTGATGAAAATTCACTTCCCCGACCGGTGGGCGAAAGGTGTTGACAGGGTGGGAAAAGTCTGTTAGAGGCGCACAGACAAAAGGATATCCGTTATGAATTTGGCAAAATTTCCGCGCAGACGTTACACCCAAGGACAAACCCCCATTGAAAAACTCTCCAGGCTTTCCGCCATGTTGGGCGGGCCTTCCCTCTATGTGAAAAGGGATGATCTCCTCGGTCTGACCGCCGGGGGCAATAAAACGAGAAAATTGGAATTCCTCGTCGCCGAGGCGCTGTCTCAGGGTGCGGACACCCTGATCACGGGAGGGGCCGTGCAGTCCAACCATTGCCGTTTGACGCTGGCGGCCGCGGTCCGGGAGGGGATGAAGTGCAGACTCATTCTGGAGGAGCGCGTCGCCGGCAGCTACCGGCCGGACGCCGGCGGCAATATCTTCCTCTTTCGGCTCTTGGGCGTCGAAGAGATCCGCGTCGTTCCCGGCGGCGTCGACATGATGCAGGAAATGCAACGACTGGCTGACGACACCCAAAAGGCAGGCGGAAAACCTTATATCATCCCGGTCGGCGGATCCAATGCCTTAGGCGACTTGGGATATGTGGCCTGCGCCGAGGAGATCCTGAGCCAGTGCTTTGAATTGAGCCTGACCTTCGATTATATCGTCTGCGCCAGCGGCAGCGGTGGAACGCAGTCGGGGCTTGTTGCGGGTTTTTACGCAAATCGCGCTCCGCTGCCGGTCATCGGCATCAATGTGGTCCGCAACAAAAGGGAACAGGAAGATCTTGTATATCGTCTGGTCAGGGGCGTCACCGCGTATATTGGCGTTTCCGCCGATATCCCGCGAGATGGCGTGAACTGTTTCGACGCCTATCTGGGTCCCGGCTACTCCCTGCCCACACCCGAAATGGCGGAAGCGATCCGGCTCACGGCCCGAACGGAGGGCATCCTGCTGGACCCCTGTTATACAGGCAAGGCCATGGCAGGCTTGATCGATCTGATCCGGAAAGGTTATTTTCAGAAAGAAGATCAGATTCTCTTTCTGCATACAGGCGGCATTCCTGCGCTCTATGTCCACAGTTCCGAAATCCTCGAGGGGTGATCGCGGAACCATGGCGGTGCAGGCGGGCAGTCAATTCATCAACTTTGTCACATCTTTATGAAAGGAGAGGGATCATGAGGAAATCTTTGTACACGGCAGGCGTCATTCTGGCGGTTCTCTTCTGTCTTACCGCTTCCGCTTTTGCGGAGGGCACCCTGGAAACGATATCCAAAAGGGGTGAGTTCATTGTGGGGGTCAGAGACGGGGCTATTCCTTTCGGTTTTTTCAATGAGAAGAACGAGCATGTGGGATTCAGCATCGACATGGCCAGCGAGTTCAAGACGGCCCTGGAGAAAAAGTTCTCCAAGCCCCTGAAGATGGAACTCAAGACCGTCAACCCCAAGACCCGGATTCCGCTCGTAGCCAACGGCACCATCGACATGGAGTGCGGTTCCACCACCCACACCATCGGCCGGGAAGAAACCGTTGATTTCACCATAACCGTCTTCCTGACCGGCTCGCAGCTGCTGGTGAAGAAGAACAGCAAAATCAAATCAGCCAAGGATCTGGCCGGCAAGAAGGTCGGCGCGGCCCAGGGTTCAACCAATGAAGCCGCAATCCGTGAACTGAACACAAAGGGCATCATCAAGCCGGCGGCCACGATCGTCGTTTACCAGGAACACCCCCAAGGTATGCTGGCGCTCGAAAAGGGGATTATCGATGCCTACTGCGGCGACGGAACCCATCTGGGCGGCCTGAAGGCCAAGGCGCCCAAGCCCGATGATTACAGAATCGTCGGCGAAATGATCACCTACGATCCCTACGCTTTTATCGTGCGGCAGAACGATTCGGCTTTCCTGGATTTCATCAATGCCCAGATCATCGAAATGATCAAGGACGGCCGCTACATGAAGCTCTATGACAAATGGTTCGGCCCCAAGGGCGCTCTGCCGATTCCCATGACGGACGAGTTCAAGACGCTCCTGAAGCTCCAGGCCTGGCCATCGTAAGAGACGATCTCGTATGTGGGAAGCAGTGCCCGGAGGGCAACACGACGGCGCCCTCCGGGCCTTCCCCTCATCCGCTGAAGGAGCGATCTTTTTATGCTTTCCTATAATTTCAACTGGTCCGTGATCTGGACCGAACCCTACGGAGGCTGGATGCTGCAGGGCATCTGGACAACGATCAGCCTCGGGTTCATCAGTTGGTGCATTGCCCTGACGTTGGGCATCATTATCGGCACCATGCGGATTACCCCCTGGAAGCCCATCCGTTTTCTTGCGACCGCCTACACGGAATTTTTTCGCGATATTCCCCTCCTTGTCCAACTTTTTTTCTGGTATTTTGCCGCGCCAAGCATCTTGCCCGGTTTTATTGAAAGATTTTTATACCGGGAACTGCCGAACTTCGAGTTCTGGGTGGTGGTCGTCGGTCTTTCCCTCTACACCTCGTCCCGCGTGGCCGAACAGGTCCGGGCCGGCATGCAGTCCATCCCCACCGATCAGTACTATGCGGCGCTGAGCACCGGTTTTACGCACCTACAGACTTACCGGTATATCATTATTCCGCTCGCCGTCCGGATCATGATTCCCCCTTTGACGACGGAATGTCTGACCGTCTTCAAGAACACCTCTCTGGCCATGACGGTCGGCGTATTGGAAACCACATTCATGAGCCAGCAGATCGAGGCATACACCTTTCGCGGCATTGAGGCGACCACGGCGGCATCTTTAGCCTACATGGTCATTACCCTCATGGTGGTCCTGATCATGGGCCTGATCGAGAAGCGCCTTGCCGTACCAGGGCTGATCACAAGAAGGAGATAGATCATCTATGGGCGCCTTTGACTGGACCGTCATCATCAAAAACATGCCCTTCTTCATGAAGGGACTGCTCACGACTTTCGAGCTGGCCTTGGTGGCCATCAGCGGAGGGCTTTTCTTCGGCATGCTGGTCGGCATGGCCCGGCTGAGTCATATTAAACTGATTTACTATCCGGCAACGATCTTCGTGAATTTTTTCCGCAGTCTGCCGCTTTTACTCGTTATTTTCTGGTTCTATTTTCTCGTTCCCATCATTGCCGGCAGACCCTTGGGCGATTTCGTTTCCGCCTCGGTGGCCTTCGTCGTTTTCGAGGCCGCCTATTTCGCCGAAATCGTCCGCGCCGGAATCCAGTCCATCTCCAAGGGACAGGAGCAGGCCGCATATTCGACGGGATTCACCTATGCCCAGACCATGCGTTACATCATCCTGCCCCAGGCCATGCGCAATATGGTCCCTTCCCTCATCACGCAGACGGTCGTCGTCTTTCAGGATACCTCTCTGGCCTATGTCATCGGCCTCAAGGAATTTCTGCGGTCGGCCAGCATCGTCGACGCCCGGGAGATGAAGAGCCTGGAAATCTACGCCTTCATCGGCCTGGTCTATTTCATTTTCTGTTTTGTTATGAGCCGATTCAGCAAGAAACTGGAAGCCAAGAGAGGTGCCGCCAAATGATCAAGATCATCAATGTCAGCAAATGGTTTGGAACCCACAGAGTACTCAACAATATCAACGAAGAAATCCATCAAGGCCAGGTGGTCGTCATTTGCGGCCCCTCCGGGTCGGGGAAGAGCACGCTGCTCAAAAGCCTCAACGGCCTTGAACCCTTCCAGGAAGGGGATATCGTTGTGGACGGCGTCTCCCTCAAGGATCCGTCCACCAATCTCATGCAACTAAGGCAGAAAATGGGGATGGTCTTTCAGCGTTTTGAACTCTATCCCCATTTGAAGGTCATTGACAATATCACGATCGCCCCGATCAAGGTCAAGAATATCCCTAAAAAGCAAGCCGAGGAAAAGGCGGTTCAACTCCTGGAGCGCGTCGGGATTCCCGAGCAGGCGCAGAAATACCCGGGCAACCTCTCCGGCGGCCAGCAGCAGCGTGTAGCCATCGCCCGGGCGCTCGCCATGGAACCGGAAATCATGCTCTTCGACGAACCAACCTCGGCGCTCGATCCGGAAATGATCAAGGAAGTGCTCGACGTCATGATCGACTTGGCAAAATCGGGCATGACCATGGCCGTCGTCACCCATGAGATGGGATTCGCGCGGGAAGTAGCCGACGAAATCATCTTCATGGACGAGGGGCAAATTATCGAGCGGGGCACGGACAAGTCTTTTTTCTCGGACCCAAAAACGGAAAGGGCCAAAGACTTCTTAAGCAAAATTCTGATCTGACACCCCTCGGAACTCATTCGTGTGTTCCCTGGATTGACGGTTGACGCGGCAGAATATCGTATGCCGAACGTCACATCATATGCCGGAGGTTTTATCATGATTGCGGACAGATTGAAAAAAGTTTTGCCTTCGCCGACACTGGCAATCGACGCAAAGGCGAAACAGATGATTAAAAATGGAATCGATATTGTCGGCTTCGGTGTGGGCGAGCCCGATTTTAACACGCCGGAAAACATTAAAGAAGCCGGGATTAACGCCATAAAGGCAAACATGACCCGGTACACGGCGGCGTCAGGAATACCTGAACTCAAGACGGCAGTAACCGAGAAATTGAAGAAAGAAAACGGGCTAGAGTACGAACCGTCGAATGTTATCATTTCCTGCGGCGGCAAACACTCGCTTTACAATATTTTCATGGCCGTATTGAACCCCGGCGACGAAGTGATCCTTTTCTCGCCGTATTGGGTATCCTACGCGGAACAGGTAAGGATTGCCGACGGCGTTCCTGTTTTTGTGCAGTTGGACGAATCCAGGAACTTCGAGATCGATTTCAACATCCTTGAAAAATCGATCTCGAAAAAAACAAAGGCCATGATCGTGAACTCGCCTTCGAACCCGACAGGCGCAGTGCTTTCGGAAGATTCGCTGAGGAAACTGGCGGACATCGCATTGAAACACAATCTGCTCATTGTTTCCGACGAGATTTACGAGAAAACGATTTACAATGGGAAAAAGTATATTTCCATTGCTTCCTTCTCACCGCAAGTTAAAGCACAGACCATCGTGGTCAACAGCGTGTCCAAAACGTACGCCATGACAGGCTGGCGTATCGGCTATCTCGCGTCGGACAACAAGGAAATCGTTTCCGCGATCGACAACCTCCAGTCTCATTCCACATCGAACCCCGCGACCATGACGCAGGTGGCCGCCATCGAAGCTTTTAAAACGCCGGACAGCGTCGTGCAGGCCATGGCATCCGAGTTTGATCAACGAAGGCGGCACATCATGAAACGCCTGGACGGGATACCGGGTCTGACTTATGTTGAGCCGGAGGGCGCGTTTTATATTTTCCCGAATTTTTCCTCCTTCAAGGGAAAGACCATCAAGGGCAGGCGGATTCAAGGATCTCTTGACCTTGCTGAAATGCTGCTGAACGAGGCTAAAGTGGCTGTGGTGCCGGGGATAGCATTCGGTTCGGACAACCATTTCCGGCTGTCTTACGCAACATCCATGGCAAATATCGACAAGGGACTGGACCGGATCGCTGAAACGCTAAAATAGCGATACAGATCTTTTTACTTCGGGAAGGATGCCGGTTTTCGTTTTCCTGAAAAGTTGTGGAAAAAAAAGCGGGGCCGTGATGACCCCGCTTTTTTGACCGTAAAGGAAATCAGTTCCTGGCGCTACTTCTTCCAGTTCTTGTTTACTTCCCAGGCCTTCTTCAGCGTGTCGCCGCGCAGGCCGCAGCGCAGGGCTTCCAGGGCCAGGATGTCTTCCGGGGGCACATTGCCCAGGTTGACATTGCTGCCGAAACGCATGATCAGGTGCTGCTGCTGATTCTTGATCGGCGCTTCCCATTCCAGAACGGTGGGGTCATCGACACCGGCGATGATGGCGTCGATCTCGTCGGTCTTCACATTTCCCGAGGAATCATAGATCCCCACGCCCTTGCCGGCCTCCCGCGCTTCCACGATGACCTTCGCCGCACCGCAGGCCAGATCGGAGGCGATCTCCTCGTGCATCAGGGCCGCTGAAACCTTCTCATTGGCGTCTTTCTTGCCCACTTCGGTCAGGACCAGGAATCCCATGTCCACGGCCCGCTTGATGCAGTCCTTGCGGGTCTTCATGTCGAATTCGATGGTGCCGTCGGAGATCTCGATGGCGTTGAATCCCAGATCCCTGCAGCGCAGCAGATACTGGGGAAATCTCTTCTGCCATACCGACACTTCCATGAAAGTACCGCCCGGCATCGTGTAGACGTCGTAGCTCTTGAGGATCTCGATTTTTTCCTCGACCACGCCCATGTCCATGAAGGCGGTCGTACCGAAGGTCATCTTGACCATGTCGATGGCATCGCTCGCCATCTGCATCAGGTCTTCCGTTCCCGACAGTCCGAGACCCTTGTCGATCAGCATGGTGACGCCATCCTTCCGCGGCTTCACCGTTCTCCCCTGAACCGGCATTTCAAATACACCGTCAAACGCTTTTACGCTCATCTCTTTCCTCCTTCTTTAAATGTCTCCGGTCCGATCCGTCCCGGAATTGATGTTCAACACCTGTTTATGCCTATTTTACAGCGGATCCTGAAAAACAGGCCCTTCTCCGATTACATTTCGATTCCTTCCAGGCAGCTCTTGACGCCGGCAAAGATGGATTTCACCGGCAGGATGTCCCCGATCTCCATGAATCTGCGCAACGCCTCCAACCTGGCACAGGAAAGGCTTTCATCGCCACAGCCATCCACGGGAATTCTCTCGTACATGAGCCAGGGTGGCGCCAGTTTTTCGCTGGCGTTCTTATAGAGCGTCCAGACGATCTTGTCCTTGTTCTTCATGACACTGACATCCGCTTTGTCCCGGTTCGATTCGATCTTCACATTGGCAATCTGCACCCGGGGATTCTTGTATACATCTGCCGCCTGGAGGGGTTCCAGATCGATGGTGATCTTGTGACCCCAGATATTGTCCACTTTCGGAATCTTCAGTTTCAGCTTCTCGATAGCCTCGGGAAAATCATAGACCAGATTGCCCACGCGCACATTGTCGTAGAGGGAGCCTTTGTAAAACTCGTAGCCCTTTTTCGTTAGGCGCAGGTGGGTCATTTCGGTGCTGAAGATCTTCCAACCCTGAACCACGCCTTCAAGCAGATAAACTGTCTTGCCGGCTCCCGCCTCCCCGATGACCAGCAGCAGCGTATTGTTGCTCGGGATGTACAGCGAACTGGCATGGAAGCTGTATATGCCGTGGCAACGCTCCAAAACGGCCAGGGTGTAGCGGAAAAAGAGACCCAGATTGCCGAAAAGGCCGTATCGGATATCAGCGCACTCCTTTTCCAGGCGGGTAAAGTCTCCTGCGCAGAAGCAGGTCCGGGGACCGATGGAGATGGAGGGCTTCACCTTCGGATCATCGACCACGATGAATTCGGCGTCGATATTTTCATAGGGAACCTCCGGCAGCTTGTGAATATTGGTTAGGAGCGACTCCATTTTGGGAGATTGGAAGAACCGCTTGTCCCGGATCAGTTCCCTGTTATTGGAAACGATGCCGATCGTGGCATCGAGACATTTGACCGCTCTTTTAAAAAATTTGACGTTCATAGGCTTCCCCTCATTTCTTCCACAATGTTCATTTTCCGGCAATCATCAACCCCGGATCATGCCGATCGTTTCGGTCTGGCGAAGTTCGCAAAACGGAGCGCCGGCATGCCGGTCAGGACACGATCCACATCTTCGCTAAGCGACTCCTGAACCTTGTCCTGCGCCTCAACGGTGAAGGCGGCCACATGCGGGGTGAGCAGAAGGTTCTCCAGGCTGTTCAGGGGGCTCGCTCCCGGCGGCTCCGTTTCGCGGACATCGAGGGCGGCTCCTGCAATGACCTTCCGTTTCAGCGCCTCGTAGAGATCTGCCTCGCTGATGATGGGACCGCGCGAAGTGTTGATGAGATAAGCCGTCGATTTCATTCTGCTCAGGCTGTCCTGATTGATTAGATGCTTTGTCTCCGCCGTCAGGGGCAGGTGGATGGTGATGAAATCGCTGGTCCGCAACAGCATCTCCAGATCAACCAGTTCGGCCTGGTTTTCCGTCACGTGGATATGGTGCCGTGTGAGGTAGGGATCATAGGCAATAATCCGCATGCCGAATGCCCGGGCGCGCATGGCCACCCTGGCGCCGATTTTGCCCAGGCCGATGACGCCCAGGGTTTTGCCGAAGAGTTCCACACCCAAAAAGGCCATCCGGTCCCACTTGCCGGCCTTGACGCTCGCATCGGCGCCGACAAACCGTTTGGCCAGGCAGAGCATCATGCCCAGGACTTCTTCCGCCACGGAGATCGCATTTTCCTCCGGCGTGAAGGCCACCACGATGCCCAGTTCCGAAGCGGCCTTGACATCCACGTTGTCGACGCCAACACCGGCCCGGCCGATCACCTGGCAACGGGTGGCGGCCTTCAGCAGATCGGCGGACACTTTCGTCTGATTGCGCACAATGATCGCTTCAAACTGACCCGCCATCCCCAGAATCTCCTCCGGTTTCTGCCAGAGATCCTTATCCCAGCGGCAATCATATTTCTCTTTCAGGCCGTCAATCCCCGATCCGATGATGTTTTCGGTAATGAGAATCCTTTTTTTCATAACGTCACCCTATGATTGATTATGCCTTCCCCGTAATCTCCCGATAGAGCTCCCTGCCCTTGTCAAAGGCCTTCAGATTGATCTCCTCCGTACCCTTGGGGACATTTTCCCGGATACACATCTTCATCAGATCGGCATCGAGGATCCCGGTGCTCTCGATGACGCTGCCCAGGATGACCATATTGGCCACGATCTTCCGGCCCACAATGTCGATGGCGGACTTGGTGGCCGGAATCGGAATTTGTCGGGTTTTCGGCAGTTCCTTGATCTTCACCAGGTCGCTGTCGTAAAAGACAAGTCCATTTTCCCGGACATCGACGATGAGTTTATCATAGGCCTCCTGACTCATGCAGACAAAGATATCCGGGTTGACGACGCCGACATAGGTAATCGGCTCATCGTCGATGACCACATTGCACTGGCTTGCGCCGCCGCGGGCCTCGGTTCCGTAGGACTGTGTCTGGGCGGCATTCTTGCAGTCCAGAATCGTGGCCGCCGTGCCCAGCATGATGCCCGCCAGCAGCAGACCCTGGCCGCCGAATCCTGCAAAGCGTAACTCCGTTCTTGCCATAATCTATGTCCTCTCCCCTTGCATTTTTCGAATCATGTCCCAATACCGCTCCACGACACCGGTACGATCGGTCCTGTGGGCGAACTCACCGATCAGCATTTTATTCTTCAGCTCTTCCGGCGTCATCTTTTCCGCCTTCTTCAGCGTAACGGTATTGTCCTTGTACCATTGCACAATTTTAATGGGATCGCCCGTCTTCAGCACATAACGGCCGAACTGGGTGGGACACTGCGTCAGGATTTCGATGAAACTGAATCCTTTGGTCTGGATCCCCTTCTTGATGGAACCGACGATCTGCCGGAAATCCGTGGAGCGCCACCGGGCCACATAAGAGGCGCCGGCCGCCAGGGCGATCTGAACCGAGTCCATGGGATCCTCGATATTGCCGTAGGGGGTGGTCGGCGTCATGGCCCCCATCGGGGTTGTAGGCGCCACCTGGCCGCCGGTCATGCCATAGATGGCATTGTTGAACATGATGGCCGTCACATCGAGATTGCGGCGGCAGGCATGGAGAAAATGGTTGCCGCCGATGGACATGCAGTCGCCGTCTCCGGTGAAGCAGATAAAGTTGAGATCCGGCCGGGAGAGCTTCAGGCCCGTGGCCACGGCGAAGATACGGCCGTGGTGGGCGTCGATGTTGTCCCCCTTCCAGAGGGTATAGGTGATACGGCTCGAACAGCCCACGCCCTGGACCCAGACCGTATTCTCCGGGGTCAATGCCAGTTCGTCGCAGGCGATCAGGGTGGAATGGACCACCTGGCCGATGCCGCAGCCCGGACAGGCCATATGGGGCATCCGCTCCTGCCGCAGATATTTTTCCGCCAAGGGATGGATGGTTCTTTCGAGATCTCCTCCTTGGTTCTTCATAGGTTTTGCCTCCTTCATCGTTGCTTATGGATGCCGCGTTCCACTGTATCTCCTGCCGGGAGAAATCCGGCGGACCGGCGCTATTTTCCCTGAATGATGCGCATCAGTTCGTCATAAACATGCACCGGCTGATGGGTTTCAACACCGCCCGATCCAAGATGGTAGACCTCGGCCTGGCCCTTGGCGGCCCGCTGTACTTCCCGGGAGAGCTGACCGTCGCGGTTCAGTTCAGGCACCAGGATCTTCTTCACCTTGCAGGCCATCCGGTAGACCGGCTCGTCGGGGAACGGCCAGATGATGATGGGCCGCAGAAATCCGACTTTGATCCCCGCTGACCGGGCCTTTTTCATCGCCTCCATGGCCGGCCTTGCTTCGCAGCCATAGGCGATGATGCCGTACTCAGCGTCGTCGAGCATCTCTTCCTGAACACGGGTCAGCCGATCCAGATGATCCGTGACCTTGCGGACCAAATGGGTAACCATTTTGTCCTGGTCCATTTCCGAGGTCGTGGCATAGCCTTTCGCCGTATGGGTATAGGGCGATACGCAGATGCCGTAACCTTCACCGATATTGGGAAAGGGATGGTCGATGGTCCCCGGTGCGTTCAGGGGATACATCAGAAATTCCGAGGGCGGCACCGTCGGCTTTCGCCGGGGAACGATTTTCAGCTCGCTCGGATCGGGAATGACGAGCAACTCCCGGGTATGTCCCACCGTTTCGTCGGTCAGCAGAAAAACCGGCGTTCTGAAAATCTCGGAAAGATTGAAGCAATCAACCGTCAGATCGAAGGCCTCCTGAACATTCATCGGCGACAGGGCAATGATGGAGTTGTTCCCTCCTGCAGAGCCGTACTTCACCGTATAGAGATCGCCCTGCCCCACGCGGGTGGCGACGCCATTGCTGGGGCCTGCCCGCTGCACGTCCACCACCACATAGGGCAGCTCATTCTTGATGCCCCAGCCCAAGCCTTCGAGCTTCAGGCTGATGCCCGGACCCGAGGAGACGGTCATGGCCTTCATGCCGGCCGCGGAAGCGCCGCCCACGGAATGAATTGATGCCAATTCATCCTCCATCTGGATCGCCACACCGCCCACTTCGGGAAAACGCCTGGCAATCGTTTCCGAAATCTCCGAAGCCGGGGTGATCGGATAACCGGCAAAATAGCGGCATCCGGCGGCGATGGCGCCTTCGGCAATGGCCTCGTCGCCCTGGACAAAATATTTATTGATGCTGCATTCCTGTTTTAACACAACATAAACCTCCTGTTTTTTGGCGTCGGCTCCATCTGATCTCCAACGATTTTCCGGATGCGTTGCGATCGGATGGTGCGAGGCTTTTCCGGGGTTGCCGCAACAACATGCCGGCATAACTTTCCCTTCTCGACGTTTTTGGCGTCGGGATCAGGCGGACTTCTTCTCCAGGACAATGGCGAATTCGGGACAGTAGAGATCACACATCCCGCACTCAGAACAATCCTCGGTTCTGGCTGCCTTGGGCGGCTCATATCCCTTCTTGTTCAATTCCCCCGAACGCTCATAAACCTTCTTCGGGCAGAAGGTGATGCAGAAGCCGCACCCCTTGCAAAAATCCCTATTAATGTGAATGACCATGCAACCGGCCCTCCCTGTAATGAATCTCCTCCCCTTTGTCGATCAGGAAGAAGGAGAATATTGAAACGATAAACGTTGTTCCGTTCTGCACGCCTTCCTGCCCCTGTCAGGAAGAACACCGCCCCTATGGCTGATAAAAATAGGTGGTGTTGGCGTTGGGGATGACTGCTATTCTGGGTTTGCCTGGAAAATCCTCCACCCACCGCTCCACCATTTTTTGTGGATCGCAGGCCCGCAGATGACATTTCCGCAAAACCGCCGGTTCCATATCCGCAGCGACGGCCACATCAAAAGCGACCAGGGTTCTGCCGAAAAGAAAAGACTTGTGCGCTCCCATCTTGAACCCCATCCTTTGGAAGTCCGCCAGGGCGGCTTCCGGCGTCGGAAAACGGGAGACGTACTCGTAATAGACATCATCCCCCACCCCCTGCGGACAGGCGGCAAGCAGCAGAATCTTTCCTCCGGGTTTGACGGCCTGGGCTGCATGGGCCATCCCCTTCTGCGCTTGGTAAAGGGTAATATCCTTCGGATGCCCACCGCAGGAGGCGATGGCGATGTCGAACTTCTCCGGAACGGCGACGCCATAGATCGCCGCACAGGTCTCAGCGCCGGCCTGGTAGACCGCTACCGGTTCGCCGGCAAGAATCTGCACCGGCCTTTTTCCCCCGTCGAGCACTACATTGATGATCAGCGGAATTCCGATCATCCGTCCCGCTTCATCGATATCCATTCGCACGGGGTTGCCCTCGATGTTGGCCACCTTGGCCCGGTCATGGAACATCAGGGCATGGTTCGCCTCGATGGTCCGGCTGGACCCGCAGCCGATGACGGCCACCTTGGCGCCTCCGGTGAAACCGACGAACTGATGGGGATCGATATTGCCGATCAGTATCCGAAGATCCGCCTCGGCAAAAGAGGCGTTGGTCAGAACCGGGGTGTTGCGGCTCGTCCGGCCGTAGTCTTTCATCGGGGAGTGCAGGGCGTCGTGGGAAATAATCCGGCAACCCGGCGCGATCGCCTCCGGCGCCACCCTTCTCAATCCTGCCTCATCGAGAGGAGGATGCAAACCGGCGGCAACGACAATCGTAATATCGTCGGGACGAAGATCCGTAAAGGCACCATAGAGCCGCTTCAGCAGCAGCGGCAGGAGTGTCTTGACCGGCGCCGGCCGGGTCTCATCGGGCACGGCAACAGCCACCGTACGCGGCGTCGCCATCGCCGTTAGAGGCATGCCGCCGAGAGGGTGATCCATAGCGCTGTTGAAGGCCTCCTCCAGATTTTCCAGTATAGGGAGCCTGGAGGGTTGAAGAATGGAAATTTCGGACTTTTCCGGAAGGGAGATGGTCAAATGACCTTGTCCATACTTTAATGATGTTTCCATCCGTTTACAATTCCCGCAGATTTTACAAAGGGTGCTTCTCGCCCCCCGAATTTGTATACAATTCTCTCAAAAAGTGAGTTCGATGTCAAGGGAAATATGCGCCATCAGGGTCCTCCGGATCAGGTAAAGAAAATCAAGCGGATGCTGACAACCAGCACAAAGAAGAGGATCAGTTTCTCGAAAAGGCCGGTTGAAATTCGTTTGCGAAGGAGATAGCCCAGGAAGCTCCCGACGATCACAACCGGAATCATCCAACCCAGGCCGAGCAGTATCTGCGGGGTCAAAAGTTTGATCTTCCAGTACACGCCAATCTTCAGAAGGTCCGCGAGAAAAAAGACCGCCACGATCGTCCCCAAGAAAAACGAATGCCCCCCTTCGGCGGCGCTGCCGCCGAAGGGGGGCCACTTGCTTGTCGTTGAAAGCGCCCGACCGTCCCCCACCCCTGGTTCAGAATGGAATTTCCGGCAGCGGCACCAGGAAGACGATGTCGAAGATCACGTAGAAACCGGTGACGATGGCCACGCAGATCAGCGCATAGTTCGCGGCGCGCTTCCAGGTCCAGGGCTCGTACATGGCAAGAACCATCAATGCCGCAAAAACGCCGATGCCCGCCGGCAGGAAGCCGACATAGGGCATAATCAACGCGCTGATCATCATCAGCGCCACCAGCCCGACCCGCCGGGGGGTCGATCCCGGCACGAGGGTCGCTTCCCTGTCCGGGTGTGGTTTCAGCAGGTTCCAGACGATGAAGATGATGGAAAAGACGATCATCGCGGTGCAGATCGCAACCGGGAACACGTAAGAATCGGAGTCTGTCAGGTTTCGCGATTCATTGAGGAAGATCCCGGCAAGCAGAATGAAAATGGCGGCCAGGATGATGCCCGGCGTATCGTATTCACGTTTCGCTGTCATTTTGCAATTCCTTATTCAGTCTCCAGCGCCGGGCAATGAGCGGGTAAAACATGGAGATGCCAATGAAGACAATGATGCCCAGGGAAATGGGCCGGTTGAAGAATTCGGCGGCGGCATTGCCCCGTGCCGTACCGATGATCCAACCCTGGACGAATCCCTGCTCGGCGATGCGACTGAGAATCAGGCCGAGGACAATCGGCGACGGCTTGAAGCCGTAGCGGTCGAGAACCCAGCCAATGGCGCCCAAGACGATCATGATGACCACGTCCGACATGTTGTTGCGGATGGCATAGGTGCCGATGATCGTCATGAAGGCGACGGTTGGAACGAGGATCGCCTTGGGCACGCTGATGATGAAGCGGTAGGCATAGCGACCGATGAGCAGACCCGTCGGCAGCATCAGCACTGTGGCGACGAACAGGCCGGCGATGAAAACGTAGACGATCGAGGTTTCTCCGCCGACGAACAGATTCGGGCCGGTACGGATGCCCTGGACGAGAAGCGCTCCGAGAATGACGGCGTCCGGCGGCGTTCCCGGAATTCCCAGCACCAGCGTGGGGATGAAGCCACCGCCGACGGTTGCGTTGTTCGCCGATTCACTGGCCATGACTCCCTCGGGTTCGCCGGTGCCGAAATATTCGGTCCGCTTGGAGGAACGTCGCGCCTCGGAATAGGCGACCAATCCGGCGATCGATCCGCCGGCGCCCGGCAGGATGCCGGTAATCGTGCCGATCACCGAACTGCGAAGGAGGCTGAACTTGTGGCGCCAGTTCAGGGAGAGGGCTTCACGCAGCCTGAAGCCCCGGCCCTCGGTGCTGACCTGGAGATGGCGGGCCGGCGTCGCCACCAGGTCGATCATCACCGGAACGCAATAAAGGCCGATCAACGCGGACACCGGTTCGATGCCGCCGATCAGGGTATGGCTGCCGAAGGTGTAGCGGATGTCGGCGCTGACCTCGGCGACGCCGATGGTGGTGAGCAGCATGCCGAAGCATCCGCCGATCAACCCCTTGAGCATATGCCCCTCCGACAGGGCCGAAATCAAGCTGAGGCCGAAGATCGCCAGCCAGAAATACTCGACCGGGCCGAAGGCCAGGGCAATCTTCGCCAGGGGCGGGGCCAGCAAGAGCAGGAAAAGGGCGCCGACCAGGCCGCCGAATACCGACGAGGTGCAGGCCAGCGTCACCGCCAAGTCGCCGTCCCCGCGTTTGGCCATGGGGTAGCCGTCGAACGTGGTGGCAATCGCCGAAGGCGTGCCGGGTGTCTTCAACAGAATGGCCGAATAGGCGCCGCCGTAAATGGCGCCGGTGTAGACGGCGCCCATCAGAATCAGCGCTGACGCCGGCTTCAGGGAAAAGGTGAGAGGAACCAGTACCGCGATGGCCATGGTTGCGGTAAGGCCCGGCAGGGCGCCGATGACCGTTCCCGCGATAACACCGGCAAGCGCGATGCTGATATGGTAGAGGCTGATCGCCTCCAGGACGTACTCAATCCCTTGCATGATCATACTCCATGAGGTCCCATCCGATTAGGCGGGCGCTCCGCGCCGGTGGCCGACGGGGAGCGCCCGAGACAGTTCGGTGATCGTTGATCGGCTTCTATTTGACCATGCCGGCTTCCTTGGCAGAGGTGGTGATATCCTTTTTCGCTTTCGCCATGAACTTGTCGAGTTCGGGGCCATAGGGCGCGTTGAGCATCGCGAATCCGTTGTCTTCCATCTGCTTGATAAAGGCCGGTTCGTGGTTGATCTCGTCGATCATTTTGGCCAATTTCTTGCGGATGTCCTCCGGCGTCGATTTCGGCACGGCGATGCCGCGGTAGGCGCCGCTCACCATATCGAAGCCGAGTTCCTTGAAGGTCGGCACGTCGGGGAAGTTCGGGTGACGCTTTTCCATGGCTACGGCCAACATGCGGGTGCCCGGATAGGCCGGCGGCACGGTGGTGTATCCCCAACTGGCCACAACCTGACCGCCGAGGAGGGCGGTGGAGGAGGGCGCGGTCCCTGCAAAAGCGACATAGGCGGTCTTGATGCCGGCCAGACGATCGAAGGTGACCTGGGCCAGATGGTTGGACGATCCCTTGGCCGAACCCGAGAACGTCACCTTGCCGGGATTCTTCTTGGCGAAGTCGATCAGATCCTTGAGCGTCTTGTAAGGACTTTTATCCGTCACCACGATGGCGTCGGGCGTATAGTGGAACATGTAGACGTTGACAATGCCGTCGGTGGTGTAGCCTACATCCTTCTGCAACGGCTGGATCACCATGTGGGGCAGGTTGGTCCCCATGATCGTATAGCCGTCGCCCGTAATCGTATTGAGCTGCGCCCAGGCAACCGCCCCGCCGCCGCCATCCTTGTAGGACATCACCAGATCCTTGCCGAATTTCTTCTTGAAGAAGGGCTGCTGGAAACGCGCCGTAACATCGGATTCACCGCCCGGCTTGAAGGCAATAATGTAGTTGATGGCCTTCTCCGGAAATTCCGCCGCGGCGGTGGTCGTCAACACAAATGTCGCAGCGACCGCGGCCGCAGCCGCCGTAAGGATGATCTTGCCGAAAGTCTTCATAGTCTGCTTCCTCCTTATTAAAACTTGTCCCCGCAGATTCTCAATTTTGGTTCTCCCGCCGTTGAGTAAATGCGGTATCCCCTTGATGCGAGGGAGGTATAACGGGAATTCCTTTGCTTGTCAATGAATATTTGGCTGAAATCCGGTGTGGGCGATGCGCTTGACCGGTTGAACCGCCGCCCTTTCCCCAAGGGGCTGTTGAAAACGCCCGATAGGGGACAGGCTGTTCAAAAGGTTCAGACCTTTCTCATTTTCAAAAGTTTGTTAGACCATGGCGTCGATATTTTCCAGGGTCATCGTTCTGACGCTGATCACATGCTTCCTCATCATCCGTTCCGCTCCTTCGGCGTTTCCCTTCTCGATCATCTCCAGGATCGCGGCATGTTCATCCAGGCTTTTCTGCGCCCGGCCCGGCAGAACGACGGTTCTGAGCCGGATGATCTGCAGACGCGCGTTGACCATTCCCATCATCTGTTTGAGCATCTGATTCGGACACTTTGCAAGGAGCATCCCATGGAATTCCAACTCGGAATCGTTGTACTCGATGACATGCCGCTCCTCTTCCGGTGTGGCGCGAAGCGTTTCCAGACAGGATCTAAGCTTCAAGATGTCGGACTTCTCCAAGAGCGGTGTGGCCAAACGGACCGTCAGCGCTTCCAACACCTCCCGGATCTGCATGATCTCGATGATATCATCCTTGGATTGTTTGACGACAAAAGCGCCGCGGCGGGGGATGATTTCGACAATACCCTCATGTTCGAGCCGGAAAAGCGCCTCCCGGATGGGGGTGCGGCTGACGCCGATCTCCTGGGCCAACGTTTCTTCGATGATCTTCTTTCCCGGCAGAATCTCGCGCGTGATGATCATGTTCTTCAGGATCTTATAGGTCTGCCCCCGAAGATTGGGATTATCGATCAGTGTCTGCATTTTTGTCTCCAGAATCTTACCCAACCATTCTGTTTTTTGTCTGCGGACTATCTCCATCAAAACGGCCTGTCAAGTTAAAGTTTATCCGGCTCATTTGAAAAAAATGTTGTTGAAGAGTCGAAGTTCGCAAAAAAGAATCGCCGTGTTTCGGCGCCGGAGATGCTGAAACCCGGTTAAAACCATACTCACGTCGCCTTTTTCATGTGACGGATTTTACGATATTTCTTCATCAGGGGCAGAATCAGGGCGATGACCGTGAGGACCATGACGATTCCGCTGATGGGACGGGAGAAAAAAATGGTCCAGTCGTTCTGGAAACTGATCATGGTCGTCATGAAGGAGCTCTCCGCCAGGGGACCCAGGATCGTTCCCAGAACCATGGGGGCGATTGGGAACTTGATCTTTTCGAACACATATCCCACGACCCCGAACGCCACCATCAACCAGAGGTCGGAGATGCTGTTCCGGATCGAGAAGGCGCCGATAAAACAGAGGAGCATGATAAAGGTTGAAACCACCGATTCGGGGAAGTCGAGGATTTTCACGAGCGGTTTGATGGCGATGTATCCCACAACGCTCATAAGGATGATTCCCAGGAACATCGAGGCGAAGACGGTATAGACCATCGCGGTGGAGGTGATGAATATCTGTGGACCCGGTTGGATCCCATGGAGGAGAAAGGCCCCGAGAATGACTGCCGTAGCGCCGCTCCCCGGAATGCCCAGGGTAAGCAGGGGGATGAGGGCGCCGCCGACGGAGGCGGTGGCCGCCGCCTGGGGCGCGACGATCCCCTCGGGGATCCCGTTGCCCATTTCTTCTTTTCGTTTTCCGTATTGGGCCTCCACGCCATAGGTGACAAAAGAGGCGATGGTGGCGCCGGCGCCGGGGACGATGCCGATAACCGTGCCGAGAATGGAACTCCGGGCAAAGGTCATCCAAATCCCCCAGGCCTCTTTGAAAGAGGGCATCCTGGTCTTCATGGCGCCTACCGTTTCCACGGGAACCGTCGTGAAACCCTCGCCCAATCGCGTCAGGACTTCGCCTACCCCATAGGCGCCCACCATCACGGTGAGAAACTCAATGCCGTCCATCAGGATGGGAGAGCCGAAAGCGAACCGGGGGGTTCCGTATGTCGCATCGACGCCCACGGTGGCAATGAGAAGCCCGAAAAAGAGACTGATGAGGGCGTTCGTCAGAGATCCGCCGCCGAGGGAAACGACGCTCGTCAGCCCGAAGAGAACGATGGCGAAATACTCCGGCGTGGAAAAAGTCAGGGCAAATTTGGCGACCGGTTCCGACAGGGTAACCATGATGACGGCCGAAAAAAGGCCGCCGACCAGCGCCGCACAGATGGTCCATCCCAGAGCCTTGGCCGCCTGACCCTGCTTCGCCATGGCATAACCGTCCCAGAGGAGCGGGACATGGATCGGTTCTCCGGGAATCCGGAAGAGAATGGATGTAGGGGCGCCCCCGTAGGTGCCGGAAACATACATGGCCGTCAGCAGAACGATGGCGGGCGTCACGTCCATGGCATAGGTGAAGGGGAGGACCAGAATAACGCCCATAACGAGGGTCAGTCCCGGCAAGACGCCGACCAGAAGACCCACAACGATCCCCACGAAGAGGAAGATCAGGTTAACCGGCTGGAAGCAATTCAGAAAACCGACGCCGAGATGGCTGAGTATATCCAACATAGCAACTCCTTACGTTACCGGATGCCGAGCATTTTCAAGATCAGCAGGGAAAATTGCTGGAATGGGCCCTGCCCGAGGGGGAGGGAAACATAGACCGCCTTCATGAAGATGACGACAAACAGGACCGTCCCGATGACGCTATTGACCGCAATCACCCAAACTTTGCGGTAGCGGCCGACAATCATGAAGAGAACCAGATACAGAAACGTGCAGAGGATGAATCCCAGGATGCTCACGAAGTATACATAGGCAACGGTCATGAGTGTCCCGATGATGAGGAGCCCGGGATAGTGTTTCGGCGCCTCTGCTTTGACCTCTCCGGCATCGTCGTCGGATGCCTGGTCTCGATGAAACAATGTGATTTTGGCGATCTCATACAGACAAACCACCATGGTCAGCCCCAGGAGGAGTTTGGGCCAGAAATCAGGACCCAGGTTCCCTGACCGGGTTTCACATGCAAACCTGCAGGCCAGAACCCAGAAAAAGACGCTGGTCAGCAGGACGACGGCATAGGGGATGATCCGTTTGATTTTTTCCATAGGCATGAGCTGCAATAACCTCCATATGGAGGTTTGCCTCCCGTTCGCCGGGAGGCAAACCAACCGAAAAAGGGGACGCTACTTCTTCTTTTTTGAACCCCAGGTTTTGTTCATCGAATCCAGTTCGGAAAGGATGAACTTGGTGCACTCCTCGTGGTTCATAAAACTGTCCGCCGTCGCATACTGTTCCTCAAGGAAGGCCTTGAACTCCGGCGTCGCCGCCACCTTGCCGAAGGCATCCGAAAGAACCTTGATCTTCTTCGGGTCCGTCCCCGCCTTGGCAATAATGGCCCGGAACTGGGGCAGGCCCACATCATAGCCGAGTTCCTTGGAGCAGGGCACATCCTTGAAGGCCGGAAAACGCTGGGAACCGAAGACGACGATGGGTTTGATCTGCTTGCTCGTAATGTACTGCCGCACGTCGCCGGCCTGCTCGTAGAGGGCGTCCACATGGGTGCCGAGAACGGATACATACCGTTCGCTGGGCTTGGAGTAGGGCACTTGGATGACCTTCACCCCCTTGCTCTCCAGAAAGGTCAGGGTGATATCATCAACGCTGCCGAACCCGAGGGTCGCTACTTTCAAGGTTCCCGGTTTTGCCTTGGCTTCTTTCTCAAAATCCGCCCAGGACTTGAAACGGCTGTTTTCCGCCACGAACAGGAAGGACGGTCCCAACATCAGCCGGGCTACCGGCATGATGTCGGTCATCTTCCAACTGGCCGTTGAAGTCGCCAGCACGGCATGGGAATCGGCGATGTAGATCGCAATGGACTGGCCGTCCGCCGGCGCAGCCAGGAGTTTCGTAATGCCCGTGCCGCCCGTGGCCCCGGGAACGTCGATTACGGGGAAGGGAACATTCAGGACCTTTTCCAGGAGGACGCCGGTTTTCCGGGCAAGCTGATCCGCCCCGCCGCCCGGTCCCCAGGGTACGATATACTCAACGGCCCGGGAAGGATATTTATCCTGGGCCGTCGCTTCATTCAGGAAAGGACTTGCCAGCATCGCCGCTGCAAAGGTCAGCGCCATGACCATGACCAGGTGTTTCTGCATATTTTTTCTCATCATCTCCTCCTTCTTGAGAAATGTGCCCCCATCCATCGGGGCAAGTGTTAAGAGAACTGATCCGCATCTTTCAACGGCCCCTCAAACCGGGCCACATGACTGAAATCCCAATCCGTCAATCCGCGTAATACACCGGCGAAATGTTTGCCCTGAGAATCGCCAACTCTTCGTCCGTCGGAGGCGGCGTCGTCGGGACATCGGACGGCAGAATCAAGTCGAATCCCGTCTCTGCGATGACATTTTCAACCGTTACCCCCGGATGAACCGAGACCAGCATCATTTTCTTGCTCTCAGACTCGAAGCCAAGAACGGCCAGGTCGGTTATGACCTTGTCCGGCCCGCCGCCGGTCAATCCGACATCGGCACGGGATGTTCCGCCGGTGAGATGTCCCGGGCTCGTGATATAGTCCACGCGCTCGAGAAAACGTCGTTTTTCATGTTTCATGACAATCAAGGTCCGCTTTGCACAGGAGGCGATCACATTGGCGCCGCCGCTGCCGGGAAACCGCTTTTTGGGTTTACCGTAGTTTCCGATGCAGGTGGCATTGAGATTGCCGTATTGATCGATTTGGGCGCCTCCCAGGAATCCGACACCCGCGAAACCCCGGTGGACGATATGTCCGAGGCCGTCCAGCGTCGCCGTGATGAAGGCGGGCTTCGCGATTCCGGTCAAACGGGGATCGGCGACCGACAGGGATGAGTGAACCGGTTTCAAACCGCCGATACCCGTCTCGACACAATAATGGCAATGAGGCGCGTGAGACAGTTTGGCCACCGTCGTCGCCGCCATCGGCAGGCCCGTTCCCGCCACGACGATATCAAAGTCTTTGATCTCTCGAGAGGCGGCAATAATCATGAGCTCCCTCAGGTTGAATTCTCCGGGCCGCTTCTCCTGCAGCTCAATCGAGGGGCTGACCAGACTGGTCGTGTATTCCGAATAACCCAGGCGGGGATCGATGGCCAGGCGGCGGTACGTCAGCGGCGTTCCGGCGATTTCGAGATAAGCCGTAAAATCCTCGACGCCGTATACAAACCGGTCCAGGTAAGCCTTGAAGCTCTCCGGCGTGCTGGAGATCTTCTGATAATTCCGGAGAGCCTCATAATCATAGTCATAACAGCCGGGAACGCTGGAAGGATAGGCGCCCCATGGGCTATGCACGACGGCATTCACCCGGAAGAACGGGATGATGTTCGACTGTGGGTTGCGCCTGGTCTCGTCGTTGGAAATCAGTTGTTCCGTGACCACGATCACCTGAGCGGCTGCCTTGGCGATAAGTTCGTCCGCAAAGCAAGAACCGTCGATCTGGCAATTGCCGCTTTCATCGCAACGGGGCACATGAATGATGGCCAGCTCAGGGGTGCAGGCGGGCAGCAGGACAACCTTCTGGTTCGTGAAGGGGCAATTCATCAATTCATACTTCTTGGCCTTCAGAACCTGATACTTGAGCATGTCGGAACCCAGCATGGATTTCATCGGCATGAAGGGAAATCCGAGAGAACCGGCCAGGTAACGGAAGGTCATCGCACCGTGTTCATAATCCTCGGAGAGGAGCCGCCCCTCCTGGACGCTGCGACAGAAGTTTTTCGGCAATCCGAGGCGTTCCATGTTCAAACAACCGGATTCAACGGACTTGACCAACCCGGCGCCGATCAGGATATCCACAGCATAGGAGGGATTCACGCTCGAAATGTGCAGATCGCCGATTCCCTGACGGATCACTTCATGGGAAAAGGCCATCGGACTACGGCACAGGGAAAATCCGCCATAACCCAAGTGCATTCCAGGGCGGACAAAACGAGATACGGCTTCCTTCATGGTCATCAATTTGCTCTCTTGTATCAAATCGTAAACCTCCTCTTCGATTATTTAGGTAGGATTTTGCTTCCGGATTATGAACTCACTTTGGCGATAGCGTTCCGGATAGCCGAAACGATCCGGTCGATATCGGCCCTTGTAGCCACAAGCGCCGGGGCGAGGTTGATGATGTTGTTCAAACCCGGCAGACTCCGGTTGGTCCTGCCCACGAGGACGCCCTGATCGGTGATTCCTTTGATGATGCTCATCAGGAAGGATTCAGAAACCGGCTGCTTCGTTTTGCGGTCCTCGACAAATTCAATGCCGGCGAAAAGCCCCCTGCCCCGCACATCCCCCACGATCGGAAAAGATCGGAGCTCCTCCAGGCAGCCGAGCAGGTAATCCCCAACGACCCGACTGTTCTCGCAGAGATGTTCCTCTTCAATGATCCTCGTGCTCTCCAGGGCTGCCGCGCAGGCGCCGGCACAGCCGCCGTAGGTGCTGATGTCACGGAAATAGGCCATCTTGTCGGTCGGATCATTGAGGAAGGCGTCAAAAACGTCATTCTTGGCCACCGTGGCGGACAGGGGCATATAGGCACTGGCCATTCCCTTGGCCATGGTCACCATATCGGGATCGACGTCGTAGTGCTCATAACCGAACATCTTCCCCGTCCTGCCGAAACCGCAGACGACCTCATCCATGATCATCAGGACTTCGTATTTTCGGCAGATTTCCTGGAGGAGCGGATAATACTCCTTCACCGGCGGAATGATGCCGCCGCCGGCCGTGATGGGTTCGACAATGATCGCTCCCACCGTGTCCGGACCCTCTTTCCGGATCACCGCCTCCAGAGCCCGGGCGCATTCGATGTTACAATCGGGATAGGTCTTGGAAAAGGGGCAGCGGTAGCAGCAGGCATGGGGAAACTCCACAAAACCCTCAAGGAAGGGTCCGTAGCTTTCCCGTCGCTCCTGCTGTCCGGTCGCACTCAAAGCCGCCAGCGTGGTGCCATGGTAATCCCGGTTGCGGTAGAGAATCTTGTATTTATCCTTATCCTTGTATTTCAGGCGGAAGTACTGCCGAACCATCTTGAAGGCCTTCTCGTTTGCCTCCGAGCCGCTGTTGGAAAAGAAGACCTTTCCCAGCCCGGGCAGAAGCGAGATCACCTTGCAGGCAAACCGGATCGTGGGTATGTTTCCCGCCGTGCCGGCATAGTAGGGCATCCTCTTCAACTGCGCGCAGACGGCGTCGGCAATGGAATCCCGACCGAAACCCACATTGACGCACCAGACCCCGCCCGATGTGGCGTCCAGATACTCCCGTCCCCGGATATCCTTCAGGATCAGCCCCCGGCCTTCCACCATAATCATCGGCTCGCTCGTTTGGAAGACCTTATGTTGCGTCAAATGATGCCAGAGGCATTCCCGATCCTGCTTCAACAGTTCTTCCACATTCTCCTGCATCGGATTCGTATGGCTCATGATCCCAAACCTCCTCTTTTAAAAAAGATGATGGCCGGCGGCTTTCCTTAAAGCGTTAATGCCGAGGCTTCGGTAATTTTGTGCCGGAGCTTCAGAAACGCCATGTCCGTATGCTCTCTCGGCCTTGGCAGGTCGACATTGTAGACGACGTTCATCCGGCCCGGCAATTTGCCCTCCAGCGTAATGATCCGATCCGCCAGATAGATCGCCTCGTCGATGTTGTTCGTCACAAAAAGGATCGTCCGCTTCTCCGTCTCCCAGATGCGTGCGGTCTCCTTCTCCATGAAATATCGGGTCTGGGCGTCGAGCTGTCCGAAGGGCTCATCCAGGAGCATCACCTGGGGATTGTTGGCATAGGCCCGGGCGATCCCCACCCGCTGCTTCATACCGCCGCTGAGCTGGTGGGGATAGTGGTTCTCGAAACCGTCCAGGCCCACCAGATGGATGTAGTGGGCGGCGATTTCCCGCCGTTCTTTTTTGGGGACCCCCCGCAGTTTGGGGCCCATTTCCACATTGCCCAGAACAGTTTTCCAGGCAAACAGCATGTAGCCCTGGAAGACCAGGCCGCGGTCCGGCCCCGGGCCGTCGACCTCCCGACCGTCAATCCGGACGCTTCCTTCCGTGGGGGTTTCCAAGCCGGCAATGATGCGCAGAAGCGTGCTTTTCCCCGACTGGCCCGGCCCCAGGATCACGACGAATTCATTCTCCTTCACGTCCAGACTGATGTGATCCAGCACATGGACCCGCTGCGTTCCCTTCTGGATAAAAACCTTGGTGATATCTTCACAAACGATCTTGGCCTGACAGGAATGACTTTCTTCTCTCAATCTTTTCTCCTATGATGAATTCATAAATCGTCAAAACGCTTCGGCGCCTTCCCGGAGGGGATGTCCTACCGACCATCGATCTCCCGCTTCCAGGGGCAGACAAACCTTTCCAAAGCCGAAACGAGCTGACTCATGCTCCATGCGACCAGCGCAATAACGACCATGCCGCCTACGATCATGGCCGGCCGGGAGAGGTTCATGCCCAGAATGATGATGAATCCCAGACCGGAACGGGCGCTGACCAGTTCCGCCGCGAGCACGCAGCTCCAGGCGATGCTCAGTGCAATCTGCAGACCCGCAAAAATGGCTGGAAAAGCCGCAGGGAAGCAAACCTGGATGATTTCGTGGCGGCGCTTTCCGCCCAGCATGCGGATCACGTCATAGAGCTCGGGTTCCACCAGACGCACGCCATTGTAGGCATCGAGCAGACAGGGCACAAACGTGCCGATGATGATGATAAAAACCTTCGAGGTCTCCCCGATGCCGAACCAGAGAATGGCGATGGAAATCCAGGCGAGGGGCGGCATCGGTTTGAGAAGATCGAAAAGCGGCTTCACGATGGCATTGACATAACGGTTCAGCGCCATCATCAGGCCCAGCGGCACCGCCACCAGAGAGGCAATGGTAAAACCGATGAGAATCCGCTGGGTGCTGGCCCAAACATGACCCAGCAGAGATTTCCCGGCCAGAGGATCGAATAACATGCGCCACAATTGAAGAGCCACCTCGTGGGGGCGGGGCAGGCCGCTTCTGAAGGCCTTGGCAGCGGCCGTCATGTCCCAGACCAGGAAAAAGACCAGTATGGATAAGCCATAGAGGAACCAGCGGTTCTTCAGGACAACGGACAGGGTCAGCGGTCTTCTCTCCCGGACCTGTTGTTGGACTTCATTGGCAATATCAGCCACGTGACGTTACCTCCTGATCCCAGCCAGCAGCCTCTTCTCGAAATAATCGATGACAACCCCGATCACGACGCCGGTGAGTCCGATCATGATCATGCCCAGCAGTACCATGTCGGGCAGGGCGAGTTTGCGACCCATGGTGATGAGGAAGCCGAGCCCCCGGTCGGCCGCCAGCAACTCGGCAGCGACCAAATTGGTCCAGCACAAGGCCAGGGCGATCTGCAGGGCCCCGAAGACCATCGGCAGGGCCGAAGGGATGCAGATCTGTTTGAAGATCTGCCAGTCGGTGGCCCCGTAGGTCCTGGCCATCTGAATCAGCGTGGGATTCGTCATGCGAACCCCCTCGTAGGAATTGATCACGCAGGGCACGACGCCTCCGATCCAAATGATAAAGATCTTGCCGCTGATGCCGATGCCGAACCAAAAGATAACCAGCGGGATCCAGGCGACGGGAGGAATGGGACGGATCATTTCAAAAATGGGCCGGCTCAGTCCTTCGACAACGACAAACCAACCCATGGCCAAACCCAGCGGGATCCCCACAAGCAGCGCGAGCAGATAACCGGAAAAGGCCTCCTGGACGCTTGTCCAGATATGCTGGGAGAGCAGGG
>DIWG01000064.1 GCA_002423465.1 Syntrophaceae bacterium UBA6112 | reverse complement strand
TTCCCCGTGACCGCAATCTGCCAGATGAGTCGGCGGAGTTCGTCCTCCACGTCGTCCATCCACATCTGCCGCCGCAGATCGACGACAAACCTGGTGTAATCCGATATCCCCTCGCCCATTTTCCGTTTCCTCCGTGAGTTGAAAAGAGATGCCTGATCGACCTGTTGCAAGAGTGTTGTGTTCTGAGAGCCCGGGAAATGATTCGCGCCCGGCTTCCTCTCCGGCCGGCACGTTTTCATCGTGATATAGATAAGAAAAAATCGGCAAGAATGCAACCTCTTTTTACCGTTCGCCCGTTATCCGTGGTCCTCATCTTTGCCGCATCCGTCGTGACCTTCGGCAAATTGGAGCCGTGGAAGCCACCACTCGCAGGGAGGAAGAGGCGGCAATGGGCAGAAAGAGTATTCATTGACAGTCACCGTGAATTATTATATCGTGAAATCACATGGCGGTTTATTTTTGAAGTTCCTTATCAGTTTCCCTTCAACCGGGATCGGTCCCGACGGGATATAGATATTGAAGGCCAATTCGAAAGGAGATGGATATGAAACGATTGTTGGTTGTGATGATGGCGATTTTTTTTCTGGCCGGCTGTGGAGCTGCGGCTCGCGAGTCCGGATATTATGAACACAGTACCCTCTATACGAGCTGGAGCCACCTCAAGTTCAGCAACTGGGGCTACAAGCAAGTCAGTCAGCAGGAAGTCGATAAGTCCAAGGCTCAGAGCTGGTGGGGGATCACGGTAGAGGGATCTCGGTAGCAAAACCCCTTTGCGGCAGTCCGGACGGCACCCCGTCTCTTGAGGATGACGCCCGGACTGTCCGGTTTCATTCATCGCCGAAACTGATCCCCATATCGCGAGCGGTCAGAATCGAATCGGAATCCAGAGGAACCGCTTTCATTTTCTCAACGGCCTCTGACAGCGGCACGGCCACCATGTTCGGCGGCCGCAGGGCCACCATAATGTTGCGTTGACCGTCCGCGATGAAACGGACGGCCGCCGTGCCGAAACGCAGCGCCACAAGACGGTCGAAGGTGGTGGGAGAGCCGCCGCGCTGCAGATGTCCCAGCACCAGGGAGCGCGTATCCTTCCCGGTCCGCTGGTGGATCTCCCGCGCCACCCAATCGCCGATCCCTCCGAGCAGCACCTCCTGGCGACCTTCCTCGCCGCCGCCCTTGTGGACCATTTCGCCCCCCTCGGCCTTGGCCCCTTCCGCGACGACGACGATGCCGTAGTCTTTGCCGTGCAGCTCATTGTCCATGATCTTGTTGCAGACACTGTCGATCTTGAACGGGATCTCCGGGATCAGGATCGCATCCGCCGACCCGGAAATGCCGCTGTTGAGTGCAATCCAGCCCGCGTATCGTCCCATCACTTCAACCACCATCACCCGCTGGTGGGCGCTGGCGGTGGAGTGCAGCTTGTCGATCGCCTCCGTCGACGTGGTCACCGCGGTATCAAAACCGAAAGTGATGACGGTGCTGGCCAGGTCATTGTCGATCGTCTTGGGCACGCCTACCACCGGCATTCCTATCCCGGCGAGTCGGTTGGCAAGACGCAGGGAACCGTCGCCGCCGATAGCGACCAGCACGTCCAGACCCAGACGCTTGAAATTGGATACGATCCGTCCGGAGACATCCCGAACCTCGACATCACCGACGGCGTTCTTGACCGGCATGTTGAACGGATCCCCCTTGTTCGTCGTACCGAGGATCGTTCCTCCCAGTGAAACGATTCCCGCCACCTTCTCCGGGGTCAGCCGAGTGATCTCATCGGTATCGAGCAATCCCTTATAACCGGTGTGGATTCCGTAAACCTCCCAGCCGCGGCGGTCGGCCGCCATCGTCACGGCATAGATGACGGCATTGAGACCGGGTGCATCCCCGCCGCCGGTGTTGACCGCGATCTTTAACCGTTCATTCATTGCGGCCTCCTCGCATCAACGCTCAAAATACCTGTGGACATATTTCTTCCTGCCAGCAACCTTCAAGTATCGTTCATCCGGATATCCCAGAGCAATAACCGCATGGACATTTTCGTCGTCCGGTATGCCCAGGAATCGTTTTGTCTGGAAGCCTTTGGTCATCGGCACTACCGCAAAACCGATCAGACAGGTTCCCAGCCCCATGCTATGGGCTGCAAGAAGCATATTCTGAGTCGCCAGCAGGGCGTCTTCCCGCAGGGTGCTTCCTTCCGGCCTCGACCCGACGACGATGGCTGCCGTCGCTCCATGAAATAAGCGATCCCTGCCGTTGCTCTCCCTTTCCGCCAATGCCTCACTCACCGACGGATAATAATCACGGTAATAATGGTCCAATTCAGGCTTGCCGATCAATCTTAATACATTGCGCAGCCAATCCTTTTCAGATAGTTTGTTGATGCGCTTGAAAAAGAGGGCCACCTGATCCCCGAGGGCTGCGACTGATTCCCGGGTGGGAAGGATTGTGAATGTCCACATCTGGCTGTTTGTGCCCGAAGGAGCGGTAACGCCGATCTTCAACAGGTCTTCGAGCAATGCACGGTCTACGGGTTTGTCTTTGAAATTTCGGCAAGACCTTCGAGAAGCCATCAAGCGGACAAGATGAGCGGTGTTGAATTCCCCGTGGGGCAACCAAAGGAGATCGGCAGTGAAGGTAGCGAACCTGGAGGCCTCCGGGTCAATGGAACGAATCGTTATGGCATCGACCGGGCAAACCGCCGCGCAATGGCCGCAGGAAAGAGAGCGATCACCGCTGACAACGGCCTTGCCCCCCTGCATGGATATCGTCTCCGATGGACAAACCTCGACGCACAGGCCGCATCCGATACATTTTTCCGCCTCGATAACCGTCGAAACGGTCCGATCGATCATTCACCTTACCTTGCCGTCATCGAGATGGCTGCTTCGAGCGCCGGATAATGTGCAAAGGCATTGCTCATGAAAAAGACGACTGGGAAGACGCGGCTCCCCGGATCATCCGGTATCTCTATCCATGGCGGTAACAATTGTTTCACATCATATCAACGGCTTACAGTTCCTCTGAGCACGGATGAGGGTTTGAATGTAACCACCCTTCTCGCATCAATCATCAAGGCCTCGCCTGTTTTGGGATTCCGACCCTTTCGTTCCCGTTTGGATTTGACCGTCCATTTGCCGAAACCGGAAATCATGACGTCATTTCCGTTGTTCAGTTCTTCCTTGATAATATCAAAAACGCTTTCAACAATACTGACGCAATCTTTCTTGGGAATGCCGATTTCATCATAAATGGAGTCGATGATGTCAATCTTCGTCAAGCTCATAATGGTTCTCCTTGTGTAATGGTTCCGAATGCCGTTTATATTCCGCCGAGTTCCCAGTTAAAATGAAAACAGGGCGACCCGTCAGTCGATCGCCAACCTACCGCCTTTCCCTCGATTTTCTTTTTTCTGTTCGTGAATTAAAATTGTAACAGCTTGTGGTTCCACATTAAAATTCTTACAAACGGCGTCTGTGATGTCCTTAACCAGCCCTCTCTTCTGTTCGACGGTTCTTCCCTCATCCGCTTCGACAACAACTACAGGCATATCTCCCTCCCCTTTCCGAACCACCGCTCGTTTCTATTCCCCCGTTTCTTTTTCCTTTTTTGCTGCCCTTGCCGCGGCCAGTTTATCGGCCAATCCACGATCCAGAGCAATCTGACGCCTCTTTTCAACGTATTGTGTGGCTGCCAACGGCTGATCTTTGGGGATATGGAATTGCTTTCTGTATTGACCCGGCTTCAAGTCGTGAGCCGAAGCGAGATGACGTTTCAAGGTTACCATACCCTTCTTGCCGCAAACCATGCAGGCAACCTGATCCGGTTTGAACGCTTCCGTAAGGGTCATAACCGGCGCCGCTGGGATAACGGGTTGATCCTGCGCAGACCCCATCGTTTTCTTGGCTGCTTTTGCGGCTTTCTGATCCAACATTTCGATGGTAAAGTCTTTTCCACCCTTGGCCAGTCCTTCAAGTGTCGCATAGACCCGTTTGATTTCCTTTAACAGGTCATTCGACGACATTTCGGTAACTGAAACATGGGCAATAACGATATCCGCCGTTAAATCAAGTAGTTCTGTAGCCATAATGCAGACCCTCCTGATTAGATTTATCAGAATATTCCCAATTTTCAAGCATCATAACCCTATTATCAAGCCGTTGCAATAGTTAATATTGCATTTATTACAGGACTTTCAAATTTTTATAGTATGTATTGAGGGGATGATATTCAAGATAGGGTTGCTGAAGGAGTCTTTGTTAGTAGGGCCGGAGGGCCAGTCCCGCGGCTTCAACGCTGCAATCGCGTATAGGGTTAATACCTTTGCCCCGAACGGCCGCAAGTTCTGCCCTGGCAGCTTCCAGATCCGCACGAAAAGCGGGATTGGCGTGCAGTCGAGCCACCGTGGCCGCACCTATGAGACGGCCCCATTCCACGTCGCTGTACCAATGATGGTTGCATACGTTACGGCTCTCTCCATAGGCCCGGCCCCGGGCAAGGATCGCATCGGCCTGATATGGCGAAATCTCAGTGAGGATGAGCGCCCAGGCCCAGCCGATTGCGGTATGCCCCGATGGATAAGATCCGTCTTTTTCCAATTCCGCTTTCTTCTCCGGGGCGCAGATAGGCTCTTTGTTCATTGTGAAAGGACGTTGGCGGTTGTAATGATCCTTGGCAGCATGGGGCGAAAGAGCCACGTCAGTCAGAGACCGGCGCAGCAGCCTGTAAAGACGTGGCGTATCCTGCTCTGTAACCGGGGCGTTCAACGCGCAAGAGAAGGTCCCGGCAGCGTGCGGGAAACTCAGATCGAAATCCGAAAGCGCCAGTGTGAAGCGTGCTGTGCCACGCAAAGCGAATGTCCGTCGGGCGACATCTTCGTCGAGAGCGAATGCCGCAGAACCGGGGGATGGGGGAGCGGGAAGCAGAGCAAGGCTGTCAGGGTAATCCTTTCTTTCCAGATATCCCGCCAAGAAACCAAAGTGTTCAGGAAGGTTAGCAACATTCTTTTGCGCCGGGGCGATAGCGCCATTCGTGATTGCGCATCCACTGAGCAGGCAGAGCAATATGCCACAGGCCAATGCTGTATTCAAGAAAGTGGGCTTTTTCGTTTTCATGGCGTAACTTCCTTATCTTCGCTCTAAAATAATGACCTGCTTATGGTGTCGGGTATAGTGACTGCATCTTCTTCTGCATTTTCGGGCTCAATTGTTTGACCAGCTCCGCATTGTACGAAGCAGTGGGCATCGGCTTGATGGTTGGATCATTCGTGGGATTATTTTTGGTTGTAAGATCCCAAGTCCCGACGATTTGGGTTGCCGCAATAGCATATTTACGCGATGTCGCGGCAGGCGATCCTTCACTGACTGCCGGATCAACGTCGGTCGTCATGATGGAAATGGTATGGTCGCTGTTGAGGTAAATCTCAAAAGTTCGGAACTGCTGCGGGAAATCCCTAAGCGACGGCGTTTCCACATGCCAGAAGCCCTTTTCAGGAGCGTTGAGCGGATCAGGCGATATAAAGGCTTTCACGGTATTTAAATGACGATGCCCGGCCATCCACATGAGAAGATTCGGATGGCTTTGAAGTTCCGCAATCAGGTCCGGCAGGGTGACGGCGTTTTGCGGATCCGTCCACCACCCCATTTCGGAATTGGGCGCCGTCACTTCGACGCCGATCGGGACGTGCGCGGCGATGATCATGAGCTGACCTGCCGCATCGCCATCGGCCAGTTCCTTTTTAAGCCAGGCCCAGCGCGCCCGGTCCAAAAAACCATGTCCGTGGATGTCGATAGAGCCATCGTCTTCCTTTTGGGTATCGTCGAGAACGATCACTTTGATCGGTATATTCGACTTCGGCGTGAAGCTGTAACATGCAAAGCCATTGTTGGCGTCGGTCATGTTGAAACCATGTCCGGCCGGATTGGAAGATGTATTAAGAAATTCCTTCATCCACTCCGTTCGCAAAAGCGAACGGCGGTCCGGATCGGCCGCAACCTTCGGTGTGCTGCTGAAGTTTCCGACAGGGCCGGCATATTTGATATCCCCGTAGGGTGTCGAGCCGTCGAGCACGCCCGTATAGTAATCCCGGCTGTTAATTTTTCGGGGATCACGAAGGACATCTCCCGTCGCGAAAACCTCGCCGGTAATGAAGGACTGCCGAAGATCCTTGCGCAGGCTGTAGTCCACGGGAATGGAGCCCATCCAGAAATGATCGTGGTTTCCGAGCGTCTGATACCAGGGGATCGACTTGTCCAGCCCTGCCGCCTTGTAGGGTTTCTGATACTCAATGGTTCCGGCTCCCAGATGGGCGCCGGAGCTGGGGGTAATGACCCTGCCGTCGATGACGTCGATATACCACCGAAGTTCGTTGTACTGGGTTGTGTTGCAGGTATCGCCCAGAGAGAGGCCGAAATCGATCGGATTTTGTTTATGCAGGGCGTTGACCGTCTGGACGGCGGCGTCGAGCACATGCGTCGTATAGAGCATAATCCCTGAATATAGAGAGGCCCCAAATGGCGATGTATTGTGCAGGCGTTGAAGGTAGATCAACTGGTTAGGAGCTTCTTTGTCGGTGATATGGATGTCGGAGATCGTAAAGAAATTCAAAAGTTTCTTTGTTTTGGTGACTGCGGAACCGCTGTAGGCCGCCGGCATGATATCAAACCGCTTGTCGTGGGGGAGACCCGGGCCATACGTCCAGTTGCCATAGCCGTATTGACTGTACTTGGAAATCTCCCAGAGATTGATCGCCGTCGCAGGGGTTGGGCCCGGCATGAGAGTCCTTTGAGCCGTCGTCTGGACATCGGCAGCAATCGGGTATCCTGAGGGCTGAATTTGACTTTTTACGACGCATTTTGAACATCCCGATAAAGAGAAAATCAACATCCCCATGATCATGATAAAGACCAAACAGAATTTTTTTTTGAATTCATGAGATGGTTTCATGAAATCTCTCATCCGTTTTTGATTATCAAATCCGATCATTTCGACTTCCTCATTGGGAACCATTACATTATGCCGAGTGATTTGGCCGGCAGCCCTTTTTTTTGAAAAAAACCGCACTTGCCATTCCTGCTGGTTTGTGCGGTTGACTTTTCTGTACTGTGGTGAATAACAAAAACGTGCTGCACACCAAGTGGGAAGGACAATAAGGGATTTCTTATTGAAATGCAAGGTTTTTTCTTTTTTTGTCCCCTCAAAAGAAAAGAAGGCCGACCGATGAATCACTCAACAATAAAATAAATGGCTGTGGCAACAACAAGCTGAAAACGGAAAGCATTTATCCCCGGTCTACTTAAGAGCAATGATAGCGTTGGTTTACATCTGCCTGTCTTCATCGAAGAGGTGCTGTCACGGTTACAAACTCGCTATTCGTATCACCAATCCAATCTGATATCCACGCCTCGCGATTATTGTCCCCATTTGGAATAGCGATACTCGTAAGACTTCGCCAGTAATCTGAACCCAGTTGCACGGAGCATTTTCCTTCAACTTTGAGTCGTATTTCTACGGAATATCTTGCACCAGCCTTAACAGTCTGTCTCGGTGTCCACCAGTGAACAATATTATCCGGTGTTTGACTTACGTCAATTGAAAGGACGCCGTTCTGCACATGCATATTAAAAGCTTGAGTATGGAAATCGTTAGAGGCTGGATCATACCAATTAGGATATCTCACATAAAGTCCTGCTTCACCAAACACGTTCTCATTGTAATCATAATGTTCTTCATAGAGGGTATTTTTATTGGAATTTATTTCCTCGATAACCTTCCAGTAGTCTATTGTTACATATGCCTTTTCAGAATTAGACTGGCCTCCTTTTAACGTGGCCGTCTGCGCCCATATGAGGACTGCTCCGTAGCCATTAGGTGCTGTATCTTCTCTGATCGTTTGTTTTATCCAGATCGCACCTTCCGGAAGAATAGCGGTTTCATTCCCGTCATTACCCCCTCCCCCACAGCCATTGAGAATCGCGACCATAAGGAGGATTAAAAAGTATTTCCATGAATTCTTGATGGATTTCAATTTGTCTCTTTTCCCAACCGCAATTGAATGGATAAAAACACACTTTTATGCAAGCCAATATTATGGGAAGCGGCTTTGTATGTCAACATGGATTCCCTGGAAAAGTTCTCGATCACATCAACTTCAAATTCATGGATAAGCGATTTGATATGATGTAAAATCAATCGCTATGAGGCCAGAGGGCGGAGCACCCGAAAGCCGGAATATAACGCCAGTGTGGAACGATATCAGTTCAATAAACGGGCGGTTTAGGAAACGAAGGGAGTGAGCGATGATCCCAAATATAATATCTATGTTTTTAATCCCGGCGATTCCGATCGGAGCAATCGGGGGAATCATGGCCATGTCGGGACTGGGGTATTGGGACACGTTTGGTTTTACTTATTCCATGTTCATTTTTATTTACATCATCGCCTACCTGCAAGGCAGCAAAGATTCCCGTGCAGTCATCGAGGCGAACACGGAGAAGAAACCCGACTATGCAACCTGGACCGAGATGCAAAAGCTCGATGCGATCAAGGACTTGTTGTTGCAGACGAAGCGGCAGAAAGGATCAGTTTCAGACGAAATTCAAGAAAATGTGAACCATGAGGAAAATGATTTCCCGAATGATGATGCAATCAAGAAAAGGGGTGAATGAATTGAATCAAAATGGGAGGATACCCGGAAGGCTGTTGACCAGATGGAAGGTTTCCTGAAAAGTGTTGACCAAACTGTTGATCAAGCACCTCTGAAAGTAAAAGGGGGCTAACTGATGAATCAGTTAACCCCCTTTTTTTCTTCTGGTGCCGAAGCCCGGACTTGAACCGGGACGAGGGAACCCCCACTAGACCCTGAACCTAGCGCGTCTACCAATTCCGCCACTTCGGCAATGTTCGCATAGCAAAACGCGGGTGATATCTACACTGACGGTCCTGCCATTGTCAAGCGAAAATGAGGCCCGAAATCCACCACCCACTTATATCTCCATCGATCCATTTTGTGCTACGATATCACGATCGATATGTTTTCGTCAATAATGCTGATGCCCAGGGGGCGAGATGAGCCGCAACCTTTGGGCGCGGGGAATGCAATTTATTGCAGCTCCCGTGACAATGGGGTCGGCGCCGCCGCAGGCGGCGAGACGCGGCGACAGGCGCAGCACCGTGTTCATCCGCAAAGAATAGCACGCCCGGGCGCGCTATTCCTTATCGGGTGGAGCAATTTGTTCGGAGTTCTTCAGGGATTCCAGTGTTTCTGCGTCGGCCAAATCCTTGGTTCTTCCTGACGCCCTCTTGTTTCGAATCAGATCGTCGAGCGACGGAATGTGCACTTCAATTCCCTCGATACCCACAGACAGCGACCGTACATACGTCTCCTCGAACTGAAGTCCGGATGCCGCAGTGATGATGTCGATTCGCCTTGGGGCAACTCCGATCTGAAAAACGGTCCCATCCTTCTGAAGGTCTTCCTTGGTCAGATTGTGCAGCGAAGCGCCGAAACGACTCAATGCCCGCAACACGGCATCGGCGTTCTGAGGGGACGGCATGACCCAAATGTCTATGTTCCATGGTAGCCCGAGGATAACCGTGGGCTGCCAATGCATAGGCGCCTACGAGGAGGAATCTAACCTTCTCGTCGGACAAGGCGTGTAACATGTCTTTGTAGTCTTCGTTCAGCATAGTGCTTTTTGCTCAAAGACACGACTTCTCTGGTCAAAGGCCAGACAAGGCTAATGCGGTCTGTCGGCGTGCCGGGAACGAAGTCATCGTTCCGACGGTCCGACATTCGGTATACGGCTGTGTGCTTTCTGTTCATGCTCTCAAGATATCATTTTAACCGTTCAACATCAATCAGATCGTTACTCCGATTTGCCTTTACGGAAAAGGAATCCACGGCCCAGGCTTGATATTGTTTTCCCACGTCCAAAAATTATACTGCCCGGTCGCTATTCTGAACACGACAATCGTCGGACAGTCCGGCGTCCCCGTTCCGATTTCCTTCAGCCAGGGCATTGCCTCATATAGTTTCCGGCGGACATTCATATCCTCCACGATCTCGATCTGACCTGCAATACGCAGGAGAACACCAATATCCGGAGGCGTTCCCGGCTGGTAAAAAGCAAGCTCGACTTTCGGGCACGCCTGAAGCTGGGACATCAGCGGCTTTACCCTGGACGTGTAGAAGTAGAATCCGGATGGATCCGCATCCCATACGGTCATCGGACGCACGCGTGGCCGATCGCCATCTATCGTGGCGAGAAAGCCGTTGGGGTTTCTCCGAACAAATTCAATGCAATCATTTAAATCCATCTTCTCTTCCCTCAAGCCAACGAGGAACTGTGCGGCGCGACCTTTTGCGTCCGCACCAGTGATTGGTTA
>DIWG01000057.1:20360-27684 GCA_002423465.1 Syntrophaceae bacterium UBA6112 | reverse complement strand
CGGCCCCGGCGCTCTTTTCCACGAGGACCGTATGACCGTGACCCTTCATGACTTCGACACCGGCCGGCGTCATGGATACGCGGTTTTCCTCGATCTTGATCTCCTTGAGAATCCCTACGATCATTGCGCTCCCTCCCCAAATGAAGAACTAATGTTCATCTGCTGGGTGCCTCGACACCGAGACACTCAACAGTGAATCATCACGCATTAATAATGCCAAACTGCTTGATGGGGATGTAAAAGAGATAACTCTTATGAAAATTATCGGTTACATACTTCAAGTGGAAGAAGAGAAAATGCTGAATTTAGAACATAGCCGGCCAATAATGCATTATTGCATTGCCGTATTTTCGTCGGGTAATGATTTGCCAACATTGGCCGATATCTTCTATTATATGCATAATTACATCGAATATGCATTATTGCATTTTACACTGCGATTGCCTCTTGTTCAGCTTCCGTGAAATCGTAGCCTGATCCACTCTAAGTATCTTCGATGCCTTTTTTTGAGATCCATAGTTCTTGATGGTCCTGCCAATCATAATCAATTCGAATTTCTCCGAAGCCTCTTTAAGAGACAAATTCTCGTAGATTCCATAATTATTCTGATCGGATTGGTGGATACGATTAATGATCCCCTGCGGCAGGTCAGACAATTCCATATAGGATTTCTCTGTTGTCACAACCATTCTCTCGATAAGGTTTGATAGTTCACGAACATTACCTGGAAAATTGAAATCACACAGGAGATCGATTACCGCTGGGCTGAAGGTCTTTTCTTTCTGGTACTTCTGATTGAACTTTTGCAGATAGTAAAAGAGAAGAGACAGAATATCGTCTCTGCGCTCGCTCAACGGAGGAATCACAATGGGAACGACGTTCAGTCGGTAATAGAGATCCGCTCTGAAACGTTTTGTCGAGACCATCTCCTCAATATTCATATTGGTTGCAGCAATGATTCGGACGTCAATCTCCTTGACCCCGGTGCCACCCACTCTATTCACTTCATGCTTTTCAAGAAAACGAAGTAATTTCGATTGGATGTTCAGAGGTATTTCCCCTATTTCGTCCAGAAAAAGAGTCCCCTTATTTGCAAGTTCGAACAAACCGGCTTTCCCCTCCGGCCTTGCGCCTGTAAAAGCACCTTTAACATAACCAAAAAGTTCAGATTCAATGAGCGAATCGGGAATGCCTACGCAATCTACTCGGATAAATGGTCCTTTTACCCGTTCTGATTGTTGGTGAATCAAGTGGGCTAGAATGCTTTTCCCAACCCCGGATTCCCCCAGAAGTAGAACAGTCGAGTCGACTTTGGCTACCCTGACCGCCATTTCGTAAATTTGTCTCATCTCTTTGGAATGATACACAAAAGAATGAGGGTCTTCTGATTTTATTTCTAATTCAGAGAGTTTGGCAGAATAGCGTTTCATCAAATCTTGAGTTTCATGCAATTGGCTTCGCAGATGATCCAGCTCCGTTATATCACGATCGTTCGATACGACGAACGTGATTTCGCCTTCTTCATTGAAAATGGGATTGCTGGTCACTAGGATTTTCTTCCCTGTTCTGGTGTGTTGGAGCATTGTCACGGAAGTCTTTTTTTTAATTGCCTCGAGGGTAATTGATTTATCGAAGAATCCCTCTCTGACCAATTCCCTCATATTTCTGCCAACAACCTCTATTGATTTCAATTCATTCATGGTTTCAGCGGCTTTGTTGATCCTTATAATATTTCCATCCTTATCGCAGATCCACAGGCCATCAAAAGAAGAGTCGATAATGGTATCAAACCAGTTTTTCACATTTTCAAACTGATCCAATCCCTTAAATGTTTTTTTATTCATCCATGCCTCGGAATTAAAGACGTTCGATCGAAGGTTTCACAGATTCGCTTCGGAAGATGATACTCTTTCTCCGGCCTCGAAATCTATGATTTTGCAAAATCTTATTGAATGGCCGCAAAATGAATGACACCTGTTTCGTGCTCCCGGTAGTAAGGGAAAAACATTTTGGACTAATTCTATCATTTCTGGCAGTTATCTGTAAGCATCCTCCGCAATTATGTCAAGCAAAATCATGCAGGTGTGACGCGAGTCTTCCCGTTTGACAGGAACGCGGTGAGCGTGATAGGCAAGATGCCATCCAGTGCATGAGCCTCACCGCAGCAAGCTGTGGGGAGATCCATGACGGCCAGGAACAAAGCAAGGTTTGGGGAATATGACCCGAAGAGATTCATGCGTTACGGATCATACAGGCGCGGGATCTATGGAGGTTGGAAACCCGGCGGATAGGACCGAACTCCGACAATGAATCCCATGAGCGAGCAAAACCGCACCGATGTCAAAATCATCTTCGCCCTGACCCTGACCCACTTTGCGGGCGATTTCTATGTCTCCTTCATCAATCCGCTCCTGCCGGTCTTCGTCGACAGGTTCGCGCTGTCCCTGGCACAGGTCGGCCTGATCGCCGGAATGATGCGGATGCTCGCCTTCATTGTCCAGCCCGGTGTGGGCTATTTCGCCGACCGCTACCGGTCGCGGATCTTCATTCTTGGCGGGCCGCTTCTTTCCATCGTTTTCATCGCCCTGGTCGGCTGGGCGCACTCGTTTTGGGATCTGCTGCTCTTTATCGCGGTTGCGTCAATCGGGTCATCGATGTTCCATCCCTCCATGGCGGGGATGATCGCCAACTATGCCGGGCGTCACTTTGGCCTGTCCGTATCGATTTTCAATATGGGGGGGACCTTGGCCTTCGGCGTCGGGCCGCTCTTCATTGCCTGGCTCGTCAGTCGCTGGGGCCTGGAGGCCCTCCCCTGGACGGCGATCCCGGGAATCGTTCTGATGATCCTGTTGTTTAAAATGACGCCCCTGCCGCTGGGGGAGGGACTCCGCGGGCAGGGATTTTTCGGTGCGATCCGGGAGGCCTTCGGAAAGGTGTGGAAACCGGTTCTCCTGATCTGGGTGGTCATGGTTCTGCGCACTTTCGTAACCCAGTCCTTCATGACCTTCGCCCCCATCCTCTACGCCCGTGAGGGCCACTCCCTCATCTCCATCGGACTGGTCATCTCCCTCTTCACGGTGGCGGGGGCCGTGAGCGGCCTCCTTTCCGGACACCTCTCCGACCGGATCGGCTACAAACCGATTTTCTATGTCTCCTTCATTCTGGCCACCCCATGCCTTTTTCTGATGCTTCTGCTCCGGGGGGAATGGGTCTATTTGGGCGCCACGCTGGCCGGGTTCCTGATGTTCGCAACGATGCCGCTGGGGCTGGTCATGGCCCAGAAACTCGCCCCGCACGGAAAATCGATGGTTTCCAGTCTGATGATGGGGCTCGCACAGGGAGTGGGGGGGATGATGACGCCCCTGGTCGGCAGCATGGCCGATCTTTACACCATCCGGGCGGTCCTCTACGTTCTGGCCCTGGTCCCCTTGCTCAGCATCGGCCTCGTCTGGTTCTTCCCGGAGAAGCGTCTCCGGGATCAGCCCCTCGTCGGTTGATGCCGACGGCCGTCCTCGGAACGGAAGAATAACGTTGCCTCCATTGTAAGGAGAATTGCGGATGATCGCCATTCAAAACCTGTTTGCGGATATTCCCGGTGAGCTGCCGGAGGAGCTTTCCACGGAACTCCTTGGGACCGACACCTTCCGGATCGAACGGATCGTCTCCCGGGGGCAGGCCTCTCCCCCGGGTTTCTGGTACGATCAGGAGACGGAGGAGTGGGTCCTGCTCGTTTCGGGAAGCGCCACGCTTCGCTTCGACAACGGCAGGAAGATTGATCTCAAACCCGGGGACCATCTCCTGATCCCGCGGCACGTTCGTCACCGGGTGGAGCGGACGGGCGCGGGGCAGAAGACGGTCTGGATCGCCGTCCATTACGGAGGAAAATAAATTTTTTTCAGCCGCCGGCGACGGGCGGGAAGACGGCGATCACGTCACCCTCGTCGATAACCGTATCGAGCGGCTGCAGCGACGCAACGCTCCGGCCGTTCTTCAGGATGAGGATATGGGGCTTGATCTGCCCGGCAGCGTCGAAGAGGCGCTCCCGCAGTCCGGGATGGGCGTTACAGAGTTCCTCCAGCAGGCCCCGGATCTTCTCCCCGGGGGGAAGAATCATCTCTATCTCCCCCGCCCCGGTCACCTCCCGAAACGTGGCGAATGTCCTGAACGTGACCTTCATGGCAAATTTCCGCAATCGGGACAGGCCGGATTCCGCTCGACGATGATCGAATCGGCGTTTCCCGCGAGGCCGTCCCAGATGAAAATCCGACCCATCAGCGGTTCCCCTTGCCCGGTGAGCAGCTTGATCGCCTCCGCCGCCTCGATGGAGCCGATAACGCCGCAGGTCGCCCCGACGATCGGGAACACCTCCGGAGGCGGGCTCACAGGAAAGAGACAGCGCAGACAGGGGCCCTTCCCGGGGATCACCGTCGTCGTTTGGCCGAAAAATCCCCGGACGGCGCCGTGAATGAACGGGATTCCCCGATCGACCGCCGTCCGGTTCAGAAGGTAGCGGGTCGGAAAATTGTCCATCGCATCGACGATGAGGTTGCAGCCCTGCGCCAACGCTCCCATGTTCTCCTCCGTGATCCGGCTCTGCTCGGCCTCGATGCGGATCAGGGGATTGAGGGCTGCGAGCTTCTCCTTGACGGAGGCGGTTTTGGGTCGTCCGACGTCCCGGCTCCAGTGGAGAATCTGGCGGTTCAGGTTGCTTGACTCGACGATGTCGCAGTCGATGATCCGCAGACGGCCGACACCGGCGGCGGCCAGATAGAGAGAGATCACCGTTCCCAGTCCTCCAGCGCCGGCAACAAGAACGCTCGCCGCTTTGAGCCTTTCCTGCCCCTCTTCCCCGCTCAGCAAAATCTGGCGGGCATATCGCTTTTGTTCCTCATCCGTAATCATGGTCTGTCGCACGCTCCTAAAAGCACAGATTGCAATTTTCATTTGAACAGTGTTAGTCTAATATATCGATGTTCCGTAAAAACGCAAACATTTGCTGCTCCCGCAAATGTTCGGCGGACATAGGTCGTGGATGACGGAACGAATTGGCAAGGTCAGCGGATGTCCCGAAAGGGGGCAACCATTGCAGGAAGAGGGATTCCGCCATGATTTCTTCGATTTGGCGGCCGTTGAAGATCGGCGCGCCCGGAGGAAGAGAGATCAGCATCCATAATTTCGAAGAACTTGCCGCGCTGCACGCCGTCGCCAGGCTTCTGGCGCAGCCGGGGGAGTTGCGGGATCAGATCGAGCAAGCCCTGCAGGAGATGAGCGACCGGCTGGGGATGCAACGGGGGATGATCTCCCTCCTCGATCGCGAAACGGGCGAGGCCTGGCTGGATGTCGCGCACGGCGTTGATATCCAGGGGCTGGACGTGACCTACCTCCCCGGTGAGGGCATCACGGGAAAGGTCGCACAGACGGGCCGGCCGATGGCCTGCGCGAATCTCGGCAAAGAGGCCCATTTCCTGGACCGGACCGGCGCCCGCCGTTTTCTGAACCGTTCGGAATTGGCCTTTCTCTGCGTGCCGATCATCTACGACGCCCGCGTTGTCGGGGTGCTCTCGGCGGACAAGGTCGCCCGGCAGGTGGAGGACCTGGACCGGGAACTCGCGATGCTCTCCTCGGTCGCCGAACTCCTCGCCAAGGCGGTCCACAACCGCGCCGTCGAGGAGGAGAACCGGCGCCTCCGCCATCTCCTCGGCCGCTCCCGGACGCCGTCGGCGGACATCATCGGCCATTCCGGGGTGATGCAGAATCTCTTCGGGATGATTGCCCAAGTGGCCGATTCCAACACGACGGTGATCATCCACGGGGAGACGGGGACGGGCAAGGAACTGGTCGCCCGGGCAATTCACAAAAAAAGCCCCCGCCTCAAGGGGCCGCTCGTTCAGGTCAATTGCGCGGCCATTCCCGACACCCTGCTGGAAAGCGAACTCTTCGGCCACGAACGGGGGGCCTTCACCGGCGCCATCCACCAGCGGCGCGGTCGTTTCGAAGAGGCCCAAGGGGGGACGATCTTCCTCGACGAGGTGGGAGAGCTCTCCGCCGCGGCGCAGGCCAAGTTGCTCCGGGTCCTCCAGGAGAAGCAGTTTCAGCCGCTCGGCTCCTCCCGGGTTGTGCGCGTCGACGTGCGGGTCATTGCCGCAACGAACCGGAACCTGGAGCAGGATCTCGCCTCGGGACGGTTCCGCGCCGATCTTTTCTACCGGTTGAACGTCTTTCCCCTCTATCTGCCGCCGCTGCGCGAGCGGGGAAGCGACATCATCCTTCTCGCCGACCATTTCGTCCTGAAATATACGCGGGGCTTGGGGAAACCGGTCAAGAAGATCTCTCCCGCGGTCTCGGACATCCTGCTGGCCTATCACTGGCCGGGAAACGTGCGGGAACTGGAGAACTGCATTGAACGGGCGATTCTGCTTACACCCGGCGACATGATCGAGCCGGTGCATCTGCCGCCCTCCCTGCAACTCCGGTTGAAAGGCGCGGAGAAGAAGGAGCAGGGACGGCTCAACGCCGTCGTCGAGGCGCAGGAGCGGGAGCTGATCACCAACGCCCTCCGGGAGACCCGAGGGAACCAGACCCAGGCGGCAAAGCTCCTCGGAACCACAAAAAGGATCATCCAGTACCGGATTCGGAAGATGGGGATCGATCCCCGGCCTTTCCGCGCCAAAACAACCGATACGCTGAACTCGATCACGAACACGGATTGATGCGATAGCCCGTTCGGTTTCGATCCGGCAGCGATACATATTTGTCCTTTTTTTCAGCATTACGACATTTATGTTGCATGAAATCGATCCGTTTTTCCACCGCTGGGGAACGTGTTGTTATCCTCCGGAATCATAAGGCCATTCATCGGTCGTCATTCCCGTGGTTTTCTGAAAGTGGCATGATTTTAGCTTTATGAGAACTTTGGACATTTCCCGAGCCCGTGGGTTTGTGGTTTCATTGCGGCGGGGCTCCCGAAAAACCGTTCCGTTTCCGGATAGAAAGGATGGATGATTATGTGCAGATTGTTTTCCATTACGAGCAAAGACCCTCTCTCCCCGATGGTCGCGATCCGCGCTCTCGACGTCATGAAGGAGGGACACGACGGCTCGGGCGTGGGGCTCTTCCTGACCGATCTCGGCGGGGATTTCGAACAGTTCCGGGGAGGACCGATCCTCTCAGGGATCTTCTCCAACACGGGGATCAAGGCCCTCGACCGGTACATGATGGACATGGACTTCATGACGAAATACAAGCTCTCGTTCCGGCCGACCAAGCGGCCGCCGGCGGGGACGCCCCGGCGGGACAACTACCTGATCCGCGTCTATGAATATCC
>DIWG01000057.1:0-20344 GCA_002423465.1 Syntrophaceae bacterium UBA6112 | reverse complement strand
TTCTGGCCGGACGTGATCATGATCAAGGAGGTCGGCGATCCGATGGCCGTCGCGGACTACCTCGGACTGAACCGCAAGGAACTTCAGGCGCGGACGATCCTGGCCCAGGGGCGGCAGAACACCAACTACGCGATCAACATCTACGCCTGCCACCCCTTCTTCATTCAGGGGATGGCCACGATGACCAACGGCGAGAACACAGCCTTCGTGCCGATCCGGGAGTTTCTCATGTCGCGCAAAGAGCCGGGTTATGTCGGCTACCAGTCGGACTCGGAGGTGTTCACCCATATCCTCCACTACTCGCTGCGGCACCTGAACCTCGACCTGGAGACCTACAAGCACGTCCTCACGCCGCTCAAGGACGGCGAATTGGAGAACCACCCGAACGGCCCCTGGCTCCGGATGCTCAAGCAGAGCTGCCGGCCGCTGATCATCGACGGGCCGAACTGCGTCATGGGCTGCCTGCCCGACAAGACCCTCTTCATGCTGCAGGACAGCAAGAAGCTCCGGCCCGGCGTGGTGGGCGGCAATCCCGGCATGTTCGCCTTCTCCTCGGAGATGTGCGGGCTGGACGCCGCGATTCCAGCGCGCGACAAGAGCCGGGATTTTCAGCCGATGAAATATGATACGGTCTTTGTCGGACCGGAACGTCAGGAGGTGGGGCGATGGAGCCAGATGGACAGCTTAAGCCGTCTTCACTGAGCACGAAGGATCTTCCCTGGCAGCTCCTCTGGAGCAAGGAAAAGTGCACCCTCTGCGGCCGCTGCACGGCGGTCTGCCCCGTACAGGCGATCGAGCTCGGCGTCCACCGCAAACGGGTCCTGCAGATCGCCCTCGGGCTTACGGAAAAACCCGGGAATGTCTTCGGCGTCTACCACGGGATCCGCCAGCGGACGGATGTCGCCCACGCCTGCATCGGTTGCGGGATGTGCGACATGGTCTGCCCCAACCATGCGATCATGCCGATCCACAACGACGAGCCGGACAAACTTCGCTTCCACATCAACCAGGGCGGCATCCCGCGGCGGCGCGGCGGGCGCCGGAACGCGACGGGAAGCTTTCTGGATGAGATCAAGTTCGTCCGCATCTCGATGCTGACCGACCCGGCGCTGGACGCGGGACGCCATGAATTTGAGCTTCGGACGCTGCTGGGACGGATTCTCCCGCCCGAGGAGGCGCTCCGGATCACCCGCGAGGGCGGCTGGCTCCCGCCGGTCCGGGAGATCTACCCGCTCATCCTGGGCAGCATGTCCTTCGGAGCGCTCTCCCCGACGATGTGGGAAGGGCTCCAGATGGGTGTCGCCTTCCTGAACGAGGAGATGGGAATGCCGGTCCGTTTTGCCACCGGCGAAGGCGGCTGTCCGCCCCGGCTTCTCCGGTCGCGGTTTCTGAAGTACGTCATCCTCCAGATCGCCAGCGGCTACTTCGGCTGGGATGAGATCATTCACGCCCTGCCCGAAATGAAGGAGGACCCCTGTGCAATCGAGATCAAATATGGGCAGGGGGCAAAGCCGGGCGACGGCGGACTGCTGATGTGGTACAAGGTGAACAAACTGATCGCCGCGATCCGGGGGGTCCCCATGGGGGTGAACCTCCCCAGCCCTCCCACGCACCAGACGAAATACTCCATCGAGGAGGCGGTCGCCAAGATGATCCAGTCGATGTCGATGGCCTGGGGCTTCCGCGTGCCGGTCTACCCGAAGATCTCCGCGACCTCCACGGCGCTCGCGGTCCTCAACAACCTGACCCGGAACCCCTATGCGGCGGCCCTGGCGATGGACGGCGAGGACGGCGGCACCGGGGCGGCCTACAACGTCTCGATGAACCACATGGGGCACCCCATCGCAGGGATCGTCCGCGACGCGTATCTCAACCTCGTGAAACTCGGCAAGCAGAATGAGATCCCGATCTTCGCCGGCGGCGGTGTGGGTAAGAATGGAAACCTCGCAGCGAACGCAGCGGCCATGATCATGCTGGGGGCAAGCGGCGTTCAGGTGGGGAAGACCATCATGCAGGCGGCCGCCGGTTGTCTCGGCTCGGAGGCGGACCGCTGCAACATCTGCAATATCGGCCTCTGTCCGAAGGGGATCACTTCCCAGGATCCGCGCCTCTACCGGCGGCTCGACCCGGAGAAGGTAGCCGAACGTCTCGTCGACGTCGTGGTCGGTTTCGATACGGAACTCAAGAAGATCGTGGCGCCGCTCGGTCGTTCCACTTCGCTGCCGATCGGCATGTCCGACGCAATCGGGATCACCGACCGGAATGCAGCGGAGCGGCTCGGCATTCGTTATGTTCTGTAGATAATTCAGCGTAAGGCGGGGATCCAAAGCCGCGGCTGAAATCGATAAAGGAGAGGTCATGTCCCTCAAACCAACCATCATGATTCCCGGATCGGAAAAGGGCGTCCGGGTGGATTCTCGCGTCCTCGATGAGCGCATTCAGAAGGCCGTCGCCGAAGGGCACCGGAACATCGAGATCATCGCCCAGGGCCAGCACGGCCTCGGCGGACGCCTCTGGCGGGCGGGGAATGAGCCCGTTTCCATCCGCATCCTCGGAACATCGGGACAGCGGGTCGGGGCGATGGGTTTCCCGGGCACCCGGATCGACGTGGTGGGGCCCGCCTCCGACGATGTGGGCTGGCTCAACGCCGGGGCCCAAATCATCGTCCGCGGCAACGCCACCAACGGCGTTGCCAACGCGATGGCCCAGGGGAAAATCTATGTTGCGGGCGACATCGGGGCGCGCGGAATGACGATGACCAAGCACAACCCCCGGTTTGAGCCCCCGGAGCTCTGGGTTATGGGAGGGGTTGGCGATTCCTTCGCCGAGTTCATGGCGGGCGGCGTGGCGGTGATCTGCGGCCATAAAGCGCAGCAGGCGGACAACATTCTCGGCTACCATCCCTGCATCGGGATGGTCGGCGGAAAGATCTTCTTCCGCGGCCTCCACCAGGGGTTCAGCGAGAAGGACGCGCGGCTGACCGTTCCCGACGACGACGAATGGGGATGGCTGACCATCCACATGGCGGAATATCTTGAGGCGATCGGCCGGACGGAACTGCTGCCGGAATTGACGGAAGATCGGGCTGCCTGGCGACTCCTCGCGGCCAAGAAACCCCATGAAAAGGCCGGCGCCCAGGCACGGAACATCGGCCGTTTCCGCGCGGAGGTCTGGGACCGCGAACTGGGGACGGGCGGGATGATCGGGGATCTGACCGCTCAGGATCGCGGCGCCATTGCCGTGATCACGACGGGTTCGATGCGCCGCTTCGTTCCCTTCTGGGAAAACGAAAAATACCTGCCCCCGTGCCAGGCCCACTGCCCGACGGGAATCCCCGTCCGGAAACGGTGGGAACTGATCCGCAAAGGACAAATGCAGGAAGCCGTGGATCTGGCGCTCGCGTACACCCCCTTTCCGGCCACGGTCTGCGGCTACCTGTGTCCCAATCTCTGCATGGAGGGTTGCACCCGGCAGAAGGCCGATCTCCCGTCGGTCGACACGGCTCTCCTCGGCCGGGCCAGTCTTCAGGCAGTTGTTCCGGCGCCGGCGCCGTCCACCGGCTGGAAGATCGCCGTCATCGGCGGCGGCGCGGCGGGATTGTCGGTCGCCTGGCAGCTCCGGATGCAGGGACACGAGCCCGTCATCCACGACGTCCGCAAACGTCTCGGCGGTAAGATCACGGCAACGATCCCCCGGAACCGGATTCCGGACGAGGTTCTGGAGCATGAACTGAAGCGAATGGAGGGGGAGATCCTCCACAAACAGCTGAAACATGCATTGACCGAAGAGGAGTTCGGAAAACTGCATGAGAAATTCGATGCTGTGGTGATCGCCGTCGGAGCGCAAAAGGCCCGAATCATCCCCTTTCCCGGTCATGAGCGGGCGGTCGCTGCTCTCGATTTCCTCCGCGAGAGCAAGCTCGATCAGGCGAAGGTGGGAAAGAATGTCGTCATCATCGGAGCGGGAAACGTCGGCTGCGATGCCGCCGCGGAGGCGGCGAGGCTCGGCGCCGAATCCATCACGCTGATCGACATCCAGGCGCCGGCATCCTTCGGCGTGGAACGGAAACACGCGGAGGCCGCCGGGGCAAAATTTCTCTGGCCCCGCTTCACGAAGGTCATCACGGAGACGGCCGTGGAGCTGAAGGACGGTGAGGTTCTCCCGGCGGATACCGTAATCATGGCCGTAGGCGATCAGCCCGATCTGGGGTTCCTGCCGGAAGAGATCAAAACCGAGAAGGGGTTCGTTGTCGTCGACGAAAAGTACCGGAGCAGCGATCCGAAGGTGTTCGCGATCGGTGATGCCGTCCGCCTGGGACTTCTCACCGAGGCGATCGGCGCGGGCCGGGTGGCAGCCCGGGCGATTGACGACCTTCTCCGGGGACGTGAAGAGATCTATGATCAGCTCCCGGCCATCGATCCGGAGCGTGTGAAATTGGAGTACTACGACCCGCGTCCGCCCCGTTTCGAGGATCCCCTTTCCTGCGCCGCCGGCTGCGCGTCCTGCGGCGCCTGCCGCGATTGCGGCCTCTGCGAAACCCTCTGTCCGCAGAATGCGATCTCCCGGAAAGAGGGGGAAGAAGGGGCTTACGAGTACGTCGTGGATGCGGATCGTTGCATCGGTTGCGGGTTCTGCGCGGGGGCCTGCCCCTGCGGGATCTGGCGACTGGCTGAAAACGATCCGCTGGAGTAAATGGCCTTTGGCACACGGATTGCTAAATAATAGATGTTTCTTGAAAAGATCGGGCGAAAAGGGACAAAAATGTTCTTTTACCGGGTGGACTGGAATGGATAAGGGATGATGTGAATTCCAGAAGAGATGCATCATTGCAAACCTGAACGATAGCGGATATTTTTCAATAAAAAGGAGAAGGTCATGGAGCTAACGGAAGTATTTGGATCGAACGTGTTTAACGACAAGGTCATGAAGGAGAGGCTGTTCAGGCCGGTTTACAAGGCCCTGCGGGAGACCATCGAAAAAGATCTGCCGCTGCGACCCGATGTGGCCGACGTGGTCGCCAACGCCATGAAGGATTGGGCGCTCGAAAAAGGGGCGACCCATTATACGCACTGGTTTCAGCCATTGACGGGAATCACGGCGGAAAAGCATGATTCCTTCATCTCTTCGACGGCTGATGGTGGAGTCACGGTGGAGTTTTCCGGCAAGCAGTTGATTCAAGGCGAGCCGGACGCGTCGTCTTTTCCGAGCGGCGGCCTGCGCAGCACCTTTGAGGCGAGAGGGTATACGGCCTGGGATTGCACCTCGCCCGCGATTCTGAAAACCGACGAAGCCGGAAACGTGACCCTGACGATTCCCACCGCCTTTTATTCGTACAACGGCGAAGCCCTCGATAAAAAGACGCCTCTGCTTCGGTCCATGAAGGCGGTGTCGAAGCAGGCCCTGCGGGTTCTCAAGGCCTTGGGCAACAGAACCTCTACGAAAGTAACCTCCACCGTGGGTCCCGAACAGGAGTATTTCCTGGTGGACAAAGAATTCTACCTGGACCGAATCGATCTGATGCTGACAGGGCGAACGATCTTCGGTGCACCGGCGCCCAAAGGCCAGGAATTGGAGGACCAGTATTTCGGCGCCATCAAGGACAGGGTTTCCGATTACATGCACGACCTCAATACCGAACTCTGGAAAATGGGCATCACATCCAAAACCCAGCACAACGAAGTCGCCCCGGCCCAGTACGAGATGGCCCCCATCTTTGCCACGACAAACATTGCCACCGATCACAATCAACTCGTCATGGAGACGATGCAAAAGGTGGCCTTGCGTCACAATCTGGTCTGCCTGCTCCATGAAAAGCCTTATGCGGGCATCAACGGTTCCGGCAAGCACAACAACTGGTCCCTCTCTACGGACGACGGCATCAACCTGTTGGAGCCGGGCCGTACACCGAGCGAAAATGTCAAGTTCCTGCTGGTCCTGAGCGCCTTGATCAAGGCCGTGGACACCCATGCGGATATCCTGCGGGCGACCTGCGCCCATGCGGGAAACGATCACCGCCTGGGCGCCAACGAGGCGCCTCCGGCGATCATCTCCGTCTTCATGGGCGATGAGCTGACGGACATCCTCGAGAAGATTTCCAAAGGCCAAAAGGTGTCTGCCAAGGGCGCTCAGTTTGTCCATGTCGGCGTCGATACCCTGCCGGCAATTCCCAAGGACAATACGGACCGCAACCGGACCTCTCCTTTTGCATTCACCGGGAACAAGTTTGAATTTCGAATGGTCGGTTCGGCGCAGTCGATTGCCGGATGCAATGTCGCCCTGAACACGATCGCTGCCGAGGCCCTCGATGAAATCGCCACGCGCCTCGAACAGACCAAGGACAAGAACGCCGAGGCCGCGGAGATCATCAGGGAAACCTACAAGAAACACGGCCGGGTGATCTTCAACGGCAACAACTATTCCGCGGAATGGCCCAAAGAGGCGGCCAGGCGCGGATTGCCCAATGTCACAAACGCCGTGGACGCCTTAAAGGCATTCATCACGGATAAATCCATAAAGCTATTTGAGAAATATGAGGTACTCTCGCACAAGGAGATGCATTCCCGCTACGATATCTATGTCGAGACCTACGCAAAGCAGATCCATATCGAAGCGATGGCCGCCATCGACATGGTGAAGAAGCAGTTTATTCCCGCAGTGGCCGAATACGGCACTTTCCTGGCGGAATCGATTGCGAGCTTCAAGGCCGCAGCGGTTTCGGCGCCCGTCCAGGAGGATCTTCTGAAGAAGCTGGGTGCGCTGCTTGCCTCGGCCTACAAGAACCTCGGAAAACTCGAAGCCGCAACGGCAAAGGCGCGGGAGACCGTCGGCACGGTAAAGAAGGCGGAAATGTATCGTGATCAGGTTGCCACGGCGATGCAGGTTCTGCGCACCGACATCGATGCTTTGGAGATGATCGTTCCCGGGGATATGTGGCCGGTGCCGACGTATGCGGATCTGCTGTTCAAGCTTTAACCTGTATCCAAAAGAAAGGATGAAGCCATGTACGAGTTGAAAACAAAGACGGACGTGTTGAAAAACGTCAGGGAGAGAAACGTCAGTTTTATCCAGCTTTGGTTTACCGATGTCCTGGGAGTGCAGAAGATCTTCAGCATTACCCCCAGCGAGTTGGAAGAGGGAATGGAAGAGGGAATGGGATTTGACGGCTCCTCCATTGCGGGTTTCTGCCGGATCGAGGAGAGCGACATGATCGCGATGCCCGATCCGACGACCTTCCAGATTATCCCCTGGCGTCCCTCGGACCGGCCGGTCGCGCGGATGATCTGCGACATCCAGAATCCCGACGGCACCCCCTATGAGGGCGACCCCCGTTATGTCCTGAAGAGAACCCTCAAGAAGATCGGCGACCAGGGCTACACCTTTTACGTCGGTCCCGAACTCGAGTTCTTCTACTTCGCCTCCGACAAGGCCCCCGAGTTTCTCGACATGGGCGGCTACTTCGACGGACTTCCCGTGGACCGCGCGACCGACCTGCGCCGTCAAACGATCTTTGCCCTCCAGGATATGGGGATCCGCGTGGAGTACAGCCACCACGAAGTCGCTCCAAGCCAGCACGAAATCGACCTGCGCTACAACGAGGCGCTCAGGATGGCCGACGATGTCATGACCTACCGAACCACGGTCAAGGAGATCGCCCGGCAGAACGGTGTCTACGCGACTTTCATGCCGAAACCGGTCTTCGGACAGAACGGAAGCGGCATGCACGTCCATCAGTCGATCTTCAAAGGGTCGAAGAACTGCTTCTTCGACGGCCGCGACAAATTCAACCTCTCGAAGATGGCAAAGCACTACATCGCCGGCATCATGGCCCACGCCCCGGAAATCACCGGAATCTGCAACCAGTGGATCAACTCCTACAAGCGCCTGGTCCCCGGCTACGAAGCCCCGGTGTACGTCTCCTGGGCGAGAAGGAACCGCTCCGCGATGGTCCGCGTCCCGATGTACAAGCCCGGCAAGGAGAAGGCGACGCGGATGGAGTACCGTTCGCCGGATCCTTCCTGCAACCCGTACCTGGCCTTTGCCGTGATGCTGGCCGCAGGGATGAAGGGTGTGGAAAAGGCCTATCCGCTGCCCGAGCCGATCGAAGAGGACATCTTCGAGATGGACGAGAAGGCGCGCGCCGCGGCGGGGATCACCTCGTTGCCCGGGAGCCTCTACGAGGCGCTGATCGCCGTGCAGGGGAGCAAGCTCGTCCGCGACACCCTCGGGGATCACATCTTCGACAAGTTCGTCGAGAACAAGAAACTCGAGTGGGATCGTTTCCGCATCCACGTAAGCCAGTTCGAAATCGACCGATACCTGCCGATGCTGTAAGGCAAACGGGACAGTTCAATAAAGTGCTGGGTTCTGAGTGCTGCATTTAAAAAAGCTCGGCACTTAGCACTTGCTTTTCCTCGGCACTTTGTTTTACTCAGTCCTTGGAACTCAGCACTTTATTGAACAAAGGAGCCGCAACGTAATGTTCGGGAAAGGGAAAAAACCGGCCCTGCTGGTCCTGGAGGATGGGAGCGCTTACCCGGGCGATGCCTTTGCCGGGAATGGCCAGGTCCTGGGCGAGGTCGTCTTCAACACGGGGATGACCGGCTACCAGGAGATCCTCACTGATCCATCCTACAAGGGACAGATCGTGGCGATGACCTGCCCGCTCATCGGCAATACCGGGATCAATCCGGACGACATGGAATCGGCCGGAATCCATTTGGAGGGGTTCATCGTCCGGGAGTATCAGGATTATCCGAGCAACTGGCGTTCCCGGGAGAGCCTGAAATCCTTTCTCGAGAAGCACGGAAAGCTGGGGGTGGAAGGGATCGACACCCGGGCGCTGACCCGCCGAATCCGCCTGACCGGGGCCATGCGCGGCGTCCTCTCCACGGAGACGGAGGACGTCGACCGGCTCCTTGAATGCGTCCGCGCCTATCCGGGACTCATCGGCCGGGACCTCGTGAAAGAGGTGACCAGCCCAAATCCGTACCGCTGGCACGAAAACGGGGTCAGGTCTTGGGATTTGAATCCCACCGTGTCGGAATTCAAATCCCAAGACCTGACCCCGTTCAAACGGCGGGTTGTCGTTTTGGACTGCGGGGTCAAGTTCAACATCCTCCGGAATCTGGAGCAGCGGGGCTGCGAGGTCTTCGTCCTTCCGGCCACCGCGACCGGGGAGGCGATCCTTGCCCTGGCGCCGGACGGAGTCCTCCTCTCCAACGGTCCCGGCGATCCGGCGGCCCTCCCGTATATCGTGGAGGCGGTCCGGACGATCCTGGGAAAGGTCCCGATCTTCGGCATCTGTCTGGGCCACCAGATCCTCGGTCAGGCGGCGGGAGGGCGGACGGAAAAGCTGAAGTTCGGCCACCACGGGATCAACCAGCCGGTCAAGAACTGCCGCTCCGGCCGGATCGAGATCACCTCCCAAAACCACGGTTTCGTGGTTCTGCCCGAATCCCTCCCCGGGGAGCGGGAGACGATTCGGGAGAATCTGAACGACCGCACCTCCGAAGGGCTCCGCTATCCGGCGCTTTCGGCTTTCAGTGTCCAATACCATCCGGAAGCGGCGCCGGGCCCGCACGACGCGGATGATCTCTTCGATGAATTTATCCGCCTGATGGACGACGGGAGGATTCCCGGATGAGAAACAACATTCCGCTCATGTCCTTTTTTTAGAAAAGGAGAATAAACCTTGATCCTGATCATCGATTTCGGATCGCAATACAACCAGCTCATCGCCCGTCGCGTCCGGGAACATCAGGTCTATTGCCAGATCGAGCCGCCGGGGATCGAACTCGAAAAGATCCGGGAGCTCCGGCCTGAAGGAATCATCCTTTCCGGAGGCCCCTCCTCGATCTACGAGGCGCACTCGCCGCGAGTGGACAAAGGTATTTTCGATTTCGGCATTCCGATCCTGGGGATCTGTTACGGTCTCCAGTTCATGGTCGACGCGCTGGGCGGCGAGGTGATCGGTTCGGACAAGCGGGAGTACGGTTTCGCAGAGCTGAGCGTCCGGAGGGATGGGGGCGGCGTCCTCGCCGGCATCGAAAAGAAGACACGCTGCTGGATGAGCCACGGCGACCGGATCGGCCGCCTGCCGAAGGGATTCCGGATCACCGCCTCGACTAAGAACACCGAGGCGGCCGCCGCCGAGGACGCGAAGCGCCGGCTCTACGGCCTCCAATTCCACCCGGAGGTGGTCCACACGGCCGAAGGGAAAAAGATGTTGGAAAACTTCCTCTTCAGCGTCTGTCGCTGTGCAAAGAGCTGGACGATGAACGCCTTTATCCGCGACGCCGTTTCGGAGATCCGGGAGACGGTCGGCGACAAGCGCGTGATCCTCGGTCTTTCCGGGGGGGTCGACTCTTCCGTCGCGGCCGTCCTGCTCCACCAGGCGATCGGCCGCCGTCTCACCTGCGTCTTCGTGGACAATGGTCTGCTGCGGCTGGGCGAGGCGGAGAAGGTCCGGACCCTCTTCCGGAAACATTTCCGGATGGACGTCCGTTTCGCGCGGGCCAGGAAGGCCTTTGTCGACGGCCTCAAAGGGGTGACGGAACCGGAGCGGAAGCGGAAGATCATCGGCAAGGTTTTCATTGAGATCTTCGATCGGGAGGCCGGGAAGATCAAAGGCGCCGAATTTCTCGCCCAGGGGACGCTCTACCCGGACCTGATCGAATCCCGGTCGGCCTTCGGGGGGCCCAGCGCCGTAATCAAGTCCCACCATAACGTGGGGGGGCTTCCCAAGAGGATGAAACTGAAGCTCGTCGAACCGTTGAAACACCTCTTCAAGGACGAGGTCCGGCTCCTCGGAAAGGAACTCGGGATGTCCGGCGACGTTATCTGGCGGCAGCCCTTTCCGGGGCCGGGGCTCGCGGTGCGGATCATCGGCGAGGTGACCGAAAAACGGTTGGTCATCCTCCGCAATGCGGACGCAGTGCTGATGGAGGAGATCCGGGCCGGCAATTATTACCGGAAGCTCTGGCAGTCCTTCGCGGTCCTCTTGCCGATCAAGAGCGTGGGGATCATGGGGGACCAGCGGACCTACGAAAACGTGATCGTCATCCGGGCGGTGACCAGCGAGGATGCCATGACGGCGGACTGGGCGAAGCTTCCCCACGACCTGCTTGGCCGCATCTCCAGCAGGATCATCAACGAGGTCCGCGGGGTGAACCGGGTGGTGTATGACATCAGTTCAAAGCCGCCGAGCACGATCGAGTGGGAGTGAGGGGGATTGGCATGGGTACGGGACCCGTCGCCGCTCAGGATCTTTTCTCGACCCTGGCGCTGCTCGCTGCGCTGCCGGTACCTGAACTCGCGCCTACGGTGCTCAAACAAAGGTCCCGGCGGGCGCTCCGCTGTGCGCCCAGGGTGCCCCGGAAAAATCTCCGAATCGCGGCAACAGGTCCCGCACCCATGCCATCGAGGTTGGGAATGTAGAAAAGGAAAAACGGAAGGAACATGCCCAAGAGAACGGACATCCATAAGATTCTGATCATCGGCTCCGGGCCGATCATCATCAGCCAGGCGTGCGAGTTCGACTACTCCGGGACCCAGGCGTGCAAGTCGCTCAAGGAGGAGGGGTACGAGGTGATCCTGGTCAACTCCAATCCCGCAACGATCATGACCGATCCCGAAACGGCGGACCGGACCTACGTGGAGCCGATCACGCCGGAGGCGGTCGAAAAGATCATCGCGAAGGAGCGGCCCGACGCCCTGCTGCCGACCCTGGGCGGCCAGACGGGCCTCAACACCGCGGTCGCCGTCGCCGAGGCCGGCGTACTTGAAAAATACGGCGTCGAGATGATCGGGGCGTCGCTTCCCGTCATCCACAAGGCGGAGGATCGCCAGCTCTTCCGGGCCGCAATGGAGAAGATCGGTCTTACGGTTCCCAAGAGCGGTTTTGCCCGGTCGCTGGAGGAGGCGTTCGCCGTCGCTGCCGAGATCGGGTTTCCCGTCATCATCCGCCCCTCCTTCACGCTGGGGGGAACGGGAAGCGGCGTCGCCTACAACCGGGAGGAGCTCGCGGAGATCGCCAAAGGGGGGCTCGACGCGAGCTTGATCCACGAGATCATGCTCGAGCAGTCGGCCCTCGGCTGGAAGGAGTACGAGCTCGAGGTGATGCGGGATCGGGCGGACAATGTCGTCATCATCTGCTCCATCGAGAATCTCGATCCGATGGGGGTCCATACCGGCGAGTCGATCACCGTTGCCCCGGCGCAGACGCTCACCGACATGGAGTACCAGAAGATGAGGGACGCAGCGATTGCCATCATGCGGGAGATCGGCGTTACGACGGGCGGCTCCAACGTGCAGTTTGCGATCCACCCCGATACCGGCGAGATGATTGTGATCGAAATGAATCCCCGCGTCTCCCGTTCCTCGGCGCTCGCCTCCAAGGCGACCGGATTTCCGATCGCCAAGATCGCAGCGAAACTGGCCATCGGTTATACCCTGGACGAAATTCCGAACGATATCACGCGCGAAACAATGGCCTCGTTCGAGCCGACGATCGATTACTGCGTCGTGAAGATCCCCCGCTGGACCTTCGAGAAGTTCCCTGAGACGGAGGATTTTCTGACCACCTCGATGAAGTCGGTCGGCGAGACGATGGCGATCGGCCGGACCTTCCGGGAAGCCCTCCAGAAGGCGATCCGTTCGCTGGAAATCAAACGCTTCGGCCTGATGATCGATCTGCCGGAGGAGGAGGTCCGCCGCCCCCGGGAATTTCTGGAGCGGAAGCTCACACGACCCAATTCCCTTCGCCTGTTTTATGTCGGCGCGGCCTTCCGCCACGGCATGTCCCTCGAGGAAATCCGGCAGTTCACCCGGATCGACCCCTGGTTCCTGAACCAGATCCGGTCGCTGGTCGAGGCGGAGGAAGAGATCCGAAAGACGCCGTATTCGACGGACCTGCTCCATGAGGCAAAACGGTTGGGATTCTCCGACCGCTATCTCGGCGATCTCTGGAACCTCTCCGAAGAAGAGATCCGCAACCGCCGCTATGCCGCCGGGATCGTCCCCGTCTATAAGCTCGTCGACACCTGCGCGGCGGAGTTCGAGGCCTATACCCCCTACTACTACTCGACCTACGAAACGGAAGACGAGACCCGACCTTCGACGAAGCCGAAGGTGGTCATCCTCGGCGGGGGTCCGAACCGGATCGGCCAGGGGATCGAATTCGACTACTGCTGCGTCCACGCCTCTTTCGCCCTTCGCGAGATGGGGTACGAGAGCATCATGGTGAACTCGAACCCCGAGACGGTCAGCACCGACTATGACACCTCCGACAAGCTCTTCTTCGAGCCGGTGACGCTGGAGGACGTCCTCCACATCCTGAAGGCGGAGAAGCCGATGGGCATCATCCTGCAGTTCGGCGGCCAGACGCNNNNACCTCCCCCGACGCGATCGACCGCGCCGAGGACCGGAAGCGTTTCCAGGAGATCGTGAACCGCCTGGGTCTCCGCCAACCCGACAACGATACGGCAAAGGACATCGACGAGGCGATCCGGGTGGCCGAGCGGATCGGCTACCCGGTCCTGGTCCGGCCTTCCTATGTCCTCGGCGGACGTTCAATGGAGATCATCTACGACACGGAGAGCCTCCGGAAGTTCATGGTCCGGGCGCTGGAGGTTTCTCCCGGCCATCCCATCCTGATCGACAAGTTCCTCGAGGACGCGATCGAAGCGGACGTGGACGCGATCAGCGACGGGACGACAACCGTTGTCGCCGGGATCATGGAACACATCGAGGAGGCGGGGATCCATTCCGGCGACAGCGCCTGCGTCCTGCCCGCGATCACCTTTTCACCGGAGCTTCTGGAGATGATCGAACGGCAGACGAAACAGATCGCCGAAGAACTCCATGTCATCGGTTTGATGAACATCCAATATGCGATCAAGGGCGGCGAACTCTACGTTCTGGAGGTCAACCCCCGGGCCTCGCGGACCATCCCCTTCGTCAGCAAGGCGATCGGCATCCCCCTGGCGAAGCTCGCCACGAAAGTGATGCTCGGGAAAACCCTCCCGGAACTCGGCTTCATCGAACCCGTCCGACCGAAGCACGTCTCGGTCAAGGAGGCGGTTTTCCCTTTTAATCGCTTTCCCAACGTGGATATCCTGCTGGGTCCCGAGATGAAATCGACCGGCGAAGTGATGGGGATCGACCACTCCTTCGGCCTTGCCTTCGCAAAATCCCAGATGGCGGCCGGCTTCAAGATGCCGCTCTCCGGGAAAGTTTTTCTCAGCGTTCACAATCATTACCAAGACCGGATCGTTCCCGTGGCCAACGTCTTCGCCCGGATGGGTTTTCAGATCGCCGCCACGGGCGGGACGGCTGCAAGACTTCGGGAGCACGGGGTTCCGGTCGAGACGATCCGCAAGGTCAGCGAGGGAAGGCCCAACGTGGTCGATCACATCAAGAACGGCGACATCCAGCTTGTCATCAATGTCAGCCTGGGCCGCCGCTCCTCCCGGGACGCCTATCACATCCGGCGGGGCGCCCTGCTCTACAATGTCCTCTACACGACGACGATCTCCGGCGCCCGCGCGACGGCGCTGGCCATCTACGCCCTCCGGAGAGAGACCTGGAATGTGGCGCCGCTGCAGGCATATCATGGTAATTATAGGCGAGGAAATGATGATGTATGACATCGAACAGGAAGACAAACCTCGCGAGGAGTGCGGCGTCTTTGCGGTATACGGCCACGAAGAAGCGGCACGCGTGGCCTTTTTCGGTCTTTTCGCCCTCCAGCACCGCGGGCAGGAGAGCGCGGGGATCACATCGGCCGACGGCTGTCAGGTTTGGACGCACAAGGGGATGGGGCTTGCCTCCGAGGTGTTCCGGGAGGACACTCTCTCGAAGCTCCCCGGACGCCTGGCCATCGGACATGTACGCTATTCCACGACAGGCTCCTCGGTTCTCTCGAATGCCCAGCCTTTTTTGGTCCACCACGCCGACGAATACTACGCCCTCGCCCACAACGGAAACCTGATCAACGCCTCGGAGCTTCGGACGGAACTCGAGGAGAAAGGGTCGATCTTCCAGTCCACGATGGACAGCGAGGTGATCATCCACCTGATGGCCCCCCTCTTGAAGGAGGGGCTCGAGGAGGCGCTGACGAAGGCCCTCGCGCGGGTGCAGGGGGCCTACAGCATCGTCATGCTGACCCGGAACCGGGTCATTGCCGTCCGCGACCCGCGCGGATTCAGACCGCTCGTCCTCGGCCTCTTCAACGACGGCTGGGCGGTGGCTTCGGAGACCTGCGCCTTCGACCTCGTGGGGGCAAAATACATCCGGGATGTCCAACCCGGTGAAATCATCATCATCGACGACGCGGGACTGAAAAGCCTGATGCCTTTCCCGATCGAAAGACCCTCCCACTGCATCTTCGAACTGATCTATTTCTCCCGGCCCGACAGCCATGTCTTTGGTGAAAACGTTTACCTATGCCGGAAGCGGTTGGGCCGCAAGCTCGCCCAGGAATATTTGCCCGATGTGGACTTTGTCATGCCCTTCCCCGATTCGGGGAATTATGCCGCCCTGGGTTACGCCGAGGAGAGCGGGCTCCCCTTCGAGATGGGGATGATCCGGAATCATTACGTGGGGCGGACATTCATCCAGCCGAGCCAGGCGATGCGGGATTTCGGCGTCCGGGTCAAGCTCAACCCGGTGAAACCGCTGATCGCCGACAAGAAGATCCTGATCGTCGAGGATTCGATCATCCGGGGAACCACCAGCCGGAACCGCGTCCGGCATTTGCGGGAGTGCGGCGCGAAAGAGATCCACATGGTCGTGAGCTGCCCGCCGACGCGTCATCCCTGCCCCTACGGGATCGATTTTTCGATGCGGGGGGAACTGATTGCCGCCGAGAAGGAGGACGAGGCGGATATCGCGGCCTTCATCGGTCTGGACAGCCTGCACTACCTCTCCACCGAGGGGATGGTCCAGGCCACGGGGATGCCGAGAGAAAATTTCTGCCTTGCCTGTTACAACGGCGATTACCCCCTGCCGCCCCCGAGGAGCTTCGGAAAGTTCTGCTTCGAGGGGCGTGTCTTCTGAAGGACCGGACGTCGTGAAACTTATTCCGGCGGAGGATGCATAACCTGCGGCCGGAGATTCCCTCACATACAGGCAGACCTCTTCATCAGCCATCCTCATCCTGGGATTCCCGATCCGGATTAATTCGCTCTTTGTCCGTTTAAAACTTGAATAAAATATTCAGGCGCGCCGATTTGCCCGCCTTTTGAAGCAACTTGGAGGCCTTCAAATGTTGAATGATCGGAGAACGCACGACATAGAGGCGCCGCGGGAGTAATCGGCATGAGCAGCTCCAGCGAATGGATATCCATCTGCCGTAAAACATAACTGCAGGTGTCTCCTCCTGCAACGCACACCCTTTTCAATCCTGTTGCTTCTACCAATTCCCGCAGGATGAATCCCTGTTGCTTTCCAAGATGTTTCCCGACTTCATTGACATCCATCCCCAAAGATTTCATTTTATCCTTGGTTTTTGGGATGGTTGGATCATCCGGTCCAACCGTAGAGAAGAGGATAATGCTTTTCCCTTCCCGAAGAAACTTCAGGGAGAGTTGTATCACGCGATTCCGTTCGTCCTTGCCGGTTTCAGGATCGATGAGCAGATCCGTGTTCAGTCGAATACCCTCAAAGCCATGATCCATGGCGTATTTGATTTGTTCGGCCGTCTTGTCCGCCGCAGAGCCGCTGATGACAATGAGCTGGTCCACCGGTCCTGCCGGAAGAATCGGGTCCGGTTTCGAAACAATCCCTGCAGACTGCCAATAGTATGCCATCGCATACTCAAATCCTGAAGAACCAATGGCAAAAATCGGTTGAGAGCCGATTTTTTGATGGATCAACCGGCCGATCGTGAGCAGATTTTGGTCATCCAAGGTGTCAAAAAGGATAATTTCATTTCCTTCATCAAGGTACCGGTCGAATTGGCTGGAGGTGGACTCGAATGGTTTGTTTAACTGGAGCAGATCAATCAGTTCAACTTTTTTTTCCGTCTGTTTGGCAAAATGGCAGCGCAGGTCTCCTTCGTCCATCGGGGTAATCGGATGTCTGCTCATCATCGGGTGACGATCAAGGCGATAGGTTTTATTTCCTACAGTTGTGAAATGATTACCGAATACAACGTAGCGTCCGATAACCGGAACGCCCTGGGCAATGACTCCGAATGGTGGTTTGAGCACGCGGAAGGCAATATCGGCGGCATACCCGATACTGCCGATCTTGGCGGACGAGTCAAAAGTTGCGCAGACTTTGTAATGGATAACGGGGGCTCCCAGCTCTTTGAGCATTTGAAACTGCCCCGGCAATTCCCCGTCCATTTGCGATGGCTTCATGGTTCGACTGGTTCCGGCTACGCCCACGGCCCGAGCGTTTTTCAATCGTCTTTTCAGTAAAGCAGGATCAGGCTGGCCGAGAAACAACACCGTCGGCACGCCGTTTAAGGTTAGCGCCTCCATCGCGTCTGCCGAACCGGTAAAATCATCGCCGTAATAGGCCATCAAAATATCATTCATCTTCATCCCTTGCCCTGGATTACCAGGCCGTTACGCCGCCGTCCACCGGAAATGCCACCCCGTTGATGAAAGCAGCCTCGTCCGAGGCCAGGTAAAGTGCGGCGGCGGCGACATCCTCCATGGCGGCAAGACGCCCCAACGGCACCTCGCCGACGCGCTCCCGCCTGCGTTCGGGGTCCTTCATCATCTCCTGCACCAGCGGGGTCTCCACCGTACTGGGGCAGAGCACATTGGCCCGGATGTTGTCCTTGGCATAGCGTACGGCAACCGACCGGGTCAATTGGGAAAGCGCGCCCTTGACCGTGGTGTAGGCCTCGGGGGTAAACTTGTGGCCGATCAGGCTGCACACCGAGCCCATGCTGATGATGGAACCGCCGCCGTTTTTTCGCATCAGGGGCAGGATATGTTTGATGCCGAGAAACGGCCCCCGGACATTCACGGCCAGCATGGTGTCAAGACTCTCGACGCTCATCTCTTCGATGGGCTGGCGAATGTTGATTCCGGCATTGTTCACCAGTACGTCGATCTTCCCTGCCTTTTCGATCAGTGCGGTCAGCGCGCCCTTCCAACTCTCCTCGTCGGCCACATCCAGGCGGACGAACCAGGCATGGGCGCCCCGGGAGGTGAGTTCGGCGGCAGCGGCCCGCCCCTGGTCCTCCTTGAGGTCTCCGAGAAAAACCAGGGCGCCCTCCAGGCTGAACCGGCGGGCGATGGCCAGTCCCAGACCTTGAGCAGCGCCGGTGACGAGGGCAACTTTGTCTTTGAGGCGCATGGAACTCTCCTTTGATCCCCGTCGCCCCGGGTAGGGACATGGCGGCGATGGGTGTCGATCGGTGGGAAACCCCGGACAATCCCATTGCAGGAGTGCCGGGGTTTCCCTATACAACAGCCGGTGCCGGCTACTTGGCCTTGCTGACCGTGGCCCGGAACTCATCCAGGAGCGCCTTGCCGATCTTCGGCTCCCAGGTGGTATAGACCGAGGCGCAGGCATCGACAAAGGCCTTGTGCTGCTCGGGGGTGAGCTCGGTGACGATCGTCCCGGCCTTGCGCAGATTGTCCACGAAATCCTTGTTCATCTTGCGGTTGATGCTCCGCTGGTAAACGGCCGACTCCTGGGCCGCCGCGGCGATGATCTTCTGGTCCGCCGCCGGGAAAGAGTCCCAGAGCTTCTTGCCGATGAGCATGATGTGGGGGCCGTAGACGTGGCCGGTCAGGGAGACGTACTTCTGGACCTCGTAGAACTTGGAGAGCCAGATCGTCGGGATGGGGTTCTCCTGACCGTCGATGGTCTTCTGCTGCATGGCCGTGAAGACCTCGCTGAAGGGCATCGGCGTTGGGTTGGCGCCCATGGCCCGGAAAGCCTCCAGGTGAATGGGGTTCTGCATGGTGCGGATCTTGAGGCCCTTGAGGTCGGCCGGGCTTTTCACTTCGTGTGCGCTGTTGGTCAACTGGCGGAAGCCGTTCTCGTAGTAGGCCAAGAGCTTGATCCCCTTCTTCTCCAGGGCGTTGGCCAGCTTTGCGCCGATCGGGCCGTCGAAGATGGCGTCGGCCGCCTTCTCGCTGGGAATGATGAAGGGCAGGTCGAAGATGTTGAATTCCGGCACCAAGCCCGTCAGCGGGGAGGCCGACGTGGTGACCATCTCCAGGGTTCCCATCCGCACGGCTTCAGTGGCCCGCACGTCGTCGCCCAGTTGGGAGTTGGCGTAAACCTGGACGGTATACTTGCCGGGAAGCTTCGCGGCGAGAATCTCTCCAAACTTCTTGTTCGCCAGGTAAGAGGGGTGCTGTTCATTGATCCCGTTGGAGATTTTGAGGATCTTGGACTGGGCGATGGCCTGACCGGACGAAAAACCGATCGCCAACGCAAGGGCGAAAATCAAAATGGCTGTTCTTTTCATGATCTTTCTCCTTTCGTTTATGGGGTTGCCGCTGTTTGCCTTTACGCTGTTCATGACTGACATCTCAACTCTATCGGGTCCGGCCTTATTTGGGCATCAGGCCGGGCAGATACGTAACCGTCCAGGGCAGGTACGTGACGATGAAAACGACGATGATGCCGATGACGACGTTGGGCCAGATGGCACGGGCCATGTTGGCCATGGGGACTTTGGAGAGGCCGCAGGCCACGAAGAGGATGTTGCCCACCGGCGGGGTGATGAGCCCGACGCAGAGGTTCACGATGACGACTACCCCGAAATAGACGGGATCCAGGCCGTACTGCGTGGCGATGGGCAGGAGCATCGGCCCCAGGATGAGGAGCGCCGGGACCAGGTCCATGACGCACCCGACGATCAAAAGCAGGATGTTGACCCAGAACATGAAGATGATCCAGTTGCCGCCGGAAAGCTTGAGCAGCAGATCGGCCAGCAGAACCGGGATCTGGGCCGTGGTGATGAAGTAGGCGGCGGCCATGGCCGCGCCGCAGACCAGAAGGACCACCGCCGTTCCCCGGCAGGTGTTGACCAGGACCGGGAGGAAGTCCTTCACCTTGAGTTCGCGGTAGATGAAGAACGAAACGATGAAGGCGTAGACGGCCGAGATTACGGCGGCCTCGGTGGCCGTGCAGATGCCGAGCAGGATCCCGCCCAGGATGATAACCGGCAGCATGAGCGCCCAGAAGGCCTCCCAGCAGGCCTTGAGCACGGCGATGGTGCTGAACTTCCCCTCCACGTGGTAGCGCTTCTTGCCCCGGACGTGCAGCCACCAGCCGATCATCAGCCCCAGCCCCAGGATCAGGCCGGGGACGATCCCGCCAATGAAAAGCCGGATGATCGAAACATTGGCGATGACGCCGAAGACGA
>DIWG01000015.1 GCA_002423465.1 Syntrophaceae bacterium UBA6112 | reverse complement strand
CCGGGGAGTCCTCGTCGGTGATGACAACGCTCGACGGCTACCAGATGGCCAAGAACGGTCGGCCGGGACCGGCGCTGGGGATGGCGGCGCTTTCGTCGTTCATCGCGGGGACTTTTGCCGTGTTGATGCTGACCTTCCTGTCGCCGCCGCTGGCCGGTTACGCGGTATCGTTCGGTCCGCCGGAGTATTTTGCGCTCACCTTCATGGGGTTGACGCTGGTAACGTCGCTGGGGGGGGATACGCCGCTGAAAGGTCTCATCAGCGGGGTGTTCGGCCTGTTGATCGCCTGCATTGGGATCGATGCGCAGAGCGGGGAGGCGCGTTTCACCTTCGGCAGCATGTACCTGCTGGACGGTGTCGGGTTCATTGGGGTTGCGGTGGGTCTGTTTGCCGCGGCGGAGGTTCTGGTGAATATTGAGGAGCCGATGCAGCAGATCTTCACCCAGGCCAAGCTCAGCATCCGGAGTCTCTTGCCAAACCTTCAGGACTGGAAAGACTCCTTCGGGGCGCTCTGGCGGGGATCGATCATCGGCTTCTTTGTCGGGGTGCTGCCGGGGGCGGGGGCGACGATCTCCTCGTTCATGGCCTATGCCGCGGAGAAGAAGCTGAGCAAGCATCCCGAGAAGTTCGGAACGGGGGTGATTGAGGGGGTCGCCGCACCGGAGGGGGCCAACAACGCCGCCGCGGGCGGGGCGCTGGTCCCTTTGCTGACGCTGGGGATTCCCGGCTCCGGGACGACGGCCGTTCTCCTTGGGGCGCTGATGATCCACGGCCTGCGTCCGGGGCCGATGCTCTTCACGGCGCATCCCGAGTTCGTCTGGGGGCTGATCGCCAGCATGTACATCGGAAACGTTCTTTTGGTCATCCTCAACATGCCGCTGATCGGCCTGTGGGTGAGGCTCCTGAAGGTCCCCTACAAGGTGTTGATGCCGCTGATCATCACGATCTCGGCCGTCGGGGTCTTCGCCACCGACAACAACATTTTCGACATGTGGGTCATGGCCGTCTTCGGCGTGATCGGCTACATCATGAAGAAGCTTGGCTACCCCCCGGCGCCGGCGGTGCTGGCCTTGGTACTGGGACCGATGGTGGAAATGTCCCTCAGACAATCCCTGACGATCTCGCACGGGAGCCTTTCCATCTTCTTCACCCGGCCAATCTCCGCAACGTTGACCGTCTTTGCCATCATCTCCCTTTTCTCCCCGCTCTTCCGAATCCTCTGGATGAAATACCGGGCGGGAAAGGCGACCGCATGAGGACGGAAACCGGCGGAAGGGGACGCAATAAGATAACCCATTCAAATTCAGATTTGGGAGTTTTTTTATGAAAGTGATCGGAGTTCATATGGACCGCTGCACGGGCTGCAAAACCTGTGAGCTTTACTGCGGGGCGGAACGGGGCAGCGAGAAAAAAACCCTCCTTGCCGCCGTTCAGGAAACCCCGCCCCCCCAGCCCCGCGTCCGCGTCGAGGGAGGTCTTGACGGCGCCTTTCCCCTCCAGTGCCGCCACTGCCTCCAGGCCCCCTGCATCGACGCCTGCCTGACCGGCGCGCTCCGCAGGGACGAGAAGAGCGGCATGGTGATCATCCGCGAAGATCTCTGCATCGGTTGCTGGACCTGTACGGCCTTCTGTCCCTATGGAGTGATCTACCCGTCTCCAAAGAGAAAGATCGCCCTGAAGTGCGACCGCTGTCTCTACATGGAAAAACCGGTCTGCGTGGATGTCTGTCCGACAAAGGCGCTGGAGGTGGTGGAGCTCGAGGGGATCGAGGATCTGCTTCGGGAAAGACGGCTCCAAACACTGAATGTCATGCTGGCGAACGGTGGGGAAGGAATCCGCCTTCTGGATTTCGAAAGATCCGAATAATCAGAATATATTCTTAGGGAGTTCAACAGATTATGGAAACGATTCATTTCAAGACGGTGGACCCGGTCAGCCAGGAACTGCTTCGTTACGCATCCCGCAAGGGGATGTGTCTCAACTGGGAGCGGTATGAAAAACAGCAGCCGCAGGACGGATTTCTTCGCCTCGGCCTCTCCTGCCCCTACGGCTGCATGCAAGGCCCCTGCCGGATCGATCCTTTCGGACGCGGCGCACAAAACGGGATCTGCGGACTCGACCGCGACGGAATGGTTGCGGCCCTCCTGCTCCGCCTGGCCCTCAAGGGCGCCCTCGAAACGGCGGCCGAATATCCGGGGGCATGCGACGCAAAGATTGTCTGGTCCGCGCCCCTTGCCTCGAGGGCGGCAGCAGCCCTGCAACAGGCCGGCGGCGACTCCGTGTCTCACGCGGATATTCTGGAAAGCGCCCTTCTTCTGTCCCGACCCTCCGCAACGCCTGAGGCGCTTGTCCGTCAGGCAATCCGCCTCGGTCTTCTCAACATCGGCCTGCGGGAACAGAGACGGGCCGACGCGGCCGCCCGAGACGTCTGTGTCGGATACGGCCTGCTGGCCGGAGAGGCGATCCGGATCGGCGTGACCGGACGAATCCCCCGGGCGATCATCGAAACGCTGCTGAAAGAAACCGCGGGCCTGAATCATCCTGAAGTCCGTTTGGTTTCCCTCGGCGACTGGATCCCCGCTGGAGAGGAGTTCCTCCCGATCGCCTGTACAACCGGCGAGGCGGAGACCGTTCTCAGTTCGGGAATACTGAACCTCATCCTGGCCGGAGACGGGACCGATCCGGGTATCCTTGCGCTCTGCGGAAAGCTGAATCTCACCGTCGTTTCCCATGCGAAGAACGCCGAAGCGGCGGAAATCGTGAAGCGCGCCCGCGGTGCTTACGACCGGCGGGTTGAAAACACTTTCACACCCGATACGGCGATGATCGGCAAAGGGCGTGTCAGTCTCGCCGCAACAGAGGTGGAAGCCTTCCTGAAGGGACGTTCCCGGATCGCACTCCTCGGCGGCGCCGACACTCTCTTTCAGTCCCTGGGACACCTTCCCGTGGAACTGGCCAAGGCGCTTCGCGGTGAGGATCATGACGTTGCGTCCTGGGGCGATGCGGCCCTCTGGATGATGAAACAGGATCTTTCCGTCGGGATTCTCGACGCAGAGGATGGCCCTCTGACCGCGGTTCGCGTCCTCGCGGAAACAGGCAGACTTCCGGCCCTCAAGGGGATCTGTTTCACGGGGCTGCGGAACGCCCGTGAATTCACCTTCGCCCTGGGGCTTGCCGCACTCGGCCTGAAGGTTCTGGTCGCCACCCCCCTGCCCCTTTGGGGAAGCGAGAAGGTTCGCACGAAGCTCCGGGAGAACCTGACAGCCGCGGGCGGCGTCCTGACCCATTTCGACCATCCGGCCCAGGCCGATGAGATCCTGGATGGGTTGCTCCGGTCGTAACGCAACCGTCCGGGTCAGCTAATGAACGTTCATGAGGAGCATCTCCATGACCTGTATGATTGTTGGCGGCGGAGTCGCCGGTTTCCAAGCCGCCGCGACCTGCCGGGCCTTGCGGCTCGAACAGGCCGTGACCCTGATTGACGCCGAAAATGAAGTCGGTTATTACCGGACGCTTTTGCCTCAGTTCATGGTCGGAGCACTCCCGGAGGAGAAACTTTTTTTCCGGAGCGGGGACGCCGATCCTCTCCTGACGATGCGGCGCGGGGTCCGCGTCCGGTCCCTCGATCGCAGCGCTTGCACGCTGACGCTCGATAATGGAGAGGTGCTCACCTATGACCGCCTGATCCTCGCTCACGGCGGAGAACCCTTTCTGCCCGGTATTCTCGCCGGTCCGCCCTGCCGGGGAATTTTTCCGGTCCGCGATCTGACGACGGCGAGAGAGACAAAATCATGGTTGGCCGATCACCGGAAGGTCATCGTCTTCGGCGGCTCCCTGGTCGGCGTCAAGACGGCAGTCCATCTGAGTCAGGCCGGTTTCGAGGTCTCCCTCGTCGTTCGGCGGGGACATATCCTGCTGCGTGCGCTCTCCGAGGATTCGGCGGCGGTTGTCGAGGCCCATCTCCGGAACCTGGGGATCGAGGTTTGCGTCAACGCTGCTATGGAGGATCTCCGCATCCGCGACGGTCAGATCGACGCCCTGAAGGCCGGAGGGCGCTGGCTCTCCTGCAGCACCCTCCTTGTCGCAGCCGGGATATCCCCCGATACCTCGTTTTTGGAAGGAACGGATCTCCTGACGGACGGGGAGCTTGTCGTTTCACCGGCGCTACAGACGATTGATCCGCGGATCTTCGCTGCAGGGGACGTTGCCGTGATCGCATCGGGCGGGGAGAAGATCAGTCCCAACACCTGGCCGCAGGCCGTCTCGCAGGGGAGACTTGCAGCCGAGAATCTCTATCGGAGTTCGCCCCTGCCGCACCGGGATTGGTCGCGGATCAACGCGATGGAGCTCCACGGCCTTGCCATGGTTGTTCTCGGTCCTCCGCTGGTCGGGGCCGAGGTGATCTCCCACGCAAGACCGGAAACTTCCGTCAGACGTGAGCTTTTCCTCGTGGACGGGAAACCGGTTGGAGGAGCGCTGATCGGCGATATTTCGGCCGCCGGAACCCTCCACGCCCTAATCAATGCCGGGAGGCCGCTCACCCTTCGGGATGCCGGGCTGCTCCGGCCGCAGACGGGAAACGTGATCCGCTTTCCGGAACAAACGGGCCGCAGAAAGGCCCTGATTCTGTCACCAAAGAGGTCCAGTCTATGATGATTCATGAAGAAATTTGTGTGGGGTGCGGCCGTTGCCAACCCTACTGTCCCACCGCCGCGATCCGGTACGACGGGCTCAAAAGCATGATCGATCAGGACGTCTGCTATGAATGCAGCACCTGCCTGCGAGCCGCGCACTGCCCGGTAGACGCGATCGCGGAATCGCCCAATGTTTACGATTATCCGCGCGCGCTGCGCCGTTATTTCAGCGATCCAAGCGCGACGCACGCGGCCACCGGGATTCAGGGCCGCGGAACGGAGGAGTCCAAGACGAATGATGTGACGCACCGCGTCGGTCCCGGCGAGGTCGGCGTCGCGATCGAGATCGGCCGGCCCACGCTCGGCATGTCGCTTCTGGACATCCAGAGGATCACCCGGGCAATCGCCCGCGCCGGCGTCCACAAGATCGAAGCGCACAACCCGATCCACTCCATGATCGCCGACGAGGCAACGGGGGATCTCAAACCGGAGATGCTTCGGGAGCGGGTGCTCTCGGCAATCATCGAGATCAGCGTAAAGCGGGATGAACTCCGCGGCATCCTGCGAACCCTGAAAGAGGTCGCCGAAGAGGTGGAGAGCGTATTCTGCATCGACGCCTGCACCATCGTCGAACCGGGACTCAAAATTCCGGAGGATGTCCTGGAGAGCATCCGGGCGGAAGGTTTCACCTGGCGGCCGAACGCCAAGGTCAATATGGGCCTCGGACGGGCCTGGGAATAGGATGGGTTTATGACACACAGTTTGCATCGAGAAGGCAGTCTGGAATCGCTGGAGAAGGAATTTGTCCTGTTCATCTATCCGGCGAGGGGATTCAATTACAAGGGGAGCGCCCCGAAGGTGCGCCACCTGGTCGAACTGCTCTACCAGGCGGGACCGGTCAATCTGATTCCGACGTCGCTGCGCCGCAACATGTACAGCGGTGTGACCAACGAGGAAATCCTCGACAGCATCACCGTCGAGGGAACACGCGTCTACTCTGTTTTCGACGACCCGGAGAAGCTCAAACAGGCCCTGATCCTGCTCAAGGAGGCAAACGAGGGGATCTCGATCATGGTCAGCGGAATCACCGACCGTGTGCGGAATATCGCCGCCGAGCTCGGCATCACCCCCCACATGGTGAACCTCTCACTCGGCATCCACGGAAAAACGGACCGTCTGCCGCCGGCCGACATCCGGGAGTTCACAACGATGTGCGGCCACGGCGTCGTCTCTCCTTTCCTGGTCAAAGACATGATCCGCCGGGTCAAGACCGGCAAGGTCACCGCCTGGGACGGAAGCGTACTCCTTGCGGAACCCTGCACCTGCGGGATTTACAACCCCTGCCGTTCCGCGGAACTGCTCCGGGAAAAGGCGCCGCTTTATACGGTGGACCGCTGGTAGCGGCGGGAGGAAAAAGATGAAGCTCGGATTCATCGGTTTCGGGGGCGCCGGCTACGGCCTGGCCAAGGGACTCAAAGAGGCCGGCGTCGAAGAGGTGCATTTCTACGATCGGATGCAGCAGACGCCTCCCTATGCGGAAGTGATCCGTCGCCATGCCGACGAGATCGGCGCTCTTCCGGCGACAACCGCCGAGGAGCTCCTCTCCCGGATCGATGTGGTGTTTTCCTGTGTTACCGGAGCCATGGCCGTTTCCGTTGCGGAGGAGACGGCCCCCTTTCTTGCTCCCGGAAATCTCTACGCGGACGTCAACACAGCCGCGCCGCAAATCAAGCAACAGATCGCCGGGATCGTCGAAAAGACCGGGGCCGCATTCGTCGATGCGGCCATGATGGGGGCGATCCCGACCTTCCTCCACCGGGTACCGATCCTGGCCTCCGGCGGCGGCGCGGAACGCTTTCGGAATTCGCTGCAACCCTACGGGATGAACATCCGCGTGATCGGTGCAAAGCCCGGTCAGGCCTCCGCAATCAAGATGTTCCGCAGCATCTTCATGAAGGGATTGCTCTCCCTCTTTCTCGAGATGCTCACGGCCACCCACCGTTATGGCGTTGACGAGACGGTTTTGGATTCGATCGCGGAATCTCTGGACGGCGTTCCCTTCCTGGAGACCGCGCGCCTCCAGATGACGAAGGGGGTCGTCAATGCCGAACGGATGGCCCACGAGATGGAAGAGGTGATCGCCACCATCGAAGGGATGGGCTTGCCCGCCGGGATGTCCCGCGCGGCAATGGAAAAACTTCACTGGTGCGCCGGTTTCGGCCTGCGCGAACGTTTCGGCGGCGAACTGCCGCAGACCCTTGCGGAGGTCCTCCGAACGATGGAGAACCCTGCGAAAAAACCTCATCCATAATAAAAGGATTGGGAAGGGCGTCCCCCCTCCCACGGATTCCCTTCCTCAGGGATAGGGATGTCAACATTTCAAATCAACATTGGAGGTTACATAAGATGAAACTTTGCTTCAACGCCGGACCGCAACCTGTAGAGGAGTATTTCTCCTTCGCCAAGGAAAACGGCTTTCCCTGGATCGAATTAAGCTGCAACAACCCCAACAATTTCCTGGACAAGTGGACACCCGCCCGGATCGACGGCATCAAGAAGCTCCGGGATCAGGCCGGCGTCAAGTACGGCCTCCATTCCGCCTCGTTCGTCAACGCCGCCGAGATCGAACCGACCGTGCGCAAGGCCGTTCAGCAACACCTGCTCGCTTACGTCGAACTTGCCCACCAGTTGGAGGCGGAATACGTCGTTCTCCACTTCGGCTACCATTTCAGCCTCTTCATGGACCACGTCTTCGACTGCTTGATCCAGACCTACCGGCCTGTCGTCGCGCTGGCGGAGAAGTACAAGCTCCCCATTGGGATCGAAAACATGAACAAGATCCACGAGGAGGCGGAGATCGCCTACCTCGGTGTCACGGTCGAAGAACTGGCGCGCGTCTTCAATGCCATTCCGTCGACGTACTTCGGCCTCACGCTGGACATCGCCCACGCAAGCCTCCTGCCCGGCGGCCCGGAATCGTTCATCGACGCCTTTCCCGGCCGGATCGTCAGCACCCATGTCAGTGACAACGACATGATCCTCGACCGCCATCTCCCCGTCGGGAACGGGAAGATCGACTTCAAGCGCGTTTTTGGGAACCTGAAGAAGACCGGATTCAAGGGAACCCTGAACATCGAACTCCCCCGCTCGAACGAAGACCGCGCGCTGAGCAAAAGGAGATTGGAACCGATTCTCGATGAACTGGGAATCCTCAAAGAGGCTCTGACGCCCTGACATGACCTTCCGGGCGGGGACATATGCTAAATTACGGCGCCCCGCCCGGCTTTTATTATCCTGCAGAGGATTGGAACGGAGCAGTCATAAAACATACGAAATGGGAATGCCGGTATCCCACGGGCTGTTTATGTCTCTGTTCTGACCGCGACAAAAATCTTGTAAAAAACGGTGATCAGCAGCAGCCCCAGCGCCCAGATCCCGACTGAAATGGCGATCTCCGGTCCGGTGGGGATATAATCCGTAATCGCCTCCAGCGGGGAGGGGATGAAGCCCGTAATCACGAGGCCAAGCCCCTTCTCGATCCAGAGCGACAGGAACGTGAGACCGCAGGCCAAAGCCAAGATGGGTTCCCGCGTCCGCGCCTTGGGAATGATCAACAATATGAATGCGGCAACAGCGGTCAATGCCGACACGCGCATCCAGTTCGCGATCATGTTGTGGCCCTCCAATCCCCAAAACAGGTAGGTCAAGTGGCTCGTATGTCCGGGGATCTGGCTGTAGAATGCGGTGAAGAGTTCGACCAGGACGAAGAAGATGCTTACCGCAAGCGCATAGGCCACAATCTTGGACAGGGTCTGAATCGCCTTTTCCCCGGCGTCAAACTTGGTGAACCGTTTCAGGATCAGGCAGAAAAGGATCAGCAACGCCGGTCCTGAGGCAAAGGCTGAAGCGAGGAAGCGCGGAGCCATGATGGCGGTCAGCCAGAACCCACGTCCCGGCAGGCCTGCGTAGATAAACGCCGTGACCGTATGGATGCTGATGGCCCAGGGGATGGAGATGTAAATGATCGGTTTCACCCAGGCCGGCGGCGGTACGCCTTTCTTTTCGCTCTCAAGGACGGTCCATCCGGTAACGATATTGATCAAAAGATACCCGCTCAGGACGATTATGTCCCAGAACAGAACGGATCTCGGGGAAGGATGGAGCAGGAGATTGGCGACCCGATCGGGCCGTCCGAGATCGATGGTGACGAACGTGACGCACATGATCACCGCGGAGACGGCCAGAAACTCTCCTAGGATCGTGATCTTCCCGAATTCCTTGAAGTCATGCAGATAGTATGGCATGACGAGCATCACCGCCGAAGCCGCGAAGCCGACGAGAAAGGTAAACTGGGCGATGTAGAGCCCCCACGACACGTCCCGGCTCATACCGGTGATCCCCAAGCCGTAATCGAGCTGCTTCCAGTAAAAGAAAAAACCGATTCCGGTCAGGAGCAGCAGAAACGCCACCCATATTCCGTATCCGCGACTTCCCTTCAACGCTTTTTCGAGCACGGCATCCTCACAAAATGTAGTAGATCTGCGGTCCCGTCCCCAGTTCCTGCCTGCGCCGGAGGGAGAACTTCCCGTCCAGAACGCGGCGGACGTCCGATCCGGGGTCTTCCAGATCCCCGAACGACAGGGCCTTTTCACTGCAGGCGATTACGCAGGCGGGAAGGATTCCCTGGGCGAGTCTTTCCTCGCAGAAGTTGCATTTTTCCACCACGCCTTTCGTCCGGGTCGGAAAGGCCGGATCGATCTTGGGAATGAAGGGCCGCGGATCCCGGAAGTTCATGCTTCTCGAACCGTAGGGACAGGCGGCCATGCAGAACCGACAACCGATGCAGCGGTGGTAGTCCATCATCACGATCCCGTCCGCCCGCTGAAAGGTCGCTTGCGTGGGGCAAACCCTTACACAGGGAGGATTTTCGCAGTGGTTGCAAAAGACCGGAATGGGAAGACTCTTAATCGATTCCGGTATCCGGGGATGGGTCTCCGCGGGAAAGACATGCGCCATCTTTTCAGTGCCGATCCAACGAATCTCGTCCTTGGGATTTCCGAAATTGGGTACGTTGTGCGCAATATGGCAGGCATCGATACAATCCGTACAACCGGAACGGCATTTTCGGGTATCGATGACCATGCCCCAACGCTTTGCCGTGAGGGCGGAACGGGGGTCCGAACCCGTCGGGGCGACACCCCCCGCGGCCGGCATTCCTGCCTGCGCACCGGCGAAGACCGACGCCAGCGGGGGAAGGACCAAGCCGGCAGCAGAAACCCCGGCTATCTTCAGGAATTCTCTTCGTGTGGGCGCCATCAGCGGACCTCCTCGGGAATGATATGGCAGTCCCAACAAGCGGGCTTGGCCCCGGCGTAATCGTGGCAGCGGTCACAGAACTGCTCCTTGTTGCTGTGGCATTCGAGACAGGTCCCGGTCAGACTGATCTTATAAACCTTTCCGTCCGCCGCCGTATAGGTTCGCTTGCCTTCCCGGACGACGCTGTCCCGCCAATCGTTGAGGAGTCTCATGTGGTTCGCCCTCATGTACGGAGCCGGCTCCACGCAGAGCTTTTCCTTCAGCTGCTCGATGGCGGGCGTGTCCAACTTGAGATCCGGCGGGGAGACCGCCCTTCCCCTTCCGTACCAGAACGGGCCGCTGGCCAAGATCAAAAAGACCACGATTCCGGCAAGGATGATGCCGCGGTTATAGAGTTTCATCGGCTGTCTTTCCTTCCAAAGGATCGCCGCGCAGATCCGTTGTTCTTTCTTTTTCTCCCGTCATCACGAGGGCGTTGGCCACGAGTTCATGAACCCCGGTGACCAATACCCCCGGCACCCAGTATTCCATCAGCGAGGTCAGGACCGCCCGGTCGATGGCGCACATGCAGGTCAGGCGGTTCACCCCGTATTTCTCCCTGACCGCCTGGACGGCCATGGCCCGCGGCATCCCGCCGCGCATCCTCATTTCCATGTTCTCATCATTGCCCAGTCCCGCACCGCCGCCGCAGCAGAAGGTGTTTTCCCGGATGGTGTCCTCAGCCATCTCATGGAAATGGTTGCAGACGTGGTTGATGATGTATCGCGGTTCCTCGAAAAGTCCCATCGCGCGGGAGGGGTTGCAGGAATCGTGGAACGTGACCCGGAGGTGGTCATTCCGGGACGGATCGAGTTTCAGCTTCCCGTTCCGGATCAGGTCGGCGGTAAATTCGCTGATGTGAACCATCTTCGTCGACCGGGCGTTTTCGAACCGCGTTCCGGTGATCGGGGAAACCGGCACCTCGAGGAAATCGGCGGGGCCGTTCATCGTTTCCATGTACTGGTTGAGCACCCGCCACATATGGCCGCACTCGCCGCCGAGGATCCATTTGACCCCCAGCCTTTTGGCCTCCGCATAGATCTTGGCGTTGAGGCGTTTGATCATCTCGTGGGACGTGAACAGGCCGAAGTTTCCCCCCTCGGAGGCATAGGTGCTGAAGGTGTAGTCCAGGCCGATCTCGTGGAAGAGGGCCATGTAACCCATGCAGGTGTAGGTCCCGGGATCGGCGAAATAGTCGCCGGAAGGGATCACGAAGAGGATCTCGGCTCCCTTCTTGTTGAGGGGCACCTCCACGTGCACACCTGTGCGGTCCCCGACGTCTTCCGCCAGGAATTCGAGCATGTCCTTGACGCCGCCGGGCTGGATGCCGAGGTGGTTTCCCGTCCGGAAACAGTTGGCCATCGGTTCGGTGACCCAGTTGATGTTGCAGCCGACGAGATTCAGGAGTTCCCGGCCCATCATCGTGATCTCCGCCTGGTCGATGCCGTAGGGGCAGAAGACGGAACACCGGCGGCACTCCGTGCACTGGTAGAAGTAGTAGAACCACTCCTTGAGGACATCGACGGTCAGGTCGCGGGCGCCGGCGAGACTGCCGAAGAGTTTTCCCGATTGGGTAAAATAACGGCGGTAGACCGAACGCAGCAGCTCTGCCCGGACAACCGGCATATTTTTCGGGTCTCCGGAACCGATGTAAAAGTGGCATTTGTCCGCACAGGCGCCGCACCGGACGCAGATGTCCATGAAGAGCCTGAAGGACCTGTACTTTTCGAGGCGTTCCTTCATCCCTTTCAGGATGATCTCCTTCCAGTTCTCAGGCAGTTTCCAATCCTCATCGGTGGGCTGCCAGGACCGAGGATTCGGAAGCTCCAGCGCGGTCAGGCTCTTGGCCGTGCCGGTGTAGCTCCAGGTCCCCGGACGGAAAACGGTGGGGGTGTCCATCCAGGGCGTCTCCGGTGGTTCGTAACGGACCGCGATTAGTTCGTCGGGTTTGGGTATCTTCGCAAAGGACATCGTTACTCCTTATCCAGCGGCAGTCCAGCCAGCTTCATCTTCTCCCGGAACTCGTCTTCGTATTCCTCATAGGTGTGGACCTTCACCGGGGCGTTCCAGGGATTGATATGCCGCTTCATGCGGTTGTCGTTGGCAAGGTTTCGCGTCGGGCTCAGGAAGACTCCCCCCATGTGCATCAGCTTGCTCATCGGAAAGAAGACCATCAATGTAAAGACGAAGCAGAGGTGCATATAGAAGAGCATTCCGACCTCCTTCGGGACGACGGGCGAGAAGGTGACCCATCCCAGGGCCATGTTCTTCACCTGGAGAAGGTCGGCGGGGAAGAAGTGCCTCATCAGAAGGCCCGTTCCCACCACGCCCAGAATCAGAAGCAGGGAAAAATAATCGGTAAAGAGCGAGATGTAACGCAACCTGGAACTGATTAGCCGGCGGAGGAGCAGGAACGACAGTCCCGCGAGGATGGCGGCATCGCTCAGGTAAAGGGTCGGAATGCCGATCTCGAAGAATCCGTCCAACGCGGAGAGGCTGTTGATCCAGCCGGCAATCGGTTCGATGAAAAAACGCAGGTGCCTGAGCACGATGATCAGAAGCGACCAATGAAAGAGAAGGCCGAAAAACCAGAGCCATTTGGCGCTATCGTATACCGGCCGCTTCTGCAGGATCTCCACCCTCGTGTTCCGGAAGAGCGAACGGAACAGCAGGATCTCCAGGGCCATCCTTCCGATCACGCCCCAAAGGCATGAGGGGTTATCCAGGGGGTTGGTTCGGATCCAGGGGAGGGACTTTTCCTGACCGCAGGTACTGGGGATGCGGAAGGGAACGGGGGCCTTGGCCCACTGGACGACGCGAAAGACAAACCCGACCATGAAGACCGCGAAGGCCGCGTAGGGGATGACGACGGTCAACAGATAGGTCAGACCGGTACTGTAAGCGAAGCCCAAAGCCGCAAGCGTCAGGATCAGGACGGCGATAAATGATGTCAATAGGTTCATGATGCCTGTTCCGTTTCGTTCATAGTCAATACCCCTGCAAGAGAAGGGGACCCATACCTTATCGGCTGACGGTTGTCCATACGGAGAATGATTCTGTCTGACTGTCCATGCGCGTGCCGATCATGGTTTCCACGATGGCTCATCGCCGAATTGAATGATCGGTTTTTTCATGTCGGCCATTGCATTGACGATCAATTCGACCAGACCGCCGTAATGGAGGCGGCTGCGTTCCTCCGCGTGATAGTAGCTTATAATGTCCCGGATGGCGCCCTTGCAATTGGAGCAGGGGGCGCAAACATATTTCGGGGTCTCCAGGTGTTCATCCTTGAATGCGTTGAGGATTTGGAGGAACTTCTTGCGGCTGCTGACTAGATTTCGCCATGATTCAAAGTTGTATGGCGACATGATGGCGAACCCCGAACCGCCGCCGCAGCAGTAGTTCTCCACGCCGTGCGGCGTCATCTCCCGGAATCCCGGAGCGATCTTCCTCAGGATGCGCCGTTGGGGCTCCACGATCCCCATGAGCCGTACGTAGTTGCAGGGATCGTGCAGGGTCACGGGGAAGTTGTTTCTGTGGGGATCGAATTTCAATTTCCCGCTCATGACGATCTCCTCCAGCGTGACCATGGCCGATTCCCGCGGGATATTGATCTCTCCCGTCAACAGGCGGTCGGCGATAACGGTCAGCGCCTTGTGCGCATGGCCGCATTCGCCCATCACGATCTTCTTGACCTTCAGCCTCCGGGCGATGTCGGCATGCCTGACGGCCACGCGCGCTAACTGCACGTCGTCGTACCACAAGCCGTAGTTGACCGCATCGTACCCGACGGTTTCCGAAGAGAGCGTCCATGAAAGACCGGCCGCCTGAAAGATGATGGCAAAGGCCCCGACGTTCTCCGGCCAGGCGAGCATCTCGCCCGCGTTATGGAGCAGCAGGATATCCGCCCCTTCCACATCCCAGGGGATCTCGACCTTGTAGCCGGTGATCTCCTCCATCTCCTCCTGGATGAACTCGACGCTGTCCTTTGCGGCCAGCGGGTTCATGCCGGTGGAAGATCCGACCCGGAGATGCTGAACGGTTCCCTTTTCGTGGAGTTCCTTGGGGGAAATCCCCATCTCCTGCGAGAAGAGCTTGCGGATCTCGTGAGTGATCAACCCGTTGTCCACTCCGACCGGGCAGACCGTGGCGCAGCGCCGGCATAGTGTGCAGCGATAGGATAATTCGGCCAGGCGCGCGATCGTCGTCCAGTTCAGATCGATGTCGCCGGTCAACTTGGCGGTGATTTTCCCGCCCGGCTTGAGATATTTGTTGTAAATCCGGCGCAGGACCTCGGCGCGGAACATGGGACGGTAGATGTCTTTACCGCCGCTCATCTCATAGACGGGGCAGGCATTGGAACAGGTCTGGCATTTGGCGCAGTGTTCCATGGAGAGCAGCAGCGGCTGCAGGAACGTCCAGTTGTTCTCCTTCTCGAAAAGTTTTTTCAGTCCGGAGAGAAACCGGCGGACCAACGCCTCCTCTTCTTCCCTGTTCGCGGGCTTGGGGATGCCGATGGCCACCGTATCGTCCAGAGAGGTCTCGATGTTCTTGACCTTTTCCGGGTTCAAGGAGGGAACCGTCGTTTGATTGAAATCCTCATACGGAGCGGGTAACGGCGATAACTCGCCCGGTTCAATGTGACACAGGCAGTCGGACGGCTTGGCCATGTCCGAGGGTTTCACGGTCTTCTTCATTTCATCTCCTTGGGCACCGAAGACGCAATGTCGAGCCAGGATTTCCGTCCGTCCGCTTCAACATGTTTTGCGTTCCAGGTCGGCTTGAGTGCAAGATTCTCCAGGACGGCGGCTTCGATCGATCCGCCCCGCAGATTCGGGGCGTCATCCCATTTGACATTGTGATAGAAGAAATACTTCATAACCATATGGGACATATGCGTCAGCGGAATGTAGGCGACCAGAAGCGACGCCAGAACGATCGCCGCTCCCCCGAAGAAGCTTTGACCCGGAACAGATCCATTCAAAGAACCTCCACCGGTCAGCAGGCCGAAGACATAGCCCTTTGCGCCTTCCAGCAGCGGATCGACAAACAGGCATGTAAAAAAAGCGAACAGAAAGAAAAGCAGGATGAACAGGATATTGAAATAATCCACGAAAGAGGAATACTCCCTCAATTCCGGATCGGCGATCCGACGGCAGAAGGTGCCCACACTGCCGATGACCCCCAAGACCAGACCGGTCCATCCCATGAAAACGATGAGGCCGTTCAACAGGGTTCCGATGGCGCCGCCTGCCAGAACGGTATTTCCTCCCCACAGGATGACAAGCGCATGGAGGACCATCAGGCTGAAGGTGACGATCATCAGGTACAACCCGAAATGGAATGGGAAGGAAACCCACCACAAACCCCTGTTTTCTTTCCACAGACCCCGGATGAACAAAATCTCCGGCACCATGTATTTCATCTCATTAAACAGAGAGCCCCCTGGTTTCTTCTCCCACCAGTTCAACTCCTCCATGTAGGAACCGCCATGCGCCAGTTTATCGGTCGTTTCATGCTGGACCGGATAGATCTCCCAACGGAGATGAATGGGGAGGGTCCACTGCCGGTAAACCCGGTAACCGGTTGCAAGGATGAACACCAGAATGCACAGATAAGACAATGTATAAAATCCCATGGGACGTTTCCTTTACTTAAGCAAGCGTGCGGACAAGGTTCAGTATTTCTTCAGGAGAAATGGGTTTTGAAACAAATCCATCCGGAGCCGGTATATGATGACGGGAAGAGATAAAATTTTTGAAGTCTTCGGAGACCCCGGTGACAATGATGATTGGGATCTTTTTCCACCGGTCGTCCATTTTCATCTCGCGAAAAAACTTGACCCCTGATTTTTCCGGCATGGAGATATCGAGCGAAATGAGGTCCGGCGGTTCGGCCAGGAGCTTTTGCATCGCCTCCTCCCCATCCTTCGCCAGAACGGTTTGGAATCCCTGATCCTCGAGCAGCGTCGAAAGGTAGGTGCGAATATCCTCCTCGTCATCCACGATCAAAATCCGTTTTGGTCTGTCCATTAATCCCTCCTTGATCAAGCTTTCGGCGGTTCGGTTCCTGAGGATGGACTCTTCCGTGGAAGTTTCACGATCATGCGGGTCCCCTGGTTCAACTCCGACTCTATTTTTATTTCTCCGCCATGGGCCTGCGCGATTTTGTTGGAAATAAACAGCCCCAGACCCGTTCCATTCCCCTTTTTCGAAGAGAAGAAGAGGCTGAAGGCCCGTTCCCGGGTTTCCTGATCCATGCCGATCCCGTTGTCCTCCACTTCATATTCGATATACTCCGGGTAGCCCCGCAATTTGATGCGCACCACATGATTCCCTTTCTTCGTATCCACCCGGCAGGCATCCATAGCGTTCTCTACAAGGTTGATCAGCAGGGATCGGACCGCTTTGAGATCCGCGTCAATATCTCCGATATTGCGGTCCACCTCGCAACCGAAACCGATACCCATTTCCGCCGCTTTTACCCGTACCACCTCACATACCTCGTCCGCTACCGCACGTGCGGGGAAGCATTCCAATTCCGGTGCCCGATCCTTGGCATAATAGAGCAGGTCCAGCACCATTCTTCGGACCCGGGTGATATTCCGCTCCACCATCTTCCAGCCCTGCTCGAAACGCTTTCGATCGTTTTTCGCAAGTCCCGTATTGACCAGATACACCCCTCCGTCGAGACTTGTCAGGAGACCTTTAATTCCATGGGAGATTGAACTGATGATTAGGCCCAGATTCGTCAATTGGGACTGGAGCCGGCGAATCTGCGTGATGTCGGTGCTGATCTCGATCACGTTGTTGATCTGCCCCGCCGCATCGCGCACCGGGGCCGTATACACCAGAACGTTGACCTGATCTCCTTTGGGGGACGTCATCATTTCCTCCGCCTGGTGGACCCGGCCGTCTTCAAACGTTTGTTTCACGATGCAGGGAACGCAAGTCTCCGTCCGATGCATATAAACCTGGTGGCATTTGTCTCCCGGTGACGCCCCAAAATCCTCGCGGAGCCGCCGATTTGCATCGACGATCCGCAGGTTGGAATCCTGAATTGAAATGTAGCAGGGCACTTCGTCAAACAACTTGCGATAGCGTTCCCGGCTGTCCCGGATTTGATTCTGCAGGAGTTTGATTTCGGTGATATCCGTTGCCATTCTCATGACATGGGTTATCTCTCCGGATTCATCGGTAATGGCCGTGGTGTTGATCAGCAGCGAGATTTCATTCCCCAGTTGGTTGCTGGATTTCTCTTCGATCCCGTGACGCAACCCGTCGCGGAAGGTGCGCTCCGCCGGACATTGCTCGCAGCGCTCCGACCGGTGCTGATTGATCTGATAGCAATACCGCCCCTCGAAATCTCCGAAGTCCCGGCGAAAGCGTCTGTTCGCTTCGACGATCTTCAGATCCCGATCCAGGATCGTCAGATAGGCCGGCATCAATTCGAAATAGTCCTTATAGGGATTGTTGGTCATAGGATCACTTTTACCCTGGTCTTTACGCATGCCCAACAGGGTGTTTCATCTCCAGGATCATCCGAATGTTGGTCAGCAGGGTCTCTTCGTTGACCGGTTTATCCAGATACCCATCCGGAGGGGCGACGGGACGCTCGTAAATGAGTCTACGCAGCTCCGGTTTTCCGGTAATGATACAGACCTTTGTGGAGGCGATCTCCGGATTGTTTCGGATCGCTTCAAACACGTATCCGCCGTTTTTCCCCGGCATGGACAGATCAAGGGTAATCAGATCAGGTTTTTCCTCTATTGTCAATGCCAATGCCTGTTCGCCGTCGGCCGCCTGGATCACTGTAGCGCCCTGATCCTCCAAAACCGCAGAGAGGAAGGCCAGGATATCCGGCTCATCGTCCACGACCAGAATCTTGAAGCCCTGCAGCGGCAGCGCCTCAACCGGCATTGGAATGAACACCGGGACGGAGACCTTTTCCGGGATGATCACGGCGTTGGCCGTCAGGTTGACCAGTTGCGTCACCTTCATCCCCAGTTTGTAATGCCGGATCACGTCGGTTAAGCCGTCCACGCAATTGTGGCAGGAGGTGACCACGGCTTTCGCCCCCGTGGCCTTCAGTTGGTCGGCCTTGATGACGGCCGATTTCAGGCGCTGGGGCGTATATTCCGACATGGACATCGCCCCTCCTCCGCCCGTGCAGCAATAATTCTCCGCACGGTTCGGATACATCTCCCGAAAATCAGTCACCACAAGGTCCAAAAGCTCCCGGGGCTCCTCGAAAAAGCCGCAGCTTCGGGCGTTGTTGCAGGAGTCGTGAAAGGTATAGGATTCCTTGTTCTTAACCTTATCGACCCGAATCCGGCCTTCCCTGATGTAACGGAGCATGGTCAGAACCGAGCTTTCGATTACAAAGGGCACTCCTTTACCCGACCAGTTCGGCCCTTCACATCGGGTTGAGCGGTATCCATGCCCGCATTCGGATAACACCAGTGTTTTCCCCCGCAGTTCACGGACTTTATCGTAGACCCTCAGAGCGACCGCCCCGCCCAGTTCGTCGTCCCCGGAGAAGAGACCAAAATTGGTCATGTCCCATCCCTCGCTGGGCATGGTCCAGTTCTCTCCCGCAAGATAGAAGATGCGGGCCGCATCGGAAATCGTCCGGGGATCGTATTTCACCTCCCGGGGATTGATGGCATAAACGATTTCGGCATCCATCTTGTCGATGGGAATCCGGGCCTTGGGATCCTTGAATTCTTCTTCCAATTCGTCGGACAGCCATTCGAGGGTTTCGATGTATTCCTGCGGCAGCACCCCCATCTGGTTCCCCACTTCCCACTGATCTTTGCTGACGACGGCGACGCCTTCCGGCATGACTCCCACGGAAACGAGCAACCCCCGGGCCATTCGGTTGAGCAGAGCAAAATCCACTCCCATCGGGCAGTTCAGCGAGCATCTTCGACAGTTGGTGCATTTTCCAAATACGATGTCCTTGAGTTTTTCCAGATCCTCATCGGTGCGAATATCCTGGGCATGAACCCACCAGGGGAAAACCTTCCCCGTCCAGTCAAAGTTGCGTTTGAAAATCTTGCGAATCTGATCCGCCTTGTAGGCCGGCGCATAGGTGGGATCGTCCGGGTTGGCCAAGACATAATGGCAGGATTCCGTACACATGCCGCAGTGAACGCAACCAACCAAAGAACCCACCAGCTGGCGGTTCAGTTTCTTGCCCATTCTCTCAACAACCTTGCCGGCTTTATGCGATCTCGCGTTTGGGATCATTCGTTACTCCTGAATCGATATCATTTCTTTACGTATGGGTCGGTTTCGGCTGCGCCGCCCGCTTGACCGGATAGACGCCGCGATAACCCATGGTTCTCCCAAAGTAGAAGCGGGTAAACGGATAATAGAGATAATGGGAGATTTTACTGAAGGGGACATAGACCAAAAAGAAGGCGGTCATGATGAAATAGACCATCAACGGGACCTCCCCAAGATCGGGGCGGTTCGGAGCCGCAAAGATAGAAACAAATGACCAAACCGTGAGCAGGGCCAGGGAAAAAAAATCATCCGGCGTACTGATCAGGCGCATCGCCGGATTGCTGAAACGGCGGTACATTCGATAGCAACCGATCGCGACGGCCGCCGAAAACAGGATCTGAAGCAGGCGGACGACGATCATGGGTTTCATAAGACCCGGCGCGTATGGAATGACAAAAGACATTGTTATGTTGGCGGCCACGGCCAGATGGAATACCATGAATTGAAGGTAGAATGGAAACATGCGCCGGGTGCTCTCCATGGACCAGGGCATGGCGATATTCGCCCAGGAATAGACAATTCCCTTGAACGAAGAGGTATCCTTACGCTCGGAAGGCGCTTGGCGATCCCGGGATGCCTTGAATCCCAGAAGCCAACGGATACGGATCATATAGACAATGGCCATGAAACTCAGGGCCATCAACTGCAAATCGTCGGAAACGAAACGAAGGGTTTCGCTCATCCTATCCTCCTGAACCTGTTTCTCTGATCCGCTATAAATAATCAGGAAATGAAACGCATCATCGAAAGGAAAACGAAAGCTTCCCCTGTTGCCTTCAAAATTTTTTTCATTTCATCTTTTGCAGATGTTCCTGAAAAACCTTTAACTCACGGGAGTCCCGAAGACAGAAAACGACCTCCTTCGGTTCGACCGCTTTTTCCAAATACTCCCTGACCGCTCCCAGGGTCACACGGGCTGAGACCTCCAGCGGAATTCCATAGAATCCCGATCCCATCGCGGGAAAAACTATTTTCTGAAGTTTATGCTCTTCCGCCTTTCGTAGCGTATTCAGCGTGGTCGCCCTCAGTTTTTCCTCGCTGTCCTCCTCCTGGAACCGGGGTCCGATGGCGTGCAGGATGTACTTGGCTTGAAGGTTTCCGCCACCTGTGACGACGACTTCGGTAATCTTGGCGCTGCCGGTCTTCTTCAACTCCTCCTGCACCTTTGGCCCCCCCTGGGTGGAAATCGCCGTGCCGAATCCGGATCCCAACGTCAAATCCGGTCGGGCGTAATAGACCATCCCGTCCATATCACCGATATCGGTAATGAATCCAACCATCAGGCGGATTGTTTTCTCATTCACCCTGAATTCATTCAACATAATCAAACTCTCTTGATTGCATCCATGAATCGAATTGCCCCAACGAAAAGCCAACATCAGGGAGTTTGAAAAGGGAATGGTGGGGCAACATGCAATTGAGACAGCTCCGGCCGTGTACAATTTGTTCTTCCCTCGTCGGAAAGCCCTTAAGCCATGTTGCCGCGCCAATATTGGGATGCATCATTCCATGATGAATCAGCGTGCAGGATGTTTCCTGTTTTTACGGTCCTGCAACCGCCATTCCCCAAAGGACACGATCCCTTCTCGCCGGATCGGGCCCCTTTCACCTTTATCTTGATGGTTCTGATGGAGCCGCCATCAGACGCATCCGGTCGGTTTCGAAAGGCCGGCGAGTTTGCAGGCCCCCTTGGCCGGTCCCGAGGGAAAGAGTTCATAAATCCGTTTGAGATTCAAATCCGTGTCCTTACACATCTTTCTGATCATCGGCGCAATGCCGAACTGGTTGTAGTAGTTCCGGATGTATTCAATCAGTTTCCAGTGCTCCTCGGTCAACGTTCCCTCGATACCCTCTATGGAAGCGTAACCCTGTGCAAAATCTCTATTCCACTTATCCAGTTCCTGCAGGAAACCATCCTCATCAACCTCGTAAGTCTGTCCTCCCATCTCTAACTGCGGCATATCTTTATTACCTCCCTCTCGTTATTTTATTGATTCTACTCAAGCAAACTCATAGGCCCGGCGAGAACGCGCGTCTGGACGTCCTCGAAATTTCCGTGACAACCGGCGCCTCATTCGATTGCTCTGATAACCTGTTCCTTTGCTGATAAGAAATGGCCTGTTCCCATAAGGCTTTGGCCCAGCCTTTCGCTCCCGCGGCATGAAGGTGGGAATAGGTGGCCAGAACATTCTTGTAGCACAGACCATCCCTTCGCTCCTGGATACCGTATCCCCGCCTTACATTAAAGGCGAAAGCAAAGCTTCCCTTCTCCCCATCCGGGATATGGGAATAATGAAACTCATGACCGTGAAGAACCTCCCCGATGGGGAAATATGGATTGGGCGTATCCACCTCAAGGATGGTATACCCATGACCCTGAGGGCTTCCGTCAATAACAAAGCCGAGTGGAAATACGCCCGCCATGGGAAATGTCTTCTCTTCCACGATCAGCTCTTTCCCCAGATACATCAGGCCGCCGCACTCTGCATACACGGGAAGCCCCGTCTCCACGGCTTCCCGGAGAGATTTTCGAAAACCGGCGTTGGCGGTCAAAGACTCGGCATGGGTCTCGGGAAAACCGCCTCCGATGTAAAGGGCGTCCACCGGAGGAAGTTCCCTGTCGTTGATGGCGCTGCACTCCACCAGAGACGCCCCTAATTTTTCGAGGGCTTCCAGATTTTCCGGATAATAAAACCAAAAAGCGGAATCCCGGATAAAACCGATTTTCGGTTGTCTCGAGGGACAGATAAACGGCTTGTCTTCACTCCTGTCGATGTCTTCGAGGCAAACCGCCGGGGCTCGGCGGGCAATCTCCCACAATCGGTCCACATCTACATACCGATCCACGATCCGGGCAGCCTCTTCCACTGCCCGGACAGCCTCCGGGTGTTCCCGCGGGGGGACGAGACCCATATGCCTCTCCGGAAAGATCCCCCCCTTGATTTTGGGAATAGCCCCCAATACGGCCACTCCGCATCGATCTTCAATGGCGGAGCGCACAATGGATTCATGACGCGTCCCCCCGATCCGATTCAGGATAACCCCCCGGATCGCAACCTGAGGATCAAAATGCTGACAGCCGAGAATCATGGCGGCTAAAGTTCGCGACGCCCTGCTACAGTCTACGACCAATATAACCGGCGCTTGGAGCAACTTGGCAAGCTCCGCCGTGCTGTAACTTCCTTCTCGGTCCATCCCATCAAAAAGACCTCGGTTACCCTCTATCAATGCGCCATCGGTTTGCAGCACATGGGTGGAAAAGGAAGAAACCAGTCGTTCCCGTTCCATCAGGAAAAGATCCAGATTATAGCAGGCATGACCCGTTGCCATTTCAAGCCATGCAGGATCGATATAATCCGGACCCTTTTTAAAAGGAGATACCGTCTTTCCCCTGTGGCGAAGGCAAGCCCCCACACCCACGGTCAAGAAGGTCTTTCCTGAATTCCCTCGTAAAGCGGAGAAAACTACCCTTGGACGGTCTACGATCATTTCTCCGTCCTATCTTCCTATTGATCGCTGTCTTCCGCTTCGTGCTGGATTCCGGCGCCCTTGAGTCCGATCATTGTCGTGCTGCCGGTGGACCAGTACTCCAGGAGACCTTCGGCGACCATCTCGTTTACAAGTTTGCTGACTTCCCTTGGCCTTCTCTCCGGGAACATCTTATTGAAGTCTTTCAGATAGAACTTCGTCTTCGTTGTCTTGCCCTTCAATGTATCGATGATCAGCTTCTTGTCCTCTTCGGCACCCATCAAACACCTCTTTTCTTAAAATTTAAACTGTGTGCTGGTACGCCAGGTTGTGTATGCAAAACGGTAATCGTCAATCAGGTGTTCCGTAAAGGGCAGGCCCGTCTTTTCAAAGAACCTCTCCCAGCCGATTCTCGCGGCCCAATCGCCGAGGCGTTCGTATTTCTTCGCGTCTTTCGCATAGGTGTTGAGAATTTTCTTGACCACCTCCACCGTCTGCGGCCAGCGAGGCGCCTCATTGGGAAGGAAAGGAACCACAACCTTGGAAAACATCGGGGCGGTAATCCGGTTCGAAAGCTTGCCTCCAACCAGGATGGCCACACCGCTTCCCTCCGCATCCGCCAGCGGCATGGCGGGACACATGGTGAAACAATTGCCGCAGTACATGCATTTATCGTTGTTGACCGCCACGGTCTTTTTGTCGTCCACGGTGGTCGCCTTAATGGCTCCCGTGGGGCAAGACGCGACGGCGAGAGGAATCTCACACATATTCGACAAGTTGTCATTATCCACCATGGGCGGTTTGCGGTGAACGCCCAGAATGGCGATGTCGGAGCAGTGAACGGCGCCGCACATGTTCAGGCAGCAAGCCAGGGATATCCTGACATGAGCCGGCAGTCTCATCTTTCCGAAATCCTCGTACAGTTCATCCATGACCGCCTTGACCACGCCCGAGGCATCGATGGCCGCGGTATGGCAATGGAGCCACCCCTGGGTATGTACGACATTCGTCAGACCCGCCCCGGTGCCGCCGCGGGGAAACTTGAGCGACCCGCCGGCGAATTTTCGCTTTTCCAGATCCTCCATCAACGGCTTCAATTTCGCTTCGTCATCAACCATAAACTCGATGTTGTTGCGGGTGGTCCAACGGACGTAGCCGTCGCAGTGTTTATCGGCAATATCGCATATCTCGCGAATATGGGTGACGCTCATCAAACGCGCGCCGCCCACCCGTACGGTGAACACCTTCTCACCCGACTCGGAGACATGCACCAGCACGCCCGGTTCAAGAATTTCGTGGTACAACCACTTTCCAAAATTGTTCTTGATGACGGGAGGCAGAAACTCTTTGTAATCCCTGGGACCGATATCGGTGATCCTGTCCTTCATCGGATTTTTTGCATCGTAACCCATTTTTAAACCTCCTATTTCTGGTGTCGTTTTCTGAAATCTTTGATGTCCCGCTCCCATCCTCCTGGGATGTCCGCTTCTTTCCAGAAGATATAGGGGTTCGATCTGGGCTCCTTGATCATCCGGGGATCCGCTTTCACTTCGCAAACCTCGAGAAATTTCGCAAAACCCTTGCGCTGCATCAGTTCACCGAGCCGTTCACGACTCCTGCCCTCTTCGGACCACCAATCCCAAATCTTGCCGATCAGTTCCTTAATCTCATTGAACGGCTCTTCCATCGGCATGAACGGTATGGTCAATGTCGAAAGCTGCGCGCCTTCCAGAATCGGGGCTTTGGCACCGAACAGAATCGAGGCCCCCGTCTCTTTTCCGATCCTCAGGGCCCGGGGCATCGTGTTGATGCAATGCATGCAACGGTTGCACTCCCTGTTGTTGATCCCGAGTTTATTTCCATTCCAGGCCATGCAATGGGTGGGACAGAGATCGATCACCTCTTTGACGATGTCGAAGGGACCCCAGTCGCGACCGGCGAAGCCGCCGCCATCCGGCTTGAATTCTCCGGCCACGTAAGCCCGAACCGCCTCCTGATCGATACGGATGTCATCCTTCCAGGTCCCGATCACCGACATGTCCGACCTGGCGATCGAGGCAACACATCCGTTGGGGCAGCCATCGAACTTCATTTTGAATTTATACCCAAACGAGGGTCTGTGCAATTCGTCCTGAAATTCCAAGGTAAGATTACGGCAAGCCTCCTGGGTGTCGTAGCAGGCAAACTCACAGCGAGACTTTCCGATACAGCAGTTCGGCGACCGGAGGTTGGATCCTGAACCGCCAAGATCCTGTTTGAGGTTATGGGTGAGTTCCCAGAAGATCTCTTCAATCTGCGGGGTGGTCGTTCCCAGCAGGATGATATCGCCGGTCGAACCATGCATGTTGGTGATGCCGCTGCCCCGCCTCTCCCACAACTCGCACATTTGCCGCAGAAATTCAGTCTTGTAGAAGTAACTGGAGGGCTGATTCACGCGGAGGGTATGAAAATCCTTTACCGCCGGGAATTCTTCGGGCTGATCGCAGTATCGGCCGATCACGCCTCCGCCATACCCGAAAACACCCGCGACGCCGCCGTGTTTCCAGTGTCCTTCCCGGTCCTTGAAGGAAAGCTCGAGAAGATCGAGCAGATCATCGCAAACCTCCTTCGGTGTCTGAAAATCAATGTCGGATGTTTTTCTCTTCTCGGCCTCCTGTTTTATATCGGAAACAAAACTCGGCCATTTTCCGTTTTCCAATTCATCAAGCATCGGAGTCTTACGCTTTGCCATCAAAAAACCTCCTCTCCCGTTAAGTACTCTGTAGGAATCTCCCCATTCGGTTCATTTTCCCCCAGGTTAAAAAACTTTATAATGTCTATTTCTCGCTTCTGCTTTTTTTCGTCACGCATGACCAACACTATTTTCGTAATACCGCTAATTCTGCCAAAAACTCCGGATGTACCTCGTACCCATACTCCAATGCCTTTTCGCAATGCTCCATCGCCTTGGCCGAATCTCCCATCTGAAGATAGGCTACGGCCAGGTTATTATGGGCAACCGCGAACTGTGGAGCGATTTCAATGGCTTTTTTGCTGTGAGTGACACTGTTTTCGATCTTGTTCTGCCTTAGGTAGGCGCTGCCCAGATCGCTCAAGGCCTGAACGAACATCGGATCCTTCTGAACGGCCTTTTCAAGCATCTCGATGGCCTGGTCGATCTCGCCCCTCTGCAGATAGGCAAAGCCGATATTCCCGTAAGGAACCGCGTAATCCGGCCGGAAAGAGATTACCTTTTTGCAGAGTTCAATCCCCTTTTCCATTTCTCCTGTCTGGAAACAGATCCCGCTTAGGTTGATATACGCTTCCGCCAGTTCGGGACTCTCCGCGATCGCCGCTAAAAACTCCGCAGCAGCATCGTCCCATTGCTGAAGCTTGATCAGCGCGATCCCCAGATTGTAATGGGTCATCGCGCAACCGGGGTTCTCCGTCAATTTTTTTCGGAGTTCCTTCACAACCTCTTCCGTGGAAATCGTTTCCGTCATCATTCGCCTTTTTTCAAAAAATCATGGTACCAGCAGGAAAAATCGTAACTGCCTCTCCATCGGTCGTCTCCGCCGATGACCCCCATACAGGTCTCCCAAGCCCCTTGGCCATAAGCGTTGCCGTAATCTTCTTGAGGGCACTCCCGTAAAAAAATTCTCATCAGGGACAATGCCGTTTCCCGGCGCCGGTCCATCCGGAGGTCTATCGGATCCTTCGGCGGAAGAAAAGGGTCCCACTGTTCGTATCCCTTATCGAGGACCCTCTTACGGCTCCTCGACGACATGGCATCGAAAATGGCCTTTTTATTCCGTTCTTCGGGGGTAGACCCAACCACGAGATGTTCGTCTCCCATCATCAAAAGGTCTTTTGCAGAAGCTCTTTGCCGGCAAAGGGGTTGTACAGTTTCAAGATGGCGGCTTTCATCACATCCAGGCTCTTCGCCGACAGAATGATACCCATCAAAATGGTCTCTCCCTTTTCCGGGATCACGTAGGCATTGGAAGCATCGGGGCTCAAATCCGGGAAACCCTTGAGCAGCTTCTTGTGTTCCTTGGCGGTAACTTCTACCTGGATCGCCTTCTTGCCGTCGATTTCCCGAATCTTTCCCGCCAGCCCGGCATCTTCAACCTTTTTGATCTTTTCATCATCGAGAAAAAGATTGATATAATAATCTGCCATTCACACCACCTCCTCTTAGTAAAATGATCATCCCAAGTCACTCTTTGATCCGTCCATCCACGCAATCGGTTCCGCAGAGAAACTGCGGAGGAAGTTTAGGCGTGCTTACTTCCTTCGATCTCATCTTGTATACAATCGGGAATGGGTTGTCAAGTTTTTTAAGCGGCATCTCTCTTCTTCAGGCAGCTTGTTCGGACTTGAATGATTGAACCCTTTATGTCATAATTCCTGCACTTCGTTAATGATGGATTTTCGCCGATCAGGCGGAACATGCGGGATGCGCTCCCGATAAATTTTGAGGTGATGGTATGAATCCGGAATTTGTCGATACCCTGGTGGTCAAAAATGATACCAAGATTATTTTTTTGATTATGGACGGTCTGGGCGGCCTTCCGATAGACGGAAGGGATCGAACGGAACTGGAATCGGCAAGAACACCCAACCTCGATGCCCTGGCCGGAAAATCCGTTTGCGGGCTTCTGGACCCGATCGGGTACGGGATCACGCCGGGAAGCGGTCCGGCCCACTTTGCCCTTTTCGGTTATGATCCCATTAAAAATAACATCGGCAGGGGAATCCTGGAAGCGGCGGGGATCGATTTCCCGATGACGGATCGGGATCTCCTGATCCGGATCAACTTTGCCACCATCGACACTAATGGGATCGTGGTTGATCGGCGCGCCGGTAGAATCGACAACGAGACCAACAAGCGAATCTGCCGGAAGCTCCAGGACAATATCCAAAAGCTTTCCGGCATTGAGATCATTTTTGAACCGGTTCGGGAGCATCGCGCCCTTCTAACCCTGAGGGGGGACGGCCTCCGGGAGGAAATCCTTGAAACCGATCCCCAGCAAGCAGGGCTTCCCCCGTTTCCCCCGAAAGCCCTGGTTCCGGAAGCGGAGGAAACGGCAGCCCTTCTTCAGGAACTGATCCATAAAGCCGGGGAAATTCTTTCCGACGAAGAAAAGGCCAATATGATACTGCTCCGGGGATATTCCCGGTACCGACGCTACCCTACCCTGGAGGAACGGTATGGTCTGAATGCCCTGGCCATCGCCGGTTATCCCATGTACCGCGGCATCGCTCGTCTGCTGGGAATGGTGATCGGCCCGCAGCCCTCGTCCATTCAGGAAGAGTTTATCGCTCTTCGCGACCATTACGATCAACACGATTTCTTCTTCCTTCATGTTAAACCCACGGATTCCAGGGGTGAAGACGGGAATTTTGACGCGAAGGTCGCCGTGATTGAAGAAGTGGACAAGCTGATTCCCTCGGTTTTGGAACTCCAACCCAACGTCCTTGTCGTTACGGGGGATCATTCCACGCCGGCCGCTCTCGCCTCTCACAGTTGGCATCCCCTGCCCGTACTCCTGTCATCGGCCACCTGCCGGCCGGACCGGGTGGATCGATTCGGCGAAAGAGATTGCATCGCGGGCGGTCTGGGGAGAATGCCCATGGTGTACCTCATGGGACTTGCCCTTGCCCACGCCCGCAGATTGGAAAAATTCGGGGCTTGAGGACATTTCTATCGGGAGAGCATGGAAAAGAATATGCGTCAGCAAAAAGATCTGCTTTCCTTTCTGAGCAAACGGCGGTAGGCCCCGGCCATGGTTTTTCTGAACGTCGTTCTACCCGTCTTTTTGATCATCGCTTTGGGATACGGGATCCGGCGGATCAATTTTGTCGACAAGATCTTCCTTAACAAGATTAGCCAAATGGCTTATTTTGTTGCGGTTCCGTCTCTGCTTGTCTGGAAGATCGGCACCTCCTCTTTCGATTTGAACTTCAACCCCCGCCTGATCCTGACTTGCTATCTGACGATCATCGTCTGTATGGTGGGCGCCTACGGGGTGGCCCGACTTCTGCATCTTCCTCCCCGGGAAGTGGGCTCTTTCACCCAGGGCTCCTTTTGGGGCAATATGACCTACATCGGCCTGCCAATCCTGCTGGCGGCCTACGGCGATGAGGGATTGCAACGGGGAAGCGTACTGATCGGCTTCATGACCCCGATGATCAACATCCTGGCTGTCGCCCCGCACGATAAATTGA
>DIWG01000084.1 GCA_002423465.1 Syntrophaceae bacterium UBA6112 | reverse complement strand
CGGATATGAGCCGTATGCTCTAACCGGCTGAGCTACACCGCCTGATCAAACAGCGCGACTCACGCGGCGGCCAAAATCATTTTTCACCTGTGCCACCGGTAACTTTCATCAAGGCGCGAATCCCTATAACAGTTTCTTGAAATTGTCAACCCCTTCTATTCGCCCTTCAGATCGTAGGCGACGATCACACTTCTGTCCTTGAGGATGCCGCCCGGCGAGAGAACCAGGGCAAGGACCACCTCGTTCTCTCCGTCGTTGTCGATATCCTTGAACTGGTAATCCGCGACATAGCCGCTGATTTTTTTCGTCCGCCAGTTCTCGACCATCCCCATGCCGTCCCATTCCAGATTATAAACCTCCGCGGAAGAGAAGAGCTTGATGCGCTGAAGCAGGCGGCCGGAGGACGATAAATTTTTTACGATAATGATCTCCCGCTTTCCGTCATTGTTTGTATCGTAGGTCAGAATCCTCAGATTGATATACGTGTTTTCAGAAGCATCCTCCGCTTTTTCATCCGAGGGGTTGCTCATGGGTTCGATGATGGTGTTGCTGCCGCCGAACACCTCATCGCTTTTCCAAATCAATTCATTGCTGCCGCCGAAGATGGCAACCCTGGAAAGAGGCTTGTCGGTCTGTTCATAAATGCAAAGGTAATCGAAGTCGTTCAGCGTGACAATCCTCTCCGCGCCGCTCGAACCCAGTTTATCCAGGGTCAGTCCGTAAACGGAGAGTCCCTGCGGGATTCTCATCTTCCTTGCTTCCCGGTACTCGCCGCTCTCCCAGGTGATTTCATAGATCGGGGTCTCAAAAGGTTTCTCCAATCCTCTCCGCTGCCCCAGAAGAAGGGGTGTTCCCGAGCTGTTGTTGATCACCCGCAAGAACCAGGGGAGACCGGAGGCGATCGTCACGAACTTTCCATCCCGGAATTCAATGATAAAAGAATCGATCTGCTGGCCGACGTAGCTCGAGACAATGATCTCCTTGACGCCGTTTCCGTTGATATCGGCGACATCGAGACTGACATAATAGTCATAAGCTTTCCCGGAGATCTGTTCAATCCTTCTGAATTCAGCTCCCTTTTTTTGATAAATGAAGATATTGTGCGTGTCGATGATGATGGTTTCGTTGAGTCCGTCCCCGTTGACATCGCCGATATCCATTCCCCTGAATTCATTCGCGAATTGCTGACTCTTCCAGAATGTTTTTCGGTTGAGCGGTTGAGCGGCGTTGATGAAATCGGGATTGATGGAGGAGGTAAATGTGCCTTTCCGGCCGCCCCTCATTCCGGAGATGATTTCGGCTTCCCGACTGTTTTGGACGGGAGTCCGGCGCGAGACGATGATCTCCTTGGGGAGCGGCGGGGATGCAATCGTCGGGGTAATTCCGCCGAGAATATGGGCGCCGATTTGCTGTGCAAAATCGTTGATCTTGGGAATGACATCATCCATGGTCGGGCACTGGGCAAAGATGTTGACGGCCGTCTTGTCGGCGGCGATATCGATCAGTTTGCCGTCGATGCTGAGGCTGTTGCCGATCTTGGTGATGCTCCCCCAGACGACGAAGTCCGCGTTTAACTTCTTGCCCAGCGCATGGACGGCGTCCGCTGAAAGGCCTTGAACGGCCGCTTCCGGAAGGAATTCGCGGAGAACCTCTCTGCCGATGACATCGATCCTTTCATTTCCGGAGATCCGCGATGTGAGCATCTCTCCGATTCCCTGACGGACATAGTCGATATTGTCCGCGCTGTGGATGGAAAAGGGCAGAACGGCGACGGTGCTTTTATCCTTTGCCCACAGCGGTTGAATCGAAACGATCAGAAACAAAAAGCCTGTAATCCATCTGCATGCAGTTCTCATTCTCTATCCCCATTTCCCGAAAAATCAATGCGAGTTTATTACAGGCACCTCTAACATGACCTATCGAAGATTTCAACCAGGATTTGAAGGACACCCGGGAAGGCCTAAGGATCATTTCTTGCTGTTTGCGCCGGGGGTAATGGATTCATCGGCATCTTCAAAGGGGATATTCAGGTTGTAGATCCCGTATTCCATAACCGCACGGATCGGGAAGGGGGCCTTTTCAAAGACCTTGAGCATTGCCTTGTTGTCGGCGATCACATCCGCGGTAAACCCTTCGATGCCCAATTCGCGCGCCACCCGGATGAGGGTTTCGAAAAGGAAGGAGGCGATCCCTCGTCCCTGAAAATTTTCATCCACGACAAAGGCCACATCCGCGAAGGGGCGGTCGTGGTGGCGGACATAACGCCCCTCCGCAATGAGCCTCTCGGTTCCCGATTCCTCGATGGTTCCCACGATCGACATGATTCGTTGGTAATCGACGTTCACATATTCCTGCATCTTGCGGTGGGGCATCGACTTGATCGCGCTGAAATAACGATAATAGACGGCATTGTCGGAGAATCGGTAGAAGAGTTTCCGCATCTCCTCTTCATCGGAAGGCTTGATCGCGCGGAAGCGGACGGTGAGTCCTCCCTTGAAGGTGCGGGTGGTCGCCAGCCGGGCCGGGTAAAGGGAACCGGAGTCGGGTAGATAGATTTGGTCCGCATAGAGGATGTTGGCGTTTTTCGCCTGCCGGATCAGTTCTTCGCGGTCATCGGGATGGGCAATGTCGATCAGCGCCTGGGCTCGCTCCCGGACGGTCCGACCGATCATCGAGGCAATGCCGTACTCCGTGATGATGAGATCAAGAGACTCCCGGTTGGTAAACTGGTTCGGAAAATCTTCGACGGAGAGCAGGATATTGGCCTGACCTTTCAGGTTTCGGCTGGGAAGGGCGAAGATGGTCCGTCCACCGCGGGAATGTTCCGCGCCGGCGAAAAACTCCTGGGCCTGTCCCGGTCCGGGGGTGACATTGCCCTTGCCGATGTGCAGCGCGATCCCGCCGGTCAGATCGACCTTGCGTGCGGGCAGGATGGCGATCATCTTGTCGTTGAGGCTGATCCGCAGATGATCGGAAACCACATCGATCCCCTGAAACTCGACCACGGGGTTGCGGTGCAACCACTTCATCAGTTCGGGCGTCCCCTGGGCGTAGGCGGTCAGGGATTTATCGCGGAAATAGTTTTTTTTCCGGTTGGTTACCGCTCCACATTTAATCAAGTCCATGAGGGGATCGGTAAAGAAGTAGGTGTGGACACCCAGGTTGCGCTTGTGGGCAAGGTGGCGACCGAGCGCCTCGAACAGGGCGCCGGAGTAAAATGAGATGCAACTGCCATCGTCCACCATGGAGGCAACATTGGCGGCTACCTTGTCGACCACGTCATCCACCGGCCAACGGGGAAAGTAGATCGGAGGTTCCGTCGCCCGCACGAGGTAGTGAAAATCATCGACATGGACGAAGGTGTTGCCCATCGTCCGCGGGACGCTGCTGTTGATCTCGCCGACGACAATGGAGGCGCGCTCCATAGCGTACTTTGCAACATCGACCGATACGCCGAGACTTGCATAGCCGGCCCTGTCCGGGGGGGTGATCTGGACGAAGGCGACATCCACGCGGATTGCCCCGGATTCCACCAGACGCGGAATTCTTGAAAAGCGGCACGGGATCATGTCCACATAACCGGAGGTGATCGCATCGCTCGCCAGCCAGCCCGCAAAGAAGGTCTTCAGCCGGTATTTGTGATCATGGGCGGTGTTCCGGAAGGCGATGGCGTCGCCCAGGCTTACGATCTGGACAAGTTCCAGATCGGTCAAGTTGCTCATCTCCGAGGTTGTAAGCCATTTGACCAGGGTGCGGGGTTCGGCGACACCCGTTCCGAGGAAGATGCTCATCCCGGGTTCGATCCGCGAGAGAAATATGTCGGGGGTAACGATCCTCTTTTCCCATCCGGAATCCACATCGTCGAACATCTCATAACCTCCCATCATCAACCGGCCAGGGGAAAAGCCCCTCCCCAATCAAATCCATAAGACCTTTCCGTCCGGAAGGAAACTCCCGCTCACGGAGGTTTTCCGGAAGGTCTTCCTTGTTGCCCGGTCTCCCGATCGCAACCATTGCCTCGACCTGGTATTCATCGGGAATCAGAAGGGTTTTTTTTGCCCTTTCGTAATCGAATCCCTGCATGGCATGGACCACGAGACCCTTCCGGGCACCCTGCAGCGCGAGATTTTCCCAGGCCGCACCCGCGTCGAAGGAGTGGGTGCGGGAGGGCTTGTCGTTGAAATCGAAGGTCGTCTTGGAGATGATCACGACCAGGACGGATGCACGGATCGCCCAGATCCGGTTGCCCTCCGCAAGCAGGTCGAAAAAGAGGGGCCAACGATCCGTTTCCCGCCTTGCGTAGAGAAAACGCCAGGGCTGGTTGTTGCTCGAGGATGGAGCCCAGCGTGCCGCCTCGAAGAGCCCCATCAAGGTTTCCTGATCAAGCAATCCGCCGGACATCGACCTCGGCGACCAGCGATTGATAAATATTTCATCCACCCCGTGCTCAAGATTGCGATAGTCGCCCACATCCATATTCCCCTCCTGACAAAATCCTTGACATGAACATTCATAAGGACGGCGTGTGAATTTGTCAATCCATTTTGATCCTCGCATTTATGTGCATGCTGCCTGGGACCGGTTCATCCGCAGGATCTGAAAATCATGTGACCGGATTCCACGCGCATATTTCTTGACTCCAATCCAAACCCATAATAAATTGCACACCACTCCGGAGTAATAAGATTCCGGTTGAACCGGTTGACTTCAGTCGAAACAGGAGGAGAGCAGTGATCAGACGATATTCGCGAGCGAAGATGGAGGCGATCTGGAGTCCGGAGAACCGGTACCAAAAGTGGTTGGATATCGAGATTCTGGCCTGTGAGGCCATGGCGGCGCGGGGCGAGATTCCCGAAACCTCGATGAGGAACATCCGGGAAAGGGCCGGTTTCGATGTGGACCGGATCGATGAGATCGAGAAGACGACCAAACACGATGTGATCGCCTTTCTCACCTCCGTGACGGAGAAGGTGGGGGAGGACGGCCGCTTCATTCACCGGGGACTGACCTCCTCCGATATCCTGGATACCTCCCTGGGGCTTCTGCTCCGGGAGGCGGCCGGGATCCTGATCGAAGATCTGGATCTGCTGCTGGCTGCAATCAAGATAAAGGCATTCGCCCACAAGAACACGCTCATGATCGGACGATCGCACGGGATCCATGCGGAACCGATCACGTTCGGCCTCAAGATGGCCCTCTGGTATGGTGAAATGGAACGGAACCGGGAAAGAATGGTGCGAGCGAAGGAGACGATCAGCACGGGCAAACTCTCCGGCGCAGTGGGGACCTTTTCCTTCATCGATCCGGCGATCGAAGAATACGTCTGCGGGAAGCTGGGGCTGAAGCCTGCGCCGGTCTCTTCCCAGATTGTTCAACGGGACCGCCATGCCGAATATTTTACGACGCTGGCCATCATCGCATCGTCGATCGATAAATTTTCCCAGGAAATTCGACTTCTTCAGCGCACCGAAGTCCGCGAGGCGGAGGAGTATTTCTCACCGGGACAGAAGGGCTCCTCCGCAATGCCCCACAAACGGAATCCCGTCCTTTCCGAGAACCTCTCCGGCCTCTCCCGCCTCATGCGCTCCTACGCGGTGGCCGCCCTCGAGGATGTCGCGCTCTGGCACGAACGGGACATCAGCCACTCCTCCGTCGAGCGGGTCATCGGGCCGGATGCAACGATCCTCCTCGATTTCATGCTCAGCCGCTTTACCGGCCTGATCGATCAGCTTGTCGTATATCCGGAGAGGATGCTTGCCAATCTTGGGATGACGAAGGGGGTGATCTTTTCACAGACGGTCCTGCTGAAACTGATCGAAAAGGGGATCTCCCGCGAAGGGGCCTATGCCATCGTTCAGCGAAACGCCATGAAGTCCTGGCAGGAAGGGCTTGAATTCAGGGATCTGCTGCTGCAGGACGACGAGGTGATCGCCCGTCTCAAGCCGGAGGATCTTGCCGATGCATTCCAGGTCGGGAACTTTCTCAAGCAGGTCGATTTTATCTTCAGCCGTGTCTTCGGGGAAACCCCCTGAAACAGTGTTTCAGGCCTTCCGCCAAAGATCCTCCCGGGAAACGACGGTATCCTTTAGCCAAACACGATCATTCTTCTCGGGGTAGTCAAGATTGTAGTGCAATCCCCGGCTCTCCTTCCGCATCCGGGCGCAGGCCACGATCAGTTTGGCGGCCACGGCGATATTCCTCAGCTCCAGAAGATCCCGCGTGACGAGGAAATTCCGGTAATACTCATCGATCTCCCGGTTGATGAGATCGATCCGGCGTTGCGCCCTTTCCAGCCGTTTGTCGGAACGGACAATGCCGACGTAGTTCCACATGCAGCGGCGGATCTCGTCCCAATTGTGTGAGACGACGACCGATTCATCACTTTCGGTGGCCCCCCGCGGGTCCCAGGGCGGGATGGAGAGCGCTTCATCGAGGAGATGATGCCGCATCGTGTCCCCGATCTCCGCAATACGCAGAAATGATCGATGCGCAAAGACAATCGCCTCCAGGAGCGAGTTGCTGGCCAGTCGGTTTGCGCCGTGCAATCCGGTGCAGGAAACCTCTCCGCAGGCGAAGAGGCCCGGAATGCTCGTTTCTCCCTGTTCGTTGACCATGACCCCGCCGCAGAGGTAATGTTCCGCCGGTACGACCGGGACGGGGTCCTTCGCCATGTCGATGCCGAATTCCAGGCACTTTTCATAAATGTTCGGGAAACGCGAAAGGAAGAAGTCCCGATCACGATGGGTGATGTCGAGAAGGACGCAATCCTCTCCGGATTTCTTCAACTCGGTATCAATCGCCTTCGCGACAACGTCTCGCGGCGCAAGGCTTTTCATGGGATGGTATTTCTCCATAAACGTGTTGCCGCTTTTCAGCTTGAGTATCCCGCCTTCGCCGCGAACCGCTTCGCTGATTAGAAAGGATTTGGCGTCGGGGTGGTACAGACAGGTCGGGTGAAACTGGATGAACTCCATGTTGGCGATCTTCGCGCCCGCCCGGTAAGCCATGGCGATGCCGTCGGCTGTGGCGATGTCGGGATTTGTGGTAATTAGATAGACCTTGCCGGCGCCGCCGGTGGAGAGCATAACGTATTTCGCCCGGAAAGTCAGGACCTCGCCGCCGGCGATATTCAGAACGTAGGCGCCCAGACAGCGGTCGGGCTCGATCTTCCGGCCGAGGGCGGAGGACTTCATGATCAGATCGATCGCGATGTGGTTTTCGAAGATTCGGATGTTGTCTTTTTTCCCGGCCATCACGTGCAAGGCACGCTCGATCTCCCGGCCGGTCAGGTCCTTGGCGTGGACGACCCTTCGCATGGAGTGGCCGCCCTCGCGACCGAGGTCGAAACAGTCATGATCCGCAACGGAACGGGTAAATTCAACACCCCATTTCACCAGTTCTCGAAGCCTCTCCGGACCTTCCGTCACCACAAAACGGACGATCTCTTCATTCGAGAGCCCGGCGCCGCAGGTCAGCGTATCATTGATATGATACTCGAAGCGGTCCGTCCGATCCTGGACGACGGCAATTCCGCCCTGCGCCAGGTTCGTATTCGAGTCGGTCTTGTCTTTCTTGGTGACCATCGCGACGGTACCCAGTTCCGCTGCCTTGATGGCGAAACTTAAGCCCGCAATGCCGGTACCCAAAACGAGAAAATCGGTATGGATTTCCATGGTTGTCTCTTTTCTGAAAAGTTTATTTGCAAAAAAGTAGTGAATCTATATATATTTTCGTCGTATTTGTAAAAGAAAATGTACGGGGGATCGGTTGGATGATGGTCTTGGGGATAGAATCTTCCTGCGACGAGACAGCGGCGGCGGTGGTCCGGGACGGGAACGTCCTGCTCTCGAATGTGATTGCGTCACAGGTCAAGGTGCATGAGCGGTACGGCGGCGTCGTCCCGGAGATCGCTTCCCGCAAACATATCGAAGCGATTGTCCCGGTGATTCTCCAGGCCCTGGAAGATGCGGGGATGAACCTTGCCGATATCGACGGCATTGCGGTGACGAGAGGCCCAGGGTTGGTTGGATCCCTCCTTGTCGGGTTGTCTGCGGCAAAGGCGCTGGCCTTTGCTCGACATCTGCCTTTGGTCGGAGTCAATCACCTGGAGGGCCATGTCGCGGCCTCATTCCTGATGGAACATCCCCCGACATTTCCTTTCGTTGCCCTTGTGGTTTCCGGCGGCCATACGACCATTTACCGGGTGGAAGGTTTCCAGCGGTTTACCGTGCTCGGCCAGACGAGGGATGATGCGGCGGGGGAGGCCTTCGACAAGGCGGCAAAACTCCTGGAAATCGGCTATCCGGGAGGGGTGGTGATCGACCGTCTCGCAAAACAGGGAAACCGTGATGCATTCGCATTCCCCCGGGCGATGCGGGATAGCCTGGATTTCAGTTTCAGCGGCCTGAAAACCTCCCTTCTGACCCGGCTCAAAACACGGGAGGGGCCGTTTACACCCGATGAATTGCCCGATCTGACGGCTTCGTACCAGGAGGCGATCTGCGACGTTTTGGTGGAGAAGACCCTGCGCGCCGCAAGGAGGGTTTCGGCGACCCGTGTCGTCGTCTGCGGCGGGGTTGCCGCGAACAGCCGTTTGCGGGAACGTTTCCGGAGGGATGCTGCGTCCACGGGAATAGATGTTTTCATCCCCCCTCCCGTTTTCTGCACCGACAACGCGGCAATGATCGCCGTGGTCGGAACGCATCTTCTCCGGGCAGGTCAAAAAGACGGGCTGGATCTGAACGCCGTCTCACGCTGGCCCCTTACGGTTCACCCATGACGGCCTCGTAAAAGTCCGGATGCTGCGTTGCGCTTCAACCTTCATCGTTGCGGTGTGTTCCGGAGACACGTTCCGATCCCTTTGAGTTTCCGGAACATCTCCCGACACCTCACTCCACAGGGTTTGCGCGCCTTGCCTGCGGTTTTTTACGAAGCCGTCCCCAATGCAAGAATTTTGCGATTTCTTACAAGGTCATCACCCATGATCCTGAAAAAACGATTCCGGACCTTTTACGAGAGATTCATCAGCCTGAAGGGAGAACCTGCAAAGATCGCCGCCGGACTGGCGATCGGCGTCTTTGTTGGGGTGACGCCGACGATTCCGTTCCATACGGGGATCATTGTTCTGGTCGGTCTCCTTTTCCGGCAGAACATCACGGCCGGCTACCTCGGTTCGTGGATCATTTCCAATCCTCTAACCATCCCCCTGTTCTACCTATCCCAGTACGAAATTGGTCGACTCCTGCTGGGGATGGAGCGCTGCCGCTTCGAACTCACCGACTACACCCTGGGCAGCATCACAGCCCTGGGGTGGGATATCCTGCTGCCGCTGCTGACAGGCGGCATCCTGATGGCCCCATTTTTTGCCATTCCGGCCTATTTCGTTGCGCGCCGCCTGATTACGGCGATCCGCACACGGAGGTCGTCATGATATCGGTCCGAAAAATGCTTGCCCAGTATGATATCCATCCCCGGAAGAGACTGGGACAGTCATTCCTGCAAGACATAAATATCATTGGAAAAATCGTCGAGATTGCGGAACCCGCAGGAGATGAGACCATCGTCGAAATCGGCGCCGGCCTCGGCTTCATGACGGAGGAACTGGCAAAAAGGGCCGAAAGGGTAATTGCCATCGAGGTCGATCCCCGGCTGGCGGCCATTCTGCGGGAGCGGTTTGCCGGACAGGATCGGGTGGAGGTCGTGCAGACGGATGTCTTGAAGTACGATTTTTCCTCCCCGCATCCTGAAAAAAAAATCAAGGTCGTCGGCAATATTCCCTACCACATTTCTTCACCGATCCTTTTTCATCTGCTCGATTTTCGACGGTCGATCTCGTCGATGATCCTGATGTTTCAGAAGGAACTTGCAGACCGGCTTACGGCTCGGCCGGGGACAAAGGATTACGGCATTCCTTCGGTCATCGCTGCAAAGTATACAATGATCTCATCTGAAATGACGGTCCCGCCGACCTGTTTTTATCCTGCGCCGGACGTGGTTTCGTCCGTTCTGCGGTTTACGGTCAGAAACGATTTCTCTCTTCCTGATGAAGCGCCGTTTGCAAAAATTGTCCGGACGGCCTTTGCCCAGAGGCGAAAAACCCTCTGGAACAATTTCCGCCGGATCGGTCTTTCGGACGAAATCGTCGATAGGCTGTTCGCCAAGAGCGGAATCGAACGGACCCGAAGGGCGGAGACTCTGTCGGTCGAAGAATTCACCTTGTTGACGAAAAGATGGGTCGAGATCGGCGCCGATAAATTTCTTGACAAAAAAAAGGGCATCTGATAGGGGTCCGCCGACGCTTGGATCCGGCAACGGACCGGGACGGAAGGACCTTGGAGCAAATCAATACGGAAGGAAGCCTCTCGTCTTGGACGCGGAGGCTTTTTTTGTGTGAGATGGGACATGAAGATCATTCGATCCACTAAGGAGATGCAGGATTTTTCGGAGGCGGAACGATGCCGGGGGAGGCGGATCGCCTTTGTCCCGACGATGGGATACTTTCATGGGGGACATCTGAATCTGATGCGGATCGGCCGCAACCGGGGGGATTGCCTCATCATCAGCATTTATGTCAACCCCACCCAGTTTGCCCCGACGGAGGACCTGGAAGCCTATCCCCGCGACTTTGAAAGGGACCGAATGCTTGCGGAAGAGGTAGGCGTGGATGTAATCTTTCATCCGGACAATCGGGAGATGTATCCGGAAGATTATCAGACATTTGTCGAAGTAGAGGGGGTCACGAGCAACCTCTGCGGCATTTCCCGCCCGCATTTTTTCCGGGGGGTGACGACGGTATGCACGAAACTCTTTCATATCGTAAAACCTCATATCACGATATTTGGAAAGAAGGATTTTCAACAGTACGTCACGATCAAACGGATGGTCCGCGATCTGAATATGGACATTGAAGTCGTTGGTATGGATACGACGCGTGAATCCGATGGCCTGGCGATGAGTTCGCGAAATGTCTATCTGAACCCGGAGGAGAGAAGATCCGCCTTGAGCCTGAGCCGTGCACTGGTTCTGGCCGGAGAACTCTACAGCAAAGGGGAACGGGACGCCGCACTGATTCTGGAAAAAGTGAGGGAATTGATCGCCGCTTATTCCCTTACGGAGATCGATTACGCCAAGATCTGCAAAACCGCGACCATGGCCGACGCGGCGCGGATCGACGGCGAATGTGTACTGGCCCTGGCAGTCAGGGTCGGGAAAACGCGATTGATCGACAACCGCGTCTTTGGGGAGTCCCTGGAAATCGGTTAGCGAATATTTCGCGATTTGAGGAGGAAGGCGATGCAGAGGTTTATGCTCAAGTCAAAGCTCCATCGGGCCACAGTGACGGATGCCGATCTCCATTATGAGGGCAGCATTTCGATTGACGAAAAGCTCATGGCCGCGGCGGATTTTTTGCCTTATGAGAAAGTTGCCATTTATGATGTGTCCAACGGGGAGAGATTTGAAACTTACGTCATCCCGGGCCCTGGTGATTCGGGAACCATCTGTCTCAACGGCGCCGCGGCCAGGAAGGTCTCCCGGGGGGATCTGGTCATCATCGCGAGTTATGTTATGGTCGATGACGCCGACGCGGCAAACTGGACCCCGAAGTGCATCCTCGTTGATGAGAAGAACCGGATCAAGCAACATCAGCCCGAATAGAAACCACCTCTAATAAACCATTGAAACCATTTTTCGATTCTGGTATGGATTCGCACGATATTCAATCGTAAAAAAGGACGGGAATTTTGAAAAAGAAACTGAAGCGGATCTTTCTCACCGGTCTGGCCGTTGTCATTCCGGTCGGACTCACGCTCTATATCCTCTCTTTTATCATCGGGATCATGGATAACCTCCTGCAGGTCATTCCTTCACAATATCATCCGGATAATTTGTTTCAGGTTCATGTCCCGGGATTGGGCGCCATTGTTACGGTCATTCTCATTTTCATCTGCGGTCTCGTGACGACGAGCTACTTCGGAAACCGACTGGTCCGGTTCGGCGAGCATCTGGTCGGGAAAATACCCTTCGTCCGGAGCATATATCAGGCGATCAAGCGGATCGCCGACAGTCTGTTCATGGATAAGGCGCGGAGCTTCAAGAAGGTGGTCATGGTCGAATATCCCCGCCGGGGGATTTACAGCATCGGTTTCATCACCGGAACCCCCAACGGCGAAATACAGAAAAGAATCGGTCAAAAAGGCCCCTGCATCGGCGTCTTCATGCCGCTGGCGCTGACGCCGACGACGGGATTTTTCATCATCGTCCCCCAAGATGAAGTGATCGAACTCTGCATGACCGTGGAAGAGGCGTTTACGTTGATCATCTCCGCCGGCATCGTAACGCCGACGGATCATCCCTTTACCGGGAATGCAACATCTTCTCCGGACAGGCAAGGCTTGCTTCCGCTGCAGGATGGCGATACGGAAACGGTAATATAATCGAAAAGGAGAATAAATTATGAAGTTCTTGAAAATAGATCGAAACTTGCCCTGCAAGATTGCCGATCCCGCTCTGGCGGCCTGGGGAAGGGAGGAGATGCGGCTTTCCGAAAATGAGATGCCGGGTCTGATGGCAGTTCGTAAAAAGTACGGTCCTAAAAAACCCCTGGCCGGGCTGAAAATCACGGGCAGCCTGCACATGACGATTCAAACCGCCATGCTGATCGAGACCCTGAAGGAACTGGGGGCCGATCTCCGCTGGGCATCCTGCAACATCTTCTCCACGCAGGACCATGCCGCGGCCGCGATCGCCGCGGCGGGGTCCGCCGCCGTCTTTGCCTGGAAGGGGGAGTCCCTGGAGGAGTACTGGTGGTGTACCGAGCAGGCGCTGACCTGGCCGAACGGTACGGGACCGGATCTGATCGTTGATGACGGCGGGGATGCGACCTTGCTGGTCCATGAAGGGGTGCGGATGGAGAAGGATCCCTCCCTGCTGAAACAGCCATGCGATAACAAGGAGTTCAAGATCATCCGGGAACGCCTCGCCCACAAACTGAGGGCGGCGCCGCAGCATTGGCAGCAGATGGCGTCACGGATCCGCGGGGTTTCCGAGGAAACCACGACGGGCGTGCACCGTCTCTACCAGATGGCCGAGAAGGGAGAGCTCCTCTTTCCGGCCATGAATGTGAACGATTCAGTGACCAAATCGAAATTCGACAATCTCTATGGCTGCCGGGAATCGTTGGCGGACGGAATCAAGCGGGCCACGGACGTCATGATGGCCGGCAAGACGGTGGTCATCTGCGGTTACGGCGATGTCGGCAAGGGATGCGCCCAATCGATGCGGGGATTCGGGGCCCGTGTGATGATTGTGGAGATCGATCCGATCTGCGCATTGCAAGCGGCCATGGAGGGGTACGAGGTGGCCGTCCTCGACGATATCGTTGCCAAAGGGGATATCTTCATCACGGCGACCGGCTGCTGCGACGTCATCACCGGACGGCAGATGGAAAAGATGAAGAATGAGGCGATCGTCTGCAACATCGGCCATTTTGACAGCGAGATCGACATCCATTACCTGGAAAATACACCCGGCTGCAAACGCATGCCGGTCAAGCCGCAGGTCGACAAATGGACGCTAAAATCGGGCAGAAACATCATCGTTCTGGCCGAAGGGCGTTTGGTCAATCTCGGCTGTGCAACCGGCCATCCCAGTTTTGTGATGAGCACCAGCTTTACCAACCAGTGCCTGGCGCAGTTGGAACTGGCCCCCGGCAAACTGAAGCCCGGGGTTTACACGCTGCCCAAGAAACTCGATGAGGAGGTGGCTCGCCTTCACTTGAAACGGCTCGGGGTGAAGCTTTCAAAATTGACGAAAAAACAGGCGGACTATCTCGGGATAACCATAGGCGGACCTTTCAAACCGGACTATTACCGCTATTAAAAAAAGAGGGGAGAGGAGATCGATGGTCGGGGGCTCCCGGTGGCGACCCATCCGCCATGGCCGTCCGGTGTCAGGTTTTCACGCGCAACATGAGCCATACAGAAGCGGCGCCGAAGAGAATGTTTGCGAACCAGGCGGCGATGAACGGCGAGAGGGTTCCGGACCGTCCAAGGGACATCCCAAATGCGTATACAAGCCAGTAGGAAAATCCAATGATCAGCCCGATCCCGATGCCCTGAGCGATTCCTCCGCTCCGTTCGGAGCGGAGGGAAAATGAGAAACCGATCACGGCCAGAATGATGCTCACCATGGAGAATGCGATCTTGCCGTGGAGATCGACGATATACCGTGTTGCATCATAACCTTCCGATTGAAGTTTGCGAATATACCGCTCCAGTTCGAAATAACCCATTGCCTCGACATCCTTCTGGACAACCTTGAAATCGGATGGTTTTTCCGGAAGATCGACGACCTGCTGCTGCACCTTTGAAAGAATGGGAAACTCACCCTCCTTGAAGCGGGTGATCAGAACATTGTGAAAGAGCCAGTGGTTCTCCTTCCATTCTCCCACTTCAGCATCCATGCGCATGATCAGGTTCATCTGCCGATCGAGGTAATGGATTGTGATTCCCTTGAGTGTATTGGTCTGCGCATCAAAAAATCGGAAATTGTAAATCCCCTTTTGCCCGCGGTACCAGATCTGATCCTGTTTGAAAGTTCCCATCGACTTCTGTTTCTGTACCTCGATCAGGCGGATATACTCGGATCTGTCGTTGGTATGGGGGGTAACCCATTCGCTGAGAAGGAAGATCAGAAGGCAGACGAGGCTCGCAATGAACAGAATGGGGAGTGAAATCCTGTAAAGACTGATTCCGTTTGCCTTCATTGCGGTGATTTCACTGTGCCGGGAGAGGTATCCGAAAGTCAGCAGCGAAGCGAGCAAGACGGCGGCCGGCAGAATCTGCGAGATGATCATCGGTGTCCGAAAAAAAAAGTAGGAGCCCATCTGTGCGAAGGTTGCCTGATTGCTGAGAAACATCCGGATCTTTTCAAAGAAGTCGATGATCAGGAAAAGGAAAAGGAAGGATATCGTAATCAAAATAAGATTCCTCAGGAATTCCGTAACCAGATAGCGATCCAGAATCTTCATGATCAGCAAGTATCTTTCTTGGAGGTGTTCTCCGCTGGGGTTCGGGGAGGCGTACGGTCGTGGAAGGTGTCTCGAATGCGCCGGAGACGGAACCCCTCCTTGGCGGAAAAAGCAAAAACGAGAAGTCCGGCGACGGCGAAAATGACATTGGGCGTCCAAGTTCCGATGATCGCGGGAAGTCTTCCCGTTTCGACAAGGGCCTCGCCGCTGAGGCGAAACAGATAGTAGACGAGAACCAAAAAAAGGCCGATGGTGAAACCCCGGGAACGGACCGAGCGGTGGGCCCGAATGGCCAGCGGCATCCCGATAAGGGCGAAGACAAGACAGGAGAAGGGGATGGTCAGTTTCTTGTTGAGTTCGATTTCCAGTTCACGCAGGACCTCCGGTTTGGCATCCCGCTTTTTCAGTACGGCGTTCAGTTGCGACAGAGTCATCTCCGTGCTGGATTTGATTCCGGGCTTCTCTCCGGCAAGGCTTGCGGCAAGGTCCAGCCGGACATCGTAAAAACGGAAATCCATCTTGCGGTAATTGTTCAGGCCGGAATCGACCGAGTGGGTGCTGCCGTCCTCAAGTCGCAGTGTGATGACCATCGTATCGGGATTCGAAACGAGATAAGCCCGGCGGGCGATGATGGTGCTCGGTTCACGGCTGATCCGGCTGTCCGCGACGAGGACCCCTTCCAGAAAATCGCCGCTGACCGGGATCTTGTCCGCGTAGAGGAGAATTCCCTGGAAATCATCGATAAATATCTTTTCCCGGATGCTGACGCTGGCCTTCTGACGAGCCATATCAAACAGGAGGACCTTGGAGGCGAGGTTTCCGTAAGGAACCAGGAAAAGGGTCGTTGCCAGGGTCATCAAAAAGGCGGTCAGTGCGGCAATGGCCACCGGAATCGACAACTGATAGAGGCTGAGGCCGGACATCTTCAAGACGATCCATTCATTGTCGCCGGAAAGTCTTCCCAGACCGATCAGGATCGCGATCAGAAGCGAGACGGGAATCGTAAACACGAGAAAAGAGGGAATCAGAAACAACATCAACAGGGCGATCTCCACAAAGCCGATCCCCTTGTTGATCATCAGGTCCATGACCTGCAGGATCTTCCCCATGAGCAGCACAAAGGTGAGCACAAAGAGAATCATGCAGAACGGAACGGCGATTTCCCGCAGGATGTATCGATTGATCAAACGGTGCATGCTTCCATACCTGATTCCACCCATTCCTACATCAGCAATTGCAGAGGTTCGATATACACGGGATCATCCTTCTCCATGATTTCGATGATGGAACCGTGCATTCGCCTTTTCATTTCGCCGAAGATGGGCCGTTTCTTCGTAAAGGTCTTGGCAAAAGCGATAGACTCACGCATCAGCGCTTCTTCGTTTTCGCAAGCCTTTACGATGGCGTGATGGGCTTCCAACTCTGCGGCGCCGGTTCTTTTTCCGCTGAAGACGAGTTCTTCGAGCTTGTAATGGGGTATCGCCTTGCGGACGATTGCCAGCATTCCGGGCAGAAAGGGAATGTTGATATCAATTTCCGGAAAACAGAAAAAACCACGATCGGCCTTCATGAAACGGAAATCGCAAGCGCAGGCCATGATGCTCCCATCACCGAAGGTGTGCCCGTTGATTGCAGCGATGACCGGCATCGGATAGAGGAGGATGCGCTTGAAGATCCGATTCAGGCCGTACATGAAATCCCGTATGGCCTGCAGATCATTCTTCGCCATGGCCCCTGTGATCCATTCGAGATCGATCCCCTGCGACCAGTTCTTTGGATCGCTGGAGGCGATGATCACCGAAGAAATCTCGGCATCCCGTTCGATTTCATCGAAAGCCGCCAGAATGGCGCGGATGAAATCGGGGTTATGCCTGTTTTCACCGTTGTTCATCGTGATGACGCCGACCGTTTCCACTTTTTTCCATTCGATTCCGGGCATTGCAGAGACCTCCTTGGTATGGGGTGGTTTGAGAAGGACGGGAACCTGACGCGCGTGGAATCGCACATCTTGGCCCATATGTCAAGAATGATGCTTGTGAAGCTCCCTTCCCGCAGGGCTAGGCTTCCCGGCAAGGAAGATGTCTGTTTATTATTGCGCCCCTCATCCCCGCATACAAGGCGGGGCTCGTGGGTTGCGCTTCCGGTGAAGACGGCTTCTCATCCTTCGTCTCCGGCGCCTGCATCTCATGAATCGGTGCAAAATGAATCGGTTGACAATACCGGCCGATCTGTGGAATAAACAGCCGCAAAAAATGTCGGCTTTGTAGATCCGAGGGTCATCATGTTGCGGAGCAGCTCAATCAAGATTGTCGTTCTTTTTCTGATCCCCCTGCTCCTGTATCTTGTACCACTTCCATTGATCCCTCTCATGGAGCCGGATGAGGGGCGATACAGCGCTATCCCCAGCGCCATGAACGCCACCGGCGACTACGTCACTCCGCGGCTGAAAGCCTCGGTTTATTTCGAAAAGCCGCCGCTTGCCTACTGGGTAACGTCTTTCTTTTTCCGGATTTTCGGCGAGAATGAATTCTCTTCCCGTCTTTTCGCGGCGCTGTCTGCCTGGGGATGCATTCTTCTGGTCTATCGCATGGGGGTTTTTTTCCATGATGCGCGGACGGGGCTCTATGCGGCGGCCGTATTGACCACCTTTCTGTATCATCTGGCCATCGGACGGATCAACATTCTCGATATGCCCCTTGCCTTGATGGTCTGTCTGGCGATCTGGTCCGGATTCCGTTATTTTGCCGCAACGGAAAAAAAAAGGGTGTGGCTTTATCTTCTCTATTTTTTCAGCGCATTGGCGTTTCTGGCCAAGGGGCTGATCGGCGTGGCGTTTCCGTTCGGCGTCCTGGTCATCTGGTTATCGGTCTCCGGCCGCTGGCGGGAAGTTTTCGGTCTTTTCTCCCCCGTCGGAGTGCTGATCTTTTCGGCCGTTTCGCTTCCATGGCTGATCCTCGTCCAGCGGGAAAACCCGGATTTTTTCCGTTTCTTCTTTATCCAGGAGCATCTGCTTCGCTATGCCACTCGGATGCATGACCGCTATCAGCCCTTTTATTTCTATATCCCCATCCTCCTGGCCGGAACCCTTCCCTGGTGCGCCTTCCTGCCGGAAGCGCTTCGGGGACTCGGGAAGGAAGAAAAATTATTCGGGAGCATTGAAAAAAGATTTCTCCTCACCTGGTTCGTCCTTATTTTTCTCTTTTTTTCGATCTCTTCCTCGAAACTGATCCCTTACATCGCGCCCGTTTTTCTTCCCCTTGCACTCGGCTTTGGCCATCTTTTCCGCCTTTATGAGGAACGAATCAGGGCCGTTCGTGAGGAAGCGACCGTTCCAAAGTTCTACCGGTTGATGGGGATCCTGCCGTGCCTTCTTTTCATGGCTGTTCTTTTCGGCCCCGTTTTTCTACCGGAACACCGGGTGGCCTGGACGGATTGGTGGCCCTGGATCGTAGCCCCCTTTCTCGTACAGCTCTTGATCATCTTGCTCCCGTACCGGCTCCGAAGGAATACCGGCCGAGGGTGGTTCGCATCGATCTATCTGTTGTTCGCCCTGTTTCTCCTGTCGCTCACATTTCCGGTCGCGCAGTATCTTGCCCCGTACAAGTCGGCCTATCCACTCTCGCAGGCAATTCAGAAGCACCTTCCCGCCGATGCGACGCTTTATCAGTATGGAATGTCGCTCTATGGGGTCGATTTCTACACCGGGAAAAGGACCCCGATCGTCGACGACATCGGGGAGGTGAGGTACGGCAGCGAACAGCTTCCGGTTGCGGAGCGGGAACGCTATTTTCTGACAACAGATTCGTTCTTCCGCCTGGTTGGGAAGACGGACGGAATCTACTGCGCTACGGAGAACGGAGAAAAGTTTGAGAAACTGAAAAAAGAGGTACCGGCGCTTCGGGTCTTGTGGCATAATGAGTCATTCTCGTTGGTGCAATTAACACGATCCGCCAAGAAAGGTTCATCATGAAGATTCGCGAAGATTTTCTGCCGCTGAATCGGCCTTCCATCGGGGAGACGGAGATCGCGGGCGTAACCGCCTGCCTGAGGTCGCAATGGATTACGACCGGCCCCCTCTGCAAAATATTTGAGGAGCGGTTCCTGGAGCTTACAGGGGCGCGTTATGCCGTTTCCCTCTCCTCTGCAACGGCAGCGATGCAGATTGCACTCGCGGCTCTCAGCATCGGTCCGGGGGACGAGGTGATCACCCCGTCAATGACGTTTGTTTCTACGGTCAATATGATTGCGCTTTGCGGTGCGCGACCCGTCTTCGCCGATATTCATTACGACACCCTCAATATCAATGCCGACGACATCGAATCCCGGATCACCCCCCGGACGAGGGCGATCATTCCTGTCCATTTCGCCGGTGCGCCGGCAGACATGGACCGGATTATGGAGATTGCCGATCGTCATCGCCTCATTGTAATCGAGGATGCGGCCCACGCCGTAGGGACGCGCTATCGGGGGATTCATGCCGGCGGCCTTGGCAGGATCGCCATATTTTCCTTTCATCCGTTGAAGAACATTACGACCGGCGAAGGGGGGCTCATCTCCCACAACGACGAGATCCTGGAAAAGAGGCTTCGACTTCTGCGTTTTCACGGGATTGAACGGGATGCCTGGAAACGCTACGGGAAGGGCGGCAATCCGAATTACGACATCGAAACGCCGGGTTGGAAATTCAATTTGACGGACATTCAGGCGGCCTTGGGGATCGCCCAGCTTTCCCGCCTTGCCGGATTCAACCGCCGCCGGGCGGAACTCGTTGCGCTCTACAGGAAAGGACTGGAAGGGATCGCCGGTCTGGAACTTCCGGGCAATCCTGCCTATCCACATGACCATTCCCATCACCTCTTTGTGGTGAAGATTCTGGCGATGGAGAGGGAACGATTCATGGAGCGGCTTTCGGATCACAATATCGGCTACGGTCTCCATTTTCCGGCCTGTCATCTCCTGAAATACGTCAAGGAACGTTACGGAATCACGAAGCTGCCGGAGACGGAACGTGCCGCGCAAAAAATTCTCTCGCTTCCCCTCTTTCCGGATATGACGGATGGGGATGTCGCCTATGTATGTGCGGCGGTGAGGGAGATTCTGGATGGTGCCGAGGGAGGCGGATCTTGATCGAAAAAATGGGTACGGGGAATGTTCAAGCGATGATTTCCCTCGTAATTCCGGTCTATAATGAAGAGGGAAACCTTCCTCTGCTGATGAACCGGATCCGACCGGTCATGTCCGCGCTCGGGAGACCCTGGGAACTTATTCTGGTCGATGACGGCAGCCGGGATCGCTCCCTGGAAATTCTGAAGGGATTCACCGTGAATTCCGAGATCCGGGTGGTGGAACTGACGCGGAATTACGGACAGCACGCGGCCATCCTGGCCGGGTTTTCCATTGTCCGCGGCGGGATCGTTGTTACGCTCGACGCGGATCTCCAGAATCCACCGGAAGAGATTCCCCGTCTGATCCAAGCGATGGAAGAGGGCAGCTTTGACGTGGTCGGGACAATCCGCCGCGGAAGAAAGGATTCCCTCCTCCGGATCGTCCCTTCCCGAATCGTCAACATGGTGGCGAGGAAGATCACCGGCGTCCGAATGACCGACTGGGGATGCATGCTTCGCGCTTACAGCCGTACGGTTGTGGAAAGGATGATCGCCTGTCACGAGCATGCCACCTTCATCCCGGCGCTGGCGACACACTTTGGAAAGCGGGTGACGGAGATCGAGGTCGCCCACGAGGAACGACACGGCGGTAAATCAAACTATCCATTGCGGAAACTGATCAACCTCCAATTCGATCTGGTGGCCTCCTTTTCCGAACTCCCCATCAAACTCATCATGTACGGGGGGATTCTGCTGGCGACCCTTGGTGTCTGTTTCGGCTTGCTTCTCGTCATCGCCCGCATCCTTTACGGCGCCATATGGGCGGCGCAGGGGGTTTTCACGCTATTTGCCATCCTGTTTGCCTTTGTGGGGCTCCAGTTTTTTGCGCTGGGCTTGATCGGAGAGTACATCGGCCGCATCTACCGGGAGGTCCGCAAACGACCCGAATACGTGATCGAACATGTCTATGGCGGCGATGCTCAATCGGCCGGAGGGTCTGTATGAAAGTCGCGGCATTTGCCTATCATAATATGGGCATTGCGGGTCTCAACGCCCTCGAACGCTCCGGATTTCAGATTGCCTGCATTTTTTCCCATGAGGATGATCCTACGGAAAACTGCTGGTTCGGTTCAGTGAAAGAATGGGGAAGGGAGCGGTGCATCCCCGTGGAGTGTCCCGCAGATATCGGGGGACGGAAATGGGAAGAGAGAATCGCAGCTCTTCATCCGGAGATGATTTTCTCTTTCTATTACCGCCATATGATCCGGGAGGAGCTCCTCCGAATACCGCCAAAAGGGGCGTATAACCTGCACGGATCGCTCCTGCCCGCCTATCGCGGACGATGTCCCGTCAACTGGGTCCTNNGGGGATATTGTCGGCCAAAAGGTCGTGCCCATCACGGCGGACGATACCGCATTGACCCTTTACGGCAAGCTGTGCGACGCGTCGGAAATTCTTCTCGACGAGCTTCTGCCGCTGATGGAGATCGGGTTGGCGCCCCGTATCCCCCAGGACATCTCCCGGGGCAGTTATTTCGGCGGCCGTCGTCCGGAGGACGGCCGTATTGATTGGGACTGGCCTGCCGCAAGAATCTACAACCTGATCCGCGCGGTCACGGATCCATATCCCGGAGCATTCTGCGGGTTGACCGATGGTTCACGGCTCATGATCTGGTGGGGAACGCCGGTAGCGGCAAGGGAAGGGGAGATGATCAAGCCTCCCGGAAGCGTCGAGATCGCAGAGGACCGGGTCCTGGTTTGGACGGGAGAGGGAAAAATCCGGCTTCTGAATGTGCAGGCCGGGGGCGAGAGAATGAACGGTGACGGAATCACCCGTTATTTTATGGATAGGGAAGGAATGCTTTTATGATGAAGGTTTTGATTCTGGGTGTAAACGGATTTATCGGCCACCATCTGACGCAGAGAATCCTTAACGAGACGAACTGGACTGTTTTCGGGATGGACCTTTCCGATGATCGACTGGGCCGGAATCTTCAGAACCCCCGCTTTCAGTTTATCGAAGGGGACATCGCAATCAACCGGGAGTGGATTGAATATCACGTCAAGAAGTGCGACGTTGTGCTTCCCCTCGTGGCAATCGCCACCCCCAAGCTCTATGTGGAAGACCCGATCGGCGTCTACAACCTCGATTTTGAAATGAATCTCAAAATCATCAAGCAGTGCGTCAAGTATCACAAGCGGGTCGTCTTTCCATCCACATCCGAAGTGTACGGGGCGTGCACCGATCAGGAATTCACGGAAGATGAAAGCTATCTGGTCGTCGGACCGATCCAGAAGGAACGCTGGATCTACTCCTGCTGCAAGCAGCTTCTTGACCGGGTGATCTATGCCTACGGCACACGGGGGCATCTGGAATTCACCTTGTTCCGGCCCTTTAACTGGATCGGCCCCCGTCTGGACTCCCTGTACGCAGCAAAGGAGGGGAGTTCCCGGGTAGTGACGCAGTTCATCGCCGAGCTTCTGATGAAGCGGCCGATCAGTCTGGTGGATGGCGGCGGCCAGAAGCGCTGCTTTACCTATGTGGATGACGGGATTGCGGCATTGCTTCGTATCCTGGAAAACCGGAACGACGGCTGCAAAAACCAGATCATCAACATCGGAAATCCGGAAAACGAATGCTCCGTCCGCGAACTGGCAAGCCTTCTGAAAAAGCTTTTCATGGAACATCCGGACCACCGCCGGGATGACACCTATTCGGAAATCATCGAAGTCCCCGCCCGGACCTATTATGGAAAGGGGTATCAGGACATCTACACCCGGAAACCGAGCATCGAAAAGGCGAAAACCCTTCTCGGGTGGTCGCCGGTCATCGGGCTGGAGGATTCATTGCGAATGACCCTTTACTCCTTTCTCGAAGAGAATGAGCCTTCCTTACACGGATAGATGGAAGATCCTTAGGCGGCAGGCAGCAAGAGGTTGCTCCGTACAGGAGGAGGCATGACCAAGATCCTGGGCTTGAAAATCGATGTGGATACCTATCAGGGGATGAGGCGAGGGGTGCCCCGGCTTCTCTCTCTGCTGGCACAGCAGAAGGTGCAGGCCACCTTTTTTCTGAGCATCGGGCCGGACGCTTCGGGGAGGGCCTTGCTGCAGATTCTGAAAAACCCTCGATTTCTGAAGAAAATGATCCGGACGCGCGCGACCAGCCTCTATGGTTTCCGGACCGCCCTGTACGGGACGCTTCTCCCTTCTCCGCGGATCGCTCTTTCTTTTCCCGATCTTGTCCGGCGCATCATGACGGAGGGACACGAGGTGCAGTTCCATGCATGGGACCATCGACGCTGGCAGGATGAGCTGCATGCGAAACCGGAGACATGGATCCGGGACTGGTTCAGACGCGGCATCGAAGGGTTTGAAAGTCTGACCGGGAAAAGGCCGACCTCTTTCGCAGCCCCGGCCTGGCTGATCGACGACCGTGTGGTCTCCCTGGTGCGCGACCTTCGTCTCGAATATCTGAGTTGTACGAGGGCGAGAGAACCATTCATCCATGAGGGAACGGATCTCATCGAGATCCCGTCAGATCTTCCCTGCTTTGAAGAAACGGGGTTCGAGGAGGGAGAACAAAGAATCCTCGATGAGTTGTCGGCAGGCGGGATCCATGTTCTTCCGGTTCATGCCGAAATGGAAGGAGGCATCGGCGCAGAACCCTTTGCTCGTCTCGTCCGGGCCATCCAAAAAACCGATTACACGATCATTTCTCTGGACGGAATACGCCAAATCCTCCGCTCAAAGGATCTGGTTTCCAGAAGATTCCGCATGGAAAGGCTGCCGGGTCGCGCCGTCCCCTGCGCCGTCTGAAAAAAACGCCTCCGGCGTACTTTTTTGGTTTTCGAAGATTGCGACCCTTCTCCTTGGCTTGGGCAGCCGTTTCGGGAGATAGCGCCATAATATTGAACAGGATACGTCATTATGCATATCTTTGTTGACCGACGATCACAAATCTGATATCAGGACGGCCGTAATGAATGGATTCAGATAATTCCTTTCCAACGAAGAACCAGGGATGAAATAGATTGGCTGTTGTTTTTTAGGGTAATTCTATCGTCCGGGATCGTATCTAACAAAATCGACTTTTAAAAACGGTAAAAAGGAGGTTGGCGTATGAAACGTACAGGTTTGTTGTGTGTCGTTATGATCATGGCCCTTTGTCTGGCAGTAACCGCAAGCGCTGCGGACAAGGTAACCGTTTATACGTCTCTGGAGACGGACGAAACGGTTAAATACCTTGAGGCAGCCCGAAGGGATATGCCGGACCTGGAAATCAACATCATCCGTCTTTCCACGGGTGAACTGGGCGCCCGCATGCTGGCTGAAAAGGACAACCCCCAGGCGGATCTGGTCTGGGGTTGGGCCGTGACCAACATGGAAGAATTCATTCCCCGGGGCCTGCTGGTACCCTACAAACCCAAAGGCGTGGAAAGACTGGAAAAGCGTTTTGTGCACCCCCAATATTTATATGTCGGAATCGATATGTACATCGCTGCCTTCTGCGTGAATACCAAAGTCATGCAGGAAAAAGGACTGCCGATGCCCAAAGGGTGGAATGATCTTCTCGACCCGAGATTCAAGGGCCTCGTGACCATGCCGAATCCGGTTGCGTCCGGTACGGGTTTCCTCCAGGTCGCAAGCATCCTCCAGATGTACGGCGCGAAAGAGGGGAAGGAAGACGGTTGGGAATTCCTGAAGAAACTGGACAAGAACATCGGCCAGTATATCAAGAGCGGATCCCGTCCGGCCAAGATGACCGCCTCCGGAGAGTTTGCCGTGGGGGCCTCCTTTGAATTCGTTGTCGCCGAACTGATCAAACAGGGCTTTCCGGTCAAGTTCGTCTTCCCGATCGAGGGCGCAGGATATGAAGTGGAGGCCAACGCCCTGCTGAAAGGGGCAAAAAATCCGAATGCCGCAAAGAGATTCCTGGATTGGGCCATTACGGATAACGCCATGAAAGAGTATGCCAAATTCAAGCACGGTGTGACCCTTCCCGGGATCCCCTCCCGCCCGGATCTGCCCAAACTGTCCGAGATCAAACTTTATCCCATGGATTTCGCCTGGCAGGCCAAGAACAGCGAGGCCATCAAGAAGAAGTGGGAAGCCCTCTTCTCGAAGTAAGCTCATCATACTGGTCATCCCGTCTCCAAAGACGGGATGACCAGAGTCCGTGCCGTTTTTTTTAATCTCATTCTGTATAGATATCTCAACATCTAAGCGAGGATAGATAATGGGCAGAGACCTCAAACTCGAAAATCTCACAAAACGCTACGGGAATCTTACCGCCGTGGATCATGTCAATCTGGAGATCAGGGAAGGGGAGTTCATCTGTTTTCTGGGGCCCAGCGGTTGCGGAAAAACCACAATTCTCCGGATGATCACGGGATTCGAGACCGTCACGGAGGGGAGTGTTATCTTCAACGACCGCGTGATCAACGATCTCATCCCCAAGAAGCGTGAATTTGGAATCGTCTTTCAGTCCTACGCCCTTTTTCCGAACATGACCGTGGAGGAGAACATCGCTTTCGGCTTAAAGATGAGAAAGATGCCGAAGAAGGCCATTGCCGAACGGGTGGACACGATGCTCGACCTGATCGGTCTGTCCGACTGGCGAAAACTCTATCCGTCCCAGTTGAGCGGCGGTCAGCAACAGCGGGTTGCCCTTGTGAGGGCTCTCGCACCGGATCCCCAGGTCCTTCTACTCGATGAGCCTCTAAGCGCCCTCGATGCGAAAATCAGGCTCCGCCTGCGGGCCGAAATCAAGCGGTTGCAGCAGGAGTTGAAAAAGACCATGATCCATGTGACCCACGATCAGGAAGAAGCCCTCTCCATCGCAGACCGCGTGGTGGTCATGGAAAAGGGACAGTTCCGACAGGTGGGTCGACCGATCGACATCTATAAGAATCCGAGCTGTAACTTCGTAGCGGACTTTGTAGGAACCTCAAACTTCTTCGAAGGACGCCGAACAGCCGCTGTCGTTGACATCGGCAGAAGAAAGATCAAGGTAACGCGCAACGGCAACGGGACGGACGAGGCCGTCTCCCTCGCCATCCGCCCGGAAAATGTGGAGGTGTTCAAAGGCGACGCGGTTCCGCAGGTTCCGGAACCGATGAATCTGGTCCCCGGACGGATCGACGTGGTGGTCTTTCAGGGCGCGGCCGTACGACTTCTGATCCATCTCGATGGAGAGGAGATCATCTCCGACATCATTGAGAAGGATTTCGAACAGCGCGCCCTGAAGCAAGGAGATCAGGTGTACGTCTACTGTTCGCCCGAATCCTATCTGGTGTTTCCAGGAGGGGAGGGTAAAAAATGAATCCTGTCGAGACTTCCGGAAAACGATTCTCCTCCTGGTTCACCGCGGACAACCTCTTCACAGTAGTGATCATGTCGATTCTGTTGATCATCCTGGCCGTTTTCCTGCTCTATCCGGTGGTGGACATCTGCCGGTTGAGTTTCATCAAGGACGGGGCGTTCAGCCTGCAAAACTATCTCGATTATTTCTCCGAGCCGAAGATATTCCGCTCTTTCTACAACAGCATATTCGTATCCACGGTGACCATGGTCATCACCACGGTGCTGGCCTTCCTGTTTGCCTATGGTCTCACCCGGACCACCATGCCCGGCAAGGGGTTCTTCTATACGGTTTCTACCCTTCCCCTCATTGCACCGACCATTATCCAGGCCCTGGCGCTCATTTTGCTCTTCGGGCGCAACGGCGTCATCACCCGCTACCTTCTGGATACGAGTTGGAATATCTACGGCGCCACGGGCATCATCGTGGGCGAGGTCTTGTACTGTTTCCCAAACGCCCTTTTCATTCTGTATACCACGCTCTCCGCGGTGGACACGCGCCTCGACGAGGCTGCACAGAGCCTTGGGGCCTCCGCCCTGAAAACCTTCTTCAAGGTAACCCTCCCCTCGTCGAAATACGGGATCGCCAGCGCCGCGGCGCTCACATTCAACCTGACCATCACCGATTTCGGCATCCCGGTCGTGATCGGGGGGGACTATTCGGTTCTGGCGACGGAGATCGTCAACAAGGTCTTCGGAATGCAGCGCTTCGATCTGGGGGCGACCATCAGCGTGATCCTCCTGGTTCCCTCCATCACGGCCTTTGCGATCAACTATTACCTGACCCGGAAGAGCTATGCGATGATCAGCGGCCAGGCCCGTCCCTTCATCCAGCCTTCCCGTCCGCTCAAGAAATGGGCTTTCACCGCCTACTCGGGATTCATCAGCGCCTCTATCCTGCTGGTATTCATCACGGTATTCCTGGGCTCCTTCGTCAACACCTGGCCTTACGATTTTTCGCTCACCCTCAAGCATTTCGACTTTCCTTCGCTCGGGGCAAGCGTACCCCTCTGGACTCCCTTCTGGAACAGCGTCCTGGATCCCGGACCGTTGCGCGATATGATTGCCATCAAATACGCCCCCATCTGGACCAGCCTCATGGTGTCCCTGGTGGTGGCCGTGGTCGGGGCCTCCATCACACTGATCGCCGCATACATTATCGAAAAAAAGAAGCCCCGCGGCGAGCAGCTCCTCTACGCCCTGTCGGTTCTGCCGGCGGCCATCCCCGGGGTGGTGCTGGGCCTGGGATACGTGCTGGCTTTCAACAAACCCTACTTCCTGATATACGGGACAATCTGGATCATCATCATCAACGTCGTGATTGCCAACTTTACCCTGGGCGTCCTTTCCGGAACGGCGAATCTCAAGCAGATCGACAAGTCCGTCGAGGAGGCGGCGGTCAGTCTGGGCGCAGGACCGGTGACCACCTTTACCCGGATCGTGTTTCCGCTCTCCAAGGTGGCCTTTCTCTCCACGACCACCTTCTACTTCATGCGGTCGATGACCACGATCAGCGCCGTGCTGTTCCTGGTTTCCGCACAGATCAAGCTGGCCGCAATCGAGATCATCTTTCTCGATGTGGACGGTCGCACGGCGAGCGCCAATGCCATGTGCACCGTGGTCGTGCTGATTGTCGCCCTGTTCCTGATCGTCATGCGGATCACCACGGGCAGTTCAGGGCTCACGGGGATGAGTGCCACAAAATGACAGGAGGCATGCGAACATGAATGTCATCGACCCGGACAATCCCATTCCGAAATACCTTCAGATCAGCGCATGGATCAAGGATTTGATCCAGTCGGGAAGATACGAAAAGGGTGCAAGTCTGCCGTCGGAGGTGGAACTGGCAAAAATCTGTCAGGTGAACCGCAATACCCTCAGACAGGCCATTTCGGAACTGACTGCGGCGGGGGTGCTCCGTCGGGAAAAGGGACGGGGGAACTTTGTCTGTTCAAAAACCCCTTTGGCGATCACGCACAAGCTGAAGAGCATTTCCAGCTTCAGCGCCGATCTGCATGAGCTCGGGATCAAGGAGAAAACCAGGATCATTAAAAAGGGAATGGAAGAGGCGAAGGAGCAGGTGGCCAAAAAACTGATCCTGGGCCCCAACGGCAAAGTGGTTGCCATCCGTCGACTTCGCACGGGCAACGACGTGCCTTTCATTTATGAGGAGAGCTACCTGCCCAGTGCAACATTCAGGGAGATCCTGGAGATGGATCTGACCGGTTCGATGTACCAGCTCATCAACGAGCGCTTCAACGTAACCCTGGCCCGGTCCGATCAGACGATCCGGGCCGTGAACTTAAAGGGCAGAATCGCGTCGTATCTAAATGTCCCGGAAAATTCGGCGGCCTTTTTCATGGAAAGCATGACCTATGACGAAAACAACATCCCGGTGGAGTTGTTGCATTCCTACTACCGCGGGGACAAATACGTCTTCGAGGTGGAGGTGGGACGTTACCATATTGAAGAAAACAAAGTTCATCAGGATTAATGTTGCCTTTATCAAAGGTATGTTGTATATACATCTAAACAATCAAATAACATTTCCGGTTCAAAAGGGGGAAAAATGAATGAGATCAATCTACTGGAGAAACTGGTCCAGGTAAGCCCCGGCATGGAGATCTGGTGGGATTCTTCACCGGTCATCTTCGAAAACTGGTGCCGCAAGCTGCTCGCCAAGACCAAAGAGGAGGGTGAGCAAGAGACGCTCAAGCGTCAATTCACGCGGATGTACGACGGGAAAAATCCCCGGGGCTGGCTTTTTCGCGGCGTCACGACCAACCCCTCCCTTTCTCTCCAGGCAATCAAGGATGACGAGCCCTACTGGAAGAACGTGGTGAAGGGGATGATCCAGAAAAATCCCGGGATTGACAAAGAGTCCCTATTCTGGCTGCTCTACAAGGAGATTATCCGGCGCGGCTCCGGGATGTTTCTGCCGCTCTTTGAGAAAAGCGGTTACAAGGAGGGATTCCTCTCCGGACAGGTGGATCCCCGCAAGTGCTACGACAAGGATGCCATGCTCCGGCAAGCGGATGATCTGGCTTCCATCAACCCCAATGTGATGATCAAGGTGCCCGGCACCAAGGAGGGGTATGAGGTGATCGAAATTCTGACCTCCCGGGGAATTGCCACGAACAACACCCTGACCTTCGTTCTGCCGCAATTGATGGACTGTGCCAAGTCCGTTCAGAGGGGGCTGGAGAAGGCCAAGGCAAACAAGGTGGACCTTTCCCGCTGGCGGTCCGTGATCACGCACATGGAGGCCCGCTACGGAGACCTGGGCGGTCTGCGCGACTTCGCCAAGGAAAAGGGTATCGAACTTTCCGAGGGGGAGGTCCGCTGGGCGGAGCTGGCGATTTTCAAGAAGGCCTACCGACTCATCAAGGAGCGGAAATATCCAAGCAAACTGCTCTCCTGTTCCCTGAGGGTGGGGCCGAAGGTGGACGGCATCCTGAAGCTCTGGCATTTGGAGGAGAAGGCGGGCGCCAACGTCGTGGTCACCTGTCCCCCGACTTTCATCGACGAGGTAATCCATTTCCCGGGACAGGAAAACATCGTATTTGAAAAAGGCCGGATCGACCGGGAGATCCCGAAGGAGACGCTGGAGAAGTTGCTCCGGGTTCCCTATTTTGAGCGGGCCTACGCCGAGGACGGCTACACCCGCGACGAGTACAAGAGCCTTCCGCCGCTGGTCAAGACGGCGCAACAGTTCAGCAAGGCCACTGACGATATGGTGGACTTTGCCGGCAAATGTATCGAAGAAAAATAATAACATCCATGAAAGGAGATCAAGATATGAAGCCCCTGAAAGAATGGTTTGTCCCCTGGTTGTTCACGGCGCGGGAATACAACACGGCCATACTCGACAAGGCCTGGGCAAATCCCGATTACGGCCGCCTGATGCTCAATGAAAACCCGATTCCTCCGTCGGATAAGGTAATCCAGGCGGTGGCCGATATCCTCAAAAAAGGGAATCGCTATCCCGACAGCATGCTGCGGCTGCGGACCAAACTGGGGAAGCTCCACAACCTCGGGCCGGACAATATCGCACTGTGCAACGGCTCTTCGGAGATTATCGACTGCATGATGCGCATCTTTCTCCAGCCGGGCGATGAATTCATCGTTTCCAATCCGACGTTCGGACTCTTCCCGCCCCGGGCGGAACTGGCGGGTGGGAAGGTGGTTTCCATTCCCCTGCGCAAGGAGGATCTCCAGTATGACGTGGACGCCATGCTCAAGGCGATCACCCCGAAGACCAAGGTGATCCTCATCATCAACCCCAACAACCCGACGGGTATCTTCATCGACGACAAGGACCTGATCCGCTTCTGCGAGACGGGGATCCCCCTGTGCGTCGATGAGGCCTATCTGGACTACCATCCCGAGATTCCGTCCAAGGACTTCCTGCTCAAGAAGTATCCCCAGGTCTTCCTATCCCACACCTTCTCGAAGGCCTACGGATTCGCCGGCATTCGCTTCGGATATATGGTGGGAACGGAAGAGATGGTCAAGGCCTTCAACACCATGTTCCTGCCCTGGAACGTAAGCCTGATGTCCATGGCGGCGGCGGAAGCTATTCTGGACAATCCGGGAGAGGTCGCGGTAAAGGTCAAGCACAACAACCGCTGGATGGACGCCTTCACCAAGGAACTGCTCCAGGTCGGCCTGAAGCCCTTCCCGGCGCACGGCAACTATATGCTCGTCGACGCTACGATGACCGGAAAGACAACTGCCCAGATTTTGGCGGCGGCGCTGGAGACGGAGCATATCTTCCTCAAGAGCATCCCCCAGATCCACGGCAAGGACGGCTATTTCCGGGTGACGCCCGGTGTGGACGAGGAAAACGAGCGATTCGTCCGTTTCGTCCGGAATTACTTCGGGAAGAAATAAGACCGGGGAGGGATGACCCTACCCGTAGGGAAACACCCCGGGACCCTTCATTATTAAAGGATCCCGGGGAATGAATTTCCGCCTCATCGGGGATGATCCGATCATGAGCGGTTGAAGCTATGAAAATCTATGTTTGCCTGAAACATGTGCCCGACACGGCGGCCAACATCCGGCCCCTGGCGGGAGCGTCATTTGACGAATCGGTCAAGTTCATCGTCAACCCCTACGACGAATATGCCCTGGAACAGGCCCTGAAAATCAGGGAAAGCGGCGCAGATGCAGAGGTTGTTGCCGTCACCGCCGGCAGGGAGGCAGCCGTCTCGACGCTACGGACGGCCCTGGCCATGGGCGCCGATCGGGCGATCCACGTCAAAACGGATACCTATTTTATGGAAGCGTTGGAAACGGCGCGCCTCCTCCATGAGGCCATCTCCCGGGATGGTTCGCCGGACCTGATCCTGACCGGCCGACAGTCCGTCGATGCGGAAGGGATGCAGATTCCCTACCGACTTGGCGTTCTCTTCGACTTGCCCGTGGCCGTTAACGTGGCCTCCTTCTCCATGGCCGAGGGCCTTGTCACCGTGGAGCGCGAGATCGAGGGGGACCTCCGCGAGGTGATTGAGATGTCCCTGCCCTGCATTGTCGGCGCCACCAGGGGACTCAACCACCCCCGTTGCGCTACACTGCCGGATATGATGAAAGCGAAGAAAAAAGAGATCCGTGTGATTCCACAGGCCGATCTCGGTCCGGAACCGGCTGCATCGGTAGTGGAACTCCTCGAACTCAAGACGGTTCCCGATCGGGGCCGGGGAAAAATGCTGGTTGGTTCTCCCGATGAGATGGCACGGGATCTGGTGCGCATCCTCCGGGAAAACAAGACCCTGTAAATTCGGAAACAAAACATGGCGAAGATCGGCGTTCTCATCGAGTCAAAGGGCGGAGAAGTCCGGAAAACAACCCTGGGCGTCATGGCGGTGATTCGACAGGTCCCGGAAGCGGAGCTGTTCGCTCTTGAAATGGCCCCAGACGTGGAGCCCTGCCGGGAAGTGTTGCGGCGGCACGGCGCGGACCGGATCGTGGCGATCGGAGCGGCGGCGGAGCTGTCCTCTTTTCCGGAAGAAAAGGCCGCAGCGGTCGCAGCGGCTGTCGATCATTTCGGGCTCGATGCCCTCCTCGGGTCGTCCGGCCAGGCCGGAAGGGATCTTTTGGCCCGGGTCGCATCGCTCAAAAGGGCGCCGCTGGTCCTGGATTGCCTGGAGGTGGATCTCGCCCGGGGAATCGTCCGTAAGTCCCATTTTTCAGGCAGGACGATTGCAACGCTGCAATTGAAGACCGGACCCTGGATCCTGGGGATCCGCCCCAATGTTTTTGCCGAAAGGATCGAGCCAAGACCCGGAGAGATCATCCCCTACGAAGCCCCGGTGACCTTCCGCAAGAGAATCACGGTCCGGCAGATCCGCCGGGGCGATGCCGGGGGACCCGACGTATCCGAGGCGGAAATCATCATTTCCGGCGGCCGCGGAGTGGGATCGGCGGAGAATTTCCGGATCCTGCGCGACTGCGCGTCCCTTCTCGGGGCGGCGGTGGGGGCATCCCGGGCGGCCGTGGACGCAGGATACGCGCCACACGCCCTGCAGGTTGGCCAGACCGGGAAAACCGTCAGCCCAAAACTGTACATCGCTTGCGGCATCTCCGGATCGGTGCAGCACTTTGCGGGGATGAAGACCTCGAAGGTGGTCATCGGCATCAACAGGGACAAGGATGCACCCATATTCCAGAAATGCGATTACGGCCTTCTCGGCGATCTGTTCGAAATCGTTCCGGCCCTGACGAGGGCGCTCGGCCCGGATGGGACGGCATAAAAGACCTTTGCGAAATTTGGAAAGCATCATCCCGGAAGCTCGCAATGCAGATAATTCGAATCAAAAATGTCCAGCGCGCGGAGGGAAGATGATTTCCGAAAATTTCAAACATTAGAATCCCAGGAATCCCTTGAGAAGCGAAAGGAGTAAATAATGCACGACAGTGCACAGGTTGTCATCATCGGCGGAGGCATCGTGGGTTGCAGCATCGCCTACCACCTGACCCAGATGGGATGGAGGGATGTGATCCTCCTGGAAAAGGGCGAATTGACCAGCGGTTCCACCTGGCATGCGGCGGGCCTTGTGGGACAACTCCGCTCCCACCGTAACGTGACCCGGATGCTCCAGTACAGCGTCAGCCTCTACAAGACCCTGGAGGCGGAAACGGGACTCACGACAGGCTGGAAACAGAGCGGCTGCCTCCACCTGGCGAGCACGAAGGACCGGATCCTCGAACTGAAGAAGGGTGCCACCACCGCCCGCAGCTTTGGGCTCGACCTGCACATGATCACCCCCGATGAGGCGCTGAAGCTCTGCCCCATCCTCAACATGGAAGGGATCATCGGCGCGGCCTTCATGCCTTCCGACGGCCAGGCCGACCCAAGCGGCCTGACCATGGCCATGGCCAAGGGGGCCATGAACCGCGGCGCCACGGTCGAACAAAAGACCCTGGTCACGGGATTCGAGATCCGCAACAATCGCGTCGAAGCAGTCATGACGGACAGGGGAAAAATCCGTTGCGAAACGGTCGTCAACGCGGCGGGCATGTGGGGCCGTCAGATCGGCCGCATGATGGGCGTGAACATCCCCCTGGTTCCATTCCAGCACCAGTATTTGGTGACCGAGGCGATTGAGGGGGTTCAGCCGAACCTGCCGACGCTCCGGGACAAGGACAGTCTCCTGTACTACAAGGAGGAGGTGGGTGGGCTCGTCATGGGCGGTTACGAACGGGACGGCATCCCCTGGTCGATCCGGGGGGTTCCCGATGGATTCACCCAGGAGCTTCTGGAACCCGACTTCGACCATTTCGAGTCCATCTCGCAGGCGGCCGTGAACCGGACGCCCTGTCTGGGAACAGCCGGGATTGCGCGGCTCGTTAACGGACCGGAGGCCTTCACCCCGGACGGAAACTGTATGCTGGGGCCGGCCCCCGAACTTTCGAACTGCTTTGTCGCCGTCGGATTCAACGCCTTCGGGATCGCCGCCGGCGGCGGCGCCGGGAGGATGGTGGCCGAATGGATTGTGGAGGGGGAACCGAGCCTTAACATCTGGCCGCTCGACATCCGCCGCTTCGGCCAGTACCACCGGAGTCTCAGATACAACGTTGAACGGACGAAAGAGATCTACGGCAAGCACTACACGATCTCCTGGCCCCATGAGGAGCACGATTCGGCCCGGGGGGTGAAGCGTTCGCCCCTCTACTGGCTGCTCAAGGAGAAGGGGGCGGTGTACGGGGCCAAATACGGTTGGGAACGGTCGAACTGGTTCGCACCGGACGGGGCGCCCCCCGAGGATTCCCTCACCTTCGGGATTCCCAACTGGTTCGAACACGTGGCCGCGGAGCATCGGGCGGCGCGCGAGGCGGTCGTGCTGATCGACCAGTCCTCGTTCAGCAAGTTCGAGGTGACGGGAGCCGGGGCGCTCGCCTTCCTGAATCATGTCGCGGCGGTCAATCTGGACCGGCCCGTGGGATCGACGGTCTATACACAGCTTTGCAACGAACGGGGGGGAATCGAAGCGGACATTACCATCTCCCGGGTGGAAGAAGAGAAATTCTTCATCATCACGGGGACTGCCTTCGGGGTGCACGATTTCATGTGGCTCAAAAGGCACCTTCCGAAGGATGGCTCCGTCTTGCTGCGCGACGTCACTTCCTCTTTGGCGATGATCAATGTCTGCGGTCCGTCCTCACGGGAACTCCTGCAGCGTCTCTCTGAGGACGACTTCGGCAACGACGCCTTTCCCTTCGGTCAATGCCGGGAGGTCGTAATCGGTTACGCCCCGGTGCTGGCCCTCCGAGTGACGTATATCGGCGAATTGGGCTATGAACTCTACATGCCGCCGGAATACGCCGCCAATCTCTACGAGAGCCTCTGGGCGGCCGGGCAGGATCTCGGGATCCGGAACGCCGGATACCGTGCGATCGATTCGCTCCGGCTGGAGAAGGGCTACTGCTACTGGGGCGCCGAGGTATCGCCGGATTACAACCCCTACGATGCGGGGATCGGTTTTGCCGTGAGTCTCGACAAGGGTCCCTTCGTGGGACGGGATGCCCTGTTGAAGATTAGACAGAATGGGCCGGCCTGGAAGCTCTGCCTTTTCACCCTGGATGCCGACCGCCCGATGCTTCTCCACGGGGGAGAGACCATCACCTGCCGGGGCAAGGTGGTCGGCGTGGTCTCCAGCGGCGGCTTCGGGCACACCGTGGGAAAGACGATCGCCATGGGTTATCTGTCCGTCGAGGACTCGCAGATTGCCGACGGTTATGCCGTCGAAGTCTTCGGGGAGTCCTTTCCGGCTACACGTCTGGCAAAGGCCCCGTATGATCCGGAGCGCAGCAGGATCTTGCTTTAATGGAAAAGGATATCCTCCGGCAATACCGGGAATTTCTGAAGGACAGTATCCGTAAGGCGGTTGATTTTTCCCAAACGGACCAAAGCCGAGGGATCGCGCCTCCGCCGATCGAGAAACCGTTCCGCCCGGATGCCAAACGAATCAATCTCCCCCCATTCGGAGATATCGGCAAAATGGATCTTCCCTCCGCAATCGGTTTGCGGGAGAGCCGACGCTCATATATCTCTGATCCACTGTCGCTGGCGGAATTGTCCTTTCTCTTGTGGTCCACCCAGGGAGTCCGAAAAAAACTGGATTCAGGTCATGCACTGCGGACGGTTCCCTCGGCCGGCTGTCGCCATGCCTTGGAAACCTATCTCTGCGTTCTGAACGTCCAAGGGCTCAATGTGGGGATCTACCGCTACCTCCCATTGGAACATCAGCTTCTGTACGAATTTTCCGAGGAAGATCTGGGTCGGAAAATCGTCCGGGCCGTTCTCGGTCAGCCCTATCCCGCAGAAGCAGCCGTCACATTCATCTGGACGGCCGTCCCGTACCGGATGGAATGGCGTTATGGCCTTGCCGCGCACAAGGTGATCGCGCTGGATGCCGGTCACGTCTGCCAGAATCTCTATCTGTCCTGTCAGGCAATTGGTGCCGGTACCTGCGCAATTGCCGCTTATGACCAGGAAGGGATCGATCGGCTGCTCCGGATCGACAGTGAGGAAGAATTCACGATTTACCTTGCCACTGTCGGGAAGCCACCATACAGATAATTTTAATCCATTGATTGCATTAGAAACAGAGAAAACATGCTAAAATTAAAGATAAATAATCAGTGATACAAAGTGCCCAAGGTGTACTTCCTGAAATCTTCGGTTAATGAAATCTATCAGATATGCAATATTGCAAACGTTAATGATTGGGATGCTATGATGATGCTGTTATGGCCATCAAGGTTGCCCAGCAGGCGGCGGAAGCCAAGGTAGGTGGAGAAATTGAATCGAAGGGGAGTGTTCACGATGTTGTGGCACTCAACAACTTAACAATAAGAGGTGTTGCAATGAGTTCATCCCGTGAGCGCGACCAGATTCTTTTTGCTAAAATTCGATCAAAATTGTTCACTTCAGTTGTTTCCGATGCGTTGGACTCTGTGGGGCAAAGACACCAGGCGATGTCATCTCGAATACGTCCATTGGATGACGATCTTGTTTTGGTGGGGCGAGCCAGGACAGCTAGTTTTATGGAAGTTTGGCACCACGAGGTCGGAACAAATCCGTACGAGCTGGAGATTCAATTGGTCGATAGCTTGAAGCCTTTCGAGGTACCAGTTTTTGCATGTTCAAACTCTTCAAGGATTGGACCTTGGGGCGAACTGCTTTCAACAGCCGCACAAGCTCGCGGGTCTGCCGGGGCCGTGATGGATGGTTGTACGAGAGATGTACGCGCCATCCGTTCCATGAAATTTCCGGTTTTCCATGGCGGAATTGCACCGTTAGATAGCAAAGGTCGAGGTCGAGTCATGTCGATAGATATCCCCATTCGATGTGCAGGTGTTCAGGTCGAGCCAGGGGACCTGATCATGGGGGATGCAGATGGTTTGGTGGTTATTCCAAAAAGTGCCGAAAAGGATGTACTGGAGATTGCCTTCAATAAAGTTTCGGGTGAACATGACACGCTACGGGATCTCAAACGTGGTGATAAGCTGGCAGAAGTATTTGCCCGTTATGGAATTCTTTGACCGTTTCCTCTGCTTCGATTTGAAGGGAGGGAATTTTTTGGATGATCGGAGGCCTCCGCTCCTTCCTGTTATCCACAAAAAGTCAAACCAGACTAAAATGCATAATTTCAATCGAAAATCTATGTTTCGTCAACCGGATGAGTTCGATCCCCATGCACTTCCGCCATTTATTATTTATTTTCAATATATTATATAATAGCAAGCACACGGCAAGAACATATTCCTTCCCAGATCATCAATTATGAAGCCAATGTTTTCAAAATTAAAAAAGTTCTTTGACTCCAAATATAATTCTCTGTATAGTGCGGACAGAGAAAAGGATATTATATCAAGGTCATACTGATGCATAAATATTTTTATTGAAAAGTGGTATTGCCGGTGATATTATGAACGCGAAAAAACTGCAGAAGATTAAAAAGCGGCTTGCTGCACTTCGCTCAAAGCCGAACAATATCCGATCTGCAGAATTAGTGAGATTGGCAAGATCATTAGAAAGAACAATTTTTGACCGTGGCAAGGAACCAACTTATGTTAGCACTCTCTTACCCGCTAGCCGTCCAATAAGCATTCCCAATCATCCTGGCACATTGGCTAAGGGGACTGCTTTGAATATTTTGGATCAACTTGATCAGGACATTTTTGAAATTGAAGAAAGTTGAGGCATAATTGATCATGAAAAAAAGGCCGGATGAGATTCTGAGGGATCCATATTCTAGGGTGTTAATCCCAGAAGAGGATGGAACAATTTCGGCTGAAATTTTAGAATTTCCAGGCTGCTTTGCTCAAGGGCAAACCGCAAATGAAGCATTTGATAATTTGGAAAAGGCAGCTAAAGTATGGATCGAAGCATCATTGGCTCAGGGATTAAATATTCCTTCACCGACACTAAACCAAAATTATAGCGGCAAAATCGCCCTAAGAATGCCGCGAAGTTTGCACAAAAGAGCAGCACAGATGGCTGCACGTGACGCAACTAGCCTTAATCAATTTTTGATCACTGCCATTGCATCACGAATAGGAGCCGAAGAGTACCATGCCTATTTATCTGATAATTTTAAGAATTTATTGACGTGTAACATAGCAAATACTGTTTCAGTCAAGAGTACATTGCAGCAGAACTTTGTGACAATTAATCCTCTGCCATTTTATTATATCAGAGACATAAAGCAGTTACAGGATGATTTACAATCTCCTTTTCAGAATTTTCTGCCCGGGTTAACCTATAAAGATATCGATCTGATCAGTTATGAGAGCGTGCAATCAACAATTACACTAATACCACAAGCAACTAATGCAGGGAGGTAATCATCAAATGTCAGAAGTAATCAATTACGCATTTAGCCATAAGGAAATCACTGAATTATTGATAAAAAAGCAAGATATACATGAAGGGTTATGGGCCATTTATGTTGAGTTTGGACTTGGAGCTGCCAATATAGGTACTTCTCCTGAAGATCTCAATATTTTACCCGCTGCAATAGTTCCGGTAAAACGGATTGGGATTCAGAGGCATGACCAACCAAATCCGCTAACGATTGATGCATCTCAAGTTAACCCAACTCCAGCAAAAAAGAAAAGATAATGATATGGCTTTAAATCCTCTCCCTTTTCTCGCTTTGTTTTCTTGAAGCGGTTAAGGAATATGGCTGAAGTTTCAATTCTTAAAAAATATTTATCAGCTGCCTTATAAGGAGGCATCGTATGAAAGTATTCATCAGCCATGCGAAAGAAAAAAGTAAATTGACTGCTGAAGCACTTGCTTCATGGCTACCACAGGTAATCCAAGCCGTAGAGCCATGGGTGTCGTCGTCGGACATTGAAAAGGGCAGGCGATGGATTCAAGAAATTGGTGAAAATCTCGAAAAAATAAAAGTAGGGATCGTTTGCTTAAATAAAGATAATCTTAATGAACCATGGATTCTATTTGAGGCTGGCGCTATTGCGAAGACTAAGGATGCATATGTTTGCACATTTCTGCTCGACTTAACGCCAACTGATGTGCAACCACCCCTTTCACAATTTCTCCACACTAAATGTGAAAAAGAAGAGATTAGAAAACTGGTGATAGCCATAAATAATGCTTTAGGCAAATCAGGCGGAAAAGCATTACCAATAGAGGTATTAAACAAAATTTTTGATAAATTTTGGCCTGACCTTGATGAAAGTTTAAAAAAAATTATTACCACCAATCCATCATCAAATCCGGTTAAAAGGCCAGACAGGGAATTATTGGAAGAAATTCTCGAAGTTTTACGAAGCCAAGAACATTCACGATATGTAATGGTCGATGATCAAACATCAAGAGGTTACGGAATAGGTTCTGCTCTTGCGGGATTTGTGCCAGCATCATCGATTGCGTCTATGTCTCCGTCTGGAACTGCGTATATTTCTGTTTCTCCGTCTCCTTCAATAGAAATATCTCCGTCGAGTGCAAGCATTGAGCAAAAAGACAATGGGAAACTATCTCCCAGGAAATAAGCACAATAAATATGTTAAGGATTTATTAAAAATAGAATATTTCGAATGGAAATAATCGATATCAAAATCTGAATACAACCGCCGCTTTGTAGGTGTTAGCTAAATTTAATCTCTCGGGGTGAATTCACCGAAGTTTGCTTCGTTTCTCGCGGTTTTAGATACCCCTCAGCTTGCTGCGGAGGGAGGTTCATTTAAACAGCCCTGGAAGGACGGCGTAATCATCGATGATGTAATCGGCGCTGGCCTGCAGCAGTTCCCGGCGAAGGACTTCCGGCTCGGCGGAAGAGATGGTGACTCCCACGCCTTTGTAGCCGGTTTTTGACGCCCGGGCGGCCTGCATGTCATCGGGCATGTCCCCCAAATAATAACAACCGTTGAACGGCTTGCCGATCAGGCCGGGGATCCGATCGAGAATGTAGGGATCGGGTTTCTTCAGAGAGATCCGTGTGCCGCTCTCACGGAATATCCTATCCTCTTCCCTGAGAGAATCATCCAGTGTGATCACGGCCAGAAAGTATTTCCTCAGGTCGAAATGATCCAGGGGAAAATCTGCTTCCGCCAGCGGACGGCCGGTTGCGATGGCCAGGATATGATCCCGGGCGAGAGCTGAGAGAAGAGCCGGGTCGATCAGAAGAGTCTCCCGGTGGATCAAACCCTCCTCCGTCCAGAAGCGGGGCTCTCGATCATAATGCTTCCTGAAGAGGGACGGGCCGAGATAGATCTCCTGGAAGATCTGCTTGATCACGTTGCCGGTGCCGACGTCGTTCCGGTAGCAGCGGGCCACGAAGGATTCGTTTCGTCTGCCGTGCCGTTCGAGGAGCTCCGTCAACGGGCGGGCGGAGGTGTTCAGGAAAAGAGAGAGATCCGACACGTCGCAATTTCGTATCGTCTCTTCATACGATGAAACATCCGGCGCCGATGATGGGGCGATGTTTGTTTTGACCGGCGCAAAGAGCAGATGGAGGGTCAGGGCGGTGAGGTCCCAGTCGTTGTTCAGGCCGCCGGTCTGTTTGAGTGAGGCGAGGTCCGTCAAAGGGAAGAGGGGATCGGGCAGACTCTCGAAGCCCTTTGCCCCGGCGAAGAAGAGACGCGCCGTTTTTCGGACGGTTTCACGGTACGAGCCGGAGACGTCGATCAGCACGCCGTCCATGTCAAATACGATCAGTTTCGGAAGTTTCATGTCTGCAATAGGCCGTTAAAGTGTGAAAAAACCTTGGACTCGGCATCTCTTTCACCTCTATTCCATCGACGGTTTGCTGTCAATGACTATCGAAGGGACAAGAGGAAATACACTTGCTAATTTAACGAACAGGATGTATGGATCATCGGGTTGAAATCTGAGGGTAGGACCCGTAGGGCCTTGCGATCATTCGGCAGTCGTATCGATTCAAAGCGAAACAAAGGGGAGTCCATCGGGGCCGGATCCGCATACGACATGGTCACTCCCTGGCGTCCGGTCGAAGGGCGTCTCTTCAGGCGCGTGGGGGATTCGGATTGAGCATTGAGACTCTCAAGAACGGTCGGCAAAACCCGGGGAAATCCTCCCTGCGGATCTGTCTTCTCACCTACCGCGGGAATCCGACCTGCGGGGGGCAGGGGGTTTACATCAAATACCTGAGCCGGGCGCTAAAGGAGCTTGGCCACGAGGTCGATGTCCTGTCGGGTCCCCCCTATCCGGAGCTTGATGAAGGCATCACCCTGCACAAGATCCCCAGTCTGGATCTTTACAACCCCGATCACCTTTTCAAGATCCAAAAGATCCGTGAACTTTCCTCTCCGGTCAATCAGTTCGAATTTCTCAGCATGTGTTCGGGGGGATTCCCGGAACCCTTCACTTTCGGGTTCCGCGCCCGCCGTTATCTGATAGGGGGCCGGAACGGATACGATATCATCCATGACAACCAGAGTCTTTCATACGGTCTGCTGGGAATCGCCGCAAGGGGCTATCCGACGGTGGCCACCATCCACCACCCGATCACCGTCGATCGGGAAACGGAGATTCATGCGGCGGGAAGCTGGCTGCGGCGGATGAAGGTCCGGCGCTGGTACACATTCCTCGCCATGCAGAAGCGCGTCTCCCGGAGACTTCCGAAGATCATCACCGTCTCCGAATGTTCGAAGCGGGATATCGGCCGGGAGTTCCGACTCCCTGCCGAGCGCTTTCGCGTCGTTCCGAACGGGATCAACATGGACTTTTTTTATCCGCTGGAAGGCGTGAAACGGGCGGACGACATGATTCTGGTGACGAGCAGCGCCGATACCCCGCTCAAGGGTCTGCGTTACCTGCTGGAAGCGGTGGCACAGATCCGCAATGAACGGGAAATCCGTGTCGTGGTGATCGGGAAGCCGAAAGAAAACGGAGCGATCGAACGCCTGGTTGCGGAGATGTCCCTCGCAGACTCGGTGCGGTTCACCGGCCGGATTGCGGATCACGAATTCGCCCGCTATTACGCGGAAACGACGATGGCCGTCATTCCCTCCCTTTACGAGGGGTTCGGAATGCCGGCGGGAGAGGCTATGGCCTGCGGTGTGCCGGTTATCAGCACGACGGGAGGCGCCTTGCCGGAGGTCGTGGGAGACGCAGGGGTTCTCGTGCCGCCGGCGGATACGGAAGCGCTCCGGCAGGCGATCGTCGGTCTCCTGATGGATCCCCGGAAAAGAATGCGTCTTGGGGAAGCGGGGCTTGCGCGGGTGAAGGATTCGCTAACCTGGCGGCATGCCGCGCAGAAAACGGTCGAGGTTTACCGGGAGGCGATGGATGCTCACGGTCGACTTTAGCCGGCTTTCGCTCAAGGCCGGGACGCGGGTCCTCGACGCCGGATGCGGGGGCGGAAGGCATCTATGCGAGTCCTTTCGGACGTCGGGCGTCGACGTCGCCGGGGTGGATCTGAAATGGGATGACCTCTGCAAGGCGCGAGGGTATCTGAACCTCATGGCCGGGGAAACGTCGGGACGATGGGTTGTGGCCCAGGCCGATGTCACGAAGCTGCCCTTCACCGACGGGAGTTTCGACATCGTGGTCTGTTCGGAAGTTCTGGAGCATATCGAGGACAACCGGGCCGCCGTCCGGGAGTTGGTGCGCGTCCTCAAGCCGGGGGGGGATCTTGTCGTTACCGTGCCCCGCTATGGGCCGGAGAGGATCTGCTGGGCCATTTCCCGGGCCTATCACCAGGAACCCGGAGGCCACATCCGGATCTATAAGAAAAAGGAATTACAAAGCCTTCTCGAGGCGGCGGGCGTACAGTGCCGACGGATCCGCTACCGTCATGGTCTCCATGCCCCCTATTGGTGGCTAAAATGTCTGGTGGGACACAAGAATGAAACCTTTCCACTGGTCCGGGCGTACCGAAAGTTTCTCGAATGGGAGATCATGCGGCGTCCCCTCCTGACGGCCCTGATGGATCGGATTTTGAATCCGCTGATCGGCAAGAGCATTATTTTCTATCTGAAAAAAGGATACCGCTGATGGAACTTCCACTTTCGCAAGGCCTTGCCCAGTCCCCGGTCGATATCGATTTAATCGGTAATTTTATTGTCGGTCTGCAGAGACCGAATGGCGAAATCCCCTGGTCATCCGGCGGCAAGACCGATCCCTGGGATCATGTGGAAAGCGCGATGGGACTCAGCATTGCCGGACGCCTCCGGGAAGCCGAGATGGCTTATCTCTGGATGGCGACGACACAGCTTTCCGATGGAAGCTGGTGGTCGGCTACCCGGGACGGCATTCCGGAAGACAAGACGCGAGACAGCAACCTCTCCTCTTACATCGCCGTCGGGGTTTACCATCATTTCCTGATCACGCGGGAGCTTCGATTCCTCAGGCGTTTATGGCCGACACTGGAGGCGGGGATCGATTACGCCGTCGGACTCCAGGCGGATACCGGAGAAATCGCCTGGGCCAGGAACAGTGAAGGCATCGTCGATCGGATGGCCCTTTTGACCGGCTCCAGCTCGGTCTATATGAGCCTCAAGTGCGCCCTTGCGGTTGCCTCCCTCCTTGGGAAAAGGCGTTCGGACTGGGATTCGGCTGTGGTAAAATTGGGAGAGGCTATTCATCGGCGCCCCGGTCTGTTCAATATGATGAAGGCACGCTATTCGATGGACTGGTACTACCCCGTACTCTGCGGAGCCGTAACCGGCGCCGATGCCCGCAAACGCATCGATCGCTCCTGGGAAAAGTTTGTCGTTCCCGAGTGGGGGGTGAGGTGCGTCTGCGATCGGCCGTGGGTTACGACAGCGGAGGCCGCCGAACTCGTCCTCGCACTGGCGGCGATGGAAGATCGCGAAAGGGCGCTCATCGTTTTCAACTGGATTTGCGACAAAAGATATGATGACGGGGCTTACTGGATGGGGGTGACATTTCCGGACGGGGTGATCTGGCCGGAGGAGAGAACCTCCTGGACGGCTGCGGCAATCCTTCTCGCCCACGACGCCCTGCATGAGATCACACCGGGTTGCTGTCTTTTCAAACATCGTTATTGGAACAGGAATGGATTTCCCGGGATATCCGAAGGGGTATTCCCCGATGCGGCCGATCGCCGAAACCAGCACACCCTCTTCACCGGTCGAGGTTGATTCCCGTGCGCAGAGATCACCGTCCCCATATCCTCAAACGCCTCGATCTCCGTTTTCAGAAGTGGTATGCGAACCATTTTCTCCGCCCCCATTTTGAATGTCTCGGTCGGGGATGCACCTTCATGAAACCCTGGCATGTTGAGATTTTCGGCGGGCCCGTTTCTTTGGGGGACTATGCAACTGTAATCGCCACACCGGACCGGAAAGTCCGGCTGACCGTCTGGTCCGCTCTGGGGGGTGAGGGGAGGATTGAGATCGGAAGCTTCTCTCTCCTTTGCCCCGGCATCCGGATCAGCGCCGCGACCGAGATCGTAATCGGGGAGGGCTGTATGTTGGCCCACGGGGCTTTCGTGACCGATTCGGATTGGCACGGCGTTTACGACCGAAGCCTGCCGATCGGACAGACGGTTCCGGTCAAGATTGAAAATAACGTCTGGATCGGAGACAGTGCCATTATTTGCAAAGGGGTGCGGATCGGCCAAAACAGCATCATCGGCGCCGGTTCCGTGGTGGTTCGAGACATTCCCGCCAATTCAGTCGCCGTTGGAAATCCGGCCGCGGTCGTAAAGCATCTCGACGCCGACAAACCCTTCAGGACGCGCGCCGACTGGCTGGCCGATCCCGGGGCGCTTGCCGCCCAATTTGACGAGATCGACCGTCATTTCATGAAAAACAACACCTTTCCGGGATGGCTGCGTTCTGTAATCCTTCCCCGAAAGGGGGATTAAACGGCTCGGAACCCCGTTTTGAACCCTGTTTTGCCACTCGGTTTGCAATAAAGAACCATCGGAGAATTTTTGATGAGAGTTGCCATTGTCGCACCGCCCTATCCGCTGGAAGAGGCCCCCGCGCCCCCGCTCGGCGTAACCTATGTCGCCGCCGCCTTTGAAGCGGCAGGTGCGAAGGTTCGAATATTCGATTATATCGTCAGCGGGTACACCCCGGATAAACTCCGGGCTCAGATCGACGCATTTCAGCCCGATCTCCTCGGAGCAACCTCCGTAACGTTGAATTTCCCCGACGCCGCGGAGATCGTCTGTACCGCCAAACGGCATCGGCCCTCATTGATCACCCTGATGGGAGGCCCTCATGTCTCGTTTGCCGCCGAAAGAACGCTGAAGGATTATGCCGGAATCGATCTGATTATCGTTGGGGAAGGGGAGGCAACCATTGCCGAACTGATGGCCGAACAGTTCAATTCCGAAAAATGGGAAAAGATTAAAGGGTTGGTTTTCCGCCGTGATGGGCAAATCATTGTGACCGGCCAACGCCCTTTCATCGAAGATCTGGATACGATACCCCTTCCTGCGCGCCATCTTCTCCCGATGTCGCGCTATCAGGCCCTCGGTTACCCGGTCAGCATCATCACTTCCCGCGGCTGTCCATATTCCTGCATTTTTTGCCTCGGGAGGCGAATGGTCGGGAATCGGGTTCGTCTCAGAAATCCCTTTCATGTCGTTGATGAGATCGAGGAGATCCTTGCCTACGGTATCGACCGAATCAACGTTGCAGACGATCTGTTTGTCTCCAGCCGGGGGAAGGTGAAGGAGGTCTGCGACGAAATCCTGCGTCGCGGACTCCGGTTCGGGTGGAGCGCTTTCGCCCGGGTCAATACCGTCGATTTGGAAACCCTGAAGCTGATGCGCAAGGCGGGCTGCGACAGCATCAGTTTCGGCGTAGAGACGGGAAATCCGGAAATGCTGAAGCGGATCCGGAAAGGAATCACGCTCGATCAGGTCAGGCACGCGGTATCCCTCTGCCGCGAGGCGGGAATCATCGCCCACACCTCATTCATCGTCGGCCTTCCGGGCGAGACGAAGGAGACGCTCCGGGAAACGGGAGAATTTGCCGCAAGCCTCGGTTCACTTTACGGATATCATTTCCTGGCCCCCTTCCCCGGGACGACGGTCCGCGAAGAGGTCGGGAACTACGATCTGGAAATCATGACCGATGACTGGACCCGCTATGACGCCAACAGCGCCATTGTCCGGACCTCAGCCCTCTCCCCGGAGCAGATGAACCGATTTGTGGCCGATTTTGAATCCGTGATCTCCAAGGTTTGGGAGGAGATGGTGCAGGGATATCATGACCGGACAAACACACCGGAAATCGACATGCAGGTTGAAGGTCATTTCCGAATGAAGCTGGTCTATCGTTTGCTTTCGGAAGACCTGATCGAAAAATACGGTTCAATGTCAATGTCGGATCCTGTCCCTGTCGAACATTCGGACCTTCTTCAGGAAGAGCTGTGTCGGCGGATTGGGGAAGCGACCGGTGTCGAAGGAGGGCTTCTCCGCAGGGCGATCCGGGTATTCGTGGAAAAGGGTTACATTCGCCCGGCAATTACCGGTGGGGAATGTCGTTGGCACTGGACTCGCAACAACCGCATCGAACAAATGCCGATCAAAACGGAATCAGTGGTGTTCAGCCCAGCGCATCTTTGAACAGTCGGTCGGCGCACCTGCCGACGCCCTCCGCAAAACGCCAAGCGTGCGGGTCATGGGCAACTCTTCGAAGAGACCGGAATCGAAAGCCATGCGGTAGATGCATCGGGGCGCCTGGCCTCCTTGCGCCGGATCAGGAAAAATGTCGTGGATGAGCAGATAGCCGCCCGGGAGAAGATGAGAAACCCAGACGTTGTAATCGTTGAAGGCCGCCTCGAAGGTGTGGCCGCCGTCGATGAAAATCAGACTGAGCGGCGTGGTCCAGAAACGGGCGACAACCACGGAACGGGAGATGATCGGGATGACCGTATCCCCGAGTCCCAGCTCGCGGATCGTCTTCCTGAACGTCGGCAGCGTGTCGATTTGCCCCGTTGCCGGGTCTAAAAGATCGGAGTCGAAATATTCCTGACCCGGCTGCTGCTCTTCCGAACCTTCGTGATGATCAATCGAAAAGAGCACCCCCCCGGCTTCCCTGCATCCGAAACCCAGATAAGCGGCAGAGCCGCCGCAGTAGCTGCCGATCTCAAGGCAGGGACCGAATCGGGAAGCCTCCCGTGACAGTTCGTACAGGCGCATGGCTTCGTCTTCGGCCATGAACCCTTTGAAACGGATCCGCTTCAGTTGATCGACATTCATGGTGTGCGGCATTCCTCCCGGGAAATGAATTTCATTAATGGATGATCTGAATATACCGTTCCAATGTCCGAAAGGCAAGCGTTGCGGGGAAGTTAAAGCAGCCGGTGGATTCGCATCGATTATTTCGAGAAATTCCGCTTGACCATATCAATATATAGTAGTATTCAAATACCCAACCGCAATATATTGTGATTATAGACCATTTATAAATTTTCTTAAACATCTCAGGGAAGAGGAGCATTCCATGCATACAAAGATCAAGAAGAGAGATGGCCGTCTGCTTAAATTCAACGCGGAGAAGATCACCAAGGCCATCGCCAAGGCAGGCGCGGCAACCGGCGAGTTTGATCATTCGGTCGCAAAAACGCTGACCATCCGTGTTCTGAATCTGGCCGAAAAGATCTTCGACAACCGGATCATGACGGTGGAGGAAATCCAGGACATCGTCGAAGAGGTGCTTCTTTCTTCCCCGTATCGCAAGACCGCAAAGGCCTACATCATCTATCGCGAGCAGCATGCCCGTCTCCGGGAGATCACCAATAAAATGGAGGTGGATCTGGTCGATCAGTATCTCAAGAAGATGGATTGGAAAATACACGAAAACAGCAACATGGACTATTCACTCCAGGGGTTGAACAACTACATCTCTTCCGAGGTCAGCAAGGTCTACTGGCTCAACGAGATCTATTCGCCGGAGATCCGCCGGGCGCATTCGGAGGGGGATTTTCATATCCATGACCTCAGCCTGCTGTCGGTTTACTGTGTGGGGTGGGATCTTTTCGACCTTCTGATGGAGGGGTTTCGCGGCGTCACCGGCAAGGTGGAGAGTAAACCGGCCAGGCATCTCCGCAGCGCCCTGGGGCAGGTGGTCAATTTTTTCTACACCCTGCAAGGAGAAGCGGCCGGCGCACAGGCCTTCTCCAATTTCGATACCCTCCTTGCCCCGTTCATCCGCTACGACAAGCTGAGCTATCCGGAGATCAGGCAGGCGCTTCAGGAATTCATTTTTAATATCAATGTCCCCACGCGGGTGGGATTCCAGACGCCGTTTACCAATGTGACGCTGGATATCACCGTGCCCCGTTATTATGCCGATAAAAACGTTATTGTCGGCGGCGAGCCGCAGAAGGAGACCTATGCGGATTTTCAGGAGGAGATCAACCTGTTCAACAAAGCCTTTCTCGAGGTTATGGCCGACGGCGACGCGAAGGGACGTGTTTTTACCTTTCCGATACCCACCTACAGCATCACAAAAAATTTCGACTGGGACAACCCGAAATTCACAGGCCTCTGGGAGATGACCGCCAAATACGGCATCCCGTATTTTTCAAATTTCATCAATTCCGATATGAATCCGGAAGACGCCAGAAGCATGTGCTGCCGGCTGCGAATCGACAACCGGGAGCTGCAAAAACGGGGCGGTGGACTATTTGGTTCGAATCCGCTGACCGGCTCCATCGGTGTGATCACAATCAATATGCCCCGGATCGGTTATCTGACGGAAACGGAGGACTCCTTTCTGGAACAACTTGACAAATTGATGATCACGGCCAAGGAGAGCCTGGAAGTCAAGAGAAAGGTTCTGGAGAAATTTACCGACGGGAACCTCTATCCCTATACGAAATACTATCTTCGAAATGTAAAGCAGCGCTTCAATGAGTACTGGAAAAACCACTTCTCCACGATCGGTCTGCTGGGAATGAATGAGGCGTGCCTGAACTTGTTCGGCCGGGACATCACGACGCCGGAAGGACAACGATTCACGAAAAAGGTGCTGGATTTCATGCGCAGCCGCCTGGTGTTGTTTCAGAAGGAGACGGGAAACAATTACAACCTGGAATCGACGCCGGCCGAGGGGACCTCTTATCGTCTTGCGAAGATCGACAAGGAGAAATATCCGGACATTATCTGCGCCGGCGAGGGGAATTGCGGCACACGAAAACCCGAACCCTTCTATACCAACTCCACTCAACTGCCCGTGAATTATACCGATGATGTTTTTGAGGCGCTGGATTTACAGGATGAGATCCAGTCCAAATACACGGGAGGAACAGTGTTTCACACCTATGCCGGGGAGCGCATGGTCGACCCCGGGGCCGTGAAAATCCTGATCCGAAAGATCTGCAACCAATATCACCTTCCGTACCTGACCTTTACCCCCACCTTCAGCGTTTGCCCGTCGCACGGGTATCTGACCGGAGAAGTGGAGAGCTGCCCGACCTGCGCGGAGGCCTGTGAGGTCTACTCCCGAGTGGTGGGATATCTCCGTCCGGTCAAGCAATGGAACAAGGGGAAGCAGGAGGAATTCGGCCTCCGAAAAGAATACAGGTTCCAAACATGAAAATCGGGGGGTTGCAGAAATTCTCGCTGATCGATTATCCGGGTCGGATCAGCGCGGTCGTATTTACCCAGGGATGCAATTTTCGCTGTCCGTACTGTCACAACCCTGAGCTGGTCGACCCCGCGCAATACGGGCCGCTGCTTCCCGAAGAGGAGGTGCTCTCTTTTTTGGCAAAGCGGCGGAGCAAGCTTGACGCCGTAACGGTGACCGGCGGAGAGCCGACGCTGCAGCCGGATTTGGAGAGATTTCTTGGGGAGATCAAGAGAATGGGTTATCTCGCCAAGATCGACACCAACGGATCGATGCCCGGTGTTCTGGAAAGGTTGATCCGCGGGCGTCTGATTGACTATCTGGCCATGGATCTCAAGGGGCCCCTCGAAAAATACGGGAAGATCGCAGGCGCCGAGGTGAAACCCGAAAAGATCCGGAAAAGTATTGAACTCATCACCCAATCAGGAATCGAGCATGAATTTCGCACGACCGTCGTTCATTCGCTCCTTGACTTTCAGGACATCTCTATCATGTCGGAATTGCTGAATAAGGCGCGATTGTATGTCCTGCAGCGTTTTGTTCCGCTGAAGACTCTGGACAAAATATTTCTTACCGATGCATCCTTTTCCCCGAAAGAACTTAGCGCATTTCAAAAAAACCGGGCAGGCAGGCGCCCGCGCATTATTCTCCGTTGACGAAAAGTCCAAATGGCCTCATAATGTTTCATCCCTTCGGCAATTGTTCGGCAGAAAACAGAGGACAGGTCAAATATGGGCGCAAATGCAAAAGATTCCCCCGGTTCGGAGGAGGGCACGAATCTCAACCCGCCGAATGGTCGAAAGGAGGCGGATCATCCGGACTTCAGCGAGGATCAGATCAAACAGATCCGAAAACTGACGAGCATCGGCACAGCGCTTTCGGCGGAACGAAATATCGAACGCCTGCTCGAAATGATCGTCGAAGAGGCGAGGGAATTCACCGGCGCCGACGGAGGAGCCCTCTACATACTCTCCGAAGATGAATCGGAACTCCAATTTGCCATTGTACAGACGGAGTCCCTTCATATCCGAATGGGTGGAACCGGGGGAAGGATTGCCTGGAAGCCGGTTCCACTGCAAAATCCGGATGGCTCACCCAACCACGGAAATGTCTCCGCCCATGTCGTCTTAACCGGTAACACCATTAACATCAAAGATGTTTATGACACGGATGGTTTTGACTTCCGGGGGACAAGAGATTTCGACGCGCATACGGGGTACCGCTCAAAATCGATGCTCGTGGTTCCCATGAAAAACCATGAAAATGATATCATCGGCGCTCTGCAGTTGTTGAATGCCCGAGACAAATCACGCAAACAGATTGTTTCCTTTTCCCGGGAATTTCAGGAAATGACGGAATCTCTGGCCTCCCAGGCCGCCGTCGCCCTTTCCAACAAGCGCCTCATTCACAACCTCGAAACCCTGATGGAATCCTTTGTCCATGCAATTGCATCCGCCATCGATGAAAAGTCCCACTATACGGGGGGGCATGTGCGCCGCGTGGCAGAACTGACGATGACCATCGCACGGAAAATCAATGATATGAGGGAAGGATCCTATGCGGATATTTATTTTTCCAATGATCAATTGAAGGAATTGCAGACCGCGGCCTGGCTTCATGATGTAGGAAAGATAACGACCCCCGAGTACGTGGTTGACAAGGCAACAAAATTGGAAACGATATTTGACCGAATCGAAATTTTGCGGCTCCGTTTTGAATTGTGCGGATTGCAGGCCAAGTTGAGGCGGCTAAACAAAGATGCCCTTTCCGAAGCGGCGACGGCGGAGGAGGGGGATGAGACCGAATCCCTCCTCCGGGAAGAATTACGATTCTTATCGGAGGCCAATCTCGGAAGTGAACGGATGTCGGATGAGATGATGGATCGGGTCCGGAAAATCGCCCGGAGGAGCTGGGATCTGGACGGGAAAACACAGGAACTGCTTACATCGGAGGAGGTCGAAAACCTGAATATCCGCCAGGGAACCCTCTCTGCAAAGGAAAGGGAGATCATTCAGAATCATGCCGCGATGACACACAAGATCCTTTCACAATTGCCTTTCCCCAAAAAAATGAGACATGTTCCAGAATATGCCGCTTCCCATCATGAAATGCTCAACGGCAAAGGCTATCCGAAAGGTCTTGTCGCCGCGCAAATTTCCCTTCAGTCTCGAATCCTGGCTCTTGCGGACATATTCGAGGCCTTAACGGCCAAGGACAGGCCCTACCGGAAAGGGAAAACCCTTTCCGACACCATGAAAATCCTGTCCATGATGGTGAAAAGCGGACATATCGATCCGGACCTTTACGCTCTTTTTCAGATGGAAGGGATACACCTCGACTACGCCCGCCGTGAATTGAGTCCCGAACAGATCGATTCCGGCGACTGAGGTGCGGCATCTCCCGGATTGATCCTTTCGTGAAGACGTCTGTCGAATTGTTGCCAATCAATTTGATATTGGTGGTTGGATAGGCTTTCCCAGAAAAGTTTCCGGTAATGATCGGAGTGAAAATGCTGCTGGAGAAGAGGCGTCAGGGGATGGACTTGGTAATCGATTTCGAAGGATGCTTTTTGTCGAAGTTGTTTGCCGCGTAGACAACCCAGCTCCACGGCCCAGGTAACATCATCGAGATTGAATTCTTCGGTATCCCGGATAAGGGCAGTCAACTGCCCCTCCTGAACCGGGTTGTAGCATTGAAAAAGCCTGTGATAGAGAACGGCGGCATGAAAATACTGAGGATGGATGGCAATTCCGTCCTTGCCGATCCGCATTCCGATCAGGTAGATCCATTGGAGAATTTCACGGCTCATTCCAAGTCCGGGATGCTGTTGACCGGGAAGGGGAGGGCGTTCCGTTGTAAAGGAGGCCCCCGGGTTCTGCATGCAGAGCCACTCCACCATGAGAACCGGGAAATAATGTCCGCGAACCGGGGCGTCTTTCAATCGGGATGCCTCCAAGGTTCCCTCGCGCAGGATCATCTCCATTAGAATATGTCTCTCATCCAACGTGCCGCCAACACAGACCCGAAGGCGCTGTCGATAAGGGTTGTCGAGATTGAGTTCGATAATGGGGTCGACAAAACCTTTTCGACGGATGAGGTCAAATATCCCATACTCTTCAAAGATATGGTTCAGGCTTGCATGTGTATAGTACTTCAGGAAGAGATCGGATGTCCTGAACGGCATTCTACCGCGAAAGAGGTCTTCGCCGACCGATTCCGGTTGTTCCTCGCTCAGTTGAACCAGGTCTGCCGGTTTCAGCCTGCGAAAGATTTTCCGGTATCTTTTTTCAATCCCCGATGCGCGTGCCAAGCGGCTCACGGTCATGACGGGACAGGGCGCACGGCGAAAGATACCGTTTAAAAATCGATTTGCCTGAAGCATACCCGCACCGTCCCCCTCTCCGGTTCCCATCGCAATCATATCCACATCGCCCTTCTGAATCCGGGAGAAGACGATCTCTTCCGGATTTCCCACGCTGAGACAGGGCGATGCGTATAGTCCTATTTGCAGCATCCGGGCCTTCTCAACGAGATGCTGCAAACGTCCGGAAAGATCGTCAGTGGAACGATTTCCAAGAACCGGAGCGATGATGCGGGAATCGTGGAGAATATGCATAATGATCAACTCCGTCCCGGTTTTTTTTGCCACTGCGGCCGCATGAGGCAAAGCAATATCCGACGATTCTCCGAATGAGGTGAGAAAGAGAATTTTATGGAGAGATGGCTTTTCGGAGCGTGCCGCATCAGCAGTGAGATGAAAAGGGGTCCGGGGATATTCTCCGGAACGGAAAAACAATCGTGAGGCTTGGAGAGCGTGCTTTACGGTAATGACCGGACAAGGGGCCTCTTGAATCAACCGCCAGGATACCCCGGCGGCGATCCATTCCTCCAGCCCGGAAGAAATTCGGCGGCCCTGGATGATCCAGTCGGGTCGTATCGAATCGGCTGCTTTTAAAATTTCATGCAGAACGGCCCCTTTTGTAATTTGCCGGGAATGTCGAACGTCGCCGAGTGGGAGATCAGAGAGGATTTCTGAAATCTTCTCTTCCGCACGGCGCATCTCCGCTGAAGATACATCATCTCGGTCCTCGTCTCTGCGGTCGTTCGGGAAAAATAACCTTGATGTCACGGCATGGGACGGCAGGCAATGAAGAAAAATGATTTCTGCCCGGAAATGGCGGGCAAGACGGACGCCGAGACGAGCGGCTTCCGTCGAGGTAAGATCGAGCGGTACAAGAATTTTTCGGATCATGATTCCATCCATGGATCAGTGCGGGAGCGAATCGATTTCCTTTTTGATCTCAACAAGTTTGGGGTGGTTTGGAGAAAAATATTTTTGGGCGGACTTCATGTGAAAGAGGGCACTGTCCATCTTCCCCTTTTTCTTGAAATAAAGACCGAAGTAGTAGTGTGAATCTCCCGTCTGGCCGGTCTTGCCGTAAACCATCGCCAGGTTGTAGAAAATCTCCGGATCATCCGGTCGGTTCGCCTCCATTCTTTTAAACAGACGAAGCGCGCCGGTCATGTCTCCCAAGGCTGCAAGGGTTTTTCCAAGGTGGAGATTGGCTTCCAAGTCGTTTTTCCGAAGCAGGGTTGCGTGTTGGAGATTCCGGGCCGCCTCATCGAAGTGACCGAGCTTGAATAAGGCAATCCCCAGGTCGCGTAGAACATCTTGATCATCGGGAGAAAAGCGCAGGGCCTTCCGGTAATGTTCGAGAGCATTCCGGGTCAGCCCCAGCTTGTCCTCGGTAACGGCCAGGCCGTAGAGGGCATCCGGATCTTCCGGACGCTCGTTGAGCTCCTTCTGAAAATAGGGCAAGTTGGCATCCGGCGGCTTCGCATCAAGAAGCAGAAGGATCTGTACCCGTCTCAGATTCCCGATCACCGGATACGATTCTCTTCGGACGTCGTTGGTTTGAAGCAGGGCGTCAATGTAACGGCTTCTTTCATCGGTCCCCGGATGGGTCAGAAAGTAGGAGGGAATTGCGTTGGAGTAGTATTCGTAACGCCTCATTATTTTCAGGAAATCAAGCATTGATTTGCCGTCGTATCCGGAGGCGACGAGGTAAGAGAAACCTGTCCGGTCTGCCGCTTCCTCTTGTTCGCGACTGTATTTCAGGGAAAGGGATGTCGCCGCGGCCATCGAAAAACTGGTTACCGCGGCGGTGAACTCTCCGCCGCCGCCCAGAAATGCGCCGGCAAGAACAGCCGCCAGTGTGGATATGCTGATCTTCTTCGATTTGTCGATAATTTGCGCAATGTGCCGGCCGTTCACATGCGCAATTTCATGGGCAAGGACGCCGGCGAGCTCCGCCTCCTTTTCGACGAGGTTGATCAACCCCTGATTTACATAGACATATCCCCCCGGCGTTGCAAACGCATTGATCGCAGAACTCCGAACAATCGAAAATTGAAAATCGAAGAGGGTCCCTTCGCTGTGGGCAAGAATTCGCTCACCCAGAAGCGTAAGATAGTTGTTGACCCGTTCGTTTTGCAAAAGGAGATTATCCTTCTGAAGCTTCTCGTAGAATTCCTTCCCCAACTTTTTTTCATCTTCAAGCGTGAACGATGCCCCCGCCGTCCCCGGCAAAACAAACCCCAAAAGCCATGGCGCAAGAAAAAACAATAGAAGCCGATATTTTAATAAGATATGTTTCGTATGCAAAGTGAACATCAACCCCATTTTGCTGCCTTTTCGAGAAGAGATTTCTCCACGATCCTGATTAATCCTATCTTTTTTTGCCGATGCAATCAAACTATTCCGTAGCGATATTCCTTAAACACAACAAACCCGTGTGGGTTCCATGAGGAATGACACATTTTTCTTCTGATCGGACGCTTGTTCGATTTTGGTCCGTGTGGTATAGGTCTGACCAAACCAGGAGAGGAAGATTGGGAAAAGAGCTGATCCGAACCGGAACAATCAAAGCGAATAGCCGCCATTTTTTTTTCTACGGAGGACCGGTTCTGGCATATGCCATACTGATTTATTTTCTCTCCTCCCTCACCAACTTTCCGGAGGAGATTCCCTCCTTCTTCGGCTTCGATAAAATCGCCCATTTTCTTGAATATTATTTTTTCGGCTGCCTCCTGTACCGATGGTTTTCCTCAATGAAACGCTCCCGGAACCGGCGATCGGCCTTGTGGATGACGCTCGTGATTGGGACAATATATGCCTTGAGTGACGAGTGGCATCAGTCATTTGTTCCGGGACGAGATGCTTCCTTGTGGGATGCGCTGTTTGACGCCGCCGGGATCGGAACGGGAGCGGCGACCTGTGCCCTTATCCTGCAAGGCTTTTTTCCGATGAGAGCGCGATCGAAGAATGGGAGGTTTTATTGAATCGACGTCCGATCATTACCATTGACGGTCCGGCAGGGGCCGGAAAAAGCACGATCAGCAAGCTCCTCGCATCGAGACTATCCTTCATTTGTCTGGATACGGGCGCGCTTTACCGGGCCGAGGCGTACCGTTTGAAATGCGAGGGATGGAAAGGCAAAGCGGAGACCATCGCTGCTTCAAGCCGAATCACAAAAGTGGCGATCAAATATCAGGAAGGTCGCCTCCAAGTCATGGTCGACGGCGACGATGTCACGGAGAAGATCCGGACCGAGGAGATCGGCCTTCTGGCATCGACCATATCCGCCCTTCCGGAGATTCGGGAGAAACTGCTGCCAATCCAAAGGAAGCTTGCCGCTGCCGGAGGGGTGGTTGCTGAAGGACGCGATATGGGAACCGTCGTTTTCCCGGACGCCGACGTCAAATTCTATCTCGATGCATCGGTGGAAGAAAGGACGGAAAGGCGATACCGGGAGATGGTCGGCAAGGATGGCCCTGTCAACCGGGTCGATATCGAAAATGATCTAATCCTCCGGGACCGTCAGGACCGTGGACGGTCCATTGCACCCCTCGTCATCCCTCCGGATGCCGTCATTGTCGATTCCTCCGGTCTATCCATTTCAGAGGTCGTCGATTTTATGATATCCGTTATTGAACGTGTGCTTCCGCTCTGAAAATGAATAATAAAATACCGCAATAACCGTGTTTTTTTTACCTGAATTCACTTGATATTTTAAAATCAGTGTGTTAGTGAGTCGCACTGTATAATGAAATCACAAAACTTTCAGGGGGTATGGGTTGAATGGGTAACGATGATAACTTAATCTCAAATCAGGATGCAGGCGGGGAAACGGGTGAAGAAAAGACGGCGGAAATCTCCGGTGATACTTTGCAGGAGAAAGACGAGAATGTCGGTTTTAAGGAACTTTACGAACAGAGCCTGCAATCCGTTCAGATGGGCGGCGTTTTGAATGGCAAGGTGGTGCAGATCAACGCGGACTCCATCATGGTGGACGTCGGTTGGAAGACGGAGGGATATATCCCTGCAAGGGAATTGCGCGATGATCAGGGGAACATCACGGTCAATGTCGGGGATGAAATCGAGGTGCTTGTGGATCGAAGAGATCAGGATGGAAACCTCGTTCTCTCAAGGGACAAAGCCGCTAAGATCAAGATTTGGGATGATGTTAAACTGGCCTGTGAACAAAATTCGCCGATCAAGGGAATGGTGATCGAAAGGGTGAAGGGTGGTCTCTCCGTCGACATTGGGATTCCCGCCTTTCTGCCCGGTTCTCAGGTGGATATCCGCCCGGTTAGAGACCTGGACCGCTATGTCGGTCAATCCTTCCTGTTTAATGTTCTGAAATATGACAGAAAGAGAAACAATGTCGTTCTTTCGCGCAGGACGATCCTGGAGAAGGAGAGAGAAGCCGAAAAATTCGATACGCTGCAGAATATCGAAGAGGGAAAGATTGTTGAGGGTGTGATCAAGAATATTACCGATTACGGTCTTTTCATCGATCTGGGTGGAATTGACGGGCTGCTCCATGTGACGGATATCTCATGGGGAAGGATCACGCGGCCTTCCGACCATTTCTCCAAGGGAGAAAAGATCAGAGTCAAGGTTCTTTCATTCGACCGGGAAAAGGAACGGGTTGCCTTGGGCCTCAAGCAACTGGCTTCGAATCCATGGGAAACGATCAAAGAAAATTATCCCATCCATTCCGTCGTCGAAGGCCGTGTCGTGAACCTCACCGACTATGGCGTCTTTGTGGAACTGGAGACAGGCGTCGAAGGCCTGATCCATGTGTCGGAGATGTTCTGGACCCGTGAAATCAAGCACCCCTCCAAGGTTTTGTCGGTTGGTCAGCGCGTCCAAGTCATGATACTGGATATTAATATCGAAACAAAGCGCATATCGCTAGGGTTGAAGCAGACCACCGCCAACCCCTGGGAAACCTTGAAAGTAAAATATCCGGAAGGAAGCGTCATCAGGGGAATCATCAGAAACATCACAAATTTCGGAATTTTCGTGGGTGTGGAAGAAGGGATTGATGGCCTCATCCACATGTCGGACATTTCCTGGAAGCAGCGGGTGAAGCATCCGTCAGAGATGTTCAAAAAGGGCCAGGAAATTGAGGCGATGGTCCTGAACATCGACGTTGAACATGAAAAGTTTTCTCTGGGGCTCAAACAGATCGAAAAGAACCCGTGGGAAGAATTAAGCGTGCGATATCCTGCCGGATCGATTGTTTCGGGCAAAGTCACCAATATCACCGACTTCGGAATTTTTGTTGAAATTGAAGAAGGGATTGAAGGACTGGTCCATATCTCCGAATTGAGCTCGCGGCGCGTCAAATCTTCCTCGGAATTGTTTGCACTGGGCGATACGGTATCCGCCGTCGTCAAAAACGTCGATCCAAAGAGCCGAAAGATCCGCCTGAGCATCAAGGATTACGAAGCGGGTACGGAAGGGCACTCCGTCAATCAATATATCAACAACCGTGAGAATATCGGCTCCAGTCTGAGCAAAGCGCTGGCCGACGTCAGGATTGTGGATACGGAGGAATGACGGACTCGTCGGGGATTGATCCGTAAAGATAGAGATATGAGAAGACATCCGGTAATGATGGGCATGTGCCTTCTGGTTTTGATCGGAGTGATCTTTTTTATGCTGGTTTACGGATTAAGCCTTTTCCAGGGGGAGAATTCGTTTAACCTCGGCGAGAAGGTCGGTGTGATCCCGATCGAAGGGGTTATCGGCGACGCCGGGGAAATTATCGATCAGATCAACGAATTCGCAGACAACAAGAGCATCCGGGCGGTTGTCCTGAGGATAGATACGCCGGGCGGGAGTGTGGCGCCGGCGCAAGAGATTTATCAAGCCGTCCTTGAGCTTCGCAAAAAAAAGAAGGTCGTGGCCTCGATGGGATCGGTAGCGGCGTCCGGCGGATACCTGATTGCCGTCGCCGCGGACAAGATTCTCGCCAATCCTGGAACGATCACCGGCAGCATATCGGCCGTTATGCATCATGCAAATGTGGAAGAGCTTCTAAAGAAGGTTGGCGTTCGTTCATCCGTCGTCAAAAGCGGAAAATTCAAGGATATCGGTTCTCCCACTCGTGGTATGACAGCGGAGGAACGCTCCCTGATCCAGGGAATCGTCGATGACGTTTACGATCAATTCGTCAAAACCATTTCCGAAAAACGTAAAATTCCATTGTCGAAAATCGTCCGACTGGCCGATGGAAGGATTTTTACCGGTAGACAGGCGAAGGCGTTGGATTTAATCGATGACCTCGGAGGACTCCAGGATGCTGTGCTTCTGGCCGGCCGATTGTCGGGGATCAAGGAAAAACCCGAAATCGTTTACGGACAGAAGAAAAAAACAGCCCTCTGGAAATATCTGATCCGGAATATGAAAACCGCCGTATCGGAGGAAATCTTCGGCAGCACAACGTTGCGGGGACCACAGTATCTTATGCAATAGCGATTAGCCCTTAACAGACCGTCATGACCCACGGGAAATTCATCCGTCAGGTTCAAAAGGTTCAGCCATGGTGTTTCGGACGATTCTCGTCGAAAAAAAAACCGGCTATGCCATCGTGACGCTCCACCGTCCCGGCGAAATGAATGCCCTTTCTCGCGAAATGCGGAAGGAACTGGAGGATTGTTTTACCTCCCTGGAAGAGGATCGGGAGGTTCGCGTCATCATTCTAACCGGGGGCGATTATTTTTTTTCCGCGGGGATGGATCTCAAGGAGATGTCTTCCATCCCCGATATGGAGGTCAAGGAGTACTTCCATTCCATCACCCGGTACCTGAAGAAAATCTACGGATGTAAAAAGCCTGTCATCGCGGTTGTAGGGGGAATTGCGCTTGGGGGTGGCTTCAATCTCGTGACGGTCTGCGATCTGATTATCGCCTCGGAAAGCGCGATTTTCGGCCATCCGGAACTGAAGTTCGGAATCAATCCTCTTTTCGATCCACTCCGGCAAATCATCGGCATGTCTAAAGCGAAGGAACTTACCATGCTGGGAGAGCCGATCGGCGCCAGGGAGGCGTTGAGGATCGGTCTGGTGAACAAGGTAGCCCCGCCGGAGAAACTGATGGCGGAGGCGGAATCCATGGCGGGTGAACTCGCCAAACGATCACCGGAAGCCATCGAAGCTGTCAAGAGGATCTCCGACATCGTCCCCCTCCTCGACAAAAATTCGGCGCTTGATATTGAAATCGAGATGGAGGCGCTCCTTTTTTCAAGAACAGAAAGAAAGGAGCATATGCATGAATTTATGGAATCCCTGAAGAACCGGAAAAAAAAATAAACATGGACGCCGGTTTCATCCCGTCTGCAAATCGAGGCATGAAACGCCCGTCAAATCATATCCCACTCATTGTCCGGTGATGCAAAATCACGAAGTTGATCTCTCCTCTTCTTGTGCTGTAATTTTTTCAGCGCCTTTGCTTCGATCTGACGAATCCGCTCACGGGTGACACCCATCATTTCACCGACCTCTTCCAGCGTGAAGGGTCCGAAATTGCATGCAACCCATGTGCAGTTGAAAAAGGTTTCATTCTTCAGGCGCCACTCGCAGGAGGCATCCTGGCAGACCTCCGTAATCGAAGAGCCCTTCTTCCGACATTTATATATATTATTCAAGGCGCCCGTCTCCTTTGAAGAATTTATTCATGTATAAGGTAAGAATCCATCTTATGTTTGTCAATTACAAAACTCATAAAAAACAAAATCGTATGCAACCGGCAAGACAAACACAAGCCCGAGTGATTAATAACCGACAGCCTGACCGTCCTTTCGCGGATCCGACCCGGCGCAGTAACCGGTGGGCATGCGATGGATGATTTGGGCGCCCCCGTAGACGGAGGTCGGCGCCCCATCGGTCAGGATATGACCCCGTTTCATCAGCTCCTCCCGGATATGCTTTCCGAAACCGGGCTCCAGTGAGAGGCGCGAATCCTCGTCGAGATACCAGCGAGGGGCGTCAGCCGCTGACTGCGGGTTCTGCCTGCCGGCAACCATACGGATCATCATCTGGAGATGTCCTTGCGCCTGCATGTGGGCGCCCATCACGCCGAAAGAGATCAGCGGCGCCCCGTCCTTCATAACAAATCCCGGAATAATAGTGTGGAATGGCCGTTTCCCACCGGCAACCCGGTTCGGATGGCCCGATTCCAGCGTAAAACCGGCGCCCCGGCTCTGGAGACTGATCCCGGTGCCGGGGATGACGATACCCGAGCCGAATCCCCAATAATTGGACTGGATGTAGGAGACCATCATTCCCTGTTCATCGGCCGCTGTCAGATAGACCGTTCCGCCGTCGTGTGGAATCGTTGCGGATGGAAAGGAGGCCCGGTCCATCCGGATGGCTGCGGCCTGTTCTTTCAGGAAAACGTCACGGAGAAGCTCGGAAGGTTCGACCGTCATCGAGGCAGGATCGGCAATATGGCGCTGTGCAACCGCAAATGCCCTTTTCATTGTCTCAATCTGCAGGTGGAGGCTATCCGGTGAATCGACCGGATATTGTTCTATGGCATGATATTTCAGAATCCCCAGCGCAATCAGAACGGTCAGCCCCTGACCGTTCGGCGGAAGCTCATACAGATCAACGCCGTTCCAGGTCAAGGAGAGCGGCTTCACCCATTCGGTACGGTGTTCGGCAAGATCTTTCACGGAAATGCAGCCGCCGGTTTCCCGCGAAAAGGAGAGGATCTTCTCCGCCAGTTCCCCGCGGTAGAGAGATTCTCCATGCGTATCGGCGATTGTTTTCAGGGTGTCCGAAAAACCCGGGGGGCGAAACAGCTCCCCGGGAAGCGGTGCACGTCCGCCGGGAAGAAATGTCTTCGCAAAATCTGGAAAATCACGGTAGAGATCCGGGGTTACCGACCATTGTTTCGCTATGACGGGGGTAACGACAAAACCCTGCGATGCGTAACGGATGGCGGATTCAAAAAGATCGGGGAAGGGGAGGGCGCCGAACCTTCGCGAGAGGGTGGACCACATATCCACGGCGCCGGGAACGGTGACCGCATTCCAACCGAGCTTCGGCATTCGGGTAAGACCGGCGAAACGGTCCGGAGACCAGACCTCCGGGGAGCGTCCCGACCCGTTCAAACCGTGGAGTTTATTTCCGTCCCAAACCAGTGCGAAGGCGTCGCTGCCGATCCCGTTGCTGGTCGGTTCAACGACCGTCAGTGTGATCGCGGCGGCCAGAGCCGCATCCACCGCATTCCCGCCGCGAAGAAACATCCGGAGACCGGCCTGCGCCGCCAGCGGCTGCGATGCCGCCACAATATTGCCGGCGAAAACCGGCATCCTTCGGGAAGGGTATGGAAAATCCCAGTTCATGGACAACATTACGGATCTCCTCAAAAAATAAAGAATCAAAAACGCATTTTCTCCGCTGGCCTTCGCTCCGGTACGCAGACATCATCCGTTCCGTCCTCGTTCCACGAGGACGAGACATACAAACTTCAGTAGCAGCGGCCGTATTCCCGGACGTCCTCCTCACGATAGGAGCAGGGACAGATGATGTCCCGGTCCCATTCGCGATTTCCCGAGGCAAGGCGACAGGGACAGCACATGTATCCGTAGCGGCTGCGATTGAACAGAAGGGCGTTCAGCAAGTCGAAGACTTTGTCCCTCTTCCGGTTGAAGAAATACCCCAGCGGCTCCTGGATCTTTCTCAAGGTCTCGTAAAGCTGTGCATCCGTCATAGGCCAAGAGCCTCACGGAGCGCCTTCTCGTTGAACCCGATGATCACCGACTCCCCGATCAGAATGGTTGGGAAACTGCAGCCCGGATTGTATTTCCGTACTTCATCGAGGGTGGTTTTCCGGGCGTCGCCGGTCAGAAGATCCACATCGGTGAATTCATGTGAAATCGCATGGTCACCCATAAATTGTTTCGCGGCCCTGCAGTGACCGCATGTGCTGAGCGTATACATTTTCACGGTCATGATCTGCCTCCTGTCTGCTCTGAATGATGGATCACAATACGTCTGATCTCATTTTTGCCTGATGATCGGGAGCATCCGGTTCGCCCCGGGGAGAAACATTGTCCGGGAATGGATTCCCTTCCCAAGGTCTGTGTGCTGTTCACTATGAGGAAAAGAACATTTTGTCAAGAAAGATGTCATCGGCCAAAGAGGAAAAAATTCGTGTGAAATTGATTGCCGCGAAGACTGTTCCATGATATTGAATCGAAAAAGGAATCGGTCAGATAGTCGATGCGGTGAGAGAATCGGGTTTCCCGCAACAACGGGATCTATCGTATCAGGAGGGGGCATGAACCTTCATTACACGTCGCTTGGGTTTGTCAATACGCGGGTGATGTTCGCCGTCGCCGTGCAAAGAGGATTTGCCGTTCCGGCATATAATTTCAATAATATGGAACAACTACAAGCGATTATCCTCGCCGGTCTGGAAACCCAATCGCCTGTCATCATTCAGGTTTCGAAAGGTGCAAGGGATTATGCCGACCGGACCCTTCTTGGCCACATGGCGCACGGTGCGGTGGAGATGATGAAGCGGGTGGCGGAGGAAAAAGGGGTCGGCGAGATTCCGATCGCTCTTCATCTCGATCACGGCGACTCATACGATCTCTGTGTCTCCTGCATTGAATCGGGTTTTTCATCGGTCATGATCGACGGCTCCCATCATCCCTACGAAGATAATGCGGCTTTGACGCGCAAGGTTGTCGATTTTGCGCATCTTCACGGCGTCACAGTCGAGGGGGAACTTGGCGTATTGGCCGGCGTGGAGGATGCGGTTTCTGCGGAAAGCCATACCTACACGCGTCCGGAAGAGGTGCGGGATTTCCTCTCACGCACCGGTGTCGATTCACTTGCCATTTCAATCGGAACCTCCCACGGGGCATACAAATTCAAGGCAGGCCAGACCCCGCTCATTCGCCTCGATATTCTCCATGAAATCGAGAAGCGGATTCCGGGTTTCCCGATTGTGCTCCACGGCTCCTCATCCATTCCTCAGGATGCCGTGGAGACGATCAACCGCTGCGGCGGAAAACTGACGGACTCCATCGGCATCCCCGAAGAACAGCTCCGGGAAGCGGCCCGCTCGGCAGTCTGCAAGATCAACATCGATTCCGACGGGAGGCTTGTCATGACGGCAAAGATCCGCGAGATTTTTTCCCGGAAGCCGGAGGAGTTCGACCCGCGAAAGTATCTGGGTCCGGCAAGGGAGGCCCTCCGCGAGATGTACTGCCGCAAAAACCGGGAGGTATTGGGGAGCGCCGGCCGGGCGCCGGAGATCATGGGGACACCGAAAGAGTGATTTTTTCATTCCCCTGAAAAGCGATTGACGAGCCTCTCCCCTTGGGGTGGGCGTCCACACAAAGTTCTGCCTGATTCTTCTTCTCATTTTCGGCCATTTATCTTGACATTTCTGTGCGCTCAGTGTATGTCGAGCCCGCATTTTCGAGGTCTTCGCCGAAGTGGATTTTTTACGGCGGATGTTATTGGAGGAGACCTTTGAATCAATACAGGTGAGGAATTCCATGGCGATCGCAATCAAAGATTTAGACGTACCGCACCGTCTCCTGCTTGGCCCCGGTCCCAGCGCCGTTCATCCCCGTGTTCTGCGCACAATGAGTACGGCGTTGATCGGTTACCTCGATCCGGAGTGGATTTCGCTGATGGACGAAGAGCAGACGCTCCTCCGGGCCGTTTTTCAAACGAAGAACACCATGACCTTTCCGATGTCGGGAACCGGCAGTGCGGGGATGGAAACCGCCTTCTGCAACTTCGTGGAACCCGGCGATACGGTCGTCATCGGCTGCAACGGCTATTTCAGCGAACGGATGTGCGAAATGGCGAAAATCTACGGTGCCAATGTGAAGCGGATTGAAAAACCCTGGGGCGGGATCTTCACGCGGGACGAAATCGAAACCGCCCTCGTCGAAAGTAAAACGGCCAAGATCCTGGCGCTGATCCAAGCCGAAACATCCACCGGCGCCCTACAGCCGCTGGAAGGGATGGCCGAGATCGTTCGCTGCCACGGCGCTCTTCTTTTAATCGACTGCGTCACCTCTTTGGGTGGTGTTCCGCTGAACATCGACGCCTGGGGTATCGACATAGCGTACAGCGCCTCGCAGAAATGCCTGGGATGCCCCCCGGGCCTTTCCCCATTTACCGTCAGCGATCAGGCCCGGGAGGCCCTTAACCGTCGCAAAACGCGCGTTCCCAACTGGTACCTCGATCTTACGATGATCGAAAAATACTGGAATAACGAAAGAGTCTACCACCACACCCCCTCCACGACCCTTCACTACGGTTTCCGCGAAGGGTTGCGGCTTGTCCTCGAGGAGGGGCTGGAGGATCGTTGGTTTCGTCATCAAGCCATTGCCGAATATCTCTGGGAGAAAATGGAAATCCTCGGATTGAAAATGTTTGTCCCGCGCGATCACCGCCTCCCCTCCCTGAGCACGGTTTGCGTCCCCGACGGCGTGGATGATGCGTCGGTCCGGACGCGCTTGCGCGAGTCTTATAACATCGATATCGCCGGCGGATTCGGACCCCTGAAAGGAAAGATCTGGAGGGTCGGGCTGATGGGTTTCTCGAGCCGGCGGGAAAACGTAACCTTGCTCTCCGAAGCGCTGAGGGAGATTCTCCTCGCGAAGGCCAAGATATGAGAAAGGTCTGGTGCAGGCCGCTTTCTCCGAGTATGGCGCCACACCGTTCCAGTCCGGAACGGCTTTTGATCAGTGACGCAAATATTTCTTGACAATCCAGGCAGAACCAAATAGTTTATAGACGTTACTCAACATCGTCATCCACAATGGCTTCCCATCTGGTGTGACAACCCCCCATGAGGGGTTTTTTATTTTAATTTCTTGAACGCCCTGAATGTCGTTCAGGCAAGAAGGAAGAGGTATGAGCAGCACTGTCGAAAAAGTTAGGAATATCGGGATCAGCGCCCATATTGACTCGGGGAAGACCACACTGACCGAAAGGATCCTATTTTACACGAAACGGATCCACGCCATCCACGACGTCAAGGGAAAAGACGGGGTTGGGGCCACAATGGACTCCATGGAGTTGGAGAAGGAGCGGGGCATCACGATCGCCTCGGCGGCGACGTTTTGTGAATGGCTGAACCATGAGATCAATATCATCGATACCNNGAACGTTCCCTTCGGGTGCTCGACGGCGCTGTGCTGGTTCTCTGTTCGGTCGGCGGGGTTCAATCGCAGTCGATTACCGTAGATCAGCAGATGAAGCGCTACAAAGTACCCTGCATCGCCTTCATCAACAAATGTGACCGCAGCGGCGCTGATCCTTCCCGCGTTATTGCACAGTTGCATTCCAAATTGGGACACAACGCCCTGGCAATGCAACTGCCGATCGGTTTGGAAACAAATTTTCAGGGAATCGTCGATCTGCTCACCATGAAGGCAGTCTATTTCGAGGGGGAAAACGGCGAACAGGTTCGGATCGACGAGATACCGGCGGATCTGCTTGCCTCCGCCCGGGATAAACGCAATGCAATGATCGATTCCGTTTCGCTATTCTCCGATGCGCTGACCGAAGCGATTCTCGAAGAGAAACCGGTTTCTGATGAATTGATCATCGATGCTGTCCGTAGAGGGACCCTGGCAAGGAAATTGACCCCCGTTTTTATGGGATCAGCGTACAAAAACAAAGGCGTCCAGCCGTTGCTCGACGCGGTGACACGGTATCTTCCCTGTCCCGCGGATGTAGAGAATACGGCCCTGGATCGCGATCATGAAGAGACCCCGGTGGTGCTCCCGTCCGATCCTTCTCTGCCGATTGTGGCTTTGGCATTCAAACTCGAAGACGGCGCTTATGGACAACTGACCTACGTCCGTGTTTATCAGGGGACGCTGGCCAAGGGAGAGGTGATCGTTAACACGCGGACCGGTAAAAAAACAAAGGTTGGCCGCGTCGTTCGTATGCATGCCGATCAGATGGAGGACATCGAGGCCGCATCCGCCGGTTATATCGGGGCGCTTTTCGGCATCGAGTGCGCCTCCGGCGACACCTTCGTTTCCCCGGGCATCAATCTGTCCATGATCTCAATGTTCGTACCGAAACCGGTCATCTCGCTCGCGATATTTCCGAAGGACAACAAATCCCAGATCAACATGTCCAAAGCCCTCAACCGTTTTACGAAGGAAGACCCGACTTTCCACACCCACGTGGATGACGAAACCAACGAAACGATCATCGAAGGGATGGGCGAACTGCACCTGGAAATCTATGTGGAGCGGATGAAAAGGGAATACGGAACCGATGTCGATACGGGAAAACCCCGCGTGGCCTACCGTGAAACGATCACTCAGCGGGCGGACTTCAATTACACCCACAAGAAACAGAGCGGCGGCTCCGGCCAGTATGGCCGTGTGGCGGGTTACATGGAACCGATCACGGAAGGTGAAGAGGACTTTATTTTCGATAATCAGGTCAGAGGTGGGTCGATCCCGACCCAGTACATTCAGGCCTGTGAAAAGGGTTTTCAGCAGTGCATGGCCAAAGGGCCGAAGATGGAGTTTCCCATCACGGGCGTGAAGGTCGTCATCAACGACGGCGCGTCGCATGCGGTCGATTCCTCCGATATGGCCTTTCAGGCGGCGGCCCGGGGCGCTTTCCGCGAAGGGTACGCCAAGGCCAAACCCGTAATTCACGAACCGATCATGAAGGTGGTCGTGGAGACGCCGACCGAGTTCCAGGGGGCGGTAATGGGTCTGCTCAATCAGAGGCGGGGAATGATTGTCGGCGCGCAGGATGAGGGGGTGATGACCGTGGTCGAGGCCCAGGTTCCGCTGGCCGAGATGTTTGGGTTTTCGACGGTTCTGAGATCCTCCACCCAGGGGAAGGCGCAGTTTACGATGGAATTTGCGCTCTATCGTCAGGTTCCGCAATCCATTGCGGAGAAGATAGCGGAAGACGTTGCCCTCCGGAAGAAGAGCGCGGCATAGCTACTCAGACGGAGAGACTGAAGGGCGGATACATTTTAGCGCGACTTCAGCCATCAGCTTGGACGACCGTGAAATTGCTGCAAGACAGAAGTACTAACATTATGACAGGAAGGGTGACATTTTGAAAAAAGAACTTATCCTTCGCAACCCATTGCTTCAACTTGGTTTCGAGACAGAGGACATTCTTCCCGCCGGTGGATTCGGTGCCGTACTCGCCCATGCCGGAGTCGGAAAGACCGCCCTGCTGGTCCAACTGGCCTTGAACGGCATGCTGAGAAACAGAAATGTCCTCCACATCAGCCTGAACGATCCCGTCAACAAGGTGAACCTATGGTACAGCGAGCTTTTTCACCATCTTGCCGGAAGTTATGAAGGGGCACAGATCAGCCGCCTGTGGGAATCGGTCTTGCCCCACCGGTTCATCATGACCTTCCGCGTCGAAAGCTTCACCGTTCCGAAGCTCAAGGAGCGTTTAAACGATTTGACCGAGCAGGGGATTTTTTCTCCAGCGATAATGATCATCGATGGTCTCCATTTTGACGAATCCCTGCTGGCCGATCTGAACGACCTGAAGGCGATGGCCGCAGGAACCGGGATGCATGCCTGGTTCACCGTTCATACCCACCGGCATGAATCTCCGGGCACGGATGGCCTCCCGCCATCCTTTTCAGCGGTCGCCGGTCTTTTCGATCTCGTCCTGGAGTTGAAGCCGGAACATGCGGATGTCCATATCAAACTGCGTCGCGGCGGGGAATCCACAACGGCCGGCGTCGCACTGCTTCTCGATCCTTCGACCATGTTGATCAAGGATCCGATCTAAGCTCCGGATTCGATTCACCTTGACAATTGAAACCCAATCCATTAGCCTTCCCACAATATCGCAATATCGGAACAAGGGGGAAATAAATCATGATCGGAGTACTGATCACCACCCACGGCAACTTGGGGAGCGAACTGATCAGGGCGGCGGAGCTGATCCGGGGAAGCATGAAAGGGATCGTTCACATCTCGGTCGACCAAACCAAAGGGGTTGAGGATCTCAAGAAAGAGATCAGCACTGCGATCAAAAAACTCGATCAGGGACGGGGTGTTTTGATTCTGACCGATCTCTTCGGCGGGACGCCGTCCAACATTTCACTCTCCTTCATGAAGGAGGGGAAGGTTGAGGTGATCACAGGCGTTAATCTTCCAATGCTGCTGAAGCTGCCCGACATCAGGGAGGGCACCTCATTGAAGGAGTGTGCGCAATTAGTCAAGGAATACGGAATCAAGAACATCTCTCTGGCGAGTGAGATTATGAACAAGAAAGTCGTCGGATAGTCCAGTGCAACCATCATTGGATATAGCCCTCGTACGGGTGGACAACCGGTTGGTTCACGGTCAGATTCTGGAAGCTTGGGTTCCATCTCTCAAGGCATCCTGCATCGTCGTGGCGGATGATCAGGTAGCCTCCGATTTCTTCCACGAGACGGTGATTCGAATGGCGGTTCCCAGCGGGGTCAAGGTCCTTATTTCTAATGTCTCCGAATTTGTAGAGAACTATCCCTTCTGCCGGGGCAGCGGATTGAAGACCATCGTTCTTTTCAGTAAGATCTCGGACGCATGGACCGCCCACCGACTCGGATTCCGTTTTGATCTGTTGAATATCGGAAACATCTACAACGAGGAGTGCAAACTGTGCTGCACCCCCGCCGTTCTTCTAAGCGACCATGACATCTGTGATATCAACGACCTACGGGATGCCGGGGTGAAGATCGAATTGCGGCGTGTCCCCCGGGAAAAACCCATTGATCTTTTTGAAATCGTTCGGAAAATGCAATCTTGACGATTTTGTGGAATTGGGTGCATTGCGCGATCGTCCATATTGCGCCGCGGATAAGAGAGTCTCTCAAGCGCATGGGTTTGACCCTTAATTGAACCGTGCGGGCAGATCTTATGATCATGAATGTTCTGATCGTATCCATTGTCGGCGGCATCCTTTGCCTGGATCGCGTGTTCGCTCAGTTTTTGATCTCCCGGCCGATTGTGGCGGCACCGATGATCGGCCTGATTCTTGGGGATCCCTACACGGGACTGGTTGCAGGCGCGTTCATCGAACTCTTCTGGATCGACCGCCTGCCGATCGGCGCCTACGTTCCCCCCAACGATACCCTTGCCGCCATCCTGATCGCCGCCGGCGCCATCGAGAGCGGACGGATCCTGGGATACCTGCCGCAGGGACTAATCGCACTTGCCCTGCTCATTTTTATCCCGCTTGCCATTGTTGCGCAAAAAATGGAGCTTTGGATTATCCGGGGCAACGAGAAGCTGGCCAAAGAGGCCTTGAACGACGCCGTTCACGGCGATACCCGTTCCATCTCAAAAAATCACCTTTGCGCAGCCCTGAGGAACTGGCTTTACCCGGCAGGCCTGATCTTGATTTCACTTCCGATCGGCATCGGCGTGATGACCTGGGTATACCCCCGTCTCGCATCCTGGAACATTCGGGGGTTACAACTGATTTACGGCCTGTTTCCCCTGATTGGAATCGCGGTGACGCTCAACACCATCCGACTGCGCGGGACACTTCCGGTTTTCTGCGCCGTATTTTTGGCAATGACGGCCATTCTCAATTATTTTCGATGTCTTTAAAGCATGGACGATTTCGGGATGACGATCGGCGAATGTGAGGAAGGGGATCTCGTCGAGATTCTGGCGATTGAAAGAGATTCATATCCGACACCCTGGTCGCCAAATCTTTTCCTCAGCGAATTGAGCAATCCCGTCTCCCGGATGCTTGTCGGAAAGTCTTTAGAGTCTCAGGGAATAGCGGTTGTCGGATATATCGTTTTCTGGCAAGTGGCGGACGAGTTTCAACTCCACAATATTGCCGTTCGCAGGGATCTCCGTCGGAGAAGGATCGCATCCCGGTTGCTGTCTCACGCGATCCGGATTTGTCGTCCGGAGGGAGTTCGATGGGTAACGCTTGAGGTGCGTCGCTCCAACCGGGCGGCGCGAAACCTGTACGAAAATTTCGAATTTACCGTAAAAGGCGTCCGCCGCGGTTATTATAACGATACCGGGGAGGATGCGCTGATCATGTCGGCGGATCTGCAGCAGGTTCCTGTGGAAGGGTTGACGCCGAAGCAACGGCGGGGAGCAAAAAATGAAAACATCGCGTGAGCATCCATCCATGGTTGACGGAGAGGTGATCGGAAACGTAGAAGTATCCCCGAACCACTTCCGGCTTACCCTTCGACTCCCCGGCACCTTTTCGACACCGTCTCCGGGACAATTCGTCATGATCCGTGATTTGGAACGACGGGAACCTTTGCTGCCCCGGCCGCTGAGCGTATACGGATTTCACCGGGAAGGAGGTTATGCCATCCTCGTTCTGCTCTATCGTGTCGCGGGTCTGGGGACATCGCTTTTTTCACGCTTGAGATCAAAAGCGTTCTTGAATGTCCTGGGCCCCCTCGGACGTGGTTTTTCCGTGGATTGCGATGTTCGAAGGGTGATCCTGGTGGCCGGCGGCGTCGGCGTGGCCCCGTTGACCTTTCTGCTTCGTGAGGGCTATTCGCAAACCAACGCTTCGGGAAAAACGCAAACAACGGCTTATGTCGGTGCCAGAACGGCGGAACTTCTGACCGGCCTCGATCGTCTGGAGAGTTTCTGCGATCTCCGGATTGCCACCAATGACGGCAGCGCCGGGCATCAAGGTCTTGTCACCGATCTTGTCCGATCCGATCTGAACGGCTGCAATCCGGAGGAAACTTTCATTTACGGCTGCGGACCCGCGGCGATGATCCGGTCCCTCGGACTTCTGGTTCGGAAAACGGCTATCCGCTGCGAGGTCTCCATTGAGGAAAGGATGGCCTGCGGCATCGGCGCATGCCTTGGATGCGCCGTGGCGATTACCGACGGGAAAGGGCTAAGCGATTACCAAAGGGTCTGCAAAGAAGGCCCGGTGTTCAATATCCTCGATATCTCCCCAGTCTTTTTTTCGAACGAATAGGACAACCGTTATGAAATTGGATAAATGTGCAATCAACCCCGTCGGACTTGCGGTGCGTATCGGCGGACTTCAACTAAAAAATCCCGTAATGACCGCCTCAGGAACATTCGGTTATGGGCAGGAATTTGCCCCCTTTTGCGATTTGAAACGTCTGGGGGCGATCGTACTCAAGGGTCTCTCCCTTGAACCGAGGCCGGGGAATCCATCTCCCCGGATCATGGAAACCCCATGCGGAATGCTTAACGCCGTCGGCCTTCAAAATATCGGCGTCCGGGCGTTCATCGCGGAAAAGATGCCTTATCTGCGACAGATCGACGTCGCCGTTATCGCGAACATTTTTGGCGAAACCGTCGATGAATATCGCCGCATTGCCGAGATTCTCAGCCATGTTGACGGGGTGGACGGCATCGAGGTCAACATCTCCTGCCCGAATGTAAAAAAGGGGGGAATCGCATTCGGCGCCAATCCCGATGTTGCCGCCGATATCACACAAAAGGTTCGGGGAGAGACCGATCTTCCAATGATCGTCAAGCTGACGCCGAATGTGACCGACATCACGGAGATCGCGATGGCGGTCGAGGCGGCCGGCGCCGATGCGGTTTCGCTGATCAACACCCTCACGGGAATGTCGGTGGATATCGAACGCCGTCGCCCCCACCTGGCGAACATCACCGGCGGACTTTCCGGACCGGCCGTCAAACCGGTTGCCCTTCGGATGGTCTGGCAGGCGGTCCATTCTCTGAAAATCCCGGTCATCGGCATCGGCGGAATCTCGACCGCCGACGACGCTCTGGAATTTCTCATTGCAGGGGCAACGGCCATTGAGATTGGCACGGCCAATTTCATCAATCCCTCCGTGACGATGAAGGTCATTGACGGAATCGAAGAATACATGACCCGGCATGGGATCGGCCGGATCGATGAATTGATCGGTTCGCTGATAACCGATCCGCAGCAATGAGGCAAAGAGGATGAGGAAGACGAAGCAGACTGCCCCCGGCGTTAATCCGGTCGTAGGACCATTCTTCTTATGCTTTCCCCGTCAAGAAGCAAGTCCTTATCAAAAAATAATGGTGCTCTTGAGTCGCACCGGGGAAAGAGAAATGACCCCATGACGGAGATGGGATTGGCACACGTAAGCAACAGGGGTTGGACGATTCGGGGACGTTTGCTGCTCGTCCTGATCCCCCTGATTATTCTTCTCTTCAGTCTCTTTATCGCCGTCGTTTATCCTATCGGTCGCGCCACCCTGCGTGAACAGCTCAAGACGCAAACCTATTACACGGGGCGGTCGGTCCTGGAACCTTTCGATCTGCTTTTCACCGGCGCCGGCGAAATCGCCGACCAACTGGCCGTCGCCGTGGCCGCTTCCCCCTCTCTCCGTGACGATTTTCTCCGGAAACTGATCCGCGGCACCCTTGAAAACAATCCGGAGATTTTCGGCTCCGCGGTTGCGTTTGCGCCCGCGATGACTCCTCTGGGTTCTTACGCCGCCTATTATCACCGCACAGCGACGGGGATCCGGTATCTGTCCCTGCTAGATCCCAAATATGATTATCAGCGGCAGAGTTGGTTCCAAACTCCCCTCGCGAACGGAGTCGGCGGCTGGAGCGAACCCTACTGGGATCGCGGTGGCGGAGACATTGTAATGGTCACCTACTCAACACCGATCCGCGGAAAGCAACAACGGATCGGCGTGGCCACGGTGGATGTGGCCCTGGAGACCCTGGTCGCCAAGATCCGCGCCTTACAACCGGTCCGAGGCGGATACGCCTTTCTCATGACCCGGGAGAACCGCCTCCTGGCCCACCCCTACATCGAAGCGAGGAGTCTTTCTGCAGCGTCCGGGGAGATCGGCTCCGGAAAGGGCGTTCCCCAATTTGCATCGTTCCTCTCCGCCCTCGGAAGGGTAGGGCCTTCCGACGACGCGTCGAAGCGGATACTGGACCCTTTCAGCGGGCAATGGTCTTGGGTAACGCATGTATTCGTCCGATCAGCAGGCTGGACCCTCTTTCTCGTTTATCCCGAGCGGGAGTTGCTATCCCCCTGGATCGGCTTGATGCAAAAACTGCTCATCGCGGCCGGTGGTTTTATCCTGCTGCTGGTTATCCTGATTTTTTGGGTGACGGCATCGGTCAGCGACCCGCTGCAACGCCTGGTCCGGCGAACCGAGCAATATGCCGAAGGGGATTTCAGCGGATCGGTGGATGAGTCCCCGGGGACAGCCGAAATACGTTCCCTGTCACGGGCCTTCAACATCATGGGAAGAAAAATCGCCTCCCTGGTGCAAAACTTGCGTCATGCCCAAGAGGAAATCGTGCATCGGCTCGCCCTGGCCTCCGAATATCGCGACACCGACACGGGCAAGCACATCCAGCGGGTCGGTCTGTACGCGGAAATTCTGGCCAGGGCCAACGGCTTCACGGAGGAGGAGTGCTTCCTCGTCAGAGAGGCAGCGCCGATGCATGACGTCGGCAAAATAGGCGTCCCCGACGCCATACTGCTCAAGCCGGACCAACTGGACCTCCGGGAACGGCAGGTTATCAAAACACACACCTTGATTGGAAACGATATTTTGACGGGCGGGACATCGCCGCTGGTTCGCCTGGCCCAGGACATCGCAGCAACCCATCACGAACGGTGGGACGGCACGGGATATCCCAAAGGACTTCAAAAGGAAGAAATCTCGGTAGCGGGTAAAATCGTGGCGCTCTGCGACGTCTTCGACGCCCTCATATCCCGGCGGCCCTACAAGCAGGCCTTCTCATTCGAGGATGCGGTCGCGGAAATCCGAAAGGGACGGGGAAACCAGTTCGATCCGCAATTGACGGATCTCTTTATGCAGGTCCTGCCGAAAATAAAGGAAGTCTTGGAAAGGTTTCCCCCCTCTTGAGGCGGACCCTTGCCCGAGTAAGGTTCATATAAACGGATTTTACAGAACTCTCAGGATCTCCGCCATCTTGGCTTCAATCCGCTTGCGCGAGATGGGAATGGCGGTTTTGAGCTCCTGGGCGAACAGCGACACCTTGTACTCTTCGATCATCCAGCCAAAATCATCGAGCGCCCGGCGTTTTTCCCCGGATGCGAAAGCGGGAAGTTCCCGGAGCGTTGATTCCCGCCAATCATTCAAATCCTGAATCTCTTTCCAACGCTCAAGGGACTTCTGCAGGTGAACGGTCCCCCGCTCTGCACGGATGGCCAGGGCGCGCAGATAGCGGCAGATGTGATTCAATCGTTCCCCGTCGTACCGGATGAGAAAATCCGGCGGGAGGAGCCTTGCCGCCTCATCCCGCAAATCCGCCAGAAAGTTCAATAGCGGCCGGTTTCCTCGATTGGAACCCTCCAGTGTCCGGAGCAGCTCAACTGCCTCATAAAGGGCCTTGAGCGGCGGTTCCGCGAGCCGAATGACCGAAATGCCCCGGGGCAGGATTTCGGGCCGGATTCTCTCGGCGTGTTGCACAAAATCCGCTTCGGTTCGCACATCCGCATCGAAGAGATCCACCATGACCTTCTCCACCAAGGCGTTTTCCAGCGGCTTTACCCCACCGAAGGCCGCGGCCCAAATCTTCAGATCGCCGATCGGCGCCACCGTCTTGCGCAGGTGCCTGAGTTCTTCACGAAACCGTAGCGTCAACAGTGCCCTCACCCCTTTGTGGTGGGAAAGCAGCGCTTCGCCTGCAGATCGAAACAGCCGGAGGCCAATCCCGGTTTCATCGGCGGCCAGGGCCGGAAAGGCAGGCGGCGCGTGGATCCCGCCATCGCGGAGCGGGATCTGTTCCGGCAGGTCGCCGAAATCCCAAGTCATCAGTCCACTTTTCTCCCATATTTTCATGGCTTTTGCAAAGGCGTTCGACTCCTCTTCGTCCACAAAGCCCTTCTCCAGCAGGGAGATCTCCCTCCCTGCCGCCAGTTCCCGATCCTTACCGTTCACGACGGAGTAACGGATTTTGAGTCGCTCCTCCAGCATGTCGATGGGCCAGCGATCGGCGGGGATGCTTACCCCGAAGCGTTCGTAGAGAAAACGGGCGAGGGCATTGAGCAACACCCCTTCACGGGGCATTTCCCTGAAAATGGTTTCGGTAGTCTCCGCCAGCGGCAGGAGCTTCTTGCGGAACTCTTTCGGAAGGCCGCGGAGAAGGGCGGCGATCTTTTCGCGGAGGAGGCCGGGAACAGCCCAATCGAGTTGGGCTGAGGGGACGGAACGCGTCGCCTGAATCGGAATCTTCAGCGTTACCCCATCCTCCGGTTTTCCCGGATCGAAGCGGTAGACGCAATCGAGACGCCAGCCGCCGGCCGAAATGGCCTCGGGGAAGAGGGCAATTTCCGCAGTATCGGGCAATTTGACAAGCAGATCCTCTTCGTTCATCCGGAGAAAGGCGTCACCGCCGCGGTCGCGGACGAGCCGTTGAAGTGTCCGGATGTCGCAGATTCCCGAAAGGCGTTGTTCATAGAATTGGGCGATCGCCTCATCCCCGACCAGCAGGTCATGACGCCGTACCTTCTCCTCCATGCCGGCAATCTTTTCAATCAGCAACTGATTGTGGACGAGAAAGGGTAATGGACGCTGGACCTCCCCCGCGACCAAGGAGCTGCGGATGAAGATGCGTGAAGCCTCCCCGGGATCAATCCGGGCGAAAGAGACGGGTCTGCCGGTGACAATCACCAGGCCGAAGAGGGTCACCTGTTCGGAGGCGACCACTTCGCCCCGGTTCTTCTCCCAGTGCGGCGAGGAATAGGTATGGCGGCAGAGCTCACCGCCCAGTTCCTCCAGCCAGACGCTTTCGATGTTTGCTGCCGTTCGTGCAAAGAGCCGCGAGGTCTCGACCAACTCCGCCGCGACGATCCAATTCCCAGCCCGGTTGAAGAGGCCGGATCCGGGAAAGATCATTGCCTGCCTACCCTGGGTCGCCGTGTAGAAGTTTTTCTCCTTTTTGACTGCAATATTCCCGAGGTAACCGCTGAGTACGGAACGATGGATCGCCGCGTAGAGCCCTGCGACATCTTTGCGGGCCGCGGAAGATTTTGTCGAAAGAAATTTCTGCTCCGTTAGAATCGTCCGGAGCTGGTCGTGGACATCTCGCCATTCCCGGATGCGTCGGTAGGAGAGGAAGTGCTCTCGGCAGAAACGTCGGATCCGGTTCTGCGTCTTCGGTGAATCCCCGGTATCATGGCAGCGCTGCCAGATCCTCAAAAGCGAGACGAAATCCGAGGCGGGATCCTGGAAGAGGGCGTGCATTTGGTCCGCCTGCGCCTCCTTCTCGGCCGGCCTTTCCCGGGGATCTTGAATGCTGAGCGCTGCGGCAATGATCAGAATCTCGGGCAGGCAATCTTCTTTCTTGGCTTCGAGAATCATCCGGGCGATCCGCGGGTCGATCGGGAGCCTGGCCATGATCCGCCCCCGCTCTGTCAGCCGCCAGGGATCGATCAGTCGCCGAGATTCATCCTCCTCCCGTTCAATCGCCCCCAGCTCGAGCAGGATGTCGATGCCGTCCTTGACGCTCTTTTGGGCAGGTCGATCGATGAATGGGAAGAGGTCGATATTTCCGAGCCCAAGAGAGAGCATCCGCAGGATCACTCCGGCCAGGTTCGAGCGGAGGATCTCCGGTGCGGTGAAGAGCGGCCGGCCGAGATAGTCCTCCTCCGGGTAGAGGCGGATACAGATCCCGTTTTCGACCCGTCCGCAACGGCCTTTGCGCTGTTCGGCGCTGCTGCGGGAGATCGCCCGGACCGGAAGACCGGCTGTTCGAGAACGGGGGTTGTACTGGGAGATGCGGGCAAGCCCGGTGTCGATCACATAGCGGATTCCCGGGATCGTCAGCGATGTTTCCGCGACATTGGTCGCGATCACGATCTTCCGCTGGGAGATCGGCTGGAAGACCCGTTCCTGTTCCGACCGGGTGAGCCGGGAAAAGAGCGGCAGAATAACGGCATCCTCGCGGAGGCGGCCGTTCAAGAGCTCGCGCGTCTCCCGGATATCCCGTTCCGTAGGCATGAAGATCAGGATGTCTCCGGGCCTGCGCCGTCCGGTCAACTCCTCGACCGCTCGGACCGCCGCGTCGACATGGGTGATCTCCCCCTTCTCTTCAAGTTCGCGGTCGGGCGGCTCATAACGCACCTCGACGGGATAGAGTCGCCCCGAAACCTCAATAATCGGGGCATTGTCGAATGCCCTGGAAAACTTATCCGTGTCGATCGTCGCCGAGGTGATGACGATGTTCAGATCGTGCCGCCGCCCGAGAATATTTTTGAGGATACCGAGGATGAAGTCGATGTTCAGGCTCCGTTCGTGCGCCTCGTCGATGATGATCGTGTCGTACATCCGCAGCAGAGAATCGGTTTGAGCCTCCATCAAAAGGATGCCGTCGGTCATGATCTTAAAGAATGCGTTGCGCGGCGTCCGGTCGTCGAAACGGATCTTGTAGCCGACGGAGAGGCCGATCTCCTCTCCCAACTCTTCGGCGATTCTGCGGGCGACGGTTGTCGCCGCGATCCGGCGCGGCTGCGTACAGCCGATCAAGCCAGCGAGCCCCCGGCCCGCCTCCAGACACATCTTCGGGATCTGAGTTGTTTTTCCGGAACCCGTCTCTCCAGTAATAACGACGACGGGGTGTTTCCGGACGGCGGCGACTATCTCCTCCCGCTTCTCCAGAATTGGAAGAAGAGAGGGGTAGACGAGGTTCGGAAGACGGGCGCGCCGTTCATCCATTTTTTTCTGGAGGCTCGCGGATCGGGACAAATCTGTCTCTCCTGTTCTTGACGGTTTCAAATCGGGCGTTGGCCGGGGGAATCATACCTTCGCCTATTCCGGAAGTCAAAGAGAGAGGCACATTGACAATGCATTTCTCTTTTGAAAACAAAATGCGGTCAGGAACTGCTTTAAAAATTTACCGTTTGCATGTATGATTCAATCAGTAGGTTGGACTCCATGCCCAATCATGAATGAAGGGGGTGCATGATCATGCCGACGCAGCTTCAGGTATTTTCGGATTATATCTGACCCTGGTGCTACTTCAGTACCGTGCGTATTGAAAAATTGCGGAAAAATTTCGAGATCGAGGTCCGTTGGCGAGCCTTTCCGCTCCATCCGGAAACCCCGGATTCAGGGCTTCCGATTCGCGAGATCTTCGCCGCGAGGATGATCGACATCCCCAAAGCGATGGACCGTTTGAAGAGAGTGGCCAATGAACTGGGCCTGCCCTTGGGAGAGCGAAAAAAGACCTATAACAGCAGGCGCGCGCAGGAATTGTCCAAATGGGCGGAAAGCAAGGGGAAGGGGGATGAATTCCATGACGCCGTCTTCCGCGCCTACTTTGCGGACACCAAGAACATTGCCAGAGCAACGGTGCTGGCCGCCATCATCAAAGGGATCGGGCTTTCCGAAAAGGAATTCAGAGATGTCCTCAAAAAGAGAACTTTTCGGGACGCCGTTGATTCCGATTGGGAGCTCGCTCATCAATTAAGGATATCGTCCGTTCCGACCTTTGTAATTGACGACGAGGCGGTGGTGGGCGCTCAGCCTTACGAAATATTGGAACAGTTCCTGTTGGATAAAGGCGTTAAACGAAGAATGACGCTCCCCATCAAGATTGCGGGCGTTTAAGAATCATTCACGGATGCATCGGGTTCACCGCTGAGGTTTGCGCATATGCCGCTTGCCACCTTTTATTTTCAACTTCACCAGCCGTTTCGACTCCATCCGGAGCGGGGCAAATTTCTCTGGGATGAGAAGAACCGGGCCATCTTCCTCAAGGTCGCGGAGAAATGCTACCTCCCGGCGACCCGGATGTTTGCCGAACTGATCGCCGCCCATCCCTCCTTCAAGATCACCCTGTCCATGTCCGGAACCTTTCTGGAACAGGCTGAACTGTACCAGCCTGCGGTGATTCGGGCGCTTCAGAAACTCCTGGACGCCGGCCAGAAAAATGCTCAGGTCGAATACCTCGACGAGACCTATTACCACTCTCTGACCAGCCTTTTCGAAGATCCCATGAAACTGGAATTTCGCGAACAGGCCTCCCTTCACCGGGAGATCATGAAGCGGCTCTTTGGGATCTTTCCGAACTCATTCCGGAATACCGAACTCATGTACAACAACCCGATCGCGGAAGCGGTCGCCGATATGGGCTACCAGTCGATCCTCTGCGAAAAACGGGATGACATGTTCAGCAGTGATGAAGAAGGGCAGGCCATCTCTCCCAACGCCGTCTTCCGGGCCAAGGATACGAAACTCATCGTTATCCCGCGGAACCGGGAGCTGAGTGACGACATCGCATTTCGCTTTCCGCACGCCCCGATCACGCCGGAAACCTATGCGCAACACATCGCTCGGATCGACGGCGAAGCGGTAATGCTGGGATACGACTTCGAGCACATCGGAGAGCATATCTGGAGCAACCTCGGGATCTTCGAATTCTGGCGGGGACTGCCGGAAGCGCTGGAAAAACATGAAAGCATCGTCGCGGCGACGCCGACCGAGATTGCGCAGCGATTCAAGGATGCGCCGTGTCCAACCCTCAATATCCACGGGTTGGCCACTTCTTCCTGGGCGGACGCAGGCAAGAACACGTTCGGCTGGCTGGGCAACCCCACGCAATATGAACTTTTCCGGGACATCGAACGGATGGAAACGGCGGCACGGCGAGCGGGTGGCGGATACCTGACCCAATGGCGCCAATTGACCACCTCCGATCACGTCTATTTTCTGCATGAACGGATCGGCGAGGATCACGCGGTTCACGCCTACTTCAACCCTTACGAAAACTCCATCGCCCGCCCGACGCATGTACTCACCCGCAAGATTGACGATCTCGAGGTCGTCATCCGGCGTTTCGAGGTTCTTAAAAAAAAAGAGACGACGGCGATCCTCATCATTTCTCCTGAGACGGGAAGACTGCCCGAGGATATGGGGGCTCTGGCCAAGTTTATATCCGGAAAAAGCGGTGGGCAAGGGGAGGTGGTCTCCGCCCTCTGCGAGGGACTTACCGAACGGGGGCTGGATGTTCATTTGGCAATCCTCAATCTCAAGCGGAGGTTTCAGCGCGAGGCGCAGATGAGTGAACGTCAGTGGCGCGAAGTACGATACAAAATCGATTCCGATAAGATCCATTTGATCAGTTCCTCAATTTTCGCTGACAATATGAGCGCCTACGCAGGCGACCCGATTTTGACGGCCGTGGAATTCCAGAGAGAGATTGTCAACAATATCATTAAAACGGTGAGGGCGAGGAGTGAGGGAAGGCTGATCATCCACAGCCACGACTGGATGGCCGGAGGGGCGATCACCGCCTATGCAAACGCTACCGGACTGCCCATCCTTCATACGGTGCATAACGTCTTTACGGCCTGCATTCCGCTGGATCTCCTCGGGGGGATCAACCTCTGCAGCATATCGGACTGCCTCTACTTTTCCGAAATGTACGGAAATGCTTGTATCGACTCACAGGCCACGGCAATCAAGAACGCCACGCTGATCAATTTCGTGGGCGAGAAATTTCTCCGGGAGGTTGTCGAGGATTACTTTCTGGATCGGGATCTGGTGCCGCCGAGCGTCCGCCATGAGGTCAAGGAAAAATTTTCCCATGGCGCCGCCTGGGCGATCATCAATGCGCCGTCATCGCAGATGTACCCGGAGCGATGTGAAGCCCTGGTCCGGAAGTATGGGCCGGACGACTCCATTCTTGAGGCAAAACGGGAAAATCTCATTGCATTCCAGATGAGAACCGGTCTCAACGTCAATCCGGACGCCCTTCTCTATTTCTGGCCCTCGCGTCTCGACCCGTTCCAGAAAGGGGTGGAACTTCTCGAACAGATATGCATTTCTTTCATAAAACAAAATCCCGATGTGCAGATCGCCGTTGTCGCGGACGGGATCGGCAACGATCGGACCCATGTGGATATTCTGGGCGGGATCGCCTGGAATTCCGGTGGCAGGATCACCTGCCAGCCCTTCAACGAGGAGTTGTCGTTGCTGGGATATGCGTCCGCCTGCGATGTCTTTGGTGCTTCGCTCTATGAACCCTGCGGCCAGATCGACCAGGTGGGAAATCTCTTCGGGGCAACGGCCACCAACCGGGACACGGGAGGCTATCACGACAAAATCCGCGAATTGCGACTCAAGGTGGACGGCGCCCCGCAAGATGTCGGCAACGGGTTTCTCTTCCTGGACTACGATGCCGGGGGACTCCGGTACGCGCTGGAAAAAAGCCTGGCCTTTCACCGGATGCCCGTTGAGGTCCGCGAAACGCAGATCCGGAGGATCATGCAGGAATCGCGAGAACGGTACAGCCTGGACCACATGGTGGCGCAATACATCCGGATCTACGAAAAACTCAATGGCGGCCGACCGCTGGTTTAGTCTCTCGCCGGGAATGATCCGTTGAGCGCTTGGAACGGCGGATGTCCCATAGAATTCGGGGCATCGGGGGACAACGAAGTGGCGAACCTTGATTCACGCACGGACCGCCCGGATCAGGACGACAGGCTTTGCCGGATGCGGAGAGCAATCTTCCGTACCCGCCGCATTGCCTCCTCCTCGTCAATTGTCAAAAGCTTCCGATCCCGCATGACGACCTTGCCGTTGATGAGGACCGTATCCACATCCGCGCCGTTCACCGCATAGACCAGGTGGGAGTATTCGTTGTAGAGCGGCGTCAGGTGAGGCTTGTTCATGTCAATGATGCACAAGTCCGCTTTTTTCCCGACTTCCAGGGAACCGACAAGAGAGTCCATCCCCAATGTCCGGGCGCCGTTACAGGTCGCCATTCGGATGACGGTGCGAGCGGACATCACCGTGGGATCAAGGCGGGCCGATTTTTCCAATTTGGCTGCCGTGTCCATCTCCTCGAACATGTCGAGATTGTTGTTGCTGGCGCATCCGTCCGTTCCCAAACCAACGATGATGCCATGCTCCAACATGGCGGAGATGGAGGCAACCCCGGAGGCCAGTTTCATATTGCTTTCGGGGTTGTGGACGACCTTGCAGCCGTGATCGGCAAACAGACGAATGTCCTCCTCGTCCATCACAACGCCGTGAAACGCGATGAATCGATCATCCAAAAGTCCGATATCCCTAAGGAATATGGTCGCCCTTTGGCCGAATTTTTCCCTCAACTGTTTTGCTTCGGCTTTGTTTTCTAGAAAGTGGGTCGCCAACGGGACCTGATAACGATCAGCCAAGGCCTTGGATGCTTTCAGGAGTTCCGGTGAACAGGTATACAGGGAGTGGGGTTCGACCATAATGTTGATGAGGGAATCGCCGGCCCATTTCCGAATGAGTCTTTCCGAACAGTCCAACCCTTCCGCGGGCGTTTTGAAACTTGGGGAGGGAAAATCGAAAAGGACTTCTCCCAAAAGACAGCGCATTCCGGCCTCCTTGGCTGCTTGGGCTGCCTCCTCTTCAAAAATATACATATCGGAAAAGGTTGTCGTCCCCGATTTGATCATTTCCGCACAGGCCAACATGCTTCCCCAGTAGGCCAATTCGGGATCGACATTTCGGGCCTCGGCCGGGAAGATGTAATCGTTGAGCCATTCCATCAACTCCATATCATCGGCGATCCCGCGGAAGCATGTCATGGCCGCATGGGTATGCCCATTGACGAGACCGGGCATGATGATCCCGTGCGGGAAATCCATCATTGCCCGCCCCTGGAAAGCGGGAAGAATATCTTCCTTCCGGCCCAGGGCAACAATCTCCTGCTTATCGACGGCGACAACACCGTCTTCAATTTTCGAGTCGCGATCATCCACCGTCAGAATCGTTCCACCGGTAATCAACAGGTCCACTGTTTGAGCCATTTTCACTCCAAGTTATTCCTTGATGGGCACAACAAGTCTCAAGGGAATTCAAACACGGGCAAGACATATCATAAAGGGCCTTTCCTCTTCAACGCAATTTGCGGTCGAACGCATTTTACTTGCATTCTTCCCTTCAATTCTTATAAAAACGCACAGGGATGAAGTCCGACAGATCATCTTCTTCCGAGTTCGCGCGGACTCAAGACAAGAGGTTTTCATTCATGGCCAAGACGATCGCCATCCATTCATTCCGGGGAGGAACGGGCAAATCGAACACGACGGCCAATTTGGCATGCCTGCTGGCGGGAATGGGGCGCCGTGTCGGGATTGTCGACACGGATCTTCAGTCACCGGGCATACATGTGCTGTTCGGCCTCGACGCCAAAGGTCCCGGTTATGCCCTGAACGATTTCCTCTGGGGTAAATGCGAGGTGACCCGTGCCGCATACGATGTAACGGCGGCAGCGGAATCCTCGTCGGGAGGCCGCCTTTTTCTGATTCCCGCAAGCATCCGTGCGGGAGATATTGCCCGCGTCCTTCATTACGGATATGACGTCAATCTTCTGAAGGAGGGTTACCATCGTCTCATTGGCGATCTCTCCCTCGATTTCCTCTTCGTGGATACTCACCCCGGTCTCAATGAAGAGACCCTCCTGTCGATTGCCATTTCCGACATCCTGCTCATCCTCCTGCGTCCGGATCACCAGGACTATCAGGGAACATCCGTGACGGTCGAGATCTCCCGGCAATTGGAAGTCCCGAGAACCTGTCTTGTCCTCAACAAGGTGCCGGAAAATTTCGATCGGGCGGCGCTCGCGGCAAAGGTATCCGCGGCATACGACTGCAAGGTGGTTGGCGTACTGAACCATGAGGATCAGATGATGACATTGGCGAGTTCCGGAATATTTGTGATACGCTATCCGGACCATCCGCTGAGCAGCGAATTCAAGTCCATCGTCCGGGAAGTGGGGCAGTAGCGATGCGTGCCGGAAAAATCATCCTCGCCGGATGTCTCTGGGGCGCTGTCTACGGCATCATGAACGGCATATCCAACACCGTTCTCCTGCCGTCGGCGCCCTTCATATCCATCCGCCCCCAGATCGCCCTTCCCATGGTTATCGGAATCATCTCGCATCCCAGCGCCGGATTTCTGGTCGGTTTTACGGGCAATCTGATCGGGGACGGCATTTCGGGTTTTGGTCTCTGGAAGTTCTGGAACTGGCACCTGGCAAACGGCCTCATCGGATTCCTTCCGGGAATGATCGTCCGTTACGCCGGAATCGGCAAGATTGCAACGGTGCGTGATTTCGGCATTCTCGAAATGGGCGTTATTGCGGCAAGTGCCGTTTCCGTGGGTGCTGCCGTCCTGCTGGATTATGGCTTCCTCCACTTCATGAATTTTCCCGAATCTTTTCCTTCCTGGATTCTTCCGGCCTTTCTGACCGACGCGGTCAACGGATTTATCCTCGTTCCCGCAGTGCTGATCATGGCCCGCAGACTGATTCTGACCCTGGAAACCCGAACGATTCTCCTGATCACCACGCTGCTTGTGCTGGCCATTCTCAGCACGGCTATCTCCATTACCTGGTCGGTCTGGGACGATCTCGTCTCGACGGAGGCCATGATCGAAAACTTCTACCTCGCCGGAATTATATCAGTTCTTTTCATCGTGGCGGGATTTGTCGCCTCGATCGCTTTCATCCGGCGGATCACGGATCCGGTGAGCCGTTTGATTCTGGCGGCCGAAGAGGTGGAAAAGGGCAGGTACGACCTTGCCGCTCTCGAACCCATTTCCCGGCGTAGCGATGAACTGGGCCAGCTTTCCCGTGTTCTCCAGGTCATGGCGGATCAGGTTCGCAAAAGGGAAAATCATCTGCTGCTCCAGGTCCAGGAGCTGCAGATTAAAATCGATCTGGATCGCAAGGCAAAGGATGTGGCGGAGATTGTCGAAACCGAGTATTTTCAGACGCTGAAAAAGAGGGCCAAGGAATTCAGGGCGTCGTGAGAATTGCGAATCGAATGAGTGGGTGAAATGATGAATCGAATGATGGCAGCCGTTTTTGATGGCGGACTGAAACTCGTTCAGGATTATCCTGTAACGGAACCCGGACCGGGTTGGGCAAGGATCAAAGTGACGGTTGCCGGTATCTGTAAAACAGATATGGAGATCATGAAAGGCTATCTGGGGTTCAGGGGCGTTTTGGGTCACGAGCTCGTCGGTGTTGTCGATCGATGCGGCGATCCTTCGTGGATCGGCAAAAGGGTGGTCGGCGAGATCAACGCCGCATGCGGTCATTGTCCTTGGTGTGCACAGGGATTGGGGCGGCACTGCCCGGAACGGACAACCCTGGGTATTCTGAACCATGACGGCTGCATGGCCGAGTACTGTGCCCTCCCGATTGAGAATCTGTTGATTGTCCCGGAAGATATCCCCGACGAGCATGCGGTTCTGATGGAGCCCCTTTCGGCGGCATGCGAAATCCTGGAACAGGTTCATATTCACGGAAACGAACGGATCGTCGTGCTCGGGGACGGACGGCTCGGCATCCTTTGCGCGTGGGTACTTTCGACGGCGGCCTTCAATGTGACGCTTGTGGGTCGGCATCCCGAAAAGCTGGCTCTTGCCGATTGGCGGGGACTCAAGAGATGCCTGTGGACCGACGCCATCGAAACGGGGGCCGATATCGTCGTCGATGCAACCGGTTCGGGGCAGGGCATCGTGACCGCGATCTCCCTCTGTCGCCCCCGGGGAACGATCGTTCTCAAATCCACGGTGGCCCTCCAGGGGAATGTGAACCTCGCGCCCGTGGTCATCCATGAATTGACCATACTGGGATCCCGGTGCGGTCGTTTTGCCGATGGTCTGGCCATGATGCGGAAATTTCCGGACATGCCGTTGGAGAGGATGATCACGGCACGCTATCCCTTTGCGAAAGTTCAGGCAGCCTTTGTCCGCGCTGGGCAGAGGGATGCCATGAAAGTACTCCTGGACATTGCATAATGATGCGGCGACCGGGGGCGCAACCCGTCGGCCTCGCCTTGATGGCGGGAATAAGGGGCACAATTTAAAAAAGAGAGTGCCATCGCAGGAGAATCCCCTCATACCGGCGGGGAGCTGCACAGGGAACGACCCATTTGAAAAGGGCCCATTCATGAAACCAGATTATCAAAGCGTCATCCGGACCCTCATCCGGGAGCAGGAGTCGGCGGAAACGGATTCGGCCGCGAAGGCCGGGCAAGGAGGCGAACTGACCACCCTCGGCGTTCCCCTTGTCCGTCAGGATGAACATCATTGCTCCATCGATCTCAGCCGTGTTCGTGTCTTTCGAAACCTCCACACCTTCGTCCAGCTCCTCACCAATGAGGTGCTTGAACAATGCGGTTTCGGCGCCGCCGACATCATGGTCCGCCGGAAAGTCGATCCCAACCTGACGCCGGATCTTGTCAGGCTTGGGTTGGACTGGGTCATGATCTACGCCAGAATCGATGCCGCGGAGAATCTTCCCTTTGATCACCTTCATTTTTCGAACTGCATGCAGGTTATTTTCCGGACCCTTCAGACGGACCGGTGGGGGGGATTGCTGTTCCCGAACTACTTCGGAAACCAATCAACCCATGAGGTACGGGCACCGCTTTCATTGATGTTCCCATTCCGTCCGCAGGAGGGGGAAAAGGAATACGGTCATTATTTCCTTGTGGAACACAACCATGCCGGCCGTTTTCTCCGCATCACCCTTGAGGATGCGGCATCATCCAGGCTTCAGCTCAAGCATATCCCCCACCGCGTCGTCGACCTCGCCGCCCGTTCGTCCTACCTGGCGAACGTATACATGATCGCGGAGCAGATCCACCAGGGCATGCTCCGCGAATGCATGAATTACCGCACGGAGTACCATGTCATTGCCGCCCATCATCGTGATCTTTTCGACCACCTGAGCCTCTGCGGCTTGACCCGCCTTGAAAAAATTCAATTTACCTGGCCGACGGACGACATCCAGTTGCTTCTGATCGAAAAGAAAGGCGAGTCGGATGCCCATACAGAGTCGTTCGAGATGCTCGTCAGAGAGATCCAACTGCTCGAAGATCCGCTGGTCATTTCAAGGCTTGCCCAGGGGGATGTCATTGAGGTTGTCGTTGGACGGTTCCATGTCTTTATCGATCTGTCTCGTTACGGGGCCTGTTTGAATTTCAGCTTTGACGAGCGTCGCACCGTTTTCTTCCTGCAAGATTATCTCGGAAAAATGCCTGCATTGTCCCGCGTATCCGGTCTCAAAAAAGAAGCGCTTACCGGAGTTCGACTATTTCTGATTCACCACATTACGGCGGAGGTGATCGGTCTGCTCAGGTCCTTCCAGATTGCAGGATGCCGATCGATCACGACTTTTTTTGTCAAATACGCAGGGGTAGTTCCCGACGCTTATCTGGAAACCCTCATGTCCCTTCCCCAGGAAGGCTTCCGCTTCTTCAGTCTTCAGAAGCTCGAGTCGCGGCTACACCTTTCCAGCAGCTATGTCTTTTCTCGGCTCTTTACGCCTTCGAGCGGACTTGAGGTTTTGGAAAAAGAGATTTTCGATTCCGGATCGGATTTCTTCGAATCGATGCGGCTTGCGGCAGGTCATCTCTTCCTGAAGGAGATTGAAAATGCCCGACGAAAAGGCGAGCAACTGCTTCTCGTGGAAGACGGAGGCTATCTCGCGCCGCTGATAAACCGTTTCTCCCTGGAAGGAGCGACGGTGGCCGAGGTACATTATCGTTTTCGCGCGCCCGCACCGGAAGGCCAGGAAAATCTTCCCTTTGCCCAATGGCTGAAGGGTGTTTTTCAGGGCAGTGTCGAACACACCAAAAACGGATATGATTACGATATGGAAATTGAAAATGAATTCGGCAGGCTGGAATTCCCTGTCGCCAGCATCGCCGTTTCAAAACTCAAGAGAGGTCCGGAAGCCAGGGAATGCGCCATATCCATCATCAATGCCGCGGAAAATATTCTCCATCGCCTGGGGATGCTTATTTCCCGACGGAAGATTCTGATCCTGGGTTCATCCGGCGCCATCGGAAGCTTCCTGAAGCAGGAACTCCGGCACCGTGTCGATCCCGCCAATCTCTTCGGTGTGGATATCGCCGTTCAAGAAGCGGAAGGAACCGCTATCCTGGAGGTCCCCACATTGGATGCGCTGGGATACGAAATGCTCGCTCAGATCGATATGGTGATTGGAGTCATCGGCGCATCGATCTTCAAGAAGAAACAGTTCGAGGAGATGATTCTGCGGGGACACCGCAAAGAAATATTCTTTATCAGTGGTTCAACGAAGACCGTTGAATTTTCCGATCTGGAAGCGTGTTTGCAGACCCTTCTCAACGACGGCAATCGTCAGGAGGCAATGCGTGTAGCGGTGGAACAACATGCCTTGCGGGATCTGCAGACGGGCATCCTGCAGGGATACCGGGTGGCCCTCTCTTTCCCCGATGATCCGTTAAGAGATAAAAATCTGTATTTATTGGGCGAACTGATGCCGATCAACTTTCTCTACTACGGGATCCCGAGGGAGATCGTGGATGAAGTTATGGCTCAGTTGTTCACCGTTTCCTGCGGGGTTGTCCGTCGACAGCGATCCGCGGAGAAACTCCCTCCGAAAGTAGTGGCCGTCGATCGGCAAATCGACGCCGACGCCAACGAAATTTCCCTTCGGGAGTGATATCGGTTTGAGGTTCAGCGACGCCAGCCGAGATCCAGATCCATTTCCTTGGGGGCCTCGAGGCGGATCGTGGTTGAGATCGACCGTTTCTCCCCCCCGGGGATCTCCATCCGCCAGATCATCTCGGAAGCGCTTTTCTCATTCACCTCCGGTTCCGATTGGAATGTGATTTTAATCCGTTCGTCGCGCGGTTGCGGCAGCGGCTCTTCCAAACGCACCCGGATCGCCGAGCTCCCGGCATTGCGGATATCCAGACGCCAGGCCCACTCCTGCGTCTGCCGATCGACAATCATCCCCTTTTCACCCGATTTTCGGGAAAGAAGGGTTGATTTTGCAGTGACCAGTGGATCGGTCCCGAAGGAAAAAATCCCTTCCTGCCCGGCGAAGGCGAACGGACGTTTTCCGAGAACGGCGCCGTCGATCAGATAAGTCGCCGTGCCGGAGGGAACCTCTTTCCCTTCCGGAAGCTTCACGGTCGCCCGGACAAAAGCCCGGGATGTCAAACTGGGACGGAGGAGATGGACAAAGTCGGCCGGCCATGCCTCTTCCCGGATCTTCAGGCGCTGGCGCGATCCCGCCGGGATCGTCTTTTTCCCGAGTGTCCAGACCGCATAGGTGGTTTGACGCGTCTCCCGGGGTTCCGCTGCCGCATCCTGCGCCTCGGCGTAAAAGGCCGCAGCGGCAGGCGCCGCTGCCTTGATATCCGCCTTCTGACGCGCCTGATTCAGACGAATCTGGGGACGGGGACGGATGATCCAGGGCGGAAGATCCGGCGGTGTCAGCGCGGAATGGGGTTGGAGGGTGGCAAGTTCCGTATCCACCTGATTCCAGTCAATACCGGATCCCTGCCAGATCTCCGCCTCCCAGGCAAACCGGATCAATCCTTCGCGGGGACGGGCGTCCAGACGGTAGAGAGGAAGCCAGCCGCACCCGTTGAGAGTATAGGTCAGGGTCAGTTCGGTTTCGCGCGCCGGGGATCCGCTCAGGATCAGCGTCACCTCCCAGAGCGTCTCTTTCTGACCTGCGATCCGGTTCATCTCCTCCTGCAATTCACGGATTTTTTTATCCAGCCTTTCCAGCTCCGGTTCGAGGGCCAACTTCTCCTGCATATCCTTCTTGACGCTCTTTCCGATCTGCGCCGCGAGGCCGACCGTCTCCTCGGCCGTCCTGGCCTTGGCCTTGGCCTGCGCCTGCCAGAACTGGAGCTGGACCTCCAGAGATTGAATTGCCGAGAAAACGCCGATCCTTTCCGTCTTCGCCTGTTGGAGCTTTTTTCGCAGATCGGCGATTCGTCCTTCGTCCTGGCGATTGATCTGCCGCCAGGATTGATCCTCGATTTTGAGCGGTGAATTCAGTTCGAGGCGGGTGGTCAGTGAATCGGGGAGCGCCTGTGCCGGCAGGGTTATCATGGCTTTGAAACTCCCCTGACCCGTCGCCTTCGGGGAAATCCGGGTCACCTCCGTCACTCGGGCCGAGTTGGGGAAGAGTGTCACCTCCTGTGGAACGGCGCCGGCGCCGATTGGAAAAAGAAATGGAAGCAGGATCAGAAATAACGGCATTTTTTTAATCGATAACTTCGTTTTCATAAGACCTCCATATTCCTTACTTGCTCTTGATCCGGGCCGCGATCCGGCGGACCTCTTCCATGACCAACTCAAGATCGATCTGAAGCAGGCGACGGTTTTTCATGACGATTCGCCCGCCGATAATACTGGTGACCACATCCGCCCCGCGGGCCGCATAAACGAGGTGCGAAAAGGGGCGGTAAAGGGGGGTCAAATGGGGTTTTCTCATATCCAGGAGGATGATGTCCGCCTCCTTGCCCGGGACGATGGAACCGATCCGGTCCGACATCCCGAGGACGCGCGCTCCGCCGATGGTCGCCATCTCTACGACATTCTCCGCCTTGAGGACGGTTGGATCACCGGTGAAAAGCTTGTGAAGCTTTGCGGCCATTCTCATCTCGCCGAAGAGATCGAGATCATTGTTGCTCGCGGAGCCGTCCGTCCCTAACCCAACATCGATCCCGCGGCGCAGCATCTCCGTAACAGGGGCTACGCCCGTGCCAAGCTTCATGTTGCTTTCGGGATCATGCGCCACTTTGACCCGGCTTGACGCGAGAAGATCAATCTCCTCCTCGTCAATCCAGATGCAGTGCGCCGCAATCGTATTTTCATCCATAATATCGAGATCATGGAGGTGTTGAAGTGGCTTTTTCCCGTAAAGCTCACGGATCAGACGGACCTCCTCCCGGGTCTCAGACAAGTGGATCTGGAAGGAGACACCGACGCGGCGCGCGACGGCTTTAATGGTCTGCAGGGTCTCCGGCGAGCAGGTGTAGAGGGAGTGGCAAAACAGGGCCGGGGTGATCAGGGGCGAACGATCGCGCCATCGTTTCACAAACCGTTCCGCAACACCTTCCTTTTCGGAATGGGCCGGCTGGTCCGGTGTTGGGAAATCGATGAAACCCTGGGCGATGACGCCCCGCATTCCCGCCGAGATCGCCGCGCGCCCCACCTCTCCTTCGAAAAAATATCCATCACAGAAGGTTGTGGTGCCGGAAAGGATCATCTCGGCGATGGCTAAGCTTGCACCGGCATACACGGTCTTTCGATCGATGAACTTCGCCTCGGCGGGGAAAATGTGGTCGTTGAGCCAGGTCATCAGGGGAAGATCATCAGCGAGACCCCGGAAACAGGTCATCGCAAGGTGCGTGTGGACGTTTACCAGTCCCGGCATCACGATGCATCCCGAGGCATCGATGATCTCGCGAGCATTCTCGCAATGCCCGACAGGGATCTTCCCCTGGTTGATGAAGTCGATCTTGCCGTTACGGATTCCGATGACCGGGTCTTCCACGATCTCTCCGGGAGGGGCCATCGTCAGAAGCGTCCCGCCGGAAATCAGGATGTCGGGAGTTTCGTTCAAACTGTTCATAGGAATTATGCCTTCGGCGCAGATGAAACATTTACACAGATTGCAGGAAATTTCTATTAAAAGATCGCTGTGGACCGGTATGCGGGAGTGACCTTTTTAAAGACCGGTTATCGCCTCCTGTCAAGGCCGGGAATGAATTTCTTGACAGCGATTTCCGGAAAGCATATAGGTTTTCCGCATCATGGAATCAGCCTGGGTGGCGGAACTGGTAGACG
>DIWG01000017.1 GCA_002423465.1 Syntrophaceae bacterium UBA6112 | reverse complement strand
GTGATGTCGCATTCCGAAAATTGTCTCTCTTGCGTCGTATCCGTGATGATCTGTCGGATCAGGTCTAGCAGCTTCTCACGATCATGATCGTTGAGCGTCCGCGCGGCGGCTTCGATGCCATCGGCCAGCATCAGGATGGCTGCGGCCTTCGTTTGCGGTTTGGGACCGCGATAACGGTATTGCTCTTCTTGAACTTCTTCTCCGGTCGTCGCTGCCTCTTTCTTGGCTTTCTCGTAAAAAAATTGCATCAATTTGGTTCCATGGTGATGGGGAATCAGCTCGACGATCGCAGAAGGAAGATGCGCCTCCCCCGCAAGGGAGATGCCGAAAGTGACGTGGTTCTGTAAGATTTGGACACTCTCCCGGGGACGGATCCTTTCATGAGGGTTGTCCTCCTTCTGGTTCTCGACGAAATATTCGGGCTGAACCGTCTTGCCGATATCGTGGTACAAACCGGCAATTCTCAAGAAAAGCGGGTTTACACCGATGGCCTTGGCTGCCCCCTCGCAGAGGGTGCCGACGGCGATGCTGTGATTGTAGGTTCCCGGAGCCTTCAGGATCAGTTCCCGGATCAGCTTGAGATTCAGGTTGCCGAGTTCCGCGAGCCGCATCTCTGTCGCCACCATGAAGAGGCGCTCGAACAGCGGAAGCGTGAAGACCAGGAAAACGGCGTTGAGAAACCCCGACAGGAATGCCAGCGCGGCCCCGAAACCGCCGCTCGTCAGATCCGGCGGCGCCGGTCCGATCGTCTGGAGAATCAAGAACAATCCCGCCGCGGATAATCCGATTTTACCTCCGGCCCCGATGATCCCGATCCGCTGCGTGGCTTTTCGCATGAAGATGATTGCGGCCAGGTTGGTCAGGAGGATGTAGAAAAAGCCGTAAGCGTCCGTTCCGGCGGCCTGTATGGCCAGGACGCCGAAGAAGAGGATAAAAATCTTCGCGCATCTCTCCCCAGCCAGAAGGGTCACGAGCATGGAACCGTAAGCGAAAGGCAACAGATAAAAGAACAGAGATTTATCGTTGAACGGCGAGGCCTGGAAACTTTGGCTGACGGATTCGCAGACAAACCATGAGGCCTTCAGCAGCAGGAGGTTTACCGTCAGCGTCAGGATCATAAAAAACACCAGCCTGATATAGCTCCATTGGTTCAGCGTGATGAAGCGAATGAAATAGATAAAGATCGCCAGGAGGATGCCGATCAGAAAGGCCATCCCGCCGGTTTGCTTCACCGAGAAACCGGCGGGAGAGAGCTTGCGAATGGCTTCCATCTGCAGCAGATGGTCCGCTTCGACCTCGTCGCCCTGACGGAGAACAACCTTCCCTTTTTTGAGCTTGCGAAGGACATGGTCGACGTTCTTCACCTCTTCCTGCTGCCGGACCTCCGTCATCGATTCGTCAAACGCCAGACTGGCAACGATCAGACCCTCCAGGATTCTGAGAACATGCGGGCGGGCGGCGACGGCAATCCGTGAGTCCTGACTGATCCGCTTGTTGACTTTGCCGCGGACCTGGGCAAGGGTCGACAGAAGGCTGGCGGGGATGGTTTCCAGCTTGCCCGTGACGATGTTGACCTGGTGAATGTATTCCTTCCCCTTGGTGAAGCGGGTGTCGTCGAGAATAAACTGCGTTGAAAAAACATCCTTCAGCAGCAGGGTGATCTGATCCTCCAGGCTCGGCTTGAAATCCTCCCTCACCAGAAAAGCAAGCAGATCATCCGCCGGCGGTTTGATGCCGAGATCCTGCATGATCGAACGGAGGTCCGCCTTCACGGCCGTCGGCAGGGTTCGAAACAGACGGCTGCGCTTCTTCCCGGAGGATTCCTTTCCCGCCGGGTCCAGCCCCAAAAGAGCGCGGGATCGGACAAATGCCGCCTTCAGCCTGGCCGCCTGGTCATCCTGCAAAGAGGGATTGAATCGATACACCGGCAAGGCCTTGGCTTTCGCCTCCGCCCGGCGGGCCTGGGTGGCGGTTTCATCCTCGATCAGGGCATCCACGGGGATGATGACATCCGCGCGGGCGATGTCGCCCGGCTGATAAAGGGGGGCGCTGAAATGGCTTTGGCGGGTCAGCAAGACGCTTAAAAGCAAGGCAAGGATAATCAGTGAACCCGCGAGCATAAACGCCTGCCCTCTGCTTAAGGGGTTGCTCTTTTTCTGTGGCGCGCCGGGGGCGGCCACGGGTTTGATCTTGATCCATTGAAACAGGTTCATGATTTCCTTTGCTTCTCATGCCGTTTCGGGTCTATCGGTTATTCTCCTCCATCGCTTCCTTCAGCTTCAAACATCTATGCCACGGATAGAGTACGGACAATCTCGGCGCCGATGAGAAATATGCGGGCCGTATAATATATCCATAACGGAAATATGACAACAACTGAGAGTGGGCCATAGATCGTACCGATCCGGATTGCCACGCCAAGTCAATAACCTCTTTCATGAATTTGCTGCCATTGCCCAAACGATGTTGGATCCGGCGTTGCGGTCAACGCATCATCGGGAAAACATGCCGTGCCAGAGGCCTTCGAAAAAGGAGCGGGCGTTGATCCCGATCGTGCGCGTTCGATAGCCACCCTCCTGCACGACGAGGGTCGGGAAGTTTGCCGCCCCGATTCGCCTGCCCATTTCCCTGAAATCTTTGCTTTGCAAATTCCACGATCCGGTCGGATCCCCCTTGGCCGTGTCCAGGCCGAGACAAACGACCAGGTAACGGGGACGGAAGTGGCCAATGTGGGAGAGTGCCCGCGACAGAGTCTCCAGATAGGTTTTTGCATCGATCTGCTCCGGCAATGGATAGTTCACGTTGAATCCTGCACCGTTTCCTTCGCCCCGCTCATGGGCGAACCCGCTGAAGTAGGGGTACGCGACGGAGGGATGCCCGTGGATGGAAACCGTCAGGATGTCGCTCCGTTCGGCGAAGATGAATTGCTGGCCGTTTCCGTGGTGGTAATCGACATCCAGCATCGCCACGTGTCCATACGGACTCAGGTGATTGGCGGCGATGGCGGCGTTGTTGAAATAACAGAACCCCCCGAAAACGTTCCGCTCGGCATGGTGTCCCGGCGGCCGGACCAGCGCATAGGCGATCCGGAACCCTCCGATGATCTTCTCCGCGGCCGTCAGGGCGCAATCCACCGCCCGCTTCGCGGCGATGAAGGCATTGCTGCTCAGCGGCGTGAAGGTGTCGATACAGTAGTATCCGGCCCGCACGGCCAGTTCCACCGGGGGATGCGACCGGTTCCGGATGGGGAACACGTAAGGATAGACGGACGAATTCGGTGGAATCTTCTCGCAGACACGTTTGAAATAGCGGACATACTCTGAATTGTGGACGGCCAGGAGGGGTCTTTCGGAAAATTCTTCCGGAGGGAATCGCGAAAAGATGTTGGTCTGCTCCAGCGCGTTCAGGATCGACGGAATCCGAACCGGCGCCTCCACGTATCCCCGTTCGTGGACATGGTGGATGGCATGCAGGTCATTGACGACGAGGGCGATCTTGCCGAAAAAGCCGGATACCGGGTAAAAGGTTGTCGGCTGTTTCTTGAAATAGCGCGGTTCGCGGATCCGGACGGGATCGTCCTGGATGGATGCGATGACCATCCGGATATACTCTTTGCTGCACACTTCCCGGTACTTTTTCTCGAGAATGGTTTTTACCACCCGGCGCAAATACTCCCGTCGGAGCGTGATCTGTTGTCCGAGGCCGTCGAAGACCAGGTACGGCGGGTTGTCGCCTCCCGGTTTCAGAGGCGTTTCATAGGCCGTGTTCGCTACGGGCCGGGCCGCGAAGGACTCATAGAATTTGAGACGCGCCCGGTTCTGCTTGAGGATATCCGGGTTTCTGCTCAGAGCGGGATCGTCGGGAAGGCACTCGAAAAACAGGCCCTCGGACTGCAACAGGACCGATTCTTCCCGGACCCTTTCGTAGAGGGCGCTGCCGACACCTCTGCCGATGGTCTCTTTGTCCGTCACCAGGTAGTCCAGGTAACAGAAGCGGATCACCGGTTCGTGGGATAGAAGGGCGAACCCCCTGACCTTTCCGGTGGACTGGATCTCGGTCACGTAGAGAATGGAGCGGAAGTCATATTTGAATGGATTCCTGAGCAGATCCGGAATCTTGGTAATGTTGGCCTGGCTGAGTCCCCTGAAACTGGATCGCAGAATCTCCTGGATTTGCTCCAGGGCATGGCGGTTTCTCGGCAGGATATCGTCGAAGATCCGTCTGATGTGAAACATGGATAAACCGTCCCCGTTGTGTATCCTCCGGAACATCCATTCACTGCAAGGGAGTCCGCCGTAATGATCCCGCTCAGCGTATAGCATCGCAGGATGGGTATTGCAAGGAGTTCGCCGGGTTTCCTCCTTGCAGAATTTGCGAATGTCAGGTACGGATACACAGGAAAAACCAATGACAAATCAAACCTATTCCATCGTAATCGTCAGTTCGGAATTCTCCCCTTTTGCCAAGACCGGAGGTTTGGGCGACATGGTAGCGTCTCTTGCTGCCGGTCTCAAGCGAAAAGGGCACGACGTGCGTGTTGTGCTCCCACTCTACCGTCAAATCAGAGAAAGCCCGATAGTGTTGCATACCGTGCTGTCGTCTATGTGCGTAACCATGGGAATCGGCGAAGTTTGGTGCGCTGTTCGCCATGCAGAGACAAGTGAGGACGTTCCGCTCTACTTTATCGAGCATGAGGATTTTTTTCACCGGACGGGCTTCTATCATGATCAACAGTATAAAGACTACCCGGACAATTCCCGGCGGTTTGGTTTTTTCTGTAAAGCCGCGCTGCAATTCATCATCGATCTGGATTTAAAGCCGGACATCATTCAGGTGAATGACTGGCAAACGGCTTTGGCGCCCGCCTATCTGAAAACAGTGTTCCGGAACCATCCCTCATTGGGCAAGTCTGCCTCCGTGCTGACGATTCACAACGCCCCGTACCAGGGAATCTTCCCTGCTTTGCATGATCGATGGCTCGGTCTGCCGTCACGGAGCTTCTTGCCTGATATTTTTGAGCATTACGACAGGATTAATTTTCTGAAAGCAGGCATTCACTTCGCCGATGCAGTGAACACTGTAAGCCCCTCCTATGCGCGGGAGATGAAATCATCCGTTGGTGATCCCGGGCTGGCGCCCACGATTTTGAAAAAAGGGGAACAGTTCCGGGGCATTCTCAACGGCGTTGATTATGATGCCTGGTCGCCGGAAAGGGATAGGCTGATTCCCGCCCGCTATTCCGTTGAGGATTTGTCCGGGAAAGTCAAATGCAAGACTCATCTGCAGGGGCAATTTCATCTCGAAGAGAAGGCCCGGATTGCCCTCATCGGCTTCATCGGCCGTCTCACTCGGCAAAAAGGCGTGCACCTGCTGAAAGAGGTTGTTGAGCGCGTCGTCACGAATATGGTTGTACAGGTCGTGATTTTGGGCAGCGGCGAACCACAATTTGAGCGGTATTTCAGAACTTTGCCGGAGCGCTACCCGGGGAAAATCGGCGCGTATATCGGCTTTCATGACGGACTGGCCCATAGCATTGAAGCGGGGGCCGATTTTTTTGTCATGCCCTCGCTGTACGAACCCTGCGGATTGAATCAGATGTATTCTTTGCGGTACGGCACGTTGCCCATCGTGCGCGCCACCGGCGGCCTTGATGATACTGTTGAAAATTATAGCGAATCCACCGGGAACGGCACCGGGTTTAAATTTTGGGATCATACCGCTGATGCACTGTATTATACGATCGGCTGGGCAGTAAGCACCTATTATGACCGGCCGGATCATATGCACATGCTTCGCAAGAAGGCTATGAAACAGGATTTCAGTTGGAATCGATCGGTCAAAGAGTATGAATGTTTTTTCGAAATGGCGATGGAGGCGAACAACAAGAGGCGTGAACATGATGTTTCGTGACGATGCACGAATCGTCCCGCTCAGGATATCTTAACGCCACAATTCGGCTACCCGCTGTGCGCGGCCCCCAGTTTGAAACGCCGAACTGCGTTGAGTGAGGCCGATAGGCGTCAAACGGAAGGCTGAGAATCCCGATTTACGGCCTGCCGGTGACCAAAGCAAAACGGCCCTGTCCGCATCCCCTTTCATGCCGGACCTGTTTACAACCCATTATTTTCAACGCTTTGTGCGACCTATCGGTTATCCTCCTCCACCGCTTCCTTCAGTTTTTCTGAAAAATTCTGAATGGCCGCTTCAACCCGGACCCAGGCCGCCATCATGGGAATGCCGATGGGATCGCCGACGAATTCGTCAATGGCCCGCTTCATGGCGCCGACGAAGGCGTCCACCGCCTCAATCTCTTCGTGCCGATCGTAGGTGAGGCCGTTGAGCAGGGCCAGGGCGTGGTACTTTTCGATGGCGATTCGGGACTCCTGGATATAGGTCGTCAGCAGGGTCCGGAAAAAGGCGTCGCTCATCACCAGGCCGTCCTGGCTCAATACCCGGAACAGGGCCTTTCCGATCTCCGTCGCCATGCGGATCAATCCCTCGGTGGGCTTGCCTTTCCGCAGGATCTGGTGCTTGTGCTCATAGGTGTCGATGATCTCAACCTGGCAGATCCGGTTGACCGAGGTCTTCTGATAGATCTCGCTGAGCAGCGAAACCTCCAGCCCCCACGTCGGCGATATGCGGATTCCCCGGGCGAGGCTGGTGTCGAAGGCAAACTCCCCGGAAAGGGCGTATCGGAAATTGTCCAGGTATTCGATGAAGGCGTTGTATCCGAGGATCCGTTTCAGGGTGCGGATCAGGGGGGTGTAATAGAGCCGGGTGACCCGTCCGTAGAGCCTGTCGGTGACCCTGGCGTAGTATCCTTTGCTGAATTCGAAGCTGAGGGCCGGGTGGACGACGGGATAGATCAGCCGCGCCAAGATCTCCCGTCGGTAGTTGACGATGTCGCAGTCGTGCAGGGCGATGGCGTAGACGTCCTGATCCGAAAGGATATATCCGAGAGACATCCAGACGGACAGGCCCTTGCCCGGGTTTTCCAGATTGAATTCCGCGGCCGTCAGCTCCTTCCGGAGCGCCTGCATCCTCGGCCCGTCATGCCAAACCACCTGCATGTCCGTCGGCAAGACCGACATGATCTGCCGGACCCGTTTGAACTGGCTTTCATCGGCCCGATCCAGGGAAAGAACGATCCGATCGAGATAATCCACCTTTTTGAGTTCGTCGATGATCCTGGACATGGCCGTGCCTTCGAATTCCGTCACCAGGGCGGGCAGAAGAAGGACCATTTTACGCTTCCGCGCAATCGTTTTGAGTTCCCTTTCGATCTCGTCCAGCGGTCTTTCCCGCAACTTCTGAAGGGTCGTAATGACCCCGTTCTGGCAGAAATCAGCCATCTCTACGCCTCCTTTGTTTCCCAAAGTTCGATCAGGTAACCCTTCATCTTCTCGAATACCAGGGCGTTTTGTTCGAAATGATCCTCCGCCTCCTCCTGGGTTTTGTCCCGCAGTTCGTTGACCAGGGAGCCCACCCGTCCGTAGTAGAGGGGGGTCAAGGTGTCGAGGACCTTGAAACGTTGCCGGGGGGTTCGATGAAAGGCATCGGCATACCGGTAGACGATCCGGACCCAGGTATCGATGGGCATGAGGAATTGCTCGCTTTTTTCGGTCCCGGCGAGTTTTTCGATGATCTTCAAGTCGCCCTCTTCGATGATGTTTCCCCAAACGCCGCCGAAATTGTTCATGCCGACCTTGAAATACGCGATGAGGTTGGCCTGATCGATATCGAACGCTTCCGCCCTCTGCCCAACGAATTCTCCCAGGGTGGGGACCTCCACCGACCCTCCGATCTTCACCCAGTGGTCGTGGTACTGGTCCATCAACTGGAACGTCGTACCCACCACCTGACGAAACATGGGGCCCAGATCGGCGGAAGGATCCTTGTGGTCATGGAGCTTGACGCCCAGTTTGGCCTGGCAGATCCGGAATCCTCCCACAATGGCCGACGTGGTCATCCAGATGTCGATCCCGAATTTGGCAATGTCCGTGGCCCATACATCCTGATTGAGGTAGTATTTGACCAGCGCCGGGGAGATGCCGAAGTCCCCCCCGATCGGCTGCCGGATCCGCTGGCCGTAGAGCACCCGCGTCAGGTTGTAGGCGATGGTGTTCGTGATGGTTCCGTCGAGCTTGTAACGGTTGTAGTAGGGCGCCACATAGTCGTAGCCGTTGAAGACGGGGTCCAGGAAATTACGGATCCATTCCGGCGTGATCGACAGCAGGTCCGAATCAAATACGGCGACGGCCCTGGCCTTGAGGAAGACGGCCACCTCAAAGGCCGCCCGCAATCCCGACCCTTTGCCGGGAATGCCCCGGTAGATGGTGACGATGCTTTCGACATTGAAGGATTTTGGGTCGACCGTGCGGGCCAGGTCCCTCGTATCGTCGGTCGATCCGCCGTCCGAAACCATGATGACCGCCCTCAAGTGGGGATAGTACAGCTCGATCCCCTTGACGACCGTTTTGATGACGTGGACGATGGACCCTCCACTGTAATAGGCGGGGATTCCGATGACAATGTCCGCATATCCGAGCTGTTCAATCTTCGCCGTGACATGCGGTCTCAGCGCCGTTGAAAAACGGGTGATCTTTGTCATAATTCCCCTCCTGGCTTTTTATATTGCCAATCTCTGGTTGTGATCTCATCCTCGTTGTTCAGGAGCCCCAGTACGACTTCGTTCCAACCGCCGGCCCCCGCCTGCGTCGCCCGGATCAATCCCGGCAGCCGGATACCCAGAAAGCCCTTTCCCGGACGGGGGATCAGAACCGGAATGTCCACCTGCCCGAGCATCGTCAAATCGTTTTCACTGTCGCCGAGGCCGATGGTCTTCGTTGCCGTTCCGGAATTGGCCTTGAAGATATCGCATACCATTCGTACGGCTTTTCCCTTATCCTGGGCGATGCCTATCAAGTGATGAAAACGACCGCCCTGGGTCACCTTGAAACCCTCCTCCTCCGCCAAAACGTTCAACCGTCCGATGTCATCCGGTCTTTCCATGATGAAAGGCTCGGTAAACTCCCGTTCCCTGGCCAAAACCGCCCTTTCCATCGGAAGCCCGGTCAGTCCGGCAATTTCAGCCGGCGTCATGTCGCCGAATCCCCTGACACCGAACCGCGGGCCGACTTTTTCAAGAAAAGCGCGAACCCGGGGATAGGATGTTCCAATACGGATAACCGTATAATCATCCTCCTGTTCACCTTGCCCGATCCTCCAATTTCGATATCCCGCCGGGAAAAAAATGCCGCCGCCGTTTTCGACGATCACCGGTTCCCTGATCCCCATTTCCCGTTGCAAGGGTTCTACCTCCCGCCGGGTCTTGCTCGTGGTCATAATCAGGGGGATGCCGGACTGTTTGATCCTCCGGAGAGAGGGTGTCGCCTCTGCAAAGGAATAATCTCCATGGTTGAGCAGGCTGCCGTCAAGATCGGTAAAAATGATGAGTTTCAAGTGGATGCTCCGTCGGATCGTGCATCGTCGGCCGGGGACGATTCCGCTAACTTTCACCATCGTGCCGGATTCGCGGGGCCATGGACCTTCGAGGCAAGGGCGCTTCCTTGCGGAAGTCGTATACAAGTTCATTACCGCCGATAGGGTAGCAGGTGCGGCGCCCCGTTGTCAACCAAAACAGGGTTGCCCGCAAGATGCCCTCATTGTCAGGCGAAAGACTCTGGATATCAAGTACATGCACTAAAACGGCAATTTCGCAAAACATCCTCTTATTTTTATATGGTTGAACTCATGAATGACTTGACTCTGGGGTGGCCCGGAATCAGAACTTATGCCCCACGTAGAGGTAGAGGGAGCGGTGCCCCCCCTCCGCCTGCCCGTAGGCGAGGTAGATGGGTCCCAGGTAGGTCTCCGCACCGACCAGCAGACTCCCCGCATAGATCAACGTTCGCCCGGAGATGTCGCTCCGGGTGGCCCAGGCGTTCCCGGCCTCCAGCGAAAACCCGGCGTAGAGAGGCATGTGAAACTCCCCCAAGCCGGCGCTGGCGAGCCGGTAGTAGTAGATCAGACGGGCAATGCCCGTATGCTGCCCGGTCAGTTCATTCGCGGCGTACCCGGAGAGGTTGAGGAAGCCGCCCAAGGAATAGATGTTCTGAAGGGGGGCCTCGCCGCTCAGGACGCTCCGGACGGAGAGCCCGGCCAGAAACGTGTGCCGATCGGCGGTCTTCGCCGAGACCCAGTCCAGCGCCAGGCCGTTTCCCGAAAAATCAGATCCCAGCTCTGTCCGAGGAATCATCCAGATAATGTCCACATGCGTTCCACGGTGGGGAAAATTGAAATTGTCGAGGCGGTTATAGGAAAAGGAGGTAAAGACTGCACCGCTGTTGAACTTGACTTCCGGTTCGGGAGGACCGATGCGCACCCCGACCTTGCCCCAACCACGCCGGAGACCGAGACGGAGCTGCCCCCAGTTTTCAAACTGCCGGCCAATGTCGAAACCCGCCTCGACTGCGGAGGCGCGGTACTGGGAGAGGATGCCTCCTTTTGAAAAGGTGTTGATGTTCCAGGACTTGTATTCGACGCGCGGGGCGATGAAGTAACGAAGGGATTCGTCGAGCGGCTGGTAGAACTCAGAGAAGAAACGGGGCGTGTCTCCGATCTGAATCAGGTTTTGCCATTCCGCCCCCAGACGATTGAGCGCCGTGCTGGTCAGGCCGGCAGAGATGTTGTAGCCTGCGCCGCCGTTGAGGTCGTCCTCGAAACTCATCCCGAACCGGAGGTAGTGCGGCCCCCAGGATTTTTCCCTCGTCTCGATGAGAAGGCTGGTCTGCCCCTCCTTTTCCCTGAGTTGAAAATCGGCCTTCTCGAAGGTGTCGATGCCATAGACCCTTTTGAGATCCTGATCAAGCGTCTCCAGGTTTAGGGATTCCCCCGGTCTTGTGCGGATCTGCGCCCGGATGACCTCCTCCCCGATGGGAGAGCGGTTGTCGACGTCCACCGCAGCGATAACCGGGAGTGCAACGGGCTGTTGTCGCTGTACAGCAAGCCATGCGTCATATGCCGCGGGCGACAAAGAGAGACCGGCCAGACGCGGCACGGACCGGAGCCCCTCCTCCTCCCCGATCCGGATCGCCTCCGGCGCTTTGTCAAAATCACTCGATCCTATGTCGCCGAGTGCGGGCTGGAGGAGGAGATCCCTTTCTCCAAGCGTTGCGATCTGTGCGTCCGTGTTCTTTTGGATGACGATGTTCATCACCTGATCGGTAATCATAATCGCCGAGGTCAGCTTCTCGCGGGTACTGCGCGGTGCGCCGATGTTCACGGCGATCAGGATGTCGGCACCCATCGATCGGACCACATCCATCGGAAGGTTGTCGGCGATTCCGCCGTCGACGAGGAGCCGCCCGTCCATCTCGACCGGGGCGAAGACCCCCGGGATCGACATGCTGGCATGGATGGCCGTCGCCAGGTCGCCCTTGCCAAGGACAACCGCCTCGCCCGTCACGATGTCCATGGCGACCGCCCGGAAGGGGATCCGTAAACGGTTGAAATCAGTCGTTCGGGCCGTGTGGATCAGTCGAGATTTCAGGATAAACGAGAGGTTATTCCCTTGGATGAAACCGCGAGGCAGGGTAAGATTTCCCTCCCGGAGGCCGGCATCGAACTTGATGAGATAGTTGGAGGAGTCCTCTTTCCGGCGGAAGGAAAGATCGTCCAGCGGCGGACGGTCCCGGAACGCCTCGTTCCACTCCATGCTGTTGACCATCGCCTCGATTTCCGCCGGTGAGCTCCCCGCGGCGTAGAAACCGCCGACGATCGCCCCCATGCTCGTGCCGGCGATGGCATCCACGGGGACCCGCAACTCCTCCAGGACCTTGAGGACCCCGATATGGGCGGCACCACGCGCCCCCCCGCCGCTCAGGACAAGGCCGATCCGGGATCTGCGGGAAGCCGCCTCCGTTGCCGNNAGTGTCGTTTTTATACGCTTCCAAAGGAAATTGACCATTCAAACCTCATTTGGAGAATTCCCGTCGCAGCGAATATAAAATATGATGGTCTTTATACCATATCCGGTTGCCGGATTTCATCCAAAACCAGGGACAAACATTTTCTTTCAAAGGATGGTGGTTTTCCCCCTTGACGGCGGACGGGAAATCATCGACATAGGGCCTAAGGTTTCCCGAATATCCCTGCCCGCTGAATCAGAGAAGAGAGGTGAAAATCGCATGCCGGCTCCTCCGGAGAAAAGCGAAAAGAAGAGGGCAACCCTGGCGGCGGTCGGATCGATCCTGCTGTGGTGCGCGAGCGGCGTCTGTTTCGCCCGCGGGGCGCGCCTCCTGGGACCGATGGCCTACCTGACGCTAATGACGGCAACCGGCGTAATTACGGTCGTCCTGCTGCAGCGCTTCCGGGGACAACCGTTCGCGGATCTGGTCCGCCTGCCTCTCCGGGTCATGGTCGCCGGTTTCTGGGGGGTCGCCTTCTACACGGTAATTCTGGCGCTCGCTTTCGGCATCGCCCCGGAGCGCGCCATCGGCCAGGTCAATCTGCTGAACTACCTCTGGCCGGTCTGGATCGTTCTGCTCTCCGCTGTTCTGATCCGGGAGAAGACGCGACTGTTCCCGACGGCGGCGGGCGTCCTCCTCGGATTCGCGGGGATCGTCGTCGCGCGTGGTCCGGCAGAGCTTCTGCGTGCACCCGAAAACCCGCTGCCGCTGTTCCTTGCCCTTCTGGGCGGGTTCCTCTGGGCCGGTTACAGCGTCCTCCTTAGGCGTTGGCGGATCCCTGCGGAGCAGGGGGGGACGGCGTTCCATTTCACCCTCTGCGCGTTGATGGCCGCAGCGGTCGCCGCCATCCGGGGGGAGTGGCAGAACCTGCCGCCGGTCGGCGCGGAGGCGCTCTTCTGGATCCTCTTCGGCGGGATCGGGCCGGTGGGGCTGGCCTACCACTGGTGGGAGATCGGGGTGAAGCGCGGCCACGTGCCGCTGATCAGCACGCTCGCCTATTTCATCCCCATCGGTTCCACCCTGCTCATCGGCCTCCTCTTCCGGGATGCGATGGGACCGAACCTCCTCTTCGGGGCCGTCCTGATCGCGGCGGGCGCCTGGCTGGCGGGGCAGGCGCAGGCGTAAAAGAATCCCCACATCGTGCATTCCGTAATCTCACTCATATCGTCTGCTCCTACTTTTTACATAGGTTTTCTCGTGATGTGAGTTGAGCAATTACGCTTCCACCACCGTTCCCACATTGCAGAAAAAGAAGCGGTCTCCAAACTCACCGGCCAGACGGGATGCCGTTTTTAGCCCAGTGCAATGGGATACGCCGAGACGCTCGATATCAAAGGCCTTGAGGGCAGCGATGCTCTTTTCTCTCTGCTCGTCGCTCACCGGACCCAGATGGGTTCCGCCGATCACGGCATGGATATGGCGCTGTCCCATTTTCTCCACGATATGACTCAGGGTATTGATAATCCCGGAATGGCAGCATCCCAGGATGACAAAAAGCCCTTTTTGCGTCTCGATGACCACTGACTGATCGTCCCGGATGTCATCCTTCACATATCCTTCGCCTGATTTTACCACCAGGTTCTCGTCGCCAAGTTCATAATCGGTCCGACGGGGCACTTCTCCCGTCAGCCACAATTCCGGTGCAATCGATCGGAATTCATCGCTGAATTTGAACGTTGCCCCCTTGGCTTCGAGGAGCGGACGGGGATAGGGCACGCCTATGTAACGCACCGCATTTCCTCTGGTGCTATAGCTTTCTTTGAAAAAATCAGGATGGGCATAGACATCCACCGCTCCCTTCAGATCGAGAACGGGGCCAAGCCCTCCGGTATGGTCAAAGTGGTGATGACTCATGATGATGCCCTGGATTGTTCGCAGATCGATCCCCAACACCAGGGCATTGTTTACGATCGCTTTCCCCTGACCGGTATCCAGCAGGTAGTTTCCGCGTTCGGTTTCCATGAATATGGATAGACCGTGTTCCGCCACGGCCCCGGGAAGGTGAAAAACGCAATTTTCGCTGACGATTGTGGCTTTGATCTTCATAGGTGGAACCTCCTTTACCGACCATTATAACATGGGTCATATGCCAATATGATAAAAATATCCATTTACCTTTCGAATGCAATTATTGATGTTACTCCCCGAATAATTATGATAAGTACATGTACAATTTATTTTATTTGCCTTTTCCTTTTCTTCTCATCTCGAAAATAAGGAGATGCAGCAACTGACGGCAGGGAAGTGTATCGGATATTTTGTGCCTGTCCAAATCGACATTGAGAAAAGCATGAAAAAATTCCTTCTTATCCTAATCGTGTTCCTCGCTCTTTTATGGATTGGCGGGATCGTGGTTGTGGATTTTGCCCTGGAAAAAGCCTCCGATAAAGCGCTTGAGTATATGGCGGCGGAAGGTGCGTCGCGGGGGATCAAGGTGGAGCTGGCCAGATTTGAAGATGTCGGGTTAAGCGGTCTGCGCACGGTCCAATGGAAAGATTTTACCGCGGTCGTCAATGCTCCCCAGTATATTTCCTTTGCCCCGGGGGAAGAGGTTGTTTTATCCATCGGGAAAATAACTCTCGATCTTGCGAGACTCTTTCAAGGCGTTGCTGCCGTCACCGCGGTTGACATTGGCGTCAGGGTCAAGAACAGCCCTTCATCTGCCGGGCGTTTGGGCGAACAAACGGAAGGCATCGAACATGGACAGCTCAAGGCAGAGTTGCCCATCGATGTTAGGGACAGTGGAAAATTAGCCTCTTCTCTTGAGGAGTTGCCCAATCAGGTGCTGCAGTTCCTTCAGGAAGGCAAGACCCAAATCCCTTTTGGTTTCCGGGCCAGGAGTACATTTAAGATCGGCGAAACTGTTGTGAAGGGCGATATTACGACTCGCCGGAAAAGCGGTTACTTTTTCATCGTCATCTCCCCCGACGATCTGCGCAAGATTGCGGCAACGCTGAAAGAGGATCTCACCGAGGAGGAAATCCGGCTGCTTTCTCTCAACCCTCTCCGGGCGCAGGCGATTTTAAGGATCACGAAATACGCCCGCGTCCAGTCGGAAGCGGCATACGCAAAGGATGCCACCGTTCCCGAGGACGCCTATCGTCATGTATTATGGAGTTTCCTGCTCACCAAACAATTCGGACCGGAGTTTGCAAAGCAGGTGACCGACGCCCATGAAATCGGCTCAGTAAAGCGCAATACCGAAGCCGATCACCGGATGGACTATCACAACAATGAGGTCGGACGGGAGTATGTGAAAAAGGGCTATGGCGAAGGACAGATATTGCAAAGGGTGAGGACCGATCCCCAGGTGATACGGGTTGCCCAACCATAGATTTTAGGATCATTCAATCGTTGTGGAATAAAACAGAGGAGGTCTGCCATGAGGATAAGGAACAGTCGTTCCCTGGACTCTCTCGTTGATGAGCAACTGGCCAAGTGGCGTCAACGGAAGGTCGAGCACAAAAAGGAGGCCGCAAGGCCCGGCTACTGCATTACCATCTCCCGTGAACCGGGGAGCGGCGGAAGCGAGGTGGCCCGGCGCCTGGCCGCGGATCTCGGAATGGACCTCATCGGCGCCCAGATCATCCATAAAGTCGCGGAACGGGCCGGCGTCAGCGACAGGGTGGTTGCCTCGCTGGACGAGAAGGAGGTGAAGCGGTGGGATTCTTGGATCGATTCCATGTTCAGGACACGTCACATCTGGCCGGATGAATACCTCCATCATCTTACCCGGGTGATCGGCACCATCGGCAAACAGGGCAATACGATCATCGTCGGACGGGGGGCGCAATTCATCCTCCCTCCGGAGGAGACCTTCCGTGTCCGCTTCATTGCACCCCGGGAAATTCGCATCCGCAAAGTCATGCAAAACCGGGACACCGATTTCGAGGAATCGGAACGCTATATCTACAAGACGGAGGCGGACCGGAGCGCCTTCCATCGCAAATATTTTAACTGCGACTGGGCCAATGCGGATTACTACGACCTGGTGATCAACACCGGGTACATGGGGATCGAGGGCGCCGCGGCGTGCATCGAGGCCTCCTTTGCGGTGTGGAAGAATCTCCCGCATGCCGCAAATCAGCTTCGCTGATTCTTCCAACTCTCGAAACGTTGCGCCTGAATGTATTCATCCGCACGTATTGACCATCTTATTCACAAAGATAAGCAGCGTCCAGCCCTGTTTACGAAGCCGTCAAGCCTGCACTGCTGCACTCTGTTGCGATGTCGGATAGAAGACGTATCAGGTCCGTCTTTCGTTCCTCGGGGATCGTGCAGCCGGCGGCAAAACGGTGGCAGGCCTCGGCAAAACCTCCGACCTGATGCACGGCCTGAGGAACCAGCCGCATCAGGTCCGGTCTTTCACCCCTTTCAATGGAACATTTCAATCCGGGCGTCACCCGGAAGGAAACCTTCGTCTCCCTCCCGGAGAATCTGCCCAGATAGGGATTTTCGCCCGGGAAACGCTGAAATCCGACCACGTAATGATCCCCGTCCGCAGCGCCGTCCCGGATGATCTCCTCGCAGAACAGGCCGATGGCCTTGAGCCCAAGAGGATAAAAGCGGTCCTCGACATCGGTCCAGACGATCTCTCCGTCCCGCCCAAGGCCCGTCCGGTGAATCCGGGTCAATTCCCGTCCGAAACGCTCCCGCTGAATCCCCGCCAGCTCGACGCTGAAGGCGAGCGCCCGGTCATCGGGACCCTTCAGACAGGCGTCGAGCGCCAGATCGGCGCCGCGGCGATAGTAACCGTTGACGGCCAGGGCGGAGAGGAACTGATCCGCTTCCTGGAGATTTCGATTTTGAAAACGGGGGAAAAGATAGGGGTTGGCGGCATCGGCGCACCCCGGTATCAGGTCCCCGTTCCGAACGGCCATTTTGAGCAGGAAACCATTGAGACCGTCACAGCGGCCCTCCGCCATCTGGTGATCTCCTACCGCCCCCAGAACGGCCAGAGCCGCCAGGTCTTCATATTCGCCGCTCAGGGCCAGGGCGAAGCAACAAGCGACGGCGGCCGCCGCGCATTCCCTATCCCCATCGATGCCGAACTGTTCCGGATTGACCTGGAGCAGACGGGGAAACGAACCTTCGGCGGGCAGGTGGTGATCGAGGATCATCACCCGGGATCCATCCGGAATATGGCGGCTGATCACATCCGCCGCCTGGCCGCCCAGATCGGCATAGAGGATGAGACGCCTCTCCGGCGTATGAATGGCCGGCAGAAAGGCCGGGTGGACCCTCTCGATGGGGATGTTCTCCGTGGCAAATCCAGCCCTCATCAGGGATTGACGGAGAATCGCCCCCGAGGTGATCCCGTCGGTGTCGTTGTGATGGACCAGGGTGATCTCCCGGAACGGCGAATCGACCAACGACGCGGCCGCCGTCTTCATCGCATCTCGAAAGTTTTTTAGCCGGATCTTATCCATATTCATTCCTGTCCGGTGTCGATGCGGTTGCCTTGATCTCCCTGGAAGAAAATGACCGCCTCGGGGATAAATTGCATGCATACGATCTCCCCGATATTAAGAGAGGTTTCCCCCATCACGCGCACGTTGAAAATCCGTCCTTTCCGGCGGACCTGGACGATCGTCTCCGATCCCGCCGGCAGGACCGCATAGACCTCCCCCGAAACGGCGTCGCCGCTTTCCCCGGTTTCAATCCGGATCTCCTCCGGGCGAACGGCCGCCGTCACCTCGGCGCCCACGTGCGCCGCAAGCGCCGGCGTCGGGAGCGAGAGCGCCTCCCCTTCGAAGAAAGTCCTTCCGTTTTTTTGCACGATCTTCCCGGGAATCAGGTTGATTGTGGGGCTTCCGATGAAATCGGCCACAAAGAGGTTCGCAGGCCTCCGATAGATCTCCCGGGGCGGAGTGGCCTGCACGAGCCGTCCCTCCTCCATGACCGCCACCCGGCTGGAGAGGGTCAGGGCCTCGGTCTGGTCGTGGGTCACGTAGACGGTCGTGGCCTTCGCCTCCCGGTGGAGCCGCTTGATCTCCACCCGCATCTCGATCCGGAGCTTGGCATCCAGGTTGGAGAGGGGTTCGTCCATGAGAAAGACCTCGGGACCGGCGACCAGCATCCGGGCCAGGGCAACGCGCTGCTGCTGGCCACCGCTCATCTGCTGGGGGTAACGGTTTTCCATCCCTTCAAGGTGCATGTAGGCGAGCGCCTCGGAGACATCTTTCTGCATCCGCGCCGGCTCGACCTTCCGGATCTCCAGACCGAAAGCCACGTTCTGCCGGACGGTCATATGAGGCCAGAGAGCATAGGACTGGAAGACGAGCCCGACGCCCCTCTTCCCCGGCGAGACAAAAAGGCCCCGCGTTGCGGAGAAAACCGTCTTTCCTCCGATCCGGATCTCCCCGGCGTCCGGGACTTCGAGACCCGCAATCATTCGGAGGACCGTCGTCTTTCCGCAGCCCGAAGGCCCCAGGAGCGTGAGAAATTCCCCCGCCTCCACCGCGAGGGTCAGTCGGTCCACGGCGGTAACGCCGCCGAAGCGCTTGGTCAACCCTTCGATTTCGATCATTGCCATTTCAAATCGTCTCCCTTTTGCCGCCGAGGCGTCTGGCCAGAAACTCGCCACCCACGACGAGGATCACGATCAGAAGAATGATCGCATCGGCAAACTGCGAATAGCCCTGCTCCACGTAACGGAAGGTCATCGTCGTCAGGGTCCTGGTCTCGGGTGTGATGAGCAGGATGATCAGCGACAACTCCCGCATTGTCGAGATGAAGGCCAGGATGAAACCCGAGAGGGAGCCGGCCAGCGTGAGTGGCAGGATGATCCTTCTGAACCGCTGCAGCCAGTTGGCGCCGGCCATCATCCCCGCCTCCTCCAGTTCCCCGGCCACCTGCATCATCGAGGAGATTCCCGACCGGGCCGAAAAGGGGAGATTCTTCGCCACACAAACCAGAATGAGCAGGAAAAAGGTCCCATAGAGCGGCGGCAAGGGGCCGATGGATTTCGAGAAGAGCGCCAGGTAGATCGCCCCGAAGGCGATGCTGGGGATCAGGTAGGGAAGGAACGACCCCTGTTCCAGCACAACCGCCAGGTTGGTTTTTCTCCCGCGGACCACCGCATAGCCGATCAGGATCCCCATCATCCCGGTGATCAGGGCCACGATCACCGAAAGGCGGATGCTGTTCCAGGCCGCCCCCAGGATCTGGGCGTTTCGGAGGATGCCGCTTTCCCCTTCGGCCAGGGCGGCCTGGCTCTTCCCGATCCAGTAGTGGAGCGTCAGGTTCCCCAGGGAATAGTCGTTGGGATAGAGCATCAGCGTCTGCCAGAGGAGCAGAAGAAGGGGCACGAAGACGGCAAGCCCGATCAGCGCCGCCATGAGCGAAAAGGCCGGCCAGCGCCACGCGCCCAGAGGCGTCACGCGGCGCCGGAGCCCCTTGCCGGCGATGGTGACGAAGCTCTTCTCGCCGATCACCTTCTGGTTGAGATAGATGATGACCATCGAGATGAGGATGAGCACGAGGGCGCCGATGTAGGCGACGGCCGGCGTCCGGTTGACGATGCTGGTGTAGATCGTCGTGGCGAGCGTGAAATACCGGACCGGGGCGCCCAGGAAGTAGGGCGTCCCGAAGGTCCCCACGGCGCGGGAGAAGGTCAGGATGAAGGCCGAGATCAGGGCCGGCAGCATCAGGGGAAAGGTGATCCGCCGCAGGATCCGGAAACGGCTTGCCCCGAGGACCTCTCCTGACTCTTCGAGGTTCGAATCCAGCGAAATGAGCGCCCCCGAGACGAGCAGGTAGGTAAAGGGGTAATAGTGGAGCGACAGCGTGATCACGATGGGGATAAAACCGTAGGCGAGCCAGTCCGGTGGGGTAACGCCGAAGAGATAGGTGCAGATACCGACGGCGCCGCCGATTCGCTCGTTCTTGAAAAAGTCGAGCCAGGCCAGGGCCAGGGTGTAGGAGGGAAGCACATAGGGAATGACGGCGAAGACCGCGATCGTCTTTTTGAAGGGCATGTCGGTCCGGACGACCAGCCAGGCCATCAGCCCGCCCAGAAGCATCGCCGTGAGGGAGATGGTCAGAGAGGTGGCCAGGGAGTGGAGCAGCGGCCGGTAGAAGATATTGACGCTCAGGGGGCTTGCGAAGACGCGCAGGTAGTGAAAGAGGGTCCAGGCCCCCGGTTCGGCGGTGCGGCTCATGCGACGGTCCGCCTCCTGCCAGACGGCCGTGTCGTGTACCAGTTGCAGAAAGGGGACCACCACGAGTCCCGTGAGAATCACTACCAGAAGCAGCCCCAGAACCACCTGGGGCTGCTTCAGCTTCAGGCCCAACCGGTTGACGAACGGGCTTTTTTCATTCATGCCCAAAACCGCAGAGAGAGGGTTCCTACTTCAGATTCGCCAACCAGAAATCGCGGATCTCCTGGCCATGGTCCCAGACATAAGCCGCGTCCGCCATCCAGATGTTCATCTGCCCCAGCGTCCGGGAGCCCGGAGGCGCCGGCTGATCGTTCCGCACCGGGGTGTTCCCGAGGACGAAGTAGGGTTTGTACCCCTGCCCGCCCTTCGCGTCGCCCATCATCCAGCGGGTCATCAGCTTCGCCGCGTTGGGATGTTTCGCCCGGTTCACAATGGCAACGATCACCTCCGTGGCAAACCCCATGACCGGCTTCGTGTCGTAGGAGACGTCGAAGACCAGCTTCGGGTTCTTCTCCTTGTCCCGCAGGCGGGAAAAGGCCGTGATTCCTACGGGCGGCTTGGCCTGGCCCGGCTGCCCCACGGCGTTGGAGACGTCGTTGGTCGAACCGGCGATGATGGCGTCATTCTTGAGCATCCGAAGGATCCACTCATATCCCGCGTTCTGGACCCCCTTGCTCAGGACGATCGGTTTTCCGAAAACACGCTGATACTCCTTGGCCATCTCGTCCCCGTGCTGGACGATGGTGGCAAGCACTTCAATGAACTCCGGCATCTTCACCGGATCGGAAAAGATAACCCGCGATTTCCACTCCGGCTTCGTCAGGTCCCAGAGGCTCTGGACCGGGGGAGTCTTGTTCGCCTCGGTGTTGTAGATCAGGGTATCGAAACTGACATGGTGGACGAGGAAGGGTTTCTGGAAGCGTTCGGGGAGAACCGTTTTGATGTCCGGCGGGACGTAGGTGAAGACCATCCCCTTCTGGAGGAGTTCATTGTAGACGGTTGCGGGATCCTTCAGGAAGATGACGTCGGCCGCAAAGTTCCCCGCCCTTTGCTCTGCCAGAACCTTCGTTACGATCTCCGTTGAATCCATGTCAAAGCCGTTCACCTTGATGCCGGGGAACTGCTTCTCGAAGGTCTTCCCGAACTGGTGGACCCGGGACGAGTAGGAGTAGACGGAGACCTCCTTTTCGCCCTTGGCCTTTTCGAAGAGCTGCTTTTCGTCATAAACCCCGGTTTCGTAAGCGCCGAGCTCCGACTTTTTCAGCCACTCCTCGGTTTCTTTGGAAAACTTCCCCTGCCCCCACAAAACGCCGGTGACCAGGGTGGACAAAAAGATGATGACGAGAAATAGAAAAAAGGACCTTTTCATAACGCGACCTCCTTTAATCAGCTCTGTGTGCACGCCATTTGACCACAACCCTTTTATGTGCTGTTGATAAACCGGGCGGATAAACATTCCGTTGGGGTGAAACGACTATAGAAAAGTCCGATTTTTATGTCAACGATTTTCTGGAGCTACCAACAGACTTCACACGCAATCGTTATTGACAATCACCCGGGAATTTGTTCAGCATCGCCATGCTCGTTCTCAAGGAACCGCGACAACCCTCTTGTCATCCGTGGTTCCGGAGCATCAGCTCGCTCGGATGGGGGTGGAGGTAGATCTGCTTTTGCAGATAGGGTTCGTCGTAAAGGCGAACATAGTGGGCAATCAACGTAACCGGGACGATCAGCGGGAGCAAACCCCGGCGGTATAGTCCGATTACTTCGCCAAGCTCCTTCTTCTCGTCCGGTGTCAGCCGTTTCTTGAAATAACCCGCCATGTGCTCCAGGACATTCGTCTGCTTCGCGGTCGTGGCGGTCAGGCGGAGCCCCTCCATGAGATTGCGGAAGTAGACTTCGCGGAGCGCCCGGAGCTTCATCCGATCCGGGTTGGCGACGAGGCGGCCGAGGGCGGTCAGGTGTTTCGGACTATGGGAGAGGATGAGGAGCTTGTGTTCCGCATGGAATGCGACGAGCTCCTTCATACCGCCGTCCCGCCTTTCGAGCTCCCGCCACCGCCGGTAAACAAAGATCCGTTCGATGAAGTTCTCCCGGAGGAGCGGATCGTTCAGGCGGCCGTCCTCCTCGACGGGGAGCAGCGGAAAACGTTTCATGAACACCCCTGCGAAGATCCCCACCCCCTTCTTCACGGCCATGCCGGTCTCTCCGTAAACCTTCACCGCGGCCATCCCGGAGCTGGGGGAGCGGCTCTTGAAGATGAAGCCGCACAGATCCTCGGCGGCAAGCGCCTCCAGCCGCTTTTCCGCCCAGGCAAGCATCCCGTCCGTATGGTCGATGCGCGTCCGGATGGTGACCAAGCGGGGGGCTTCCGGATCTCCGACGAGCCGCATCGATTCGCGGGGAATGGGGAGGCCGTACTCCACTTCCGGGCAAACGGGAACCCATTCGAACCAGCGGCCAAGGGTGTCGGTGATGTAGCGGTCGTGCTGATGTCCGCCGTCGTAGCGGACGTTTTGCCCCAGCAGGCAGGCGCTGATGCCGATCCATATCTTCTCCATCGTGGTTTCCTCATCATCCTATTTGTCATTGACAAGCGGGCGCATTTTTCTTTAGAGTTCAGTAACGGAAATATTGAATCACGATTTTTCAAAGGAGGAAAGGAAAAACAGATGATCAGCAAGAATATGTGCGATGCGATGAACGAACAGATCAAGAACGAAATGGAGTCCGCGTATATCTATCTTTCGATGGTGGCCTGCTTCCACTCCGGAAACTTCGATGGGATGGCCCACTGGATGCGATGCCAGGTTCATGAGGAGACGATTCATGCGATGAAGTTCTTCGATCACATCATCAACCGGGGCGGCAAGGTGGTTCTCCCGGACCTCAAACAGCTGAAACCGACCTGGAAGAGCCCGTTGGAAGCCTGGAAGGACGCCTTCGCGCACGAGCAGTTTATCACGGCAAAGATCCACAACCTGCTGAAGATTGCCCGGAAAGAGAACGACTACACTGCGGAGCCGATGCTGGCCTGGTTCGTAAACGAGCAGATCGAGGAGGAGAGCAATACGGACAAAGTGGTCCGGCAGATGGAGATGGTCGGCGACAGCAAAGAGGGACTTTTCATGCTGGACCGCGAGCTGGGGACGCGGATTTTCGTGGCGGGTTCCCCCTTCGACCCCGCGGCCTACAATCTGCTCCAGTAGCCCCACGGGCTCAATTGAAGATCTCCGCAGCAAGCTTCGGAGGTCTTCAACCTTTTCGTGGAACAAATCGTTTCGTTTTTGCTTGCCCGTGGGCGGATTCATTTGACGGCGATCCCGACCGGTTCCGGGAGAGACCGCCGCCCCTGTCCGGAATATAGCGGGATCAGGAGAGGAAATGTCGAACACGGAAGTTACAAAAGTTACGGCGGAAGAGATCCGGTCCTTCTTCCGCAAAGACGTCTTTGCGGCATTCGTGGGGATCGAGCTCGTCGAGGCGGGAAACGGCCGGGCCACAGCCCGTCTGCCGCTCCACGATCATCACCGGAACGGCCTCGGTATTGTCCACGGCGGCGCCGTCTTCACGCTGGCCGATCTGGCCTTCGCCGCCGCCTGCAACTCTTACGGACGGATCGCCGTCGCGATCCACTGCTCGATCTCCTTCATCAAGGCGGCGCAGGGAAATTTTCTTCTCGCCGAGGCGCGAGAGGTGTCCGCCGGTCCGAAGATCGCCGCCTACAGCGTCCGTGTCACCGACGGCGCCGGAGAGATCGTTTCGGTCTTCGAGGGAATGGCCTATCGGAAGAAGGAGTCCTGGAGACCCTGAAGACCGGACGGGACATCTCACCTTCAGGAAGGATCCGACCCCAAAACCGATTACCGGCGCATCAAGATCGCCAAACTACGGGAATCGGCATCCCGACAAGATGCCCGATCCGTTAGTAGGGCGCCTCGTTCACAATGGGACGATAAAGAAAAAGATTGTTCCGGATAAAATTGATTCTATTGTCTATATCATCGAGAGAATTGCAGACATAGGTCGTCACCAGCTTTTCTGCCCCTGCAAACTGGATGTGCTCTTTCCCTGCGTAGCAGAAATTGTTTTTATGATATTTCGGATCCGTCGGGTTCACTTCCGGGATGACCGTGATCAGGGCCTTCGGGTCGGACCAGGGGCCTTCCAGTCTCTCCGCCGTGCGATACAGCAACCGATCTCCCTGGTTTTGCACGGACAGGTAAACGGCGATCCACCGCTTCCGACTTTCGTGATATCGGACACTGAGCTCCGAAACACCGGCATCCAAAACAATTTTGGCCTTCGCCGGATCCAAACCCTTTTGCCACGTATCATCCTTTGCATAATACTCCATGGCCCCCGACGGATCGTGGAGCCGATCCGTCGGAATACGGACCAGGATGTTTCCCAGGCCCCCCGGAGCTCTCGCTGAGGGAACACAGAACGGGTAGAAATAAACCTCTTTGCCGTGGACGACGGAAGTTGCAGCCAAGGCGGCAACGCCCGATGGGACGGCCGCCGACCAATCCAGGTATTCCACGGACCAGCCATGGGGGTCTTTGCCATGATGATCCCGGATCATCGCGATTTTGTACCCGGCGACCTTGAATTTGAAAGGGCCTTCCATCTCCGGCGCCGGCTCAATGACCACAAGCGGTATGTAGAGCCTGTCCTGAACCTTGAATGGATCTTGCGGCCACATCCATTGCTTGTCGCCAAAAGAGGAGACAAATCGGCCCTCTTTTTTTTTCAGGAAGTAGCGGATGTTGAATCGTCCCTCGTTGCTGCAGGTTGAGATCGCCAGGGTCGTTCCCAACACCAGATCCATATCCACCCTGTTTTTCCTGCCCTCGCTGTCGGAGACAAAAGTGTCCCCAAAGAGCCAGAGGGTACGTCCGTCATCCAGTAAAATGGAATAGGCGCCATCGCCTCCATACCAGCCGTCGCGATCGGGAAAGCTGGGGAGACATCCGGCTGCGTTGCCGGAATCCGGATGAGAGACCCCACTGAAAAAGGGCAGCAGGGAAAACATCATCACGGCTGCCAGCAACGCCGGGAGCCGCAATGATTTCTTCCCTGAGCGGTTTATTACGGCGGTCATTTTCATCTGAATGTTAGCCTTTTATACCGCATAGCCTCTATCATGCGTACGGCACCCGCCGCGGGCGAGTTCCCGGATGGCCGCCAGGGCGGCGTCGATCTCCTCTTGCGTGTTGAAAAAACTGAAACCGAACCGGACGGTGCCCTGCGGGAACGTCCCGATGGTTCGGTGGGCGGCGGGGGCGCAGTGGAGTCCCGGACGCGACAGGATCGAAAACCGTTCGTCCAGTTCCAGGGCGACCTCCGACGGCGTCAGACTTTTGATGTTAAAGGAAACCAAAGCCGTCCGGTGCGCTGGGTCGTCCGGACCGTAGAGCGTCACCCCCGAAATTTCCTGCAAACCGTTGAGGAAGCGACCCGTCAGGGCCTCCTCGTGGGCGCGGATCGCTTTGATCCCCCGGGCGCGGATCCAGGCGACGCCGGCGCCAAGCCCCGCGAGACCGACGGTATTCGGCGTACCGGCCTCGTATTTGTCCGGCAGGAAATCGGGCTGTTCCTCGAATTCGGAGCGGCTTCCCGTTCCGCCCGCCATCAGCGGGGGAATGCTTGCCTCCAATCCCTCCCGGATATAGAGACCGCCCGTCCCCGGCGGTCCGAAGAGGGATTTGTGGCCCGTGAAGGCCATGAGGTCGATTTCCATGTCGTTCACGCGGATCGGCAGCGCCCCAGCGGTTTGCGCCGCATCGACAATGAGAACCATCCCGTGCTCATGGGCGATCCGGCCGGCTGCGGCGATCGGTAGGATCGTCCCCGTCACATTTGCAGCGTGGGTGAAAACGACGGCCTTCGTGTTCCGGCGGAGGGCTCGCCGGATGGCATCGGGATCAAGCTCGCCCCGGAAGGAGCAGGGAAGAACCGACAGTTCCACCCCCTCCTTCTCCAAGGCGCGGAGCGGCCGCATAACGGAATTGTGCTCCACGGAAGAGGTGATGACATGATCGCCGGCTTTCAGGAGACCGCGGAGGGCGAGGTTCAACGCCTCGGTCGCATTCTTTGTGAAAACGATTCGGAAGGAATCCGCCACCCCGAAGAGTTCCGCCAGCGCTTCCCGCGTCTCCAGCACAATCCTCCCCGCCTCGATGGAAAGGCGATGGCCGGAGCGGCCGGGACTGCCGCCGATCCCGCAAAGATAACGGATCATGGCCGCCGGAACCTCTTCCGGTTTCGGCCGGGAGGTGGCCGCGTTGTCAAAATAGATGATGTTTTTCATGCCCGTTCGGTTTTGTTCTGCCGGTCAATCATCCAGGGCTTCGAAGACCTTCTTGAGCCGGTGCAGGGGATCTTCGGGAGCACCGTTTCCTCGGGCCTTTGGGACCTCCGGAGGGCTTGATGCGCCGATTTTCCGTGCGGCGGCCTCGACGGCGGCCTGCGCCGGTCGGATCCGGACCTTTTCCTGCGGCGGCGCTTGAGCCGGAGGGGCCGCCGCGGGGATCTGCGGCGCGGCAGCGGTCGTTTCAACCGGTCTTTCTCCCGCCGGCTTCCGGCGGCGGCGGGATCGCCGGCGGGGTCTCTTCTTCGCCGTTCCGGGCGCGGATTCGTGGTTTCCCGATAGCACTTCACCGTTTTTCTGCGGCTCTTCGGCTTTGGGCTTTTCTTCCTGAGGTTCTATCTTGGATTTTTCTTCCCGGAGTTCTTCCTCCCTCGGTTTTTCATCCCTGGGCGAAACCTTCTGAGAAACGCCCTTTCTGCGCGACCCTCTCCGGGACGCACCCCTCTTCTGACCGTTTTCCCCCGGTTCGCCCGGCCGCTGCGCCTCTTCGGGCGTCGGCAGTTCCGCTTCCCCGACTTCCGGCTCACCGATTTCCGGTTCGTCCGGCGCGGCAGGCTCTTCGTCTTCTTTCGGTGCCTTCCGGGAATGATTGGGCGGCTCCGGCAACGACGGCGTCTCCCGCCGGATCGTTTCGATCCTCGATTCGTCCCACCTCATGTCGGGACTTCCCGTGATATGGATCGACATGTCGTAGTCGTTTTCCAGGTGGCCAATCTCCGCCCGTTTCTGGTTCTGGAGGTAGTCGGCCACCTCATAAGGGACCGCGATTTTAATCATGGAGGAGAGTCCCTTGACGACTTGGGTTTCGATCTTCCGATAGGCGGTCAGAGCCGTGTATTCGAGAGAGGGCCTCACCCCCCGGCCCCGGCAGAAGGGACAGGGCGTGTAGCTGATCTCCTGAATCGTCGACTGCTTCTTCTGGCGCGAGAGTTCCAGGATGCCGAATTTGGAGATGTGGGAGAGCTGAATCCTCGCCCGGTCGAGGCTCAGGGCTTTCTTGAAGGCCTTCTCGACCTCAGCGTTGTGTTTGCTGTCCATCATATCGATGAAGTCAATGACAATCAGCCCCCCGAGGTCGCGCAGTCGGAGCTGACGGGCGATCTCCTCCGCCGCCTCCGTGTTGGTCTGGAAAGCGGTTTCCTCGACGTTCCGTTTGTGGGAGCCTCGGCCGGAGTTGACATCGATCGTGATCATCGCCTCGGTGGGGTTGATAATCAGATAGCCGCCGGACTTCAGATCGACTCGGTCCTGGTAGATCACGCGGATCTGATCCTCGAGCTGGTACTTGTCGAAGAGGGGGGTCTTTTCCTTGTCCAACTTGATCATTTTGAGATTCCGCGGGGCGACGGCCTTGCAGTAGGCCCTGACCTGGCGGAAGGTTTCCAGATCGTCGACCCGGATCTCCTCGATGTCCGACGTGAAATAATCGCGCAGCGAACGAACGCCGAAGGCGCTCTCCTGGTAGATCAGTGCGGGTGCTGTCGTTTCGGCTGCCCCCTTCTGAATCTCTTTCCAGAGACGGGAGAGATGCTGGTAGTCCCGGGCCAGCTCCTGTTTGGTCCTGTTCATCCCGGCCGTCCGGACGATGAAGCCGACCCCCTCTTCGGTCTTGATCTGTTCAACAAGCTCCTTGAGCCGCTTGCGGTCCTCCTCGTCCTCGATCTTGCGGGAGATGCCGCTGCTCTCCTTGTTGGGCAGAAGCACCAGGTATCTCCCCGGCAGGGAGATGTAGGATGTGAGCAGCGCACCCTTGCGCTCGCTGACCTCCCGGAGAACCTGGACGAGGACCTCCTGACCGGGCTTGAGCGTCGATCTCGCGCCTTCCGTAAAGTAATTGGCACTGACGTCGCGCAGCGGGAGAAAACCGTCCTTCCGGCCGCCGTAGTTCACGAAGGCGGCCTGGAGTCCCCGCTCCACCTTCATCACGAGTCCCTTGTAGATGTTGCCGTTAATCGGTTCTCTTACGGCCATCTGAATGTTGAATTCGACCAGTTTGCCGTCTTCCACGATCGCCATGCGTTTCTGCTCGAGGTGGACGGCGTTGATCAGCATCTGTTTCTTCATAAAGATCCTTTCTATAGGAAGGCGGACACATCGCCTTTTCCAATTCGAATGACCTCAACCCCTTCGTCGAGGAGACTGACTACGCTCGAGGGCGTCGCGGCGATGATCCCACCGTCGATGATCATGTCGACCCGTTTTCCGAAAAGCTCCTCGATGATGCGGGGGTCGCTTAAAAGCTCGCCGTCCTCATCCTTGACGCTGGTGCTGATGACGGGCGAGCCCATCTCCGCAACGAGCGCCATGCAGATATTGTTGTTGGGGATCCGGATACCGGTCGTCTGCCGCTTGGGGAGAATGATCTTGGGGACGGCCCGCGATGCCTCGAGGATGAAGGTGTATGGCCCCGGCAACAGGCGCCTCATGATCTTGTAGGCGTCGTCGGAGACCCGTGCGTAGCGGCTGATGTCCTTGAGGTCGGCGCAGATGAAGCTCAGCGGCTGCCTCCGGTCGCGGCGCTGGATTTCGTAGATCCGCTCGATCCCCTTCTTGTTGAACAGGTCGCACCCCATCCCATAGACCGTGTCGGTCGGATAGATGACGATCCCGCCGCCGTGGAGGATTTCCACCGCCTTGCGGATCAGCCGCATCTGGGGGTTCTGATTGTTGATGGCAATCTGCATATCGTCCCTGTATGACGCCGGGAACCATTCCCGACTCTTGATCGGTTGATTTATCAGAAACAATGACGATGATCAATGAAAGATATTGGGTGGATACTATTGGGTCGCTTGCGTCCGATACGGTTACGATTTTCCAGGGGGATACACAAATGGCAACCCATGTGAAGGAGGTTTTGACGAGGATAACCAAGAAAAGTAATCATAGGGCAAAAAGTAAAGGCGTCTCTTGACATTGACGATAAGCAAGACTATCTTAAGGCCATCGAGATGACGCAACGCTTGGGACGCGATCTTTATCATAGTTCTCCGGGAAATGTACAAATAATAAGAATAAACGACGAGATGCTGCTGTGCCCGTCTGGGGTTCCCGATACCCTCAAGAGAAAATGTTCAATGATGTGACTCCAGTTAAAAGACAAGACGGCACAGGCGGCTCTCGTCTGTTTTTTGATGTGGATGTTCTGTAAAGATTCAAAGAAATAATAACAGGAGCTTTAAAATGGGAAAATCCATGTACAATTTCGGCAAGCAGGGGAAAGAAAAAGCAAGGCAGCAAAAACAGATGGATAAGGCGGCAAAGCGAATCATGGCCAAACAGCAGAAAGCCCATCTAAAAACGGGCACTCCGAACGCAGACTCGGATATGTCAGAGCCTGAACCGATGGAGAAGATCGATCATGTAAAATAGTTTTTGCTTTTTTACCTTGTTCTGATCCCGACTTTATGATATATGCCGCCGGCAAAGTGAGCAACCAGGATTATCTGTAGTAAAAAAACCCTCGTGATCACAATAATAAAAGCACGGAGAAGGGAGATTTTATGCCCCGCATAAAGTTTAATCAATTAACAAGAGAAATCGAGATGAAGGGTTCGGAATCCTTCATTGAATCGAATTTTGACAAGATCCAAGATCCACTGATCGAAAGTTTTGGAGTGAAAAAGAAGATGGCGGAGAGACAAGCAAGGAAAAGCCAGGAACCCATAGCAAATGTAAAAATGAAAGCATCTCAAGCAGGCGCAGAAATAAAGAAGCCTGAACGATCCAAGGCATCCCCGATATTATCAGCAACAAGCTCCTCCATGCCTGAATTTTCTCATGAATTAAAGGCGAAAAGGCCACCGCTCAGAAAATATATCCGGAAAGAGGGGGTGCCGGGCCATCAAAGAGTCGTGGTTGAAGTTGTCGAACAGAAACCGAGGGAGATTTCAATTGCATCACTGAAAGAGAAGTTTGGATTATCCGATTCCAAGATCGGTGGAATCATCCGAGATGCTGAAAAATTCGGCAAGATCAAAAAGGTTGTGAACGGATCATATGTGTGGTTATAAGGACGAGAAAATCAAAACCAATAAAACCAATTGACCGTGTTTTTCGACAATATTGTCCGGATGCCATGCAAAAAGCCTTCTCGAGTAACACCATATAATATCAAGAGTTATCAATAACAGTCCCTAAAGCTGCTGACAATTATTGCCGGAATATTCCTCATTCCCACGCTTGCCATTTCTCGGGAATCTGAGTTTGCTTCTATATTGCAAGCTGTTAAGCCACCTTACATGCTATTGGCATGCATCCTGTATTGCCTATATTTAAAGACAAACTGTCAGTTGAACGTAACGGGCACGGACAGCAGACGGTAAAGCAAACAGATTTTCATCATTTCCTCCTTTGCTGGGGGATCAGAGATGGTCTCCCAGCACCTCCTTAATCCGGCATGACCACATGGGGTGCAACAACTTTTGCGGTACGGCAATCACCTGCGCAGGCGGCCCGTCGTCGGGCGGATGGATGACCCAAGCCGTTCTCAGAGCTTGAACCGGTTCAGGGAACAAAAGCATGGATAAATCAAGAAGAAATATGATTCGATCAACGGTTATGATATAAGGAGCTTAGGAAAAAAGAGGAGGAGGGAGTCATGGCAAAAATAAGCATTCGGTGTCTGGTGTCATTATTTTTCATTGTGAGTATTTTGTTCACCAGTTTGTCTGTTCTTGCAGCCCCACCGGATAATTTCACGGCGACAATGGTCTCATCGGGAATGGAAATGCCCATGGCAAAAATGGGAACCAAGAGCCGTGTAGAAAATCCGGCCATGAAGGGTCTTGTGACCATCAATCTTGCGGATGCAAAAAAGATCATTATGCTGAACACCGTCAGCAAGACCTATTACGAGCAGCCGACCCAGGACCATCAGACGACTCCTGATGTATACGATCCTGATATTGTATTCGATAAAAAGAAAGCAGGGACCGACACCATCGACGGACACCCGTGTATCAGATATGATTCAACATTTTACCGGAAGAGTAAGCCTGAGGAAAAGTATAAAGCCACTCTCTGGGAGGCTCAAGATCTCAGGAATTTCAATATTCAAACGGAAATGACCGTCCCTGCGAACCCCAAATATCCGGGTTCCGGGGGCAAAATGGTCATGAAATTCAAAGACATCAAGTTAGGCGCGGCCACAGCCTCCATGTTCGAAGTTCCGCGGGATTACAAGAAGGTCAACAGCGTACAGGAAGTCATGGGCGCAGGCGGCATGGGAGATATTGGTGAAATGATGAAGAATATCCGAAAGGAACCGCGTCCGCCCAAACCATGACAGCAAAGAAAACCTTCCGTTGCCATGTTGTCCGAATGATACCGGTTGCGTTCCGTATAGGGGAAGGGGGGGCGATTGCATGTCAGGTTGAACTGCAACGGAAGGCCGGCGGCAACGCCATGATCGGCAGGGAGCTCTATCCGCTGTTGCGAAAGGCGGGTTTCAGCTCGATTCGCGTCTCTCCGCGAATGGTTTACGCCGACGGCAGCAGGCCCGGGCTGGTCGAAGGCTTCACCAAAAAGACGTTCACCGCCATGATCGAGGGCGTCCGTGAATCCGCCATCCGGTCAGGCAGGATCGAAGAGCCGATTTTTGATCGGGGGATCAGGGGCCTCTACCGGACGGCAGAGCCGGATGGGGTATTCTGTTACACCCTTTTCAAGGCCGTCGGTGCTGCAAATGTCATCAGCGCGGATTCCATTGCCGATCCATGCACTGCCTAACGCGTGAAAAGGCTGCTACGGGGAACACATCTTCACCGGTGCGGTATCCGGGAAAGCCAATCTGCCCGACATGATGCGGCGGGTGGAATGCCGGTTAGGGCATGTCAAATTGGCGCTTATGCCGAAGATGGTGCAGCAATGTTCAACGCCGCCCTCATTAACGATCCTTTCGGAGATCCCGGGGTTTACGTGGAGTGCAAGTACCGCCGGGAGGCCATCCTTTTTGATCTTGGCGATCTGCATCTCCTTCCGCCCCGCAAACTCCTCAAGATAGATTACATCTTTGTGTCTCACACCCACATGGACCACTTTATCGGTTTTGACCATTTGCTTAGGCTGTGTCTGGGCCGGGACAAGCACCTGCACCTATACGGCCCGCCGGGGTTTCTCAAGCACCTGGAGCACAAACTGATGGCCTACGCTTGGAATCTCGTGGAAAACTATACGAACGATTTTGAGGTCATCGCGACGGAGGTCCATCCGCATGCTCTGACCACGAAGCGCTATTGCTGCCGGACGGCTTTCCAGCCGGAGACCCTTGAGGAATGCCGTACTTTTGACGACATCCTCTTGGAGACACGTTTCTTCACCGTGCGAGGCGCCTTTCTCGACCACCTCATCCCCTGCCTTGCCTTTCGCTTCGAGGAGCGGCAACGGTTCAACATCCTGAAGACGGTTCTGAAGGAAATGGGCCTGCCCACAGGCGTCTGGCTGATGACCTTGAAAGAACATCTCGTAAACGGCGACACCGACGAGACGCCTGTACGGATCCGGTCCAGAGATCAACTGGGCAATGTCGGGGAAAGGTGGCTTCCCCTGGGCGCACTGAAACATGTCGTAAAGGTGAGTCCCGGCCTGCGGATCGGTTACGTTACCGACGCGATCCATAATCGGGAAAATTGCGCCGCTATTCTTGAACTGGCCGATCATGCCGATCTGCTCTTTATCGAAACGACCTTTCTTCAGGATCATATGGAAACGGCAGCAAGGAAATATCACCTCACCGCCCAGCAGGCGGGCACGCTGGCGAGACGGGCACATGTGAAACGGATGGTCCCCTTTCACTTTTCACCGAAATATAAAATGACGCCACATGTCCTGGCCGAAGAAGCCATGAAGGCGTTCCGAGGGTATCCAGTGTGATGCCCTTGAAGAGTGGGGTTTTTCGGGTCAGGCCATGACAAGAAAAAACCGACATGAATTCAAAGAATCAAATGAATCCCGCTTGAAGTGCGCTGTCTTTTCGAATTCGTTGATTGACTGATATTGAAAAGTATTTAATCTTATTCACAGTGGTGGCTCTCTCCCCGTATGAAACAGGGAATTGAGCCTACTGGATGTGACTGTCCCTTCATTGAATTGCCGCCGTTAAATATTTGGAAATGAGGTAGAGTATGTTGAAAGGCGACGAGATTCTCGATTTCCTCAAACAACAAAGACAAGAGATCGAAGCACGGTTTTCGGTGAAGCGTATCGGCTTATTCGGGTCTGTCCTTCGCGGTTCCGCCAGTGACAGGAGCGACGTGGACATTCTGGTCGAGCTTACTCATCCCACTTTCGACCCGTATATGGATCTGAAGTTCTTCCTCGAAGATAAACTGGGAAGGCCCGTAGACCTCGTTTTGGCCGATTCCTTGAAGCCCCGTCTCAAGCCAATTATCACCCCGAGATCGCCTATGCTTAGAGATTCCCGGTTTATCTCGATGATATTTTAGTAGCCATCATCCGGAACCTTGAGATTATCAGTGAGGCCGCAGGAAAACTGCCTGAGCAAATGCAAAAGGATGTTTCACGGGCACCGCTGAGCGCTATTCGGCCCGTCTCTCCCCTGCCGGACCGGCTGGAAACGCTCCTGCTGCGAAGTCGCATTAATGCATTAACACTACTTATCTAAAGGAATATTGCCCGTTTAGCGACACCTTGCGACCAGTTCATCGAGGCTCTCCACCACCGTGACGCCGGCCTCCCGGAGGCTTCTGATTTTGGAATCCGCCGTTCCGAAGCCGGCACAGATCATGGCGCCGGCATGACCCATCCGCTTTTCCGGCGGGGCCGTGGCGCCGGCGATGAAGGCGATCACCTTCTTGGGATAGGGGCGCTCCCGGAGGTGGCGGGCGGCCAGTTCCTCGCCCGCGCCGCCGATCTCGCCGACCAGGATCACCGTCCCGGTTTCGGGATCGTCGCGGAAAAGTTCGAGCAGATCCGAAAAGTCCGTCCCCTTCACCATGTCGCCGCCGATGCAGACGCAGGTGGACTGGCCGATGCCCCGGTAGGTCAGGTTGGAGGCGATCTCGTGGGTGAGCGTCCCGCTTCGGGAAATGATGCCCACGGAACCCTCCCCGTAGATGAAGCCGGGCATGATCCCCACCTTGCTCTTGCCGGGGCTGATCACGCCGATGGTGTTGGGGCCGATGACGCGGGCGCCACTTTTTCGGGCCAGGCCCCGGATTTTCAGGGCATCGTGCAGGGGAACGAATTCAGTGATGACGACCACCAGCGGCACACCGTTTTCAATGGCGTCGCGGGCGGCCGCAAGCACGCCGAAGGGTGGCACGACGATCATCGAGGCATCGACGGATGTCCGGGCCATCGCCCGGGCCACCCTGTCATAGACAGGCACGCCGTGAACCCGGTCTCCCTCCCGGCCCGGGGTCACGCCGCCGACGACCCGGACGCCATATTCCAGAAGTTTCAGTGTATGGTACTGTCCCTGTTTTCCCGTTGCCCCCTGGACGATTACGCGGGTCTCGCCGTTAACCAGTATGGCCACTTCCACGGTCTCCTTTTTCCTTCAATTTTGCCATGAGCAGCACCACCGCCTCTTCCGTGGTACCGAACTTGACGAGCGGAACCCCTCGATCCTCCAGGATCTCCCAGCCCTCATCCTGGGAGTGACCGCGCATCTTGACGACGATCGTCTGAGGGGGATGGAGCGCGTCGATCACCTGGACGATCCCCTTTGCCATGCTCCGGCAGTTGTTGATGCCGCCGAAGAGGTTGAGGAGAACTCCCTCCACACCAGGGGTCTTGAGGACGATCCGGAGCGCGGCAGCTGTCTTTTCCTCGGTGGCGTTTCCGCCCAGGTCGAGGAAGTTGGCCGGCGCGCCGCCGTGAAGGACGATCATATCCATGGAGGCCATCCCGAGACCGGCGCCTCCGGAAACGAGACCGATATTGCCTTCTTCCATGCGTACATAGGCGATGTCTTCGGCTTTGGCCTCCGCTTCGAGAGGATCGCCCGAGCGTTCCGTTCGGACGAAGGAAGCTGCCTCTTTCACACGCCCCAGGGCGGAATCGTCGATCTCCAGTTTGGCGTCCGCGGCAATCACACGGCCCTGCGCATCGATGATGAGCGGATTGATTTCGGCGGTGACGGCCTCGTACCGGAAATAGGCCCTGATGAGATCCCCAACTGCACCGGCGACGCCGGACATATCCCTGCCCTGCAATCCCGCTGCCCGGAGCAGGCCGGCGATCTGTGGCGGACCGGGCAGGTTGAGGGGATCGAGCGGCAGGCGGTGGAGTTTCCCGGGCATGGTGCGGGCCGCGGCCTCGATATCCATCCCCCCGGCTGCCGAGACCAGCAACTGCGGCAGAAGCGTCAGGGAGTCCAACGTGATTCCGGCATAAATTTCCCGAACACTGATGAGCCGCTCTTCGATGAGGAGTTTTTCCACCTTTTCGCTGCCGATCGAAAGGGCAAAGAGCGCCTCCGCTTCCCGGAGCAGTTCGTCGATGCCGGCAGCAAAACGGATGCCGCCGGCCTTGCCGCGACCTCCCCGGAGCACCTGGCTTTTGAGGACCACCGGATAGCCCAAATTCGCGGCAACCGCAACGGCTTCCGCCGGAGTGGCCGCCACGCATCCTTTCGGGACGGCAATACCGGCCCCGGCCAGAAGGGTTTTGCCCTCGTATTCATAGAGTTTCATGGGTATCCCCGCTGCTGAGATAGGCCTTGGAAACGATCCGTTAGATTATCATTCCACCAAATCAAAAATAAACACAAGCTGCAAGCGGCAATCACAGGACCAAGTCATTCATAAAGACAAGGAATAGGCTTTATTGAGGTCGGAACGTGTCCCCGGAATACCCGCTCAGGCGAAGATCTTCCCGGGGTTCAGAATGAGGTTCGGATCGAAGAGGAGCTTGATTGCCCGCTGGAGGCGCATGCTCTCCGGCGAGAGTTCGAGCGACAGGAAGGGCTGCTTGGCGATCCCGACGCCGTGTTCGCCGGACATCGTGCCCCCCATCGCGATCACCTTTTGGATGATCTCACGGACCCCTGCTTCGGCGCTCGGGCGGGCGTCGATGCTTTCGGCGGTGACGCTCAGGTGGATGTTTCCGTCGCCGGCATGGCCGAAGGCATAGATCTTCACACCAAGGGCGGCCTCGTACGCGGGCAGACACTCCACGAACTCGGCAATCCTCCCCAACGGAACGACGATATCCTCCTGAATGTCCAGGGGGTGGTTCTCCTCGATCCGCAACGATATTGCCTTGCGAACCTCCCACATCTTGGCCCGCCATACGGCATCCGGGGCGACCAGGGCGTCGCTTGCGCCGCCTTCCAGGCAGATTTCCCGGATCGCCTCGATCTCGCACCGGATCGTCTCCGGGGCGCCGTCCGCTTCGATCAGGAGCATCGCCCCGGCCTCCTTCACCCCCGCGAAGGGGAGGATGTCGCCGACCAACTCCAGGCAGCGGGAATCCATGAATTCCAGTGTGGAAGGCATGTAGCCGCGCATCAGGATCGTCGTGATCGCCTCCATCGCCGGAGAAAGCTTCGGAAAGAGGGCGACGAGCGTCGTCACGTCGGCGGGATGGGGGATGAGGCGGACGATCAGCTTCGTGATCACCCCGAGGGTCCCCTCGGACCCCACGAGAAGGCCCCTCATGTCGTAGCCCACCACCCCTTTGCGCGTCCGGACGCCCGCCTCGATCAGCTCCCCGCTGGGCAGAACGGCCTCGAGGCCCAGGATGTAGTCGCGGGTGGTGCCGTACTTGACGCAAGCCGGGCCGCCGGCGTTCGTAGCGGCGTTCCCCCCGATCGAGCAGGTGTCGTTGCTCGCCGGGTCGGGAGGGTAGCAGAGGCCATGCTCACGCACCGCGTTTTTCAGATCGAGGTTCCGGACGCCCGGCTCGACGACCGCGATCATGTTCCGGGGTTCGATGGCGATGATCCGGTTCATCTTGGCCAGCGACAGGACGACGCCGCCGTGGATGGGGATCGCTCCGCCGGCAAGACCGGTCCCCAGCCCCCGCGGGATGACGGGAAAGCGGCAATCGTTGGCCAGCCGCAGCAGCGCCCGGATCGCTGAAACCTCCGTCGCTTCGACGACCAGTTCGGGGAGGTGGAAGGCGCCGGGGGTTTTGTCCCGACCGAATTCTTCCAACGTCCCGGGGTCGTCGATGACGGTCAGGCCGGAAATCGCCGCGATGCGGGTCCGGATTTCGGCGGTGATGGGGGCGTAGTCGGACATGGCGTTTCAGATCCGGTGATGCTCGAAGCCGGGGAGACGCAGACGGTCCTCGACGCGGTTGAGAATGATGCTCGCGACCGAGGTCATCACCAGATAGCACGCCCCGATCATCAGGAAGACTTCCGTGTATTTGAAGGAGTTTGAGGCCAGGATCTTTCCCTGACCGGTCAGCTCGATGCAGGTGATCATGTAGGCCAGAGACGAGTACTTGATCAGGTAGATGATCTCATTCCCGCAGCCGGGCAGCGCCCTTCTGAGCGCCTGCGGAAGAATGATGGAGAAGATCATCCGGACCTTGCTGAAGCCGAGCGACTGGGCGGCGAGCATCTGTCCCCGTTTGATCGACAGGAGCGCCCCGCGGATGTACTCCGAGTGGTAGGCCCCGCTGCAAAGCGAAAAGCCGAGGACGGCGGCCACAAAGGGGTTCAGATAGATTCCGATGTAGGGGAGGCCGAAGTACCAGATGAAAAGCTGGACCACCAGCGGGATCCCCCGGAAGACGACGACAAAACCGTTCGCGGCGGCCATGACGGGACGGTTTCCATAGATGCGGAGCACCCCGATCATGATCCCGATCGCGAGGCCGCAGAGCGCCGAGGGGATGATGAGTTGGAGACTCACCCAGAATCCCTTGAGCAGGGCCGGATAGACCTCGTTCTGGATGTAAAGCCACTCCTCCATTGTCAGCGTTCCCCGTAGAGCTCCGTGATCTTGGAGCAGAATTCCCGCGTCCGGGCGTTTTGGGCATCATTGAAGATCTTGTCGGGCGTCCCCCGTTCGAGAATCCGGCCGTCCTCCATGAAGACGATCTCGCTGGCGAGCGAACTGGCGAACCCGATCTGGTGGGTCGCCATGATCATCGTCATGCCGTTGTTCCCGAGGTCGCGGATGACCGCGTGGACCTCGCCGATCAGTTCGGGGTCCAGTGCTGACGTGGGCTCGTCCAGGAGCATCACCTTCGGATCCATCGCCAGCGCCCGGGCGATCGAGACTCGCTGCTTCTGGCCGCCGGAGAGTTGGGCGGGATATTTCTGCATGTGATCCTTCAGGCCGACCCGTTCCAGTTCCATGACGGCGCGCTCGCCGGCCTCCGCCTTCGGCATCCCCTTCACCTGGACCATCCCGATCCGGACGTTTTCCAGGGCGTTCAGGTGGTCGAAAAGGTTGAAATCCTGGAAGATCATCCCGACCTTCTGGCGGTAGGCGTAAAGGTCGCGCTTGTGGGCGTAGTGCACCTCCCGGCCTTCCAGCCAGACCCGCCCCTCGTCGGGCTTGACGAGGAAATTGATGCACTGCAGAAGCGTGCTCTTGCCCGCGCCGGAGGGTCCGATCAGGATCTTGAGATCCCCCTTGTTCACGTCGAGCGACGCCCCCTTGAGGACATCCTTCTTCCCATAGCGCTTCGATATGTTTTCGATCCGTAAAATCGGTTCTGCCATGATATGCCTACAATCCATGCGGGGAATCCGCCAGTGAGCCATTCCCCGCAGCTCGCTGCGGGGTAAGCGAGCATAAACGAATCATTATTCTTCTTAAGGATCGAAGCTCTCCGCAGCAAGCTGCGGAGAGCTCCCATATCCCGGAATCCGGACCTTCTCCTCCAGAAGCCGGAGGCTCTTCGTTCCCATCCAGGTGAGGATCAGGAAGATCATCCCCGCGGCAAAATAGAGGGGAAGCTGCTGGTAGGTCCGGGTCGCCACGAAATGCGCCCGCGCCATGATCTCGGCCACCCCCAGCGCGTAGGTCACCGCCGAATCCTTCAGCAGGATGGAGTATTCGTTCGACCAGCCGGGAACGGACAGCCGGAGAGCCTGGGGAAGGATGATGACGGTGATCGCCTTGATGTCGCTCATGCCGAGCGCCCGGGCCGCCTTGAGCTGCCCCTCCGGGAGCGACAGGATCGCCCCGCGGAAAATCTGGGACTGGTAAGCGGAGCTGATCAGCCCGAGGACGATGATCGCCACCGTGAAGGCGGAGAGGTTGATGTCGAGGGCCGTGCAGAGACCAAAATAGAAGAGAAAAAGAAAGACAAGGAGTGGGATCCCCCGGAAAAACCAGACATAAACGGCAATCGCTCGCCGGAGCGCCCAGTGGCCGTAGACCTGCCCCATGGCCAGGGGTACTCCGAGGACAAGCCCCAAAGCCATCGCCCCGACCACGACAATCAGGGTCACAAGCGACCCCCGGAGGAGATACGGCAAGGCATCCCCGATGGCAATCAGACTTTCCGGCATTCGTTCACAGCGACCCCAAAAATGGAAGGCCTCATGAGCTGAGGCCTTCCCGTTATTCAGCGGGAGAATTGGGGAATATGGGGACACGATGCCGCATCGTGTCCCCATATTCCCTCGGATTGCGCTCTTTAGTCAATGCCCCGCCGTCCGACAGATCGTCATTTGTCGAGGTAGTTCTTTTTCAGCTCGGACCAGTAGGGCGATTTCATGAGCTTCTTGAGACCTTCGTTGACCTTCTTCAGGAATTCGGTGTCCTCCTTGCGGATCGCATAGCCGAAATCCTCGTCCTTCATCCCGAAGCCGCCCAGGATCTTGACGGGCTTCTTTTTCGCGGCGTCGAGCGCCGGGGCGTCGTCCATTGCGGCGGCCACGATGCGGCCGTTGACCACATCCTCGATTGCGAGGGGGGCGGAGTCATACTGAACCAGCTCAAACTTCTTCCCCGCCTTCTTAATCAGGTTTTCCTCGATCCACTTCGCCTCGGTCGTTCCGCGCTGAACGCCGATCTTGTTCCCGCTGGCCAGGGCCTTCTCCGCGGTGAGTTTTGTATCCTTCTTGGCCACCAGGACCTGTTTGATCTTCCAGTAAGCGGTTGTAAAGTTGACCTCTTTTTTACGTTCGTCGGTGATGCTCATCCCCGAGGCCACGATATCGATCTTCTTGGCCTTCAGGCTGGGAATGATCCCGTCCCAGTCCATCGGCTGGTGCTTGATCTTGAATTTCATCTCCTTTGCGATCCAGTCCAGGGCCTTCACATCAAAGCCGTCCGGATTGCCGGATTTATCCACAAAGGCGAAAGGTGGAAAGTTCGCGTCGATCCCGTTGATGTAAACCTTCTCCGCGGCGACGGCAAACGTCGCGGACAGGACCAACAATGCCGACAGCGCCACAGCCGCACCCCAAAGTCCTTTTCTCCTCATAAATTCCAATCTCCTTTCTTCCCGTTGCATTATGGTTTTTCCCCTGTAGCCCAAGGTTCTCAATAGCCGGAAATTTTGGAAGCGGGGAAGCATAAACAAAATCAGGGGGGCTGTCAAGATGAAAGGCTTCAAAATTGCGCCAAATATCATGTTGCATAAGACAATTGGCTGATGACAAGCGATCTTCCTTCGACATCTTCCATCGATGGGGTTGCAATTTTCCGAGGAGATGTTTATGATGGCGCCATGAAAACAGGGGCTGCATCCAGATTTTCCCGGACGCTGCTGCTTACGGCGGCGTTCTTTTTTTTCGCGGCATCTGCAACGGCGGCCGGCGAACCTTTCCCGAAGCCCGCGGGCGCGGTCAACGACTTCGCCCGGGTGATCTCCGCCCAGGACGCGGGCCCGATGGAAAACCTGGCGCGGGAGGTTCTGGAGAAGACGGGGACCGCCATCGTCGTTGCAACGGTGGAAACGATCGGCGACAACGATCCGGCTGATTACGCAAACCGTCTCTACCAGGCCTGGGGGATCGGGAAGAAGGGCGAGGACAAAGGGGTGCTGATCTTCATCGCCGTCAAGGAGCGGCGGGTCCGGATCGAAACGGGCTACGGCGTCGAGGGGATCCTTCCCGACGGCCTGGCCGGCGAGATCCTCGACCGGTACGCCGTTCCCCGCTTCCGGGCCGGCGATTACGGAAAGGGGCTTGCCGAGACGATGGCCGCGGTGTCCGCCGTCGTGGCAAAGGCAGCCGGGGTGACCCTCACGGGCGCACAACCGCCGCAGCGGAGTCCGGCCAGAGCCGAACGGGGGGTTGGAGTCGGTCAGATCCTGCTTTTGATCCTGGCGGCCGGTTTTCTGCTCGGAACCCGCCAGGGCCGGGCGATGCTCCCCTGGCTTCTTCTTCTGCTGATGAGCGGCGGGGGCGGGCGGCGCGGGGGAGACGGGTTCGGCGGGTTCGGCGGCGGCGGATTCGGCGGCTTTGGCGGGGGGTCGAGCGGCGGGGGCGGCGCGGGCCGTGGATTCTGAGAAGGGGTAGGCCAATGGCGAAAATACCGAAAAACCCGGAAGAGATCTTTGTCGAGATCACCAGCGATTACCGGAAGATCTTCGGAGAGGAACTGCTTTCCATCATTCTGTACGGAAGCGGCGCCGGGGAGGATTACGTGCCCGGAAAGTCGGACATCAATTTCCTGATCACGCTGACCGACCGGGGCATCGAGGGGCTCGATAGGGTCCTGGAGACGGTCGGAAGGTGGCGCAAGCGCAACGTGGCGATTCCCCTCTTCATGACCCGGGAATATCTCGCCGGGTCGCAGGACGCCTATCCGATCGAATTTCTCAATATGAAGCGGGTCTACAAGGTCGTCTCCGGCGAGGACCTCCTTGCGCCGCTCGCCTTCGATCCGCACCACGTCCGGCTTCAGCTTGAACGGGAACTCCGGGGGAAACTTCTCCATCTGCGAAGCGGTTACCTCCAGACGGATGGAAAAACGAGAAAGATCCGGGAGCTGATCGCTGCATCGCTCACCGCCTTCGTGTCGCTCTTCAGCGCCCTCCTCTATCTGAAAAACCTGGACATTCCGAACGGAAAACGTGATATCATCGCGGCTGCGGGAAGGGCCTTCGGCGTCGACGCCGACGTTTTTCTGAAATGCGAGGAAATCCGCGGAAAGACGGACCGCTTTTCATCAGCCGAGGTGCAGGCGGTCTTCAGGAACTATCTCCGGGAGGTCGGCCGCCTCTGCGAGCAGATCGACCATATGGACGTTTAAATTCGGGAATCGGGGGACGGAGCCCCGATTTCCATTCCGAGAAGAATCCAAGGGGCTCCGTCTCCCGATTCCATACAGGAGGTAAAGCATGGCCGGCGGGAAAAAAACTTTGCTCATCGTGGTCGTCGTCATCGTCGTTCTGGCGGGGTTGATCTACTCCTTCTTCAAGGGAAGCTACAACCGTTTTGTCACCCTCGATGAAGGGGTCAAATCGGCCTGGGCGCAGGTGGAAAACCAGCTTCAGCGTCGCTATGATCTGATTCCCAACCTCGTGGAAACGGTCAAGGGCTATGCCAAACAGGAGAAAGACGTCCTCGTGGAGGTGACCAACGCCCGGGCGCGCGTGGGCGGTGCGGCGACGGTTCCGGACAAGATCAGCGCCAACAACGAGCTGAGCGGCGCGCTGAGCCGTCTCCTTGTCGTCATGGAACAATATCCGGACCTCAAGTCCAACCAAAACTTCCTCCGGCTCCAGGATGAGCTGGCGGGAACGGAGAACCGGATCTCCGTGGAGCGGAAGCGTTACAACGACGCCGTCCAGGGCTACAATGTGGCGATCCGGAGTTTCCCGGCAAACCTGTTGGCCGGGATGTTCGGTTTCGGGAAGGCTGCCTTCTTCGAGGTCCCGGCAGCCGCCAAGGCTGCGCCGCAGGTCAAATTCTGAGGCATCCGCGGCGAGACGAGACGATCCATTTCGGAAAACCCACGCTTTGACCGCATGGTTTTCCGCTGCCGACTCCTGTATGCAACCGGCGCCTACGACAAGCGCCGCCATACTTCCCGAGGAGATGATGTTCCCCTTGAGGATTGCGGGCCGTCCTTTTTTTGAGTCTGCCGGTTCTGCTACGGCGTTCGAAAAGCACGCCTACTGCTCCGTCAGCGCCTTCCTGGCCTTTTCCTGACTGTCATAGATGTACGGGGCCAGACGGCGTTTCTTCAGCTCATCGCCCAGCTTCATCCGCAAAAAGGTGCTCGTGGTGTACCGGGTTACGCCCCGGTAGTACTTCATGACATGCTTGACCATGTCGGAGTAATCATCCACCAGCTCCGGCAGGATGTTGAAGTTGTCGTAATTGACGATGGTATTGACTTTTTTCCCCAGGGGCGCCAGGATCTGTTCCACCTTTTTTTGGATGAGCCGGATGTCGCCACGCGAACGGATATAGAAATTTTCAAAATTGACGAAGAAAAGATTTTCCTCGGGATGGTAGACCAGACGGTCTTCCAGCGGCAGACTCAGCAGATCTTCCTTGAGTCCCATCGGTCCGGCCAGGAAGATCCTCTCGTCCATCCGTTTGGGTTTTTTCGCGATGATCGGCTTGAAATCCATCTGATCCAGGATATCCCGCTGCAGATCGATGCCGGGGGCGATCTCCACCAGCTTCAAGCCCTTCTCGCAGAGGGTAAAGACGCACCTCTCCGTAATATACATCACCGGCAGTTTCAGCGAGGCGGCATACGTTCCGCTGAAGGTTTTCTGCTGAACCCGGCTGACAAACTTTCTTTCACGGCCCTCCTGGACAATCCGAAGTTTGCCGTTCTCGACGGAAATTTTCAACCCGCCCGCCGTGAAGGTTCCGACAAAGATAATCCGCTTTGAATTCTGGCTGATGTTGATGAAACCTCCGGGGCCGACCAGGCGGGGGCCGTATTTGCTGACGTTGATGTTCCCTTCCTGATCCACCTCCGCAGCCCCCAGGCAGGCGACATCCAGGCCGCCGCCGTCATAAAAATCGAACTGGTAGCACTGATCGATCAGGCAATCCATATTGATTCCCGTGCCGAAGTTGAGGCCCCCGTTGGGGAGCCCGCCGATCACGCCGGGTTCCGTCGACAGCGTCAGGTATTCGATGATTCTTTCCTCGTTGGCCACCCGGGCGACCCCTTCGGGCATGCCGATGCCGAGGTTGACGATGCTGTTGGCCTTCAATTCAAAAGCCGCCCGGCGCGCGATGATTTTACGTTCGTCCATGGGCAGCGGCGGGATGGACAACATGGGGATCTTGATCTCGCAACTGAAGGCGGGATTGTAGGCCTCGGCAAAGGTCTGCCAGTGATTTTCGGGAGGGGAAACGACCACGCAATCGACCAGGATGCCGGGGACCTTGACGTCTCTGGCGCGGAGGGTTCCCCGCTCCGCGATCCTTTCCACCTGGGCGATGACGAAACCGTTGGAGTTCTTGGCTGCCATGGCCATGGAGAGGGCATCCAGCGTCAGCGCTTCTCTCTCCATCGTGATGTTGCCGTCCGCATCGGCCGTTGTGCCGCGGATGATGGCCACATTGATGGGAAAGGCCTTGTAGAAGAGGTATTCCTGTCCTTTGATCTGGATAACCTCGATCAGATCATCCCCCTTCTGCTTGGTCAGGTCGTTGATCTTTCCCCCCTCCACCCGGGGATCCACAAAGGTTCCCATCCCCACGGTGCTGATCGTTCCCGGCCGGTGGGCGGCGATGTCCCGAAAGAAGTGGGAGACCACCCCCTGGGGGAAATTGTAGCCGAAGATCTTGTTCTCCCGGATGAGCTTCTGGAGCTTGGGGGCCAGACCGATGTGCCCGCCGATCACTCGCCGGACCAACCCTTCATGACCCAAATGGTTCAGCCCCTTCTCCTTGCCGTCGCCCTGGCCGGCCGCATAGAGCAAGGTCAGGTTCTTCGGGCTGCCCGTTTTTAAGAAGTACGCCTCCAACTGTATGGCGATCTCCTCGGCAAAACCCGCGCCGACGAAGCCGCCCGATGCCACCGTGTCGCCATTGCGGATGATGCGGACAGCCTCTTCCGCCGAGACCAGCTTGCCCTTTTTGACGCGTTGGGAGGGCAGTTGTGAAAGGATGGGATGGATCAGTTTACGCCCCGATCTAAAGACCTCCATACCGTGCCTCCTGAAAAACATCCTTCGCGATCCGCTAAATCTCTCCCAGTGTGATGTCCGTATCATCCCTCGGGATCGGGATAATGTACACCGGGATCCCGATCCGGTGGAGCACCTTTTCCGCCACGCTTCCGAGAAACGCATGGCTGATGACCCCCTTGCCGTGGGTTCCCATGACGACGATGTCGCATTGCATGGTGGCGGCGATTTTCAGGATTTCTTCGGCCGGGTCGCCGAAAACAATCTGAATCGATGCGACGCGCTTGAGCGTTTCGGGATCATTCTTGAGTTCCCTTCTGGCGAACTCTTGCAGGCGCGCTTCGATCTTCGTTGCGAGATCCTCCCTGGTTCCCTGGCGGATCTCATCCATCCGGGTCGGGCTGGTATGAAGCAGAACGTAGGATTCCGCAAGGGGCCGGCTGTCCACCACGTGTAGGATATGGATCGACGCGTCATGCTTTCGGGCGGTGTTGACCGCATAGCGGAAGGCGTAGGCCGAGTTCTTGCTTAAGTCGGTCGCGTACAGGACTTTCTGTATTTTCGGAATCATATTGTATTTCCTCCATTGTCACGCAGCAATCCCTGGATCCTCACCTCCGCTATTTCCCGAGCATCGCATGGGGAAGCCAGACGACCACCTCCGGGAAGATCGTGCAGATCAAAACCCCGACGATCTGGATGATCAGAAACGGAATGACGCCCCGGTAGATGTGGCTCAACCTCACCCCTTCGAGTCCCAGTCCGGACAGGTAAAACAGGGCGTAGCCGAAGGGCGGGGTCAGAAAGGACATCTGGAGGTTGATCGCCAGCATCGAAACGAACCAGAGCATGTCGAATCCGAGCTGCTGTGCGACGGGCAGGAAAATCGGAAAAGTGATCATGACGATCCCAATCCAGTCGATAAAGCAGCCCAGAATTACATACAAGATCATGATCAGGATGTAGGTGCCCCATTTCCCCAGGCCCAGGCTCAGAATCGCGTTCACCAGGGCGGTGCCGCCCCCGAGCCCCAAAAAGACGCCGGTGAAGCAGGTGGCCCCGACGATGATGATGATCACCATCGTCACCGTCCGAGAGGTCTGGTAGAGGCAGTCGGCGAAATTCCGCCAGGTGAGCTTTCCGTAGGCAACGACCATGATGAAGGCAGCGAAGGCTCCGACGCCGGCCGCCTCGGTCGGTGTCGCGATGCCGAAGAAGATCGCCCCGAGGACGAGTAAGATCAGCCCCAGGGGCGGAACGGCGTAGCGGAGGGTATCCTTGATTCTCACGGCCATAGGGATCAGGGCCAGTTCTTCCGCCGGGACGGGTGGTCCGATCTTGGGGTTGATGAAACAGCGGATCGCGATGTAGATCATGTAGAGGAGCCCCAGGGTCAAGCCGGGAAGAACGCCGGCCATGAGGAGCTTGCCTGCGGAGAGGGCCGCCTGGTCGGCCATCATAACGAGCATGATGCTCGGTGGGATCAGAATTCCGAGACTCCCGCCGGCGGCGATCATCCCCATCGAGATATCTTTCTGGTAGCCGTAGCGGATCAGCATCGGTCCGGCCAGGAGTCCCATTGTGACGACCGAGGCGCCGATGATCCCGGTGCAGGCCGCAAAGACGATGCAGACGGCGATGACGGCGATTCCCACGCCGCCCCGGACCGGGCCGAGGAGAATCCGCAGCGCCTTGAAGAGGCCGTCCGCAACCCCCGACATGGTCAGAAAATTCCCCATCAGGATGAAGAGCGTAATGGCGACCAGGACGAAGTTGTCCATGGTGCCGTAGATCCGGTCCATGAAGATGCCGAAGAACTGCGGTCCGATGAAGAAGAAACCGAACAGGACGCCGACCCCGCCGAGGGCGAAGGCCAGGGGGTGTCCCATGAAGAAGAAGATCACCAGTGCGACGAACATGCCGATCGCGGCCATTTCAGGACTCATGAGCGCCCCCCCTTTCTTGAAAGACAACATCAACGGTCTTGATCACCTCGGAGATCCCCTGCAGCAGAAGCATCACGGCGGTGATCGGGATGACGGTCTTTATCGGGTAGAGCGGCGGGCCCCAGATGCTCCAGGATTTTTCCATCATGCTCCAGGAGTTGAGCGAGTAGGAGAATCCGAAATAGAGGAAAACGGCGATGAACGGGAAATACATGAAGATGTAGCAGATGAGTGACAGGATCGCCTGAGTTTTCTTGGAGAAGCGGCCGGAGAAGAGATCGATGGTGACGTGTGATTTGTACAGCAGGCCGTATGCCGCAACGAGCATGAAATGGGCGCCATAGAAAAAGTTGCTCATCTCGAACGTCCAGATCGTGGGGTGCTGGAACGAGCGGGTGACAACCTCATAGACGACCAGCAGCGTCAACGGGATAATCAGGTAGCTGCAAACGATCCCCGTCCAGCGGCTGAAAGCGTCGATCCTTTTAGCCAAGCCAAGCCATTTGTTCATATCGGGAACCTCTCTCATGAAATTGGGGGGAGCGCCCGGAAGAGGCCGGGCGCTCCGCTCGGTTCGGATCGGTTCAGACGCCTACTTCAGGCCGGGAAGTTTAGGCCAGGAGAAGGGGTTGCGTCCTTGCGAAAACGGTTCCTGGGCTTCTCTGGCGATCGAGAAGTCTTTCAGGAACTGGAACATGGAAAGGGCGGCCTTTTGGTAATCTGGATTCTTCTTCGCCTCGTCCACCAGGTACTCCCAGGCATATCCCTCGATCTTCTTGAGTTCGGCGTTGGATAGCTTGAAGATCTGGGAGCCGGCCTTCTTGAAGAGTTGCAGGGCTTCGATGTTGCCCGCCTCATACCAACTGCTGATGTAGGACACGTTGGCCTGAGCCGCTTTCTCGACAACCACCTTCAGGTCCGCCGGGAGTTTTTCCCAGGCGCCCTTATTGATCATGACGCCGAAGGTGGAGGAGGGCTGATGCCAGCCGGGGCCGATGTTGTACTTGGTCACCTCGCCGAAGCCCATCTTCCAGTCGATCGAAGGGCTGCAGAACTCGGCGCCGTCGATGGTCGCCATCTGAAGGGCCTGATAGATCTCCCCACCGGAGATCATCACCTGGGCGGCCCCCAGTTTCTGAAGGATGTGTCCCTGCGCCTTTCCGGACATCCGGAGTTTCTTCCCCTTGTAGTCGGCGAGCGTCTTGATCGGTACGCGGGCGCGAATCCCCGATTCCATCGGGCTGACCGACGTGAGGAAGTACATCATGTTGTACTTGCCGAACAGGTCATCGAACACCTTCTTCCCCCCGCCATTGTAGTACCAGTTGATCGCGTCGTACTGGCAGAGCCCCATCGGAAAGGAGCCGAGGAGATCGAAGGCGCTGTTCTTACCGGCCCAGTAGCTCGGCCAGTCGCCGCCGCACTCCACGGAACCCTTGGAGACGGTGTCGAATACAGCATTGGCCGGGACCAGTTCGCCGGCCGGCGAGACGGTGATCTGGAGGCGGCCGTTGCTCAGTTCGCCTACGAGCTTGGCGAAGTTTTTATCGCCTTCGATCAGGTTGATGGCCGGCGTCCAGGTGGTGACCATCTTCCACTTGATCGGTTGGTCGGCGGCCACTGCAAGGCCGAAGCCGACGCAGAAAATCGTCATCATCAAGACGGCAATCACGATACCCACTCTTTTCTTCATGGCATAACCCTCCTTTTTAAGCATAAGTTTCCCCTTGACTTAACGTCTTCACCTTTTCTTGCGCTTCCCGTGTAGGCCCCGATGATACCCGGTGGTGACAGCAAAAAGCGGGCCATGTCCCAATATTCTCCCAATCCAATGGAATCATGAATGATATTTATTTAGTTCCGGGTAGGCCGGGGAGAAACCCCGGCCGGAGAGTCGAAAAAAGGCTACAACAATCGGGACAAGGCGTCGGGATCAAGGAGGGAGTGCGCATTCCGCATTATGTAGACAAAAAGATACATGTCGAAAAAAAGATACCCTTATCCCTGTTTTAAGGAAATATTCAGTCTTTTCATCTTCTTGTAGAGTGACGTGCGGTGGATCCCCAGCAGGCGGGCAGCCTGGTTTTTGTTGAAGTTGGAAATGCGGATGGTGTGCAGCAGGGTCTCCTTCTCCATGTCGTCCCGGAGCCTTTTGAGCATGGTGTTGTCCTGTTTTGACGATTCCCGTCCCAGGTCCTGCATGAAGAGGGGCAGATGCCGCACCTGCGTCTGGTCGCCGTCCAGTGCAAAGAGGATCCTCTCCAGGATGTTGGAGAGTTCCCGGACATTGCCGGGCCAGGGATAGGATTGGAAAATCTGCATTACGGCAGGGGAGAAGCTGGCCATTTTGGTTCCGTGTTCGCGGCTGAGCTTCTTCATGAGGTGCTCCGCAAGCAGAGGGAGATCCTCTATCCGCTCCCGCAGCGGAAGGATCGACACAGGAATGACGTTCAGCCGGTAAAAGAGATCCTTGCGGAATTTACCTCGGGCTACCAGATCTTCGAGATTCTCGTGGGTTGCGGCGATGAGGCGGAAGTTGCTTTTGATTAGATGGTTTCCCCCGAGATGCTCGAACTCTTTTTCTTCCAGGATTCGCAGGAGCTTGGGCTGCATTTCCATGGGCAGATCGCCGATTTCATCGAGAAAAATGGAGCCGCCGTGGGCCAGTTCGAATTTGCCGGATTTTCCCTTGTTGGAGGCCCCGGTGAAGGCCCCCGGCTCGTAACCGAATAGTTCCGCCTCCAAAAGCTCCCTGGGAATCGCGGAGCAGTTCAGGCGGATGAACGGATACAGACGCCGCTTGCTGGCATAATGGATGGCGTGGGCGAAAAGCTCCTTCCCCGTGCCGCTCTCCCCCGTGATCAGAACCGGAGCGTCGATCTCCGCCGCCCGGACGGCAAGCTGCTTGAGTTCCAGGATGCCCCTGCTGTTGCCGATGATATGCTGAAGGGTGTATTTCGACGATCTCAAATCGGTGAGCTCCCTCTCGTAGAACTCGACCTTGGATTCCAGCAGGCTCAGCCGGCTGGAGAGGGTATGGACGTCACGCACGTCCTTGAACATCACCTGCCCGAAGACGAAGAGCCCCTGCCCGTCGATCCGGATCGGAATTCGCTGAACGACCATCTCCTGTCCCCGGATGCTTTGGGTGTCATTGATTTCCGGGATCCCGGTTTCGGCAACGATGTGCATCCGCGTGTTCTCGATCACCTCCGCGCAGTGCTTCCCCAGGATCTCTTCGGGTCTGATCCCGAGAAAATCGGCGTAGGCCTTGCTGAAGAAAATCACCTTCCCCCGCCGGTCGGTGATCATGATGCCGTTGCGGATCGAATCGAGAATCGTTTCGTAGAAAAGGATCCTCTTATGCAGGTCCTCAATTATTTCATTCGTATGACACCCGTCGGCCGTTTCCGGTTTTCTTGTCTGCCGCATTGCGTTGCGCCCTCCATGAAAATCCTGTTTGGTGCAAGGTCTGCCATGCGTCTGGAGAACTCAATGAGATCTTTTCGGGACCATCACCCAACACATACCGATCAAGTTGTCATCTGCGCCGTCTTACGGATTTCTTCCTTGCGCAGCTCACCCCGCATGATCTTGCCGGTGCTGGTCATCGGGAGTTCGGTCACGAACTCGACCTCCCGTGGATACTCATGGGCAGCCAGGCGGGTCTTGACGAACTCCCGGATTTCTGCCGCAAGTCCCTCCGTGGCCGGGATGCCCTGCTTGAGGACGACGAAGGCCTTGACCACTTCCGTCCGGACCGGATCGGGCTTGCCGATGACTGCGGACATGGTTACAGCCGGATGTTTGAGCAGGCAATCCTCGATCTCCGCAGGGCCGATCCGGTAGCCCGAGGAGGTGATGACGTCGTCCTTCCTGGCGACATACCAGATATAGCCGTCCTCATCCTTCTTTCCGAGGTCCCCCGTGAGCGACCAGTCGCCGACAAACTTGTCCCGGGTGGCCTGCGGATTCTGCCAGTAATTGAGGAACATGACCGGGTCGGGGCGGAGGATCGCGATCTCGCCGACCGTCCCCGGCGGAACGATTTGCCCCTCCGCATCCACCACCTCGACGTGGTGGCCGGGGATCGGCTTGCCCATCGATCCCCGGCGGACGGGCATGATCTCGCAGCAGTTTCCAACGACGAGGTTCACCTCAGTTTGGCCATAGAACTCGTTGATCTCCAGATCCATGACCTGACGGCCCCAGTCGAGCAGTTCCTCGCCCAGAGTCTCGCCGCCGCAGCCGATCGTCCGCATCCGGTAGTCGTAGCGGCTTTTTGGGTCCTGCACCTGACGCATCATCTTGAGGGCGGTCGGCGGCATGAAGGCGTTTCGGATGCCGTATTTGGCGATGAAGTGAAAGGCCTGTTCGGGGTCGAATTTTTTGGCGCGGTAGGCGACGACGGGGACGCCGTGGTGCCAGCTCGGTAGAAGGACGTCGATCAGGCCTCCGATCCAGGCCCAGTCGGCGGGGGTCCAGTAGACGTCCTCCTTTTTCGGGAAGAAGTTGTGGAAGAATTCAACGCCGGGAACATGGCCGAGAACCACGCGGTGGGCGTGGAGGGCGCCTTTCGGTGGGCCGGTCGTTCCCGAGGTGTAGATGATCAAGGCGGGATCGTCCGCCCTTGTCGGCTCGGGCTCGAAGCGGGTGGAACCCTTTTCCAGCGACGCCCAGAAATCGATTGCGCCCGCTTCCGGTTTCCCCCGGGTGACGAAGAGAAGCTTCAGGTCGGGAAGGCGGTCGCGGATACGGAGGAGCTTCCCGACATTGGCCCCGTCGGTGACGACCGCCTTCGCGCCGCTGTTCATCAGGCGATACTCGAGGGCATCGGGACCGAAGAGCGTAAACAGCGGGATCGCGATCCCGCCCAATTTGTAAACGGCGACATGGGCAATCGCCGTCTCGGGGCACTGCGGGAGAAGGATGCCGACCCGATCTCCCCGGGCAATGCCTTGCGCCCTCAGGGCGTTGGCAAGGCGGTTGGAGAGATTTTTAATGTCCCAGAAGGTGAATTTTTCGGTCCGGCCGCCCTCGTCCTCGTAGATGAGGGCAAGGCGGTAGCGCTCGTCCGCCCATTTGTCGCAGACATCGACACCAATGTTGTAAAATTCCGGAATTTGCCAGTGGAAACTCTGATATACCTCATCGTACGTGCTTTTCTTTTGCAGCATAGGTTCCCTCCCTTTTGAAAAGTTGGCACTCGGTACGCAGGATTTTCGTATGAAAAAGAGCTGCTTCATGGATTGATCCCCGATCGGATCCTCCTGAACGGATGATGGATCGTTTTTCTAAAAATTCCCTCCTTGATTGATAAGATTTATAAGGGCGAAATCCGGAAGAAAGCGGTTTTGAATTTCCGGGCCGGCCATGGCGGATCCGGTTTGGATGTTAGCCCCGGCATAAGTGGATCGGCACATGAGAGAAAAGAGAAGAGGAGGCAACGGTAAGGGGAAAAACAGAGGAAGGTATGCTTCACGGGGGTTGTCTGGAACAGTGGGAGAATCGTTGCGATCCCTCACGATGCCAAATTTCGTTGCGCGCAAGAGAAATCTCCAAAGTCGCCGCAGTACAAAAGCATGCCTGATCAGGGCATTGCAGAGAAACGGAACGAAGATCTTGGCCCTGAACCCGGCGAATCCCGCCGGCAACCGTGAGCGGTCCTGCTGCGGGTTGGGTTTAAGAGCACCACGAATCAACGAATCTGCATTCATAAGATGGAGCAGGGCGAAAGTACCCGGTCGGATCTCCGTTGTCAAGTAAAAAACAGGTTCGCCGGAAGGCACGATATGCTTTTTATCCGGTACGGGTTTTCCAGATTCCGCCCTCCATGACGATCCGGGTGCTTTCGCCGGGACGGGGCGGTTGACGGAAGGCCGTTAGCGCATACTCCGAATCGGTGGGAAGGCGGATTCCGAAACCATTCTCCGTCCGGAAAGCATCGGGGAGGATCGTTCGGATCAGCCGGGAACGGGCTGCGGCAAAGAGCTGCGTGGTATTGAAAAAGCTCAGCAATTCTTCAATCGTCTTGAGTGTGGGCGGCATCAGGACGATCCGACCCGCCGCATGCTCGGCAAGCGCGAAGGCGGGAGTCAGCCAGCGGGATTCCGTCAGCTCCATCCGGTCGTGGGCGGGGATTTGCCCCTCCGGGAGCCTCGCCAGGAAGAAGCGGGTATCGAAACGCCGGGGCTCGATTTCCGGCGTGATCCAGTGGGAATAGGGGGTGAGAAGATCGGGGGCATACAGGAACCCTTCCCGCCGCGCCAGATCAAGCAAGGTCATCCGGTTCTCATGGAGTTCCAGGCGATAGGCGGCAAAGCGGTCGGCCGCATCCGGAGCGGACAGATCGACCACACTTCCATCGACATTGCGCGCGAGGAGCACCCCCGCCTCCTCAAAGGTCTCCCGGATCGCGGCCAAAAAGAGACCCAGGGCGGTTGTCTCCGGAAGATCCGTCTCCTGAAGAAGACGCTTCGCATCGGACGCGCAGAGACCGCCGAGGCAGACCGCCAGTTCCGGATCGGCATCGGTCCCGTCCAGGCGGCCTCCGGGAAAGACATAGGCCCCGCCCATGAAGGCCTGATTCCGACCGCGCCGCATGAGGAAGACCTCATAAGACCCGTCCGTCCTGTCGCGGAGAAGGATCACCGTTGCGGCATCCCGCGGCGTCCGATCCGCCTCGTTCTTGCCTCCGCTTTTCGTGAAAAAGCTATCCTTCTCCAACCGTTTTTCCCCTCAATTACTTGGCGAGCAGGCCGCCGTCGTTTACCACGACCTGCCCCGTCATGTAGGCCGAGGCGTCCGAAGCGAGAAAGACTGCAAGTCCCTTCATATCGTCGGAATCCCCGATGCGCCCAAGGGGAATGTTGGCGAGCGTCAGGTCATAGGCAGCCTTGAATTCCGGTTTCTCGATGTAGGCCATCATGTCCGTCCGGAAGAAGCCGGGGGCGATTGCATTGACGCGGATTTTGTAGGGGGCAAGCTTGACGGCGAGGTTCATCGTCAGCAGGTTGATCGCGGCCTTCGTCGAGTTGTAGGGAACGGCCGGGTGAACCAACTCCTCCGATCCCCGGAACGCCATGACCGACGAGATGTTGATGATGTTCCCGCCGCCCTGGTTTTTCATGACGTTGGCGACCTTCTGGGTGAGGACCCAGACGCCGCGGACGTTTACGTTGAAGAGCTGATCCCACTTCTCCAGCGGGAATTCCAGCGTGGGCGCCCCCCAGGTTGCCCCGGCATTGTTCACCAGGATGTCGATCCGGGGAAATTTCTCCTGCGCCGCTTTCAGCATGGCATCGATCGCCTCCGGATTCGCCATGTCGCAGGCGACGGGGAGAACCCTTACGCCGAACTCCCCGGAGAGGGCCTGCGCCGTCGCCTCGAGGTTCTTCATTTTCCGGGAAGTCAGGATCAGATCCGCCCCCGCCTCCGCCAGTCCCGTGGCAATGAACTTTCCGATTCCCCTGCCCCCGCCCGTCACGAGGGCGACCTTGCCGCTCAGCCCAAACAGATCATACAGTTTCATGCGGACCACCCCACTTGAGATATTGGACCCGTGGAAAACCGGAGTTCGTTCATGCTGCCGTGAAGTACGGCGAATTCTGAAGCCCCGCTCTTTATCTGCGCCGCGATCCACCGCCCAGGATGGAACCGAGGACGCCGCGCACAATCTCTCGTCCGACGGAGGACCCGATGGTTCTGGCCACACTCTTGGCGGCCGCCTGAATGAGACCTTCGGACTGTCCTCCCCGCGGGCCGGTTCGTCCGAACAGGATGCCTCCCAGTGAACCGCCCAGGCCGCCCAGCATTCCGCCGTCGGCGCTGCCGGCGGCAATCTTCTCCCCGGCTCTCCCCGGCGCGGCCGGTTGACCGCTCCCTATCCGGGCCTGCGCGTCGTCGCGAAGTTTTTCATAGGCCGATTCCCGATCGAGCGTTTGTTCATAATGACCGTAAATCGTGGAACCTTGGATGGCGGCGGTCCTTTCATCCGCACTCAGCGGTCCGAGCCGCGAACCGGGGGCGATGACAAAGGAACGTTCCACCTGCGCAGGTCGGCCTTTTTCATCCAGGAAGGAAATCAGCGCTTCGCCGACGCCCAGTTCCGTAATCGCCTGAACCGCGTCAAAGGCCGGATTGGCGCGCATGGTTTCCGCCGCGGTTTTGACCGCTTTCTGATCGCGCGGGGTGAAGGCGCGCAAGGCGTGCTGGACACGGTTGCCCAGTTGGCCGAGGACGGTTTCCGGAATGTCCAGGGGATTCTGGGTGATAAAATAAACGCCAACGCCCTTGGAACGAATCAATCGCACCACCTGTTCAATCTTTTCCAGCAGCGCCCGCGGGGCGTCGTTGAACAGCAGATGGGCCTCGTCGAAAAAGAATACCAATTTTGGTTTTTCCGGGTCGCCGACTTCGGGCAACTGCTCAAAGAGCTCGGCCAGCATCCAGAGCAGAAAGGTCGAGTAAAGCTTGGGATGGTTATAGAGCCGATCGGCGGCGAGCACGTTGATGATGCCGCGACCTTCGCCATCCGTCTGCATCAAATCCGCGATGTCCAGCATCGGCTCGCCAAAAAACAGATCGCCGCCCTGCTGCTCGATGGTTAAAAGCCCCCTTTGAATTGCGCCGACGGAGGCGGCGGAGATGTTTCCATATTGGGTGGTGAACTGCTTGGCATTGTCGCCCACAAACCGGAGCATCGTCTGCAGGTCCTTCAGATCCAGCAACAACATGCCGCGATCATCGGCTATTTTGAACACCAG
>DIWG01000077.1:31313-35943 GCA_002423465.1 Syntrophaceae bacterium UBA6112 | reverse complement strand
TCGAAAACGACCGCCGAGCGGGCGTGTCCCACATGACAGACGTCATACGCGGTGATCCCGCAGACGTAAATCCCGACTTTTCCCTCCCGCAGGGGATGGAATTCCTCTTTCTTTCTCGACTGGGTGTTGAAGATTTTCAGGGTCATCGCGCCTCCGGACGATCAGGGGTAAAGCGCCACCAGGGGAAGACCGGTTTCTTCGGGGAGACCGGACATCAGGTTCATGTTCTGGATCGCNNCCGGTCCGCTTGTCCACGGTCACGCCGATATCGCAGAAATTCGAGCCGACAACGGAGGAAAGGTTGGGAAACCGACCGGCCCGACAGATCCGAACGAAGGGCTCATTCCGGTAAAAATCCTGATAGAGGGCCGTCGCCTCCTCGGCGCTTGTATCTGTGATCAGTTTTGCATAGATCGTGCTGAGAATTCCCCGCTTCACCGGCAGCAGGTGCGGGGTGAATGAGATCTTCATCTCCCCGCCCGCCAAGAGACCCAGCTCCTGCTCGATCTCCGGGGTGTGGCGGTGACCGCCGACCTTGTACGCTTTGAATCCCCCCTCCACCTCACAATAGAGGGAGGCAATCTGAGGCTCACGGCCCGCGCCGCTGACGCCCGATTTCGAGTCGGCAATGACGGATGAAGGGTCAATCCAGCGCGACCGCAGAACGGGCGCCAGACCGAGGATGATGCTTGTGGGATAACAACCCGGATTGGCGGCGAGACGGGTCTTGCGGATCTCTTCCCGGTGAAGCTCGGGCAGGCCGTAGACCGCCTCTCCAAGCATCCCGACAGCCGTATGCTTGCCATACCAGGCCTCATAGGTAACGCCATCCCGGATGCGGAAATCCGCGCTCAGATCGACGACCTTCCGGCCTGCCCGGATAAAGAAGGGCGCGATTGCCATCGAAACGCCGTGGGGGAGGGCCAGAAAGATGAAATCGGCAAGGTCGGCCACAACTTCGGGAGGATCGTTCGTATAGACGAGATCGATCCGTCCGGAAAGGGCCGGATAGACTTCGGAGACGGCCGTCCCCTCAAACCGCCGGGAGGTCGCAACCACAACCTTCGCCTCCGGGTGGCCGAGCAACAGCCGCAGAAGCTCCTGTCCGGTATAGCCGCTTCCCCCGTAGATACCGACTTTGATCACCTCGCGCACCCTCCTGGAATCCAAAAAAAAGGGAGGCCATCAGCCTCCCTGCGGAATTATCTCTTGGAGAACTGGAACCGCTTCCGGGCCCCCGGCTGACCGTATTTCTTTCTTTCCTTGATGCGGGAGTCCCTCGTCAGGAAACCGGCCTTTTTCAGGACCGCCCTCAGGTCCGCATCATATTCCACCAGCGCCTTGGAGATGCCGTGCTTGACGGCGCCCGCCTGACCGGCCATGCCGCCCCCGTCCACGCTGATGTAAAAATCGAGAAGACCCTTTTTCCCCGTCATCTCGAGGGGCTGCTGGATAATCATCTTCAGGCTTTCCCGCGTGAAGTAGTCATCGAAATTCCGCTTGTTCACCTGCCAGACGCCGGTTCCTTCCTTCATATAAATCCTGGCGATAGCGCTCTTTCTCTTTCCAGTCGCGTAAAACCTTTTTTCCGTCATATCCCTCTCCACATCATGTTCAAGGATCCGATATTTTCCCTATCGTGAAAATTACAGCGCCAGAATGCGGGGGCACTGCGCCGCGTGCGGATGGTCGCCGCCGGTATAAATCTTCAGCTTTTTGAGCATGGCCCGCCCCAGCGTATTTTTGGGGAGCATCCCCTTCACGGCCGTTCGCAACAGCTCCTCCGGCTTTTCCTTCAGCATCTTCCCGGCCGCCGTCGCTTTGAGACCGCCCGGATAGCCCGAATAACGGTAATAGATCTTGTCGGTCAGCTTCTTGCCGGTCAGACTGATCTTTTCGGCATTCACCACAATCACGAAATCTCCCGTATCCGTATGGGGGGTATAAACGGGTTTGTGCTTTCCCCGCAGGCGGTGGGCAATTTCGCTCGCCAGCCTTCCCAGGACCTTGTCTCCGGCATCCACGAGATACCAGTCGCGATTGACCTCCCCCTGTTTTGCCTGATATGTCTTCATCATCTCACCCAGTGCGCATGAATTTGAATCTGGGTAGATACGCAAATTTATCCTCTTTGTCAAGGAAAAACCTGCATAAAAAATCAAAAAGGAGAAAGATCTATATCCGCATACGATTTTCCAACCCTCTTCAATTCACTCCTGTCGGAGCAGAAGAAAAACTTCTGTTCAGATTGAACGATCCTATTCCGTACAAGGAGAACATGAGCATAACCGTCCGATCATCCACCCGGTCCATCAGGTACAGATCGACGGTCCAGCACTGATGCCGGTATTGAATGCCATAGCTGGATTCGACGGTTTTACCATCGAGCTTGTTCCGTCTCAGGACATAGGTCGCACCGAGGGAGGAGGTGAGAGCCGCCCTCAGGGAAAGGTTGATCTCCTCCAGCGAGTCCTTCGTGTAACGATAACCCACGGTGGCCGAGTCCCCCCGGTTATCGTACAGGGTCAGGTCATAATTGTTCTGCCACCACACGCCTGAATTCACGCTGTAAACGTTTCGCGCCGCCAAGGTGACGTACCGAACGGGATTCAAATCCAGTTCCAGATACACATCGCTAAAAGGCCGGCTGTCCTTCCCGCCGGCGGGCACATCCCGTCTCGCCTCGCGGATATCGTAACCCTGGGCCAGCTTGAAGCGCATCAGCTCGCGATAGCTGATCTTGCCATCCTTTCCCCGCATCCGGGCCAGCAACGTGTTGGTGATCCAGTAGCTCAGGCTGTTCTGCGGGGCGATCTGACCCAGAAAATCGGGGAGGCGATTCTGCGACACTTCGGGAATGAAACTGTAGGTGATCCCGGTCTGAATTCCGTGCCGGATCTTCTCGACCTCCGCTCCTTTGAGGTTAAAAACCCGGTACACCCCCGTTGAGAGGGTCGTCCCGAATGTGTAGATCATACGGTTTCCGTACTTGTCTCCGTCGTCCGTCAGGCTATCCGACCGCTGCCAGATATCCCCCCGGAAACCGACCTGCGGCTGCACCTGAACCGAGGGCCCCAGCTTGAACGGCAGGGAAAGGGTCGGGCTGATGTACCCGAGATGGCCCTTTTGTCCCTCATAGCGGTAGAAATGATTATAGCCGGAGGTGAATTCGAGTTGAAGAGGGCTGCCGAAGAGGGGCTGTCGGAATCCCGTCATGGTCACCGCCGGATATTGCTGCAACGTCGCATTGTTGTTGACGGAGGAAAAGTCATCGGTGTAGCTCGCGAGGGCGGTCAGGTTGTACAGGGACCAGTCCTTTGTCAGACGAACCGTGGAATTGAGTGACGCGAGGGATTCATCCCCCAGAAAGGAGATGCGCCTGAACCGTTCCACGCCGCTCGCAGAATAGTTGTCCAGATAATAGTTAAAGGATGAAAAATCCCGGAAATACCAGCGGTCCGACACCCGGCGGATGTCGCTTCGGAGGTTGAAACCGTTCGCAAAAGTCGTTTCATGATTGAGGTAATAGGACCAGCGGTTATGACTTTCCTGCCAGTCGCGGCTCATGTTCCCGGCGCTGTTCTCTGTAATCTTCAAGCGGTCGTTGATGAAATCTCCGTAAAAGGTGCCGAAGGTATTCGCATTGGGAGCATAGCGGAACTCCACGCCCTCCTTGAATCCCCGTTTCTCCATGTAGCGCTGGAAAAACGTGGCGTCGGCGCTTTCGGAGATGGCCCAGTAGAAGGGTAATTCGATGTCCAGGCCGTTCCGGTCTTGGGAATAGGCGATGTAGGGAAAGAGGAAACCGGACTGGCGCTTCGTCTTCGCGGGAAAGATGAAATAGGGCAGGTAGAGCACGGGAAGATTCCGGGCCAGGAACCGGCCGTTCCTCAGAACGCCGTAGCCTTCCAGGGTCACGTCGAACTCACTGCCGGCAATGCGCCAGTCGGGCGCATCCCCGTCGCAGGAGGTTACCGTGGCGTTTTCCAAATGGTAGGTCGCTTCCGCCCGCTTTTCGATCCTTTCTCCCTTGATGTAGAAATGGTTCTGGGCGATAAACACGGTCCCGTCATTCACCGTCCCCGTCCGCGAGACGATGTTGAACGAGATCTCTTCACCCTCAAGGACATCCTGATCGCTGTGGACCAGCACATGGCCGACGGCCCAGGCCTGGTTGGTGGTATGATTCAGGGTCACGGCGTCGGCCTTCAAATACCCCCCCGTGAAGGTGATCAGGACCTTCCCCACCGCGTGGTAAATGTCTCCCTCCCCATCGTAGGTGATGTTGTCCGCGTCGATGTTCACCGGTCCGCCGCGGAACTCCGTCTGGAGGGCCTGGAGGGGCGGAGCCGCTATCCAGGGGACGAGCATGATCACCAGAAAACAGAAAACCTTTTTCAGTCTGTTCACATCCATACCTTTCGCAGAGATTCGGTTACATGTTTTTTAGAAACGGCATTCATCCCGCCGCCTTCCCTGGTCCGCTGGAGCTTCTTGATTTCTCCCACCAGATAGAGGGAGCCTGCCGCACAGATGAGGTCTTCCTTGCCGGCGAGCGAAAGGGCATAATGCAGCGCGTCACCCGGATTCTCGACCACTTCGATGCCCTTGTGAAACCTTCCGACCGCCG
>DIWG01000077.1:0-31285 GCA_002423465.1 Syntrophaceae bacterium UBA6112 | reverse complement strand
CCGCCCCGGCCGGATTATGGGCGCCGTCCACAAGCAGCAGGGGCGAACGCTGCAGGATCTCCAACCGCCCCTCCCAGCGGGTCTGCGCCAGACCCTCGAAAACAGCGGATTCCTCCACCCGGAAACCGGCATCTCCAATCATCTCCACGGCAGCCAGCGCCAGGGCGGCATTGGAAATCTGGTGTTTTCCCGCAAGGGGACAGCGAAGCCGTTTATGACTCTTTCCGACGCCCCGATATGAAAACGTCCCGTCCCGATGGATCGTCGTCCGGAACTCCTTTCCAAACCGGTAGAGACTCGCCCCTCGCTCTCTGCAAATCGCCTCCAGGGTATCGATGACCGGCTTCCGGCGGACCGCGGCGAGACAGATTCCCCCCTCCCTGATGATCCCCCCTTTTTCCCGGGTGATTTCCTCCAGGGTGTTGCCGAGGTGCTCTCGGTGATCGAGGGAAATGTTGGTGATCACCGAGACGAGTGGAATGACCACGTTGGTGGCGTCCAGCCGCCCCCCCATGCCGACCTCCAGCACGGCGATATCCGTCTTCCGCTGTTGAAAGTGGAGAAAAGCCGCTGCGGTCAGGAATTCAAAGTAACTCACCTCTTCCTGGAGCCGGCTTTGGATCTCTTCCACACAGGCCGCCATATCCTTACGGCTGATCATCCGACCGTCGATCCGGATCCTTTCCCGGACATCGATCAGGTCCGGCGAGGTATAAAGCCCGGTCCTGAATCCACCCCTCGAGAGGATCGAGGCTGTCATCGCCGCCACCGAACCTTTGCCGTTGGTTCCCGCGATCAGCACGGAAGGGAAACTTCGCTGGGGATCATTTAACCGGGCCAAGAGGGACCGTATCGATTCCAGCCCAAGACGGATGCCCAGGGGATTCAGGCCCGAAAGATATGTTCGCATCTCGCGATAGGTCATGATCTCATTGCCATGCAAACATCCCCGAGAATCAGATCCGGATCACCTGTCCGTCCTGAAGGATTTGGATCCGGCCGTTCTTCAATCGTTCGATCTCGCTCCGGATCGCTTCACAATACTGGATTTTCATATGATAGAGATAGATCTGCGGCATCAGCGGATACAGCTTCTCCAATTCACGGGCCAAGCCGGCCGGGGTCAGGTGCCCGGTCATCTCGGCCATTTCCGCCATCTCTCCCGGCAACGACGTCTCAACGAAGATCGCCCGGACATTTTTCCCCTTCCCTGCGACAGACCAGATCTTTTCGGTGGGCCCGGTATCCCCAACGAAAATGGCCGTCTTCGTCGCGGGTCCTTGCCCGGATTCGATCACATAGGCAACGCTTTCCACGGAATGATTGACCGGAATGGACGTGACGCGCAAATGGCCGACGCGCATCTTCTCTCCCGAACGGATGGGTTCAAACTGTAGAACCGGTTTCTCCGCACGGGGAAGAATTGAAAAATCGGGCCAGATTGCGCCGTTGAAAATGTGCCGTTTTAGAGTATTGATCACCCGGGGCATGCTGATCACCGTCAGCGGATCATTTTTACGGATATAGCAAAGGTTGTCCGCAAGGGAGGGCAGCTCCTGGATATGATCCAGATGGGCGTGGCTGATCAGAACATGATCAATCCGGGACTGTTCTTCAAGCGTCAGCACCGACGTCACGGCGCCGGCATCCAGCAGGGTTGTTCCATCGATCAGGAACCCCGTGAAACCGCGGCCGGGAAGCTGCGAACCGTGACATCCCAATACCCTGATCTCCATTTCGGCCATACCTTTTGTTCACGGATCTCCATCGGAACCCATCAGGGACCTTTTTCACGGCCCTACGACATTTTCCGGCGGGACTACTCCGGCGTCACCTTGAATACCTCATCACCGGGACGGACCCGATCCAGCACCCGAATACCGATATAGTCGCCGACAACCGCCTCGGCCACCTTCTGATTGTTGACCTCCATGGAATCGAGCGGCATGGTCAAATCCGTTGTATGTCCCGTGAATTTTAAGGTATCTCCAACTTTGATCCCGCCATCCGTGATTTTGACGGCGGCAACACCCGGTTTTGAAAAATACTTCACGACTTCGCCGATCCGCTGTTCACCCATTCTCGATCCTCCTTTCAATGACCCTCTCAGACAAAAGTGCACACCACAGCAATCCACGTCGCGTGGAAAATATCGCGTTTTTGATGAAAAAACAAGGGGGGAAAAGAGGGGAAATGAAAGAGGGCGGGTTGATGGCCCGCCCTCTGCGATTCTCTATTTCTTTGGCGCCGGCGCCTTTTTCTTGGGTTTATCCGCCTCGGCATTCCGGACAAATTCAATGATGGACATGGGGGCATTGTCACCCGCGCGATATCCCGACTTGACGATCCGGGTATAGCCGCCGGCCCGCTCTTTGTAGCGTTCCGACAGCTCACCGAACAGCTTTCCCACCATGTCCCGTTCCCGGACATAAGCGGCGGCCTGTCTCCGGGCATGAAGATCGCCTCGCTTGCCGAGGGTAATCATCTTGTCCGCCACCTTTTTGAGCTCCTTGGCCTTCATGTCGGTGGTCTGGATCTTCTCATGTTTCAAAAGGGAGGTCACCATCGTCCTCAGCATGGCCTTGCGGTGGCTTGTCGTCCTTCCCAGTTTGCTTCCAAATTTTCCCTGGCCCATCGAGACTCATCCTTTCAATGCAAACAATTCTATTCCGCCCCTTCAACAGGCGTTTCTTCCGTTTTTTCAGTCTTGTTCCACGGAGGAAAATCCAGCTTCATGCCAAAATTGAGACCGGACTCCAGCAGAATCTCTTTAATCTCGTTCAATGATTTTCGGCCGAAGTTCTTGGTCTTGAGCATTTCGGCCTCTGTTTTCAAAACCAATTCTCCGATCAGATTGATCCCGGCGTTCTTCAGGCAGTTGGCCGAACGGACGGAGAGTTCCAGATCATCGACGTGTCGCACGAGGATATCGTTGATATCTTCTTCCGTTCCCTCGATCTCGGATTCCGCCACTTCCTCGTCCGGCTCGGAGAAATTGATGAAGGGATCGAGCTGTTCCTTGAGTATTTTTGCGGCGTATGCAACCGCATCTTCGGGAAGAACGCTCCCGTCCGTCCACACCTCGAGGATCAGGCGATCATAGTCCGCAATCTGGCCTACCCTCGCATAGGTCACGGTATAGTTCACCTTCTTGATCGGTGAAAAAATCGCATCGATATTAATCGTCGCTTCAGACTGTTCGGGATCCTTTTCCTTCTGTGCGGGCACATATCCCTTGCCCATCTTGACCGCCATTTCCGCTTTGAAAGAGGTCTCGCCGACCAATGTGGCAATATAATGATCGGGGTTGAGAACCTCCACCGTCCCATCGCTTGCAATATCCGCGGCGGTGATCACGCCTTCCTTTGAGGTGTCGATGCGGACCGTCCGCGGACCGTCCTGATGAAGCTTGAGACGCACGCCCTTCAGATTCAGAATGATATCGGTCACGTCCTCTTTGACACCGGGGATCGTTGAAAATTCATGCAGGACGCCGTCAAATTTCACGGAAACGATGGCTGCTCCCTGAATCGAAGAGAGCAGAATCCGCCGGAGGGCGTTGCCCAACGTGGTCCCGAAGCCGCGTTCCAGCGGCTGACAACTGAATTCCCCATAAAAAGGCGAATGGGTCGTTTCATCGATATCGATTCTTTTCGGTTGAATCAAACTACGCCAGTTTCTCTGCATAATTCCTTTCCCTGCCCTTCGGATACCTGGTGATTGTCCTATTTTGAATACAGTTCAACGACCAGCTGTTCCTTAACCGGCATTGTAAGTTCTTCACGGACGGGAAGCATTTTCACCACGCCCCTGAAGTTGGCTTTATCGATCTCCAGCCATTGAGGAACGCCCCGCCTGGCAACGGTTTCCATGGCTTCGATGATCCGCTCCACCTTCCGGCTTCCCTCCCTGACCCGGATCTCATCTCCGGCCTTGATCAGATAGGAAGGGATGTTGACCCGTTTTTCTCCCACCAGAAAATGGTTGTGCCGGACCAGTTGCCTCGCCTCCGTCCGCGAATTGGCAAAACCCATCCGGAAGATCATATTGTCCAGCCTTCTCTCCAGAAACAGCAGCAAATTGGTCCCCGTAATCCCCTTCTGCCGGTCAGCCTTGCCGAAATAACCCCGAAACTGCTTTTCCAGAAGACCATACATCCTTTTGAGTTTCTGCTTTTCTCTCAACTGGACGCCATAATCGGAAAATTTCTTCCGGATCTGACCATGATCACCCGGTGCAAATCCCCGCCTTTCAAAGGCGCATTTTTCACTGTAGCATCTGTCCCCCTTGAGAAACAGCTTCAAACCTTCTCTTCGGCACAACCTGCATACGGACTCTCGATATCTTGCCAACGAAACCTCCCTGATCCCTGATCAATTACCCTCTACCGATTATCAATTATCAACGCTGACCGATCGTTGACTATGTCTATACCCGTCTTCGCTTGGGTGGGCGGCATCCGTTGTGGGGAATGGGCGTCACGTCGCGGATGAGACTGATCCTCAGACCCGCCGTCTGCAGAGACCTCAGCGCCGACTCCCGTCCGGATCCCGGGCCTTTGACGTAAACCTGGACGGCCCGGAGCCCATGTTCCCGCGCCTTCTTCACGGCATCCTCCGCCGCCATTTGCGCGGCAAAGGGCGTGCTCTTGCGGGATCCCTTGAAACCCTGCATCCCGGCGGACGCCCAGGCGATGACATTCCCGCTCAGATCGGTAATGGTCACGATCGTGTTGTTAAAGGTAGACTGGATGTGAGCGATACCCTCTGAGATATTCTTTTTTTCCTTTTTTTTCCCTGTTTTTCTGACTGGCTTTGCCATTGATCCTCCGGATTTCTCCACTCCCTATTTCTTCTTGCCGGCAATCGACCTTCTCGGTCCTTTCCTCGTCCTGGCATTGGTGCTGGTTCTTTGCCCCCTGACCGGAAGTCCCTTCCGATGTCGCAACCCTCGGTAACTCCCGACATCCATCAGTCTTTTGATGGACATGGAAATTTCCCGACGCAAATCTCCTTCGACCTTGAGCTCCTTGTCGATGATATTCCTAATGGAGGTTATTTCCGAATCCGCAAGCTGATCCGTTTTCGTATCGGGTCCGACGCCGGCGTCCCGAAGGATCTCTTTTGATTTTGCCCGCCCGATCCCGTAGATATAGGTTAGAGCGATCTCCATCCTCTTGTTCTTGGGTAAATCCACACCTGCAATTCTGGCCACCAGTCAAACCTCCTGATTATTGAATCCCTATCCCTGACGCTGCTTGTGCTTCGGATTCTCGCAAATCACGCGCAACACGCCCCGCCTTTTGACAATCTTGCATTTCTCGCAAATCTTTTTGACCGAAGAACGTACTTTCACGACCATTCCCCCTCAATCCATCGACGGCATCTCCCGCATCCAAAAAAAACCGTCTTTGTTATTTTGTCCTGTAAACGATCCTTCCCCGGGTCAGATCATAGGGGGACAGCTCCACCGTCACCTTGTCGCCGGGCAATATCTTGATAAAATGCATCCTCATCTTGCCGGAAATATGGGCCAGAACGCGATGGCCGTTCTCCAGTTCCACCCGAAACATTGCATTGGGCAGAGGCTCAATCACCCGGCCTTCAACCTCTATTGCTTCTTCTTTTGCCATAATCTCCGCTTTTCGAATCCGGTCGTCCAAGATCTTTGCGCTATTCGCAAAACCGCTACTGCATCCGGCTCAGGATCTCCGGCCCGTTTTCCGTTATCGCCACGGAATGTTCGAAATGTGCGGACAGGCTTCCGTCCTCTGTAACCACGGTCCACCCATCGGGGAGCACTTTCACCCGGTAACTTCCCTCATTCACCATCGGTTCGATCGCCAGGACCATACCCTGACGGAGTTCGATTCCCCTCCCCGGCATACCGTAATTGGGAATCTGAGGATCCTCATGCATGTTCTTGCCGATTCCGTGGCCGACAAAATCCCTGACCACCGAGAAACCGGCCGCCTCAACGCAACCTTGAACCGCGGCAGAAACGTCCCCCAGGCGGTTTCCCGCCAGCGCCCGTTCAATTCCGGCGTAGAGGCCTTTCTCGGTCACGTTCATCAGCCGTTTCGCCGTGGCCGATACGTTCCCAACGGGAACGGTTATCGCAGCATCTCCATAATATCCCTTATAAATGACCCCGAAATCCAGACTCAGGATATCCCCGGATACAAGCGAATGATCGGACGGCATGCCATGAACCACCTCACCGTTCACCGATGTGCAGAGAGCAAAGGGATAACCCCGGTACCCCTTGAACGCCGGGATGACCCGGTTCTTTCGCGAAAGCTCTTCCGAAAGCCTGTTCAGCTCCCGGGTGGTCACGCCCGGTTTTACCCTCTCCTTCAGCTCCGAAAGAATCTCCGCAACGATCCGATTGCTGGTTCTGAGTCGCGAAACCTCTTCGGGCAGCTTCAGGATGACCATGACCTTGATCCCATGTTTCCGAAGGCCATGCCCGCCTCAGCGCCTTCTGGCAATGCGCCCCTTCTTCATGAAACCCTCATACTGCCGCGTCAACAGATGGGTTTCGATCTGTCCCGCCGTGTCCAGTGCCACCCCGACGACGATCAGAAGGGCCGTACCGCCGAAATAGAAGGGAACATTGAAAGAGCTGATCAGAATGCTGGGAAGCACGCAAACGGCGGACACATAGATGGCGCCCCCAAAGGTGAGCTTCGTCAGAACATCGTCGATATACTCGGCTGTCTTCTTGCCGGGCCGGATCCCGGGGACATATCCCCCGTATTTTTTCATGTTGTCCGCCACATCCACCGGGTTGAAGGTGACGGCCGTATAGAAGAAGCAGAAGAAGACAATGAAGGCGACGTAGAGCAGTTCGTACCCGACACGCCCGGGAATCATCGCCTCGGCAACCGATTTCATCCACGGGTGCGGAATGAAGTTGGCGATCGTCGCCGGGAACATGATGATCGACGACGCGAAGATCGGCGGGATAACCCCGGCCGAATTGACCTTCAAGGGCAGGTGGGTCGACTGACCGCCGTACATCTTCCTCCCGACCACCCGTTTTGCGTACTGCACCGGGATTCTTCTCTGGCCGCTCTCCACGAAGACGATGACGCCGATCACCAGCACCATCATCAGGATCAGAATAATGATGAAGAAAATTCCCATTTCTCCCGAGGAGAGCAGACGGAAGGTATTGATGATCGCCTCCGGTCCGCGGCAAACAATGCCGGCAAAGATGATCAGAGAGATGCCGTTTCCGATCCCCTTTTCGGTGATCTGTTCTCCCAGCCACATGATGAAGGCCGTCCCGGCCGTCAAGGTGATCACCGTCATCAGCCGGAATGCCCAGCCGGTATTGATCACGATCGAAGCCCCCGTGGGCCCTGCCATATTTTCCAGGCCGATGGAGATTCCGAAACCCTGGATAATGCTGAGAACCACCGTCCCGTAACGGGTGTACTGCGTGATCTTTCTCCGGCCCGCCTCTCCCTCTTTGGAAAGCTTCTCCAGATGGGGAATGGCCACGGTCAGGAGCTGAAGGATGATCGAGGCGCTGATGTAGGGCATGATCCCCAGGGCAAAGACCGAAAGATTGCTCAGGGCGCCGCCCGCAAACATGTCAAAGAGTCCCAACAGAGATCCCTTGGCCTGTTCGAAGAAGGCCGCAAGCGCTGCCGTATCGATCCCCGGCGTCGGTACATGGGCGCCGATCCGGTAAACCGCCAGGAGGAAAAAAGTAAAGAGAATCCTCTTCTGAAGTTCCGGTATCTTGGAGATATTTTTTAAGCCTTCTAACAAATCAGCTGACCTCTATAATTTTACCGCCGGCGGCTTCAATCTTCGTTCTTGCCCCGCGGCTGATCCTATCGACGCTGAGAGAGAGGGGGAAATTGATCTCCCCGTTTCCCAGGACCTTGATCCCGTCTACCCGACCCGAGACGAGGCCGACCGCCGTCAGATACTCCCTGTCCACCAGCGCTCCCTGGGTCAACCCCTTTAACTGCTCTATATTGACGATCGCGATGATCCGTCTCATGGGATTTTTGAATCCCCTCTTGGGCATCCTTCGGGTAATGGGCATCTGCCCCCCTTCAAAGTTGGGCCGGACACTGTGCCCCGAACGGGCGTTCTGACCCTTGGCGCCCTTTCCGGACGTTCCGCCGTGCCCCGAACCGTCGCCCCGTCCGACCCTTTTTCTCTTTTTCCGCGAACCTTCCGGTGGTTTCAATGTTCCCAGATTCATTGACCGTTCCCCTCAACTTCCACCGCAGACACCAGGTGATCGACCTTCCGGATCATCCCGCGGATTTCCGGTGTATCATTCAACAGCACGCTTCGGTTGATCTTGCCCAGTCCCATGCCGCGAAGGACCCTGCGCTGAGCTTCCGGTCTGCCGATATAACTATGAACCAGTGTAATCTTGAGCATTTTACCCACAGCCTGTCCCTTTCAGCCTTAATTTTCAGCTATCCCTTTTCCCCTGGCGGCAAGGATCTCGGCCGGCGCCCTCAACTGCCCCAGTCCCTCGATGGTCGCCTTGACCAAGTTGTGTGGATTATGCGATCCCAGGCACTTCGTCAATATATTGTGAACACCGGCGACTTCCAGCACGGCGCGTACCGCGCCGCCCGCAATCAACCCGGTCCCTTCCGCTGCGGGCTTCAGAAGCACTTTGCCGGCGCCGTAATGTCCGATAACGCTGTAGGGGATCGTCCGGTTTTCAACCGCCACCCGGGTCATCGCCTTCTTGGCCTGCTCCATCCCTTTGCGAATCGCTTCAGGGACTTCATGAGCCTTGCCCAGACCGGCGCCGACGGAGCCTTTTCCGTCACCGACCACAACCACGGCGCTGAACCGGAACCGTCGCCCGCCCTTAACCACCTTGGCTGTTCTGTTTATCGTGATCACCCTGTCGAGAAGTTCCAATTCTTCCATAATCTTCGTTTCCTACGATCATCCTTCGTTGTTATTTGTCGAATTGCGGGCTAAAATTTCAGCCCCGCCTCCCGCGCGCCATCGGCCAGAGCCTTCACCCGGCCATGATAGAGAAACCTGCCACGGTCGAAGACAACATCTTCGATACCGGCATCCTGAAGACGCTTTGCCAGGAGTCTTCCCACCGCCCTCGCCTCATCGACTTTTTTCAGACCGGCAAGAGAATCCGCCAGATCCTTGCTGAGTGTTGAGGCCTCCGCCAGGGTCCTCCCGGAATCATCGGCAATGGCCTGGGCATAAATATGGACCGCAGATCGGAATACGGAAAGGCGGGGCCGCTTTTCGGTACCCGACACCTTTCCCCTCACCCTCATCTTCCGTTTGCTTCTGATTTTTTCAATTTTTTTCGTTGCCAATGTCCTACCTCTTTACGGGGTGCGCCGGAACAAAGCCGGCGGCACCGGAAACTTAGGCGCCTACGGATTTGCCGACCTTGCGTCGAATCTGCTCGCCCGCATATTTGATGCCCTTGCCCTTGTACGGCTCCGGTTTCTTGAGGCTCCGGATCTCCGCCGCAACGCGTCCGACCAGTTGCTTGTCGATGCCGGACACCGCGATATTGATCAATTTATCAACCTTGATCTCGATTCCCTCCGGGATCGCATATTCGACCGGCGCGGAAAAACCGATGATCAGTTTCAGCGTGTTCCCACCAACTTCCGCGCGGAATCCGACTCCGGCGATCTCGAGTTTCTTCTCGAATCCGACACTGACCCCTTTAACCATATTGGCCACCAGGGTTCGCACCAGCCCATGAAAGGATCTCTCCAGCCTTCCGTCGGACGGCCTTGTCACCTCTACCGCCCGGTCGCCCAGAATAACATCGACGCCCTTGGGCACTTTCAGGGCCAGTTTTCCTTTGGGACCCTCAACCATGATCATGGATTGTTCGCGGCTGATTTTTACACCAGCGGGAATTTCCACGGGTATTCTACCAATTCTTGACATGAAGCCCTCTCTTGATTCGCAATGCCTTCACCTGGATGATCACCTTACCATACATTGCACAGCAGTTCTCCACCCAGACTCAGTTCTCTCGCTTCCTTATCCGTCATCACGCCCCTGGAGGTAGAAAGGATGGATATGCCGTAGCCGTTGAGCACCTGGGGGATTTTCATGCTTTTCACATAAACCCGTCTTCCCGGTTTGCTGACCCGCTGAATATCGGTCATCACGGTTCTCTTTGCATCCGGGTATTTCAGATAGATTCGCAAAACGTCGTACGCTCGCGGATCCTTTTTGATGTCATAACCGCTGATGTATCCGGATTTCTTCAATACCTTCGCCATGCTCAGATTAATCCGCGAGTTCAGAACATCCACACTTTTGAAATGAACGCGGTTGGCATTTCTGATCCTGGTGAGCATATCCGCGATCGGATCGGTCATCCCCATATTGTTGCTCCTTTTCTACCAGCTCGACTTGATCACGCCCGGAATTTCCCCCTTCAGGGATAAATTTCTAAGGCATATTCTACACATATCAAATTTCCGGTAATACGCTCTCGGTCGTCCGCAAATCGGACAGCGGTTGTAGCTTCGAACCGAAAATTTCATTTTTCTCTTGGCCTTTACAATCAAGGATGTTTTTGCCACTCTTCCCCTCCAGAGATCGTTCCCGTTTTTTAGTTCCTGAACGGCATGCCCATCCGTTTCAGCAATTGCCTCGCCTCATCATCCGTCTTGGCCGTGGTGACGATCGCAATATTCATTCCCCTGACCTTTTCGATCTTGTCGTATTCGATCTCCGGAAAGATGATCTGTTCTTTCAGACCCAGGGAAAAATTCCCCCTACCGTCAAACGATTTGGTCGGGATTCCGCGGAAATCGCGCACTCGGGGAAGGGCGACGCTGACCAATCTGTCGAAAAATTCGTACATCCTTTCCCTTCGCAGCGTGACGCAACAACCGATCGACATCCCCTGGCGGAGTTTGAAAGTTGCAATGGACTTCTTTGCCTTGGTGATGACCGGCTTCTGCCCGACAATCGCGGTCAACTCCGCGACGGCGCTGTCCAGAATCTTGATGTTCTGAATGGCCTCCCCAAGACCCATGTTGACGACGATCTTCACGATCTTGGGAACTTCCATTGGGTTCTTGTAATGGAACTCCTTGATGAGAGCCGGAACGACTTCCTTGGTATAATAATCTTTTAGTCTTGCCATCTTCCCCAGCCTATGTATCCAAAATCTCGTGACATTTTGCGCACACACGCACCTTTTTCCCATCTTCGAGGATCTTGTACCCGATCCGGACGCCGGTACCGCATTTGTTGCACAGATACATCACATTGGAAATGTGTATCGGCCCTTCCTTCTCGACGATGCCGCCCTTGCCCTTCGCATCCGGCTTCTTGTGCCTTTTGATCAGGTTCACCTTTTCAATGGTCACCCGTTCTTTATCGGGAATCGTACTCTGGATCTTCCCCGTCTTGCCCTTTTCTTTACCGGCGATTATTTTGACGGTATCCCCTTTTTTTAATCGTTTTTCCTGCATCGTTTTTTCCTCAGCCGCTCCCTTCCCTGAAATCCTATAAAACCTCGGGAGCCAGGGAAACGATCTTCATAAACTGTTTTGCCCGGAGCTCGCGCGCGACCGGCCCGAAAATTCTCGTTCCGACCGGCTCCATCTGGTTCGTAATCAGAACGGCGGAGTTGTCATCAAACTTCAGGTACGAGCCGTCCGCCCTCCTCACTTCTTTGACCGTTCTGACAATGACCGCCTTCATGACATCGCCCTTTTTTACCTTGGAATTCGGCAAGGCTTCCTTCACGGCAATAACGATGACATCACCCAAGCTGGCATATCGTCTCTTGGATCCTCCCAACACCTTGATGCATGCCACCTTCTTGGCGCCTGAATTATCCGCTACGTTCAACACCGTTTGCATCTGAATCATAAACCATACTCCATCGCGCTTAAGGGGCAAAAGGTAAGGAGCGAGGTGTAAACAATCGTCCGGCTCCCGACGCCTTGAAGCAATCTACTTTGTCTTTTCCAAGATCTCCAGCATCCGCCACCGCTTGTCTCTGCTCAACGGACGGGATTCAACAATGACAACCTTGTCACCCACCCGGCAGGCGTTCTGCTCGTCATGGGCCTTGTACTTGACATATCGCTTGATATACTTGTGAAAGACCGAATGCTTGACGAGTCTTTCCGCCCGAACGACAACCGTTTTATCCATCTTGCTGCTGACAACAATACCCTTGATTGTTAGCTTATTACTGCGTTGTTCCACTACTTTACCTCCTTTTCGACCAGGATCGTTCTGACACGGGCGATATCCCTGCGAAGGTGGCCGAGCGTGGCCGGGGAGTCCAGTTGCCCGGAGGCATTGCGCATACGGAGCTTGAATAAATCCTCGACAAGCTCGCGGTTCTTCTGGTGCAACTCATCAATGCTAAGATCTCTGATCTCTTTAATTTTCATCAGATATCTCCCTCGATACAAACTGCGTCCCGATGGGCAGTTTATGGGCCGCCAGGGTAAATGCCTCCTTGGCGATCTCCCTCGAAACGCCTTCAATCTCATAGAGGACGATGCCCGGTTTGATCACCGCCACCCACTCCTCCGGGGCGCCCTTTCCCTTTCCCATACGGGTTTCGGCAGGCTTCTTGGTCACGGACTTGTGCGGAAAAATCCGGATCCAGATCTTCCCTCCCCGCTTGACGTGCCGGGTCATGGCAATACGCGCCGCCTCAATCTGCCTGGCCGTAATCCAACCGCATTCGGTCGCCTGAAGGGCGTACTCGCCGAAGGCTACGGTGTTCCCGCGCGTGGCTTTTCCGCTCATCCGGCCCCTCTGTAATTTTCTGAATTTAACCCTTTTCGGCATTAACATTGTTCTAAACCCCTGTTCTGCTCGCTGATCCCTGGTCCCGGCACGCCGGCCTCTCGGTAAATCCTATTTGGTCGCCTCTTTCTTACCGGGCAAGACCTCCCCGTGGAAGATCAAAACCTTGACTCCGATCAGACCATAGGCGGTGTGGGCCTCCGTAAAACCGCAATCGATATCCGCCCTCAGGGTATGGAGGGGCACACGGCCCTCCCGATACCATTCCGATCTCGCCATTTCCGCCCCGCCCAGGCGCCCACCGCAATTGACCCGAATGCCCTTTGCACCGAATTTCATTGCAGAGGTCACACACTTCTTCATTGCCCGGCGAAAAGCGATTCGCCTTTCCAACTGCTGTGCAACATTTTCGGCGACCAATTGGGCATCGATCTCCGGCTTGCGGACTTCGAGGATATTGATAATCACCTCGCTTTTGGTGACGGCCTCGAGATCCTTTTTCAATTTCTCGATCTCGGATCCCTTCTTCCCGATGATGATCCCGGGGCGGGCGGCATGGATATTCACCTTGGCCTTGTTGGCAGCCCTTTCGATTTCTATCCTGGAGATACCTGCGTGGTAGAGTTTCGCTTTGAGAAACTTCCTGATCTTCAGATCCTCATGGAGCAACTCGGAATAATTCTTCTCCGAAAACCACTGAGAACGCCACGTTTTGATACCACCCAACCTCAACCCGATCGGGTTAACCTTCTGCCCCAACCTCTCACCTCCTCAAGTCTTACTGTTCATCCAGGACCACGGTGATGTGACTCATCCGCTTCTTGATCGAAGCCGCCCTTCCCTGAGCCCTTGCCCTCCAGCGCTTCAAGCTTGGACCCTGGTCGACAAAAATCTCCTTGACGTACAAGATATTTTCGTCGATGTTCGGGTTCTGCTTGGCATTGGCCAGCGCCGACAGGAGCACTTTACTCACAGGATCGGCCGCATATTTTCTCGTAAAAAGAAGAATCCTCTTCGCCTCCTCGACCTGTTTGCCCCTGACCAGATCGACGACCAGTCGCACCTTCTGCGGCGACATCCGAATATACTTGGCAACTGCTTTTGCTTCCATAAGTGACTCCAAACCGCCGATGGGAAACAACCCCCCAAACCCGAGCAGATCTCTACTTGCGCAGCTTCGTTTTGCGGTCTCCGGCGTGGCTGTAAAAAGTTCTGGTCGGTGCAAATTCACCCAATTTGTGTCCGACCATGTTTTCGGTCACGAAGACCGGAATGAATTTCTTTCCGTTGTGTACCGCAAAGGTCTGTCCGATCAATTCCGGGGTAACGGTGGAACGGCGCGACCAGGTTTTAATGACCGTNNTTAATTGAACGTGCCACCTTTTAACCTCTTCGTTTTACGATATATTTATCGGTGCTCTTGTTGGTCCGCGTCTTATGTCCCTTCGTGGGCACGCCCCACGGCGTGCAGGGGTGGCGTCCGCCGGAGGATTTACCCTCTCCGCCGCCCATCGGATGATCGACGGGATTCATGACGACGCCCCTGACTTTCGGCCGCCGTCCAAGCCATCGTGTCCTTCCCGCCTTACCGAGGCTCAGGTTTTCAGAATCAATGTTGCCGACCTGGCCGATCGTAGCCCGGCATTCGAGGAATACTTTCCGGACTTCTCCGGAAGGAAGGCGGACCTGGGCATAGCCCGCCTCCTTGGCCATGAGTTGTCCGTAGGCGCCGGCCGAGCGGATCAACTGCCCCCCGCGCCCAACCTTAAGTTCCACGTTGTGAATCAAGGTTCCCAGCGGAATATTTTTCAAGGGAACGGCATTCCCGGGCTTGATGTCGGCCTTCTCACCACTGACAACCGGATCACCCACGGTCATCTTGGACGGAGCAATGATATATCGCTTCTCGCCGTCGGCATAATTCAGCAGCGCAATCCTGGATGAACGGTTTGGATCGTATTCAATGGATGCAACACGGGCCTGAATGTCGTCCTTGTCCCTCCGGAAATCGATCAACCGGTAACGCCGTTTGTGGCCTCCGCCGATGTGACGGCTGGTCAACCTGCCGTAGTTGTTACGGCCTCCTGTTTTCTTCAGAGGACGCAAAAGGCTCTTCTCGGGCGTCGATTTCGTCACCTCTTCAAAATCAGAACAGGTCTGAAATCTTCTTGCCGGCGACGTCGGTTTGTATTTTTTGATTCCCATCCCCTCTATTCCCTCACCCAAGCTGTCTGCAACCCTTGCGGGATGACAGGTTACACACCGTCTCCGATCTCGATGCGGCTTCCCGGAGCCAGGGTTACGATCGCCTTCTTCCAGGAGCTTCTCTCACCCATGACCTTACCCGATCTTTTCTTCTTTCCGCGGACATTCATAACCCGGACGTTCAGCACCTTAACTTTGAAGATCTTCTCAACGGCGCGGCCCACCTCGATACGGTTGGCCTTGACGTGAACTGCAAAGTTGTACTGATTTGCCGCGTCTCTTGCGATCGTACTCTTTTCCGTAATCAGCGTCTTTTTGATAATCTGATACAGTTCCATTATGATATCAACGCCCCTTCAATTTTATGAACAGAGGGTTCAAGAAGGACGACATGATCGTATTTCAGAAGGTCGTACACATTGACTCCCTCTGAGCGGACCATTTTGACATCCCGGATGTTCCGCGAGGATTTTTCCAGTACCGGCCTCGGCATATCGATCACGAAAAGGGCCTTCTTGAATCCAAAGCGGTCGACCACCTCCTGGAATCTCTTGGTCTTGATCTCTTCCATCGGGAAATCCCGCAGGATCGTCACCTGTTCTTCCCTGAATTTCATGCTGAGGGCGGAAATCAGAGCCAACCGTCTGACCTTCTTGGAAACCCTGAACGCGAAACCATGCGGTGTCGGTCCGAAGACGATCCCGCCGCCCCTCCAGATGGGGGAACGGGAGTGGCCCGCCCGGGCCCTTCCTGTCCCCTTCTGACGCCAAGGTTTCTTGCCGCCCCCGCTGACATCACTCCGGCCTTTGGTGGCGGCGGTTCCGCTCCTCCGGGAGGCCATCTGCATGCGGACCACTTCGTAAATCACATCCTCGTTCACCGGCGCACCAAATACGGCCTCACTGAGTTCGATCTCAGCAACCCTTTTATTTTCAATGTCGTACACACCTGCTACTGGCATTTTTCCCACCTTGAAGACGCTGCTTATTGACCCTTTTTGATCGCCTGTTTGATCAGAACAAATCCGTTCTTGCTGCCCGGAACGGCGCCCCGGACCAGAATCACATTGATATCCGGCCGAACGGCCCATACCAGCAGGTTCTGCGCCGTTTTTCTTTCGCACCCCATGTGACCGGGAAGCTTTGTCCCCTTGAAAACACGGGAGGGATCGGCGCTTGCTCCGATCGATCCGGGGGCTCTATGGAACATGGAACCGTGTGTCGCCCGACCGCCGCCGAAGCCATGACGTTTCATAACGCCGGCAAACCCCTTGCCCTTGGTCGTTCCGACGACATCCACATAATCCCCGGGTGAAAACATTTCGTTGTTCAGCTCCTGACCCAGTTCACAGCCTGCCGGATCCATTTTGAATTCCCGGAGAACGCGGAAGAGACCCTTGTCCGCCTTCTTGAAGTGTCCCTGAAGGGGCTTGGTCACATTGCGCTGTTTGATCCGCCCATACCCCAGTTGAAGGGCATCGTAGCCATCCGTCTCCATGTTCTTTTTCTGAATGACGACGGAAGGTTCCACTTCGATCACCGTTACGGGAACGGAAACCCCTTCATCCGAAAAGATCTGTGTCATTCCCAATTTCTTGCCAATCAATCCTTTTATCATCATCCGGATCTTTCTTATTCGCCAAAAGTAATAAATCCGCCATGAAGGATGGTGAAGCGGCCGTTACAGCCGCCCGAAGATCTCATCCCTCTGCAACCTACAACTTGATCTCAACATCCACACCCGCCGACAGATCGAGCTTCATCAGGGCGTCCACCGTCGCCTGCGTCGGCTCAACGATGTCGATCAATCGCTTGTGCGTCCGGATCTCGAACTGCTCCCGCGATTTCTTATCGACATGCGGCGACCGGTTGACGCAGTACTTATTGATCTCGGTCGGCAGCGGAATCGGGCCCGCTACACGGGCGCCCGTCCTTTTTGCCGTCTCGACAATATCATCCACCGAACGGTCGAGCAGCTTATAGTCATACGCCTTCAGACGAATTCTTATCTTTTGATCTTTCATGGTTTCATTCAATCCAATGTAATGGCGCTATCCTATTCAACAATCTTGCTGACCACACCGGCGCCTACGGTTCGCCCGCCTTCCCGGATGGCAAACCGGAGCTGTTCTTCCATGGCGATGGGCGTAATCAGATTTACCTCCATCTCAACATTGTCGCCGGGCATGACCATTTCCACCCCTTCGGGAAGATTGGCGACACCGGTCACATCCGTGGTGCGGAAATAGAATTGGGGACGATAACCATTGAAGAAGGGGGTGTGACGCCCGCCTTCTTCCTTGGTCAGGACATAAACCTGGGCCTTGAACTTCGTATGCGGGGTAATGGAGCCCGGTTTTGCAACAACCTGTCCTCTTTCCACTTCCTCACGCTTCGTGCCGCGGAGCAGAACGCCGATGTCATCACCGGCCCGCCCTTCATCCAGCGTCTTGCGGAACATCTCAACACCGGTGCATACGGTCTTGAAGGTCGGTCGGATCCCGATGATCTCGACTTCCTCGCCCGTTCTGACGATGCCGCGATCCACACGGCCCGTGACGACCGTCCCGCGCCCGGAGATGGTGAAAACGTCACCGACCGGCATCAAAAAAGGCTTTTCCGTATCGCGCACCGGCACAGGAATGTAGGTGTCGACCGCCGCCATGAGATCCCAGATGGACTTGGCATCGGGCGATTTGGGGTCGTCCGCCTCAAGGGCTTTCAACGCCGAACCGCGGATGATCGGGATATCGTCTCCCGGAAAATCGTATGCCGTCAGAAGCTCACGGAGTTCGAGCTCTACCAGATCCAGAAGTTCGGGATCATCCACCAGATCGACCTTGTTGAGATACACCACAACATAAGGAACCTGAACCTGACGGGCAAGGAGGATGTGCTCCCGGGTCTGAGGCATCGGACCGTCGGAAGCGGCCACAACGAGGATCGTTCCGTCCATATGCGCGGCGCCGGAAATCATGTTCTTGATATAGTCGGCATGCCCCGGGCAATCCACATGCGCATAATGACGTGTTTCCGTCTGATACTCCACATGCGAGATATTGATGGTGACCCCTCTCTCCTTTTCTTCCGGTGCATTGTCGATTGAATCGAAGGGTCTGAATTCAGCAAATCCCTTGGAGGCCAAGTGTTTTGTGATCGCGGCCGTCAACGTGGTCTTTCCGTGATCAACATGACCAATCGTGCCAATATTTAGATGCGGCTTCGTCCTCTCAAATTTCTTTTTAGCCATCTCAAACCTCCTTAAACTTTGAATGGTTCGTTAGAATCGATAATGGGCAAACGCCTTGTTGGCCTCGGCCATCTTGTGAACGGCCTCTCTCTTCTTGATCGCACCGCCCCGGTTGTTCGCGGCATCCATCAGCTCCGCGGCCAGCTTCTCCCGCATGGTCTTTTCAGAGCGTTCCCGCGCATGTGTAATCAACCAGCGGATCCCGAGAGCAATGCGGCGCGACGGAATAACCTCCGTCGGAACCTGATAGGTCGAACCGCCGACCCGCCTCGACTTCACCTCAATCACCGGTTTAACATTGTTCACGGCCTTTTCAAAAACATCCACCGGAGTCTCCTTGACCCGGTCCTGGATGATATCAAAGGCCCCATACAGGATAGACTCCGCAATACTCTTTTTCCCCTTCTTCAGGAGGTTGTTGATGAATCTCGCCACCAGCCGGTTGTTGTATTTCGGATCCGGCAGGATCTCCCTTTTGGTAACTTCTCTTCTCCTCGGCATGATTGATCCCCGCTTAGCTCGGTCGCTTGGCTCCGTATTTCGACCTACTCTGTTTCCTGTCCTGAACGCCGACGGCATCCAGCGTCCCCCGGATGATGTGATAACGCACTCCGGGAAGATCCTTGACACGACCCCCGCGCACCAGAACAACGGAATGCTCCTGAAGGTTGTGTCCTACACCCGGTATATAGGAAGTGACCTCATAACCGCTGGTCAGCCTCACCCTGGCCACTTTTCTCAAAGCGGAATTCGGTTTCTTGGGGGTGGATGTGTAAACCCGGACGCACACCCCCCGCCGCTGCGGCGAACTGGCCAGCGCGGGTGTCGCCGCTTTCCCGGCGATCTTGGCCCTTCCCTTCCTAACCAACTGATTTATTGTAGGCATCATCCCTCCCAGCCGTTATGGAGCTGTCTATGATCTGGTCCAACAAAAGACGGTTTAACTATCAATTTGCCGCGTCGATGTCAAGTACTTTCTCGCTGCTTTTTTCATCCGCCGGCAAATCCTCCAATCGGGCCAACTCCCCCCCGACCGTTTCGATCCCCAGTTTCTTGTACATCGAAAGGCCCGTACCCGCGGGAATCAGCCTGCCCATGATCACATTTTCCTTGAGGCCACGCAGGTAATCGGTCTTCCCGGCAAGGGAAGCCTCCGTCAACACCCTCGTCGTTTCCTGAAAGGAAGCAGCGGAGATAAAGCTCTGCGTGGAAAGAGACGCCTTCGTGATCCCCATCAGGATAGGCTCTCCCTGGGCCGGTCTGCCACCCTGGGCCACCACCCGGTCATTCTCTTCCTGAAATCGGAACCGTTCCACCTGTTCATCGGCGATGAAAGCGGCATCTCCCGGGTCCTTGATCATCACCCTGCGGAGCATCTGGCGGACGATGACCTCCATATGCTTGTCGTTGATCTTAACTCCCTGGAGCCGATAAACTTCCTGGACCTCGTCCACAAGGTACCGGGCCAGTTCCTTTTCCCCTTTGATCATGAGGAGGTCATGCGGATTGTTGACGCCGTCCATCAGGGCCTCGCCGGCCATCACCCGGTCCCCCTCCTGGACGCTGACATGCTTCCCCTTGGGGATCAGGTATTCCTTTTCATCCTCAGCGTCAGGGGTGATGACCACCTTCCTCTTTCCTTTGGAGTCCTTGCCGTAGGAAACGATACCATCGATTTCGCTGATCACGGCAAACTCTTTCGGCTTTCGCGCCTCGAACAGTTCGGCCACGCGGGGGAGACCGCCCGTGATGTCTTTTGTTTTGGTGGTCTCCCGGGGAATCTTGGCAAGAATATCGCCGGCGCTGACCGGATCTCCCTCCGACACGACGATATTGGATCCGACCGACAGGAGATGTCTCGCAACCGTGCTCGTCCCCGGCACTTTGGCCGTCCTCCCTTTTTTATCCTTGATGGAGACCCGCGGACGCATATCCGTTCCCTTGGACTCAACGATGACCTTCCGCGAAAGGCCGGTCATCTCATCCACCAGCTCCTGCATGGTCTTCCCTTCGATGATATCCCCGAACTTGATGGTTCCGTCCACCTCGGCCAGAATCGGAATGGAGAAGGGATCCCATTCCGCAATGAGGTCTCCTCTTTTCTGATCCTTGGGCCCCTTCACCCGGCTGCCGTCCTCCACCTTGATATGCGCCCCGTAGGGAACGGGATACTTGCCGCGGCTTCGCCCGTGCTCATCGAGGACATGCACCTCGGCGTTGCGGTTCATGACGACCAGCCCACTCGTTTTGCTTTTCACCGTATTGAGATTCACGAATCGGATGATCCCGTCATGCCTCGACTCCAGCGTGGAGTGTTCCTCGAACTTCGCCGTCCCACCGATGTGGAAGGTCCGCATGGTCAACTGTGTCCCCGGTTCACCGATCGACTGGGCCGCGATAATGCCGACCGCCTCGCCGATGTTTACGAGGTGTCCATGGGACAAATCGCGGCCGTAGCACATGGCGCAGACGCCGTGTCTCGACTTGCAGGTCAGCACCGACCGGATATTGACCTTTTCGATCCCGGCCTTATCGATCTTCGCCGCCAGGGCTTCATCGATTTCCTGATTCGCATTGACCAGCACTTCATTGGTGAAGGGATCCCGGATCTCTTCCAGGACAACCCTTCCCAAAATGCGCTCTCCTGCCGTCTCGATAATCTCTCCGCCTTCCATCAGGGCGGATACGTAGATCCCGTCGATCGTGCCGCAATCATCCTCGGTGATGATGCAATCCTGGGCCACATCTACAAGCCGTCGGGTGAGATACCCCGAGTTGGCCGTTTTCAATGCCGTATCGGCAAGTCCCTTTCGGGCGCCATGCGTGGAAATAAAATACTCGAGAACCGTCAGGCCTTCCCGGAAGTTTGCCCGGATCGGGGTTTCGATGATCTCACCGGATGGTTTGGCCATCAGCCCCCTCATCCCGGCGAGCTGGCGGATCTGAACCGCGCTCCCTCTTGCGCCGGAATCGGCCATCATGTAGATGGGGTTGAAGCTTTCGCCCCGGATCTTGCTTCCGTCGGACTGAACACGATCTTCCATGGTGATCCCACTCAGCATTTCCGCGGCAATCTTCTCCGTCGCCTGGGCCCAGATATCGATGACCTTGTTGTATCGTTCGCCGTAGGTGATCAGCCCCTCCATGTACTGCTTCTGGATCCCCAATACGTCCTTATCCGCACGCGCCACGATCTCCTTTTTATTCTCCGGAATGACCATGTTGTGGATCGCAATCGAGACCCCGGCGCGGGTAGCGTACTTGAACCCGATATCCTTCAGACGGTCGGCCAGCAGAACAGTGGTTTTATCCCCGCGGGTTCGGTAGCAGTGGTTGATCAGGTTGGCCAATTCCTTCTTGTTCATAACCTTGTTGACGGCATCGAAGGGAATGGTCTCGGGAATGACTTCGTGAAGAACGACCCGACCCACGGTGGTTTCCTTCATTTCCCCCTCGATGCGGACCTTGATTCTTGCGTGCAGATCCACGGCCTCTGCGTCCAGCGCCGACCGAACCTCTCCGGGGTCGGCGAAAACCATGTCCTCGCCCTTGACGCCGCTGAGCGCTCTGGTGAGATAATAGATCCCCAGAACGATATCCTGGCTGGGGATGATGATCGGCATCCCGTTGGCCGGGGAAAGGATGTTGTTGGTCGACATCATCAGGACCCGGGCTTCGGTCTGTGCCTCCAGGGAAAGGGGCACGTGAACGGCCATCTGATCGCCGTCGAAATCGGCGTTAAAGGCAGTGCAGACCAGGGGATGAAGCTGGATGGCCTTCCCTTCGATCAGAATGGGCTCGAAAGCCTGCAAGCCAAGGCGGTGAAGGGTCGGCGCACGGTTCAGCATGACGGGGTATTCCCGGACCACCTCATCGAGGGCGTCCCACACCTCGGACGTTTCCTTTTCCACCATTTTCTTGGCGCTCTTGACCGTCGTCACATAACCTTTTTCCTGAAGACGCCGGTAGATGAACGGTTTGAACAACTCCAGGGCCATTTTCTTCGGCAGCCCGCATTGATGAAGCCTCAGGTCCGGACCGACCGTAATGACCGAACGTCCGGAATAATCGACCCTTTTTCCGAGGAGGTTCTGGCGGAACCGGCCCTGCTTCCCCTTGAGCATATCCGAAAGGGAGCGAAGCGGACGCTTGTTCGTCCCCGTAATGGCCCTTCCCCTTCTGCCGTTGTCGAACAGAACATCCACCGCCTCCTGGAGCATCCTCTTTTCGTTGCGGATGATGATTTCCGGTGCATTAAGTTCCTGCAGGCGCTTCAGGCGGTTGTTCCGGTTGATGACCCGCCGGTAGAGATCATTGAGATCGGATGTGGCGAACCGCCCTCCATCCAGAGGAACCAGCGGGCGCAGATCCGGCGGGATTACGGGAAGAACGGTCAAGACCATCCACTCCGGCTTGTTTCCCGACTTTCGCAGGGCCTCAACCACCTTTAACCGCTTGACATACTTTTTCCGCTTCGTCTCCGAAACGGAAATCTTCAGTTCCGCGCGGAGTTCGTTGTCCAATTTATCGAGATCCACCTCCTCCAGGAGGATTCGGACGGCCTCGGCGCCGATGCCCGCCTCAAAAGCTTCCGGCCCGTATTGATCCCTCATGTCGTTGAATTCCTCATCGGACAGGAGATCCATTTTTTTCAAGGGGGTATTCTTGGGATCGAGGACGATCCAGGACTCGAAGTAGAGGACTTTCTCCAACTCCTTCAGCGTCAGATCAAGAATATTCCCGATCCGGCTGGGCAGACTCTTGAGGAACCAGATGTGGGCGACCGGTGTGGCCAGGGTGATATGTCCCATCCTTTCCCGGCGAACCTTCGACTGAATCACCTCGACACCGCATTTCTCGCAGACGACGCCGCGGTGTTTCATCCGTTTGTAGCGACCGCACAGGCACTCATAATCCTTGACGGGACCGAAGATCTTCGCGCAGAAAAGCCCGTCTCTCTCCGGTTTGAATGTCCTGTAGTTGATCGTCTCCGGTTTCTTGACCTCTCCATGCGACCAGGAAAGAATCTTCTCCGGAGAGGAAATGGATATTTTGATCGCATTGAATCTTATGGGATCCTTCGGTTTTTCAAAATAACTGAAAACGTCTTCCACGGATGCCTCCCAATGGGGAAACCTTGCTGCAAGGCGTCCCCATCCCCGCTATAATGTAAAATATAATGTAAATAAGAACGCCTTGCTGCAAGGCGTTCCCATCCCTATTCCTCTTCGATCAGTTCCACGTCAAGGCAGAGGCTCTGGAGCTCTTTCACCAGGACGTTGAAGGACTCCGGCAAACCCGGCTCCGACGTATGCTCACCCTTCACAATCGCTTCATACATTCGCGTTCGGCCGGCCACATCATCGGACTTGACCGTCAGGAACTCCTGGAGAGCGTAAGCGGCACCATAAGCCTCCATGGCCCACACTTCCATCTCACCCAGCCTCTGCCCCCCAAACTGTGCCTTGCCGCCGAGCGGCTGCTGGGTCACCAGGGAGTAGGGACCGATCGACCGGGCGTGAATTTTGTTGTCGACCAGGTGATGAAGTTTTAGCATATAGATCATGCCCACGGTGATTTCCTGGTCGAAGGGCTCTCCGGTCTTCCCGTCATACAGGATGGTCTGACCGGTTTCGGGAAGACCGCCGGCCTTCAGCATATTCTTGATCTCTTTTTCATCCGCGCCATCGAAAACCGGCGTGGATACCAGGATGCCTTTCTTCAGACGACCCGCAAACTTCCGGATTTCATCCTCGCTTGCACCGTTGATGAAGCGATTCACTTCAGGGGAGGAGTAGATCGCCTTCATCTCCTTCTTGAGGAGATCCAATCCGCAATTCTTCTCCACCAGGGCGTTGATCTTTTCCCCCATGCCTCTGGCCGCCCAGCCCAAATGCGTCTCCAGGATTTGCCCCACATTCATCCGGGAGGGAACGCCCAGCGGATTCAGAACGATGTCTACCGGTGTTCCATCCTTGAAATAAGGCATATCCTCTTCGGGGAGGATCCGGGACAGAACACCCTTGTTTCCATGACGGCCCGCCATCTTATCCCCAACGGAGAGCTTCCGTTTGATCGCGATGTAAACCTTGACCAGCTTGATTACCCCGGGAGGGAGCTCATCGCCGGCCTTCAGCTTCTCGATTTTCTGCGCAAAATACGCCTCGACGAATTCCTTTTTCCGGGAGAGGTTCTCATACAGAACGCCGATCCTGGTCTCCGTCTCTTCGTCGGCATTGGGAGAGATCTCCCGCCAAAGGTCAAAGGGCATTCGATCCAGGATCTCTTCGGTAATGACCTCGCCCTTTTTCAAGAGAATCCTCTTTTTCTTCGGATCGGAAACCTTGACCGCCGACGTTTTTCCGATCAACATGCCGGCGACCTGTTTCCGGACGCCATCGATGATGATCCGGATTTCGTCATCCCGGTCCTTGTTCAGCAGGGAAACCGCCTCATCCTCAATATATTGAGAACGGCTGTCCCGCTCCGTCCCTTTCCGCGAGAAGATCTTTGCGTCGATCACCGTGCCTTCGACGCCGGGAGGAACACGCAGGGATGTGTCCCGAACATCGCTGGCCTTTTCCCCAAAAATGGCCCGGAGGAGCTTCTCTTCAGAGGAGAGCTGTGTTTCTCCCTTGGGGGTGATTTTCCCGATCAGGATGTCGCCCGGCTTCACCGCCACGCCCATGCGGACGATACCGCTGTCGTCGAGGTTTCTCAGGGCCTCTTCCCCCAGATTCGGGATATCCCGGGTAATCTCTTCCTTGCCGAGCTTCGTATCCCGGGCCATCGTCTCGAATTCCTCGATGTGGATCGAGGTGAAGACATCCTCCTTGACGATCCGCTCGCTGACCAGGATGGAATCCTCGTAGTTGTAGCCCCCCCAGGACATGAAGGCGACCATCACGTTCCTTCCCAGGGCCAGTTCCCCCCTGTCGGTGGCGGGTCCGTCCGCAATAATCTCCCCCTTGTTCACCTTCTGCCCCTTGCCGACAACGGGCTTTTGGTTGAAACAGGTGTCCTGGTTGGAGCGTTGATACTTGATGAGGTTGTAGATATCGACCCCCGTGTCCAGCCCTTCTTTCTCGGGGGAGTCACATTTGACGACGATCCGCGCGGCATCCACACTCTCCACGACTCCCGCTCTTCGGGCGGTCATGACCGCGCCGGAGTCCCTTGCAACAACGGATTCCATCCCCGTACCCACCAGAGGCATTTCGGGTTTCATCAGGGGAACCGCCTGTCGCTGCATGTTGGATCCCATCAGGGCACGGTTGGCATCGTCATGTTCGAGAAACGGGATCAGAGTTGCCGCGATGCTGACCAACTGGTTGGGGGAGACATCCATCATGTTGACATCCGTCGGCAAAACGGAGAGGAAATCGCCTCCTTTTCTCGCGGAAATCAGCGCCCCGATAAACTTTCCATCTTTATCGAGGGGTCTGTCGGCCTGGGCGATGATCTGGTTCTCCTCTTCGATGGCCGTCAGATAGCGCACATCATCGAGCACCCGTCCTTCTTTGACCATTCGGTAAGGTGTTTCAATGAAGCCAAACTCATTCACCCGGGCGAAGGTGCTGAGGGAGACGATCAGACCGATGTTCGGACCTTCCGGGGTCTCAACAGGGCAGATGCGGCCGTAATGCGTGGGATGAACGTCGCGGACCTCGAATCCTGCCCGTTCGCGCGTCAGGCCTCCCGGACCGAGGGCCGATAATCTCCGTTTGTGCGTGATCTCGGACAGCGGATTCGTCTGATCCATGAACTGGGAGAGCTGGCTGCTCCCGAAGAATTCATTCACCACTGCCGAAACCGGCTTGGCATTGATGAGATCATGCGGCATCATGGTTTCGATATCCTGCAGGCTCATCTTCTCCTTGATGGCGCGCTCCATCCGGACCAGACCGATCCGGTACTGGTTTTCGATCAGCTCTCCGACGGAACGGACCCGGCGATTGCCCAGATGGTCGATGTCGTCCACACTGCAATCGGGAGTGCTGTTTTTGAGGTCGATCAGATACTTGACCGCTGCCAGGATGTCCTCATTTCGCAAAACCGTCACGTTCGTCGGAACATCCAGCCGGAGCTTGTAATTCATCTTCGCGCGCCCCACATCGGAAAGATCGTAGCTGTCCGGCTCAAAAAAGAGGCTGTTGAAGAATTTGTGCGCGGTCTCCGGCGTGGGCGGGTTGCTGGGCCTCAGCCGCCGGTAGATTTCGATGATCGCGTCCTCCGCCGTTTCGATCCGGTCCATCAAAAGCGTATCCCGAATCGAGGCATTCTCTCGATCCTCATCGATATGAACGAAATGAAAGGATTCGATTTCCCTTTCCCTGAGGAGCATCATTCCTTCCGCCGTCAACTCCTCGTTACAGCGGATCAGAATCTCGCCGGTCTTGGAATCCAGCACATCGGAAGAGAGGATCCTGCCGATGATATTGTCATCATGGACCGGAATTTTTGTGATCGCGGAATCGATCATCTTTTTCAGCAGCGGTTTTGAGATCTTCCGCCCCTTCTTGACGACGATCTCCCCCGCCTTCGTCTCCACGTCCACCGGGGCCTTTTCCCCGACCAGAGAATCATTCACGGCCATATAGAAGCGACCGTTCTCCAGAAATATCTGTTCGATTTTGTAAAAGTAATTCAGGATGAACTGCGTGGAATTTCCCATCGCTTTCAAGAGGATGGTCACCGGCATCTTCCGCCGGCGGTCGATCCTCACATAGAGAAGGTCCTTGGAATCGAATTCGAGATCCAGCCACGACCCGCGGATCGGGATTACCCGCGCTGAGTAGATCAGCTTGCCGCTGGCGAGGGTCTTGCCTTTGTCATGATCGAAAAAGATTCCGGGCGAGCGGTGAAGCTGGCTTACGATCACCCTTTCCGTACCATTGACGATAAACGTCCCGTTTTCGGTCATCAGGGGGATCTCACCGAAATAGATCTCCTGCTCCTTGATGTCCCGGATGGGCTTGGGCTCCACATTCCGTTCCGTATCGAAAACAACCAGTCGCACCACGATCTTCAGCGGCGCCGCATAGGTCATTCCCTTCTGAACACACTCCTGCATGTCGTACCGGACAGTTCCGATCCTGTAACTTACGAACTCGAGCGAACATTTTCCGCTGAAATCGGAAATGGGGAAGACGCTGTTAAAGGCGCCCTGAAGACCATAATTCCCCCGTTTGTCCGGATTCATCTCCTGCTGAAGAAACTTTTTGTAGGAATCGGTCTGGATATCAATCAGGTTGGGGATATCCAGTATCCTCCGGATACGTCCAAAATTCTTTCTTAATTCGCCCATAACATCCTTTCGCCTCGAGCCGCCAGCGATCTTAAGTTTTCACTCATAAAAATTAGAGAAAAGAACCCCACCCAACCTGTCTTTCTGCAATGTCGTGCAGACAACCTGTTGCATCGCGGGGTTCTGTCCCTTGCCGTTCTTTTTGGGCGTCGTTTACTTACTTGATTTCAACAACGCCACCCACTTCTTCGATCTTCTTCTTGATATCGGCAGCTTCATCCTTGGAGACGGCCTCTTTGATCGGCTTGGGAACGCCGTCCACCAGATCCTTGGCTTCCTTGAGGCCCAAACCTGTGATGGCCCTGACCACTTTGATCACCTGGATCTTCTGTTCGCCGAATCCCGTCAAGATTGCATCAAACTCCGTCTTTTCCTCGACCTGAGCAGCCTGTGCCGGCCCCGCGGCGGCAACCATGGCCACCGGCGCAGCAGCACTCACACCGAACTTCTGCTCCAGTTCCTTCACCAGCTCCGAAAGCTCAAGAACCGTCATCCCCTCAATGAATTTTACGACATCCTCTTTGGTAATCTCGTTTGCCATTGTTCTATTCCTTCCTGTATGGTTTGTTTAGTTTGCTGAAGCCTTCTTTTCCCGATAGGCATCGAGAACCTGCACAAAATTCCTCGGCACCCCGATCAGGACATTGACGAACGAGGTCTGCACCCCGATCATCAGGGAAAGCAGTTTTCCTATCAGAACCTCCCGGCTCGGCAGCTCAGCAAGAATCGCGAGCTGTTCCTTGCTCAGAGATTTGCCGCCCATCACGGCCGCCTTGATCTCAAGACTGGCGTTCTTCTTGGCAAAATCAACCAACGCTTTGGTGGTCTCAACCACATCCCCTTTGGCGATCGCAACGGCAAGAGGCCCTCGGAAGTGCTCTTCCAGCGCAGAAAAACCCGTTTCGCGGGATGCAATGGAGAGCAGTGAGTTCTTGACAACCCGGAGCTCCGCATTGGATTTGCGCAGAGCGACCCTCAGCGCCGTCATCTTCGCCACGTCCATTCCGCTGTAACCGGTCAGGACCGCCATTTTGAAATCTTTCAGTTTTTCGTGAAGTTCAGCAGCAACCTGCTCTTTCGTTCTCCGATCCAATATATACCTCCTTTCCCATCTGATCCGTTCCTTCCGATGGGGACACCTTGCAGCAAGGTGTCCCCGTAAAAGTCAGAGAACACGAGCAACATACAGGACAATTTGTCCGGCCCCAAAAGGCCGCTTATCCCAGTCTCGGCAGGCCGTCCGATTGCGTTTAAACTTCCTGTACCTGCTGTCTCAGACCCGTAGTTTCCCATAGCCCCGTGGAGCCAGGGATTATATGTTCCGGACGGCGAGAGGATCCACCTTCGCCCCGGGACCCATGACGGTCGATAGGGAAATACTCCGGATGTACAGACCCTTGCTCGAAGCGGGCTTGAGTTTGATGACCATCTCCAGCAAGGCCAAAAAATTCTCCGTCAGTTTTTCCGCACCGAAAGAGGCCTTGCCGATGGGACAATGGACGATACCCGCCTTTTCCACGCGGAATTCGACCTTGCCGGCCTTCAGTTCCTGAACGGCCTTTCCCACATCAAACGTCACCGTTCCGACCTTCGGATTCGGCATGAGCCCGCGGGGACCGAGGATCTTCCCCAGCTTGCCCACGCTTCCCATCATATCCGGCGTGGCGACAACCCGATCGAACTCGAACCAACCGCCCTTGATCTTTTCGACCACTTCATCCGACCCCACCACATCAGCGCCGGCCTCCAGGGCCTCTTTCTCTTTTTCGCCCTTGGCAAAAACCAGCACGCGAACGGCCTTTCCCAATCCATGGGGAAGGACCACGGAGCCCCGGACCATCTGGTCGGCATGCGCCGGATTCACTCCAAGCCGGATGGCGGCGTCGACCGTCTCGTCGAATTTCACCCTGGCCGTACCGACAACCAGCGCGACCGCCTCCTGGACGGGATACCGCTTTCCCGCCTCGATCTTTTTCCTCGCCTCGATATACTTCTTGCCTCTCTTGGACATGATCAAACCTCAATTCGAAACCCACCGCCGGGGACGGGGGATTCTTCGAAACCTTCCCATTCAGACGCCTGCCGACACATCACCCGGTGTTCCGCCGAAAGGCGGGGACACCTTGCCGCAACGTGTCCCCACATCAACCTGCAACCTCAATTCCCATGGATCTCGCCGTTCCCTCAACAATCCGGATCGCACCCTCAATATCCACGGCATTCAGGTCATTGTATTTGAGCTCGGCAATTTCCCGGACCTGCTTGACCGTGACCGCCCCAACCTTATCCCGCTTGGGATCGCCCGACCCTTTGGCGATCTTTGCCGCCTGCTTCAGCAGCACGGACGCGGGCGGCGTCTTGGTCACGAAGGTAAAGGAACGGTCCGCATAAACCGTAATGACGACCGGGATGACCATCCCTTCCTGATTCTGCGTCATGGCGTTGTAAGCCTTGCAGAACTCCATGATGTTGACACCGTGTTGGCCGAGAGCAGGACCGATGGGCGGCGAAGGGGTTGCCTTGCCTGCCTTGATCTGAAGTTTTATATTCGCGATAACCTTCTTTGCCATTCTGATCACCCTGTTTCAGTCTGAATTTGATCAAACGCCCGGAAAATAACAGACAGATACATCTTACCCGTCGGTTTTTGCCGGTTTACGTCTGCGAAACCTGAATGAAGTCCAGCTCCACCGGCGTCGACCGGCCGAAAATGCTGACAATCACACGAAGTTTACCCTTCTCCGGCTTTACTTCATCGACGCTCCCATCAAAATTGGTGAAGGGGCCGTCGATGATCCGCACATGATCCCCAACATCGAATTTGAACTTCGGCTTGGGTTTGAGCGTCCCCTCGTCGATCCGGGTCCTGAGGGTTTCCACATCCTTATCGGGAATCGGCGAAGGTTTGTCCTTGCTGCCGATGAATCCGGTCACCTTGGGCGTATCCTTTACGATGTGCCAGGTATCATCGTTCATCTCCATCCGGACCAGGATGTAGCCGGGAAAAAATTTCCGCTTCGATGTCTTTTTCTCACCCGACACCAACTCAACGATGTCCTCTTCAGGGATTAAAATGTCCGAGAAAAATGCCTGTTTCCCGGCCGTCTCAATCCTTTCCTGAAGAGAAAGCTTCACCCGGTTTTCAAAACCGGAATAGGTATGAACAACGTACCATCGGAAAGCCATAATCTTAACCCAGCACCAGCTTAATGATCTTGGTCAACCCGAAATCGACGATCCCCAGAAAGCCGGACACGATGATCACAACAATGATGACCACGGATGTGGAGGCGAGGGTCTGCTTCGGCGTCGGCCACGTAACTTTTTTCAGCTCAACCTTAGAACCGGCCAAAAACTGCTTTACCTTCTCTGCGACAACCTTTATCCTGTCCATGATTCTGCCCATCCGGAAACCCCGATTCCTTCGCACCCAATGCCGCTGAATAAAAAAAATGGCAGGCCAGGAGGGACTTGAACCCCCAGCATCCGGATTTGGAGTCCGGCGCTCTATCCATTAGAGCTACTGGCCTGTCCGGTCGAGCAAGGAGGCGGCTCTTTATCCCTTACTTCGTCTCCCTGTGCAGTTTATGGGACCGGCAGAATTTGCAGTATTTCTTCATTTCCAATCGATTCTGCATGGTCCTTTTGTTCTTGGTCGTCGTGTAATTCCGCTGTTTACAATCCGTACAGGCCAAGATGATGATATTTCTCATGATTAAACCACCTAACCTCAATGGAGCCCACGACCAGG
>DIWG01000062.1:77769-96170 GCA_002423465.1 Syntrophaceae bacterium UBA6112 | reverse complement strand
TAAGATCCTGGCGCCGGGTACGCAGCACATGGACCGGAACGTCCAGCAAGTGATCGATGCGATTGCCGGCAATTCCATCGCCGAGCTGTTCCATATCAACGGCGAGATGCTGATAGCGAAGACCGCCGAAGTGGTGCAGGGGATCACGAAATACATCTTCGTCCATCTGGGCGCTCTGACGCAGAATACCCTGGGAATTCTGGTCCAGTTCGCGATCATGCTCTACGCCCTCTTTTATTTCGTTCGTGACGGGGACCGGTTCCTCCAGATGGCGATGAGGGTTGTTCCGCTGGGAATGGGGCGGGAAAAACTCCTCTTTGACCGTTTCATCGTGACGGCTAAATCGACGTTGAAGGTGACGCTGATCATTGGCGGCATCCAGGGGACGCTGGGGGGGATCGCCTTTTTCGTGACGGGTGTCGAGGGGACGCTGATCTGGGGGCTGCTGATGATCCTGATGGCCATCATCCCGGTGGTCGGCTGTTCCATCATCTGGGGGCCCGCAGGCATTCTGATGCTCCTGACGGGTCATATCTGGGAAGGGGTCCTGATCCTGGCCGTCGGGTTCCTTGTGATCAGCACGGTGGACAACCTGCTGCGTCCCATTCTGATCGGCCAGGATGTGGAGATGCACCCCCTGCTCATCTTCCTCTCGACCCTCGGGGGGATCATCCTCTTCGGCATCTCCGGTTTCGTCATCGGTCCCGTCATCACCGCGCTGCTCATTGCGATCTGGGAGATATACGAGGAGTTCTACCGGAAAGAAAAAGCGCCGAATTCATGAAAGGGCTTTGACGAATATTACCTTGCCGTCTTCCGGCGCGTAGAAGTCGTTCAGGAAGGCCGCCTCCCGGTAGCCGCAGGCGATGTAGAAGGCGCGGGTCGATTCGTACTGGGGTCGGGAGGATGTGTCCGCGTAGATCCGGCGAGCCCCGCGTTTAGCCATGAGCCGCTCCGCGGCGACCATCAGCCTCCGGCCGATCCCCCGTCCCTGCTCCCCGGGGCTTACGGCGATCCAGTAGAGGTCGAAGCTGTGCACGCTGCCGGGGATCGGGCCGAAGCAGGCGTAGCCGAGCAGGCGATCCTCCTCTTCGGCAAAAAGAAAGAAGTAGCCGCTCCTGTCGCCCTTGACCAGCCGCTCCTCGACGAGTTCCACGGCAATGTCCTCCTCCTCCTCGGAGAAAAACCCCGTCGCCCGGACGAGCCCGCCGACCGCCTCGCAGTCTTCCGGCCTGACCTCCTCCCGAAAAAAGGGGGGGGAATTCCTACTGTTTTCAGGCATGGGGGACGCCTCCCCGGAACATGAAATAGGCTGCGCCGACAAGGCAGCATCCCGCCCAGAGGTAATCGAGCTTCAGCGGCTGCCGCATGTAGAGCACGGCAAAGCCGGCAAAGACGATCATCGTGATGATCTCCTGGATGATCTTCAACTGGCCCAGATTGAAATAATGAATGCCGATCCGGTTTGCCGGCACCTGGAGAACGTATTCGAAAAAGGCGATTCCCCAGCTCAGCAGGATGATCAGGAACAGAGGCATTCCATTCATGTTCTTCAGATGGCCGTACCAGGCAAACGTCATGAAAAGGTTTGATAAGGTTAACAGTATAAGTGGTTTAAACATCTTGGACGTTACCTCGTGTTTTGGATGATGCGGGTGAGGACCGCCGGAAAGTCCAGGCCCGCCCGCAGAGCCGCCGCGAAGAACCCCGCATCCGGCGAGAGGCAGGGGTTCGCGTTCACCTCGAGAATCCACGGCCGTCCCTCTTTGTCCACACGGAAATCGATGCGGGCGTATCCCCGCAGATCGAAGAGATTCCAGCAGCGGAGCGCAAGTTCTCTCAAACGTGCAAGCAGAGCGGTGTCCCGTGCGGGAAATTCGAATGTCCGGGGAGTGTTCGCGAATTCGAACGTTTTCTCCCCCCATTTCGACCGGTAGCCGACGACGCGTACTTTTCCCGGCGGGTAGGCGTCGAACCGAATCTCGGCGGGCGGGAGCACTGCCGGGCCGTTTACCTCCTCCAACGGCGAAAGTGTACCCGTGGCAGTGAGGACCGGTCGGACATCTGTGGAGTCTTGTTCTCTTTCCAAAAGCGAAAGATTAAACTCACGGCCGTCGATGTAGGCTTCGGCCAGGCAGTCGCCGCCCAACGACTCGCGGCGGATGTCCATCTCCGCAATGAGCCGCTCACGGTCCGCCCCGAAAAGAACGGAATCCTCGTCAAGGCCGATGGAGGCGTGCTCCCAGACCGACTTGATGAGCCATGCCCCCTCGATTTGCAACTCCTCATGCGATTTTGCGGTTGTGAACCACGGCGGCGTCGGAAGGCCGGCGGCGGCAAGCCAGCGTTTTGCAATGAGCTTGTTCGATGTGAGCATCATCGTCTCCGCCCCTGCACCGGTATAGGGGATCTTCAGCGCGTCGAGGAGGGAGGGGACGACATGGATGAGACGGCCCTGCCCGGCAAGCGTTTCCGTGAGATTGAAGGCCAGCTCGGGCCTCAGATCCGCAAGCGTCCGCGCGGCCGCTTCGAGGTTCAGGGATACGGGAACGGCCACGGTCTCATGGCCCAGGTCGGTGAGGCCCCGGGAGACGCAATCCACCTGCGTGAAGACATCCTGTTCGTCCCGGCCCGCCCCTGCGGCCACTTCCCCGTGGATGACGGCGATCTTCATTCCGTGTTTCCGATGCGTTTCAGGGCGGAGCGCATGATTCCGGCGATCAGCTCCCGGTAAGGCATTCCGGCGAGCTCGCAGAGAATCGGCAGATCGGAGTGTTCCGGCCTAAGCCCCGCCAGCGGGTTCACCTCGATGAAGTTCGGCGCCCCGTCGGCGTCGGCGCGCAGATCGACCCGCCCTCCATCGCGACAGCCGAGGCCGCGCCAGGATGCCAGCGCCGTTTCCGCGGCCGCCCGGGCCATTGCGTCGTCGGCAAGGCGATACTCGATCCGCCCGTGCCAGTCCTCCTTGTTTGCGTATGAATAAACCTCTTTTTCCGCCTTTTCGGTGAGATGGACCTCCATAACCGCGGGGACGAACGCCTCCGCGCCGGTTCCGATAATCCCGACGGTGAACTCCCGCCCCGGCAGGAAGGTCTCGACGAGGACGGGCTGCTGGAAAACGGTCAACAATTCCCGGCAGACGCGAGTGAGTTCTGCCGGGTCTGCGATCTTCGAGGCCGCGGTGACTCCCTTCCCCGTTCCCTCCGCGATCGGTTTGGCGAAGAGCGGAAATGGCAGCGCTACTGCTGCGATTTCTTCCGGCGTCTCGACGACCGCGAAATCAGGCGTCGGGATGCCGAGATCGCGGATCACGCGCTTCGTCATTCCCTTGTGGAGGGTCAGCGACAACACCAGTGGATCGGAAAAGGTGTAGGGGATCTCCCAGGCGTCCAGCAGCGCCGGGACTTGCGCCTCGCGGCCGAAACCCTGGAGTCCTTCGGCGATGTTGAACACGAGGTTCCACCGGTCGCCTGCGACCAGCCGTCGCGCCAGTGCACGGATATGGCCGATCCGGTCCGTTTCGTAACCCAGCGATTGGAGGGCGTCGTCGATCGCGGCGATCGTCCGCGGATGGTCGAATTCCGCCGTCTCCTCCTCCGTGTAACCTTCGGCGATGTAATCATCCCGAAGGTCATAAGTGATGCCGATCTTCATATTTTTAATTAGGGACAGCGCCCTATTTATTTTTAATAGGGCGCTGTCCCTATTTATCCTATTTATTCTTATTAATGAATGACACTGTCGGCCGCGGGACCGTCCGGATAGCGGAAGACCTTTCCCGCGTAATTGCGCAGGAGCAGGTCGCCCTCCTCGCGTCCCTCGACATATTCCGGTAGGAGCGGGATCTTACCGCCACCGCCGGGGGCGTCGATGACGTAGGTCGGCACCGCGTAGCCGGTCGTGAATCCCCGGAGGCTCCGGATCACCTCCAGCCCCTTCGATACCGGGGTCCGGAAATGGGATGAGCCGGGAATCGGGTCGCACTGATAGAGGTAGTAGGGCTTGACCCGGATCTTCAGCAGGCCGTGGACGAGGCGCTTCATCGTTTCCACGTCGTCGTTGATCCCCGAGAGCAGCACCGTCTGGCTCCCGAGCGGGATTCCCGCGTCGGCCAAGCGCATGCACGCGCGTGCCGTCTCCGGGGTCAGCTCATCCGGATGGGCCGCGTGGATGCTGATCCAGAGGGGATGGTACCGCTTGAGCATCTTCACCAGCGCTGGCGTGATCCGTTGCGGGAGGACGACCGGCGCTTTCGTGCCGATCCGGATCAACTCCACGTGCGGAATCCGCCGCAGATGCGCGAGCAGCCACTCCAACTGCTCGTCGGCCAGGGTCAGCGGGTCACCGCCGGAGAGGAGGACGTCCCGCACCTCCGGGTGGGCCGCGATGTACGCAATCCCCTTTTCCCACTGTTCGGTGTTGAGGCAGTTGTTGCCCTTGTGGCCGACCATCCGCGACCGGGTGCAGTAGCGGCAGTAGGTCGCGCAGTTCCCCGTCACCAGAAACAGAACGCGGTCCGGATAGCGGTGGACGATCCCGGGGACCGGGCTGTCCTCATCCTCATGGAGCGGGTCGTCCGCCTCGCCGCTGCTGCGGAAGTGCTCGTGCACGGTGGGCACCACCGTCCGACGCAGCGCCTGGCGTGGGTTCCACGGATCGATCAGACTCATGTAGTAGGGCGTTATCGCTAAAGGCAGAGAGCCCGCTTGGCCGATCATCGCGTGAAGTTCGTCCTCCGACAGGCGGATCATCCGCCCCAGCGTTTCCGCGTCGCGGATACGGTTGCGGAGCTGCCAGTGCCAGTCGTTCCATTCCTTGGGGGAGATGTTCGGGAAAAAACGCTTGCGGAAGGCCCTCACCCGGCCGTCGCTGAAAGCGGTCGACCTCGGCGCCGGACGGGCCGGAACCACGGCGGGGGTGCAGGGGACGCCCAGGGGCGTACCCAACTGTTCATTGTAAAGTTGCAGACCGTTGCCGGTCCTACTACCTGGAGGTTCGGCCTCCTCCGCAAAAAGTGGCTCGCTTTCCATCTGTTTATGCCTCCTGTCTGTTGAATGCTGAAAAAGAGAGGACGCGACCTCTCTTTTGGTTGGAATCGTCATTGTTTCCGGGGTCTCCGTATTTTGTAAGCAAACGTTAACCTCCCCGGCCATAGGGCGGGGCTTCCCGGTAAAAAATCGGTCTGTTTTTGAACGCGCCCCTGATCCCCGCCTGCAAGACGGATCCTGTGGGTTGCGCTCCCGGTCACGTTGTGATCATTTTCGTTCATTTTCGCCGAGCATCTACTCCTTTTGAAATCGCCTGTCAATCGATAATTTCGCCGGGGCATCCTTGCCGAAAGCCTTCTGTTTACTTGACGATATAGTTTTTAACCGTGATCATCTCCCGGCCTTTTTCGTCCCGCCCCAATGTGCCGGTCGCCTCAACCTGGCGCTGGAGGCAATCCAGAAGCTCTTTACCCTTTTTGTTTGCGGCGATCCGGTACTCCTTTTCGTCCGCTGTGGCGATGGCCGCGGCGATCAACTCCTGGCGGTCGTTCCAGTCCGCCGGGATCACAATCCCGGTCAAGGTGACCGATTTTTCCCTGGGAAGAGCCATGCTTCAATTTCCTCAATAATTATAATAGGAAAATCCGTGCCATTAATTCAACAGCACGTTATTACAGGCTATATGCAGAACAACGCCGAAGGCAAAGGAACATGAAGTTCCGGTTATAATGGAAAGATCCATAGAGTTTCCAGTGATCGGGAGGTATAATTTCACAAATAATTGTAATAACTGATAATAATCAAGTCGGAATCAATGGTTCCGGCGAAAGACGATTGAGAATATTTGATTCCGGTTTTGAGATGAGGGACCCATTCAAGGGCGCTTCTCGATGGTTTTCCCTTGACAGCACAATCCCGTCGGCTAAACTGACCCAAAGGGGGGAAAAGATGAACGATGCCGGAACTTCCTGAGGTCGAAACGCTCTGCCGTCAGTTGAATACTGTCCTGCCGGGTGAAAAGATCATCCAAATCGAGGTCCTGGATCCGCGCCTGGGGAATATCGCCCGCGCAAAGGTAGACGGCGCTGTCATTTTCCCGGGCTCCGTCCCGAAGGATTCCGGGCTGGAGAAGGTTGCGGGGCTCATTGGGCGACGGGTTGAGGCGGTGACGCGCCGGGGAAAATACATTCATCTCCAAGTGGAGGGCGGCCTGACGGCGGCGCTCCATCTCCGAATGTCCGGACGCCTTCTCTATCGGCCAAAAGCGGCGTTGGAAAATGGGAGACATGACCCGAATTTGCAGAATTCGGGATCGTGCCCCCCATTTTCCCGCCTGGTGATCGCGTTTTCCTCAGGAACGCTGGTTCTGCTGGATCCGCGGCGCTTTGCAACGTTTGTCGTGCAGCCTCCGGCTTGGAGCGCCCCGGCGCTTCCGGATGATCCCCTGCAGGGGCTTCCGGCGCGGCGGTTGTGGAAGATCGCCCGGACGCGGCGGCTTCCGGTGAAGTCTTTTCTGATGGATCAGCGGCTCATCGCCGGAATCGGCAACATCTACGCCTGTGAGATCCTCTTTGCCGCAGGGATCGACCCCCGTCGGCCGGCATGCAGCCTGTCGGCGACGGAATGGCGGAAGGCATCGAAGTCGGCCGCGGCGATTCTCCGCCGGGCCGTGGATTGCCGTGGAACGACCATGTCCGACTGGCGGGATCTTTTCGGTTGCAGCGGCACAAATCAGGACCATCTCGAGGTGTACTCGCGGCAAGGGGAGACCTGCCGACGCTGTAGCGGCAGGATCGAGCGGATCACTCAGGGCGGGCGGGGAACGTGGTTTTGCCCCTCCTGTCAGAAATAGCGCCGGCGGCAAGCCCCTGATCGGCTGCGCCGGCTCCGAAAATTTCTTGACAACCCCTGTGGAATGGTGGCAAAAGCTTAAGCGACGACGCCTTGAAAACCGCGGGCTGACGGGTTCCTTTGGATAGGGATATCCGGATTGACATGCAGTGCGTTCTCGTGCCCCAGCGATGATCCGGAATTTTCTGCGAATAGCCACACAGAAAGGGCCGCCCATGATGAATCTCCGGAAACGTATCGATAATTCGTTCCCCCCTTCGGCAAAGATCATCTCGATCCTGATTCTCCCCTTGGCCATACTGCTTTTCCCGCATCCGGCCGAAAGCAGAAAGATCGACATCGCTGCTCTCCAGGTGAAATCCGCGATGATCGTCCAATCTGTCGCAACCGGCGATGCCCGATTTTCGCACCAGAACCCGGATGGCAAATCGGAAACAGGCGGCTGGGAATCTCCGGGATACAGCGGGAAGTATCTTCTTGCCCAGACGGACAAGGCCGCCGCCCCCGCCGCCGCGCCGGCTTCCCCGGAGGGCTCGCTGCTGCAGGAAGGCATCCGCCAGTATCGGGAGGAGAATTTCGAAGAGGCGATCGAAATCCTGAAAAAGGCCCGGGAGAAGGAGCCCGAATCCTCCACGGCGGCCTTCTTCCTGGGGATGGCCTACAAGCAGACCATGGATTTCACGAACGCCGCCCCGCAACTGGAAGCCGCCGTGACGCTCTTTCCCCACATCCGCGAGGCCCTGACGCAACTCATCGACGCCCTCTACCAGACCGAGAAATTTCCCGAGGCGAAGAAATGGATCGCGGTGGCCGAACAGGAAAACATCTCCCTGCCGGAGGTCACCTATGTCAAGGGGCTGATCCTCGCCAAGGAGAACCGGAATCAGGAGGCCGTCGAGGCCTTTGAAAAGGCGAAAAAACTGAATCCCGAAATGTCCCAGGCCGCCGATTTCCAGATCGCCCTCTGCTACGTGCGGGGGCGGCAGTTGGAAAAGGCCAAGGAACGCCTCCAGGTCGCCGTGCAGCATGACCCATCCTCCGATCTGGCCACCTACGCCCGCCAGTACCAGGATCTGGTGGAGAAGGGCCTTTACCTGGAAAGGCCGCTCCGGCTGACCATCGGATTCATGGGCGGCTACGATTCGAACGTGATCGCCAAGCCCGTGGACGCCTCGGTGGCCGGCGACATCACCGACGAGGGCGCCTCGGTACTCCAATCGTCGGTCCGCGTCGACTACATCCCCAAGCTGACCGGTCCCTGGTTCTTCAATGCCAACTATACCTTCAACTCAAAACTGCACTCGCGGTTCAGCACCACCCACGACAACATGGCCAACACCATTTCCCTGACGCCCGGCTACAACTTCGGCCGGTCCGCATTGAATTTCACGGCCAGCTACACCAATGCGCTGATCCGCACCGATCCCGATCTTATCCCCACGGGCGACAGCCCCGGCTACAAACGGTACATGGACTACTGGACGGCCGGACCGGCGTTCCGCTTCATGGCGACGCAGGAACATATCTTCGAAATCTTCGGCGGCTGCGACATCAAGCGATACTACAACCAGAAGCCCACCTCGGAAGAGAACGATCGGGATTCCGTGGGACCCCGGGCCTATCTGAGCTGGATGTGGTTCTTCACGCAGGACGCCTTCGTCAATCTCCGCTATGACTACGCCGCGGAAAACACCGACGGTGCCTGGGCGAAAAACGACACGCACCGGTTCACCGTCAACACGATCATCCCGCTTCTGTCGGAACCGACGGCCGAGCGCTTCGGCCAGGTCAGCCTCCAGTTGACCGCCGGCGCGACGCTGCAGGATTACAAAAACGAGCAGCCCTATGTGGATACGGATTGGTGGATCAAATGGGCCGTGCGCCGCGACCGGACCTATACGGGGTCCGTCGGCCTGACCTGGGAACTCCACAAGCACGTCAGCCTGCTGGCGCAGTACACCTATACCCAGAACGACTCCAACATGCCGGCGAACGAATACAAGAGGAATCTCTATATGGGCGGCGTGGAATTCAGGTTTTAACGGATGACCGCGGTTGCCCCGGCGGTCTTTCGAAACAGGAGGAGGTTCAATACCATGAAGAGGCATTTGTACACAGGCATTTGGGTTGCATTGCTGTGGGTTCTTTTCCCTATGCTTCTTCAGGCGGCCCCGGTGGGAAAGGTCACCGCCCTGGAGGGCAGGGTGGACGTGACCGTGTCCGGGAAGGAAGCCAAACCGCTCAATCCGGGCGACGCGGTCAACGTGGGTGATATCATCCGGACGAAGAGCAAATCCAAATGCGAAGTGACCTTCATCGACGGCAACGTCCTCCGGCTGGCGGAGAGCACCCGCCTTCGGGTCACCGAATACAAGATCGAGAAAGACAAGCGCGATGAGACCATCAGCCTCTTCCGGGGCAAGATCCGCAGCATCGTCGAGAAGGCCAAGTACCCCCTGGGCACGCCGGAGGGGGGGCATTACGAAGTGCGGACCCCCACGGCGGTCCTCGGGGTCCGGGGGTCGGACGTCATCAACTTCCACCTGAACGGCATTTCGGGCGGCGTGATCAATCAGGGAAACGGCTACGGCTATCCCTCCGGCAATCCGCAGTTCACCCAAAGCTACGGTCAGGGACAGGGGCTGACGATTCTCGGCAGCACCCAGCGCCCCATTCTCCAGACGATCAACCAGCAGCAGATGAATCAGCACAACAATGATACGAATCTTGGGGGCGGGGCAACCACGACGGAGGCCACGACGGCGAACACCACGGCGGAGACGACGGTGGCGCCGTCGGGATCTCCTTCCGGCAACAGCACTGCCGAGACGACTGCCGGGACCACGGCGGCGACAACGGCAGCGACCACAGCGGCGACGACCGCGGCCACGACCGTGAGTCCGGGGGGTTGGACCGGCACGGGAACCGGAACGGGCGCGGGTGGAGGCGGTGTGATGCCCACGACGGTGATGCTGCCGCCGAGCACGATGATTCCGGTGACCACCATTGCGCCGATCACGACGGTTCTGCCGATCACGACGATCATCCCGACAACGACGATTCTGCCGACCACCACGATTCTGCCGACGACGGTGTCCACAACGACGCCCACAACAACAATTGCGCCGACATCAACGACCACGACGACCACGACGGTAACACCGACGACCTCCGCCACCACCTCATCGACGACCACGACGACGGTTCTCCCTGAGCCATCAACCACAACAACAACGGTTCTCCCCGCCGGCACGGTGAGCGGCAACGTGGGAATTTTTTCTTCCCCTTCTCCCCTGATCGGCAATGCCGTCCTTGGCGGAAACCGGGGCAGCGGCACCATCACCATCTCCGGCGTGCAGAACACCGCCGTAACGCCGACGGCATGGGTCGGTCAAACTTCCGACGGGGCCATCACCGGCGGCGGGACCTTCGTCGGAGGCCACTCCGGCGTTGTCGGCGCCTCCTGGAAGGGCTGGATGAGCGGCTTGCTCTTCGAGAGCGGCTCCATCAGCTTCCTCAAGGGCTTTTTCGACACCGGCACCCTCAGCGGAGGTGATTTTTCCGGCAGCGGAACCCTCACCCAAAGTGGAAGCTATACACCTGGTTCCGGCGCTACCTACGACATTCCTCTGCCGAAGGGGCCTTACTCGGGAGGGACCTTTCCTTGGGGACAGGCGTGCTTCTCTCTTGCCAACGGGGGGCAGATCGGCGTCTGGTACTCCAGTATCGTCGGGGCGAGCTTTACCGGGAGTTTGCCGGCAAAATACGGTTATTTCGGAAAGGAGACGCAGCCGGGAGACTACTATGTCCTGGGCAATCTGACGCCGACCGCGATCAGCGGCTACTATGCCTACGAGAGTGTGGACAATGATTCATTGCTCTACATGGACCGGCGGCGTATGGGAAGCATCGAGTTGCATTACCTCGGGAACACGGCGTCCCCGAGCAATTCCCACTGGGCGGGAGCGGGCGGCTACATCCTCAACCCGCTGGCATACTCCAGCAAGATTGCCGACTTTACCAGCAGCACCTATTTTCAGGGTCTTCTGGGAGGGACAAGCATCCCCTTCTGGGGAAGCTGGACCACCGGAAGCGCCTCCTCCCCCCTGATCCTCGGAGAAGGCGACGATTTCCCACTCAGCGCCTGGATGAGCGAGGTCAACAGCGTCACCTGGAACGGCTCCATCGAAGGCTACCAGACCTACCTGGGAGGAGCCTTCTTCGGCTGGCTGGCCGGCCGGGTCACGGCGCTCGATGTGGACAACGGGCTCGACGGACTGTTCCACGGGATCTATGTCAAATCGCCCTCCGGTGAAGCCGGGGGGAGCTTTCAGGCAGGGATCTTTTCGAACCATTTCGGCGGGAAATACTTCTCCGGCCCTACGATGTTCCAAATGGCCGCCAGTCCCGGCATCCGGCAGCCTATGGGGAGCACCGACCTCTCTCAGATCAATCCGGACACGGACCTTGTCAAACTCTCGGGCATCGGGTATGGCACATCCGGCAACGGCACATTCGTCAACCTCGTGGGCAGCCCCACCTGGGGCGTTCACTCGGCCTTTCTCACGGGCGCATTGCCCACCACATATCTGACGGGAACGTCTGGAAACTTCCGCCATGACCTGAACGTTCAGGACATCACGCCGCCGGCAAGCGGAACGTTCAACGCGGATGTCGCCGGCGTCTGGGTAGATCTTGGAAGTGTTCTTGATGACAGTTTCGGCGTCTCCGGAGGGACCCTCTACGGGTTTGCCAACGGCAGCGGATTGAAAACCGGCCTGGTCGGCTCCTGGATCGATTTGCCGACCTACCATTCCTGGATAAACAGTGGAAACAACGCCGCCATGGATGCCTTGAAGATCCCCTACGCCATATTCGGCTCGGCGACATTGGCATACAGCGGAACGGCGGTCAACGGCATCACCAATCTCACCATGCCGGTGGTCTTTCACGGCTATTCTACCGGGGAGGCGCGGCTCTGGACCTCCCAGAGCGTCAACGGCAACTTTTCCAGCCCGCCAAGCACAAGTGGCACCCCCGTGCCCCTTAGCGGGAATGGGCTGAATGCCAACTTCAGTGTTACCGCATGGAACAGCGGCCGCTGGGCAGCAAACATCAACGGGGGTAGTGGCACTCTAACCAGTGATCCGATCAATCCAACCAATCCGAACATTGGTAAATCCCTCGACTTCCACGGCTGGGCGAGAGGCGGTTTTACCGGAACGACGAGCGGCAGCTTCACCGGCAAGGGGGTTGGCCCGGCGTCGAAGTAGCCTGCCGGGAAAAAAGGGGGACAGCTCCCGATTTTTTCGAAAAACGAAGAGGGTGGGAGGACGACTCCATTCGGGGTCGTCATGCCTTGACTGCCGGTCTCTCTTAAAAGCGGTTTCTTGAGGAATGAGGAGGGGAGGTTTTATCCCCGTGAAAAGACAATTATACATAGTTGTTCTGATTATATTGCTGTGGGTTCTTTTCCCGCTGCTTCTGCAGGCGGCCCCGGTGGGGAAGGTCACCGCCCTGGAGGGCAGGGTCGACGTGACGGTGTCCGGGAAGGAAGCCAAACCGCTCAATCCGGGCGACGCGGTCAACGTGGGCGATATCATCCGGACGAAGAGCAAATCCAAATGCGAAGTGACCTTCATCGATAAAAACATTCTCCGGCTGGCGGAGAACTCCCGGGTGCGGGTTACGGAGTATATGGTTACGCCGGAGAAGCGGCAGGAGACGTTGGATCTGTACCGGGGCAAGATTCGGACGATTTTGAACACGGCCGGGGATAAATTCGGTCCCGGCACGCCGAACCGGTTCGAAGTGCAAACGCCCACGGCGGTGTGTGGTGTGCGGGGGAGCGATCTCAACAGCTCTTTCCTGAACGGCATGTCCCTGTTCACCCTTCTCAAGGGGTTGGCATACAGTTTCGCCAAGGGAAAGCCAGGGCTCATCCTCAATTTCATCGGCGGCAAGACCTCGTTGATTTTTCACATCAACCAGGGGCCCGTCGTCCAGAATGCGACCGGACAACAACAGGGCACGGGGGACACGGATCCGTCCGGCGGCGGGGGCGGTGCGACGACGGAAGCTACTACGGCAGCCACCACGGCGGAGACGACCGTTGCGCCGTCGGGCTCCGGTTCTGACAGCACCGCGGAGACGACTTCGGGGACCACGGCTGAAACGACGGCCGCCACCACGGCAGCAACAACCGCAGCCACCACGGCAGCAACGACGGCCGCCACCACGGTCGTCCTGCCGCCGTCAACGATGATACCGGTAACCTCCATCACGCCGATGACGACGGTTCTGCCGATCACGACGATCATCCCGACGACGACCATTCTGCCGACGACGACAACGACAACGACGACGACAGTTGAGACGACGACCACGACTACGACGGTGCCGACCACGACGGTTGAGACGACGACCACAACAGTACAGCCGACAACGGTTGCAACGACCACGACGGTCATGCCGACGACGGTGCCCACGACGGTTTCCTCCACTTCCACAACGACAATCATGACAACCTCGTCATCATCTTCATCCTCCTCATCTTCGACGACGGCGAGCACGACCACGATCGGTCCGGTCGGTTATGACGGAGCCAATGCGACCGGATCCGGCACTTTCAAAAACCTGCCGTCTTCCCAGGGCACCCATGAAGCCTATCTCCAGGGCAGCGGTAATTTTACCGGTCCGTATGTGACAGGAACGTCGGGAACTTTGCCGGAGGGTGCGGGGGCAATCCGCGCGGAGGTTGCGGGGACCAACTTCATGCATGTCCTGAATGTATCAGACCTCGGGCCTCCTGTCGGTCCATTCGCGCCTGCCGTTGCCGGGGTCTGGGTGGACCTGGGCGACCTCCTTACGGATCGATTCGGCGTCTCCGGGGGCATCCTTACCGGAGAAAAGAAGACAAGCGGGGAATGGAACGCCGTCCTGGCCGGGTCGTGGATTGATTTGGACAGATACCATCTCTTGCTCGTCAGCGATAAAGGCAAACTGGCGGAACTGAATATCCCCTACGTGCAATTCGGGACGGACGTTCTGAAATATGTAAAACCCTTGAAGCCGGTGAACGGCATAAACAGCCTTGTGGTGCCGATCGCCTTTTACGGATACTCCACAGGCGATGTACGATTCTGGACCTCCCCGCTCATTGCCGGCAGCTATATTGCCAAACCCATCGCAGGCGGAGACCCTGTGTTTCTTACGGGGAAACATTTGAGCGCCCAATTCCAGATCACAGCCTGGGAATCTACGGGATTGTTGCATGGACGGTGGGCGGCTGACCTAAAGAGCGGCGGGGGTTCGCTCGACGGTCAGGCCATAAATTTCTACGGCTGGGGCAGGGGGGGCTTTATCGGAACCAACAAAAAAGTGGGAGTCTTTACCGGCAAGGGGGTCGGGCCGGCTTCTGCTGTTCCGCGTTAGCCGGCGGCAGGCCGGGTCTTGGAAGGGGACAATAGCCGCACAGCGGCTATTCGCTGTGTGCCCAGGCCCCAAGGCGCAAAGGATGATTCCTTTCCAAGGGTTGGGGATCAATCCCTTGGCTGTGATTGTTTAGGGCTTTCAGGGGAGGGGGAGGTCACCCCCCCCTTTTTCATATCGGAACCAAGTGCGCCATTGATGGATCGAAGATTGTCGATCCTGTCCGTTATGTAACCGAAAGAGCGGGGCTCCATCTTTTATGCAGGACTGACACCCGAGAGAAGAGAATCATGATGATCGACATGCACAGCCACATTTTGCCGGCGCTTGATGACGGGGCTGCCGATTGGGACCAAGCGATCGCGATGGCCCGGGTCGCCTCAGGGGACGGCATTACGGAGGTGGTCTGCACCCCCCACTGGGTCCTGGGGAAATATGACAACAGCCGTGAAATCATTCTCGATCGTGTCGCCGAACTGAAGGAGCGCCTGGCCGACAAACAGATCCCGCTCGACGTCCATCCCGGGGCGGAACTCCGGATCGACATGAGCCTTCCGCAGCGGGTCAAGAGCGGTGAACTCCTCACGCTGAACGACGCCGGCTATGTTCTGCTGGAACTTCCGGATGAGATCCTCCCCGACAACCTTGGGGAATTCTTCTGGGATCTCCAGATCGCGGGCTTCCGGCCGATTTTGAGCCATGTGGAGCGGAATCCGATCATCCGGGAGAACCCCCGGCGCCTCTTCGACTGGGTGGAGGCGGGGATCCTCACACAGATCACGGCGGCAAGCCTTCAAGAGGAGTTTGCCGAGGAGATCCGGGAATTTGCGGTTTTTCTGGTCGAGCGCCGGCTTGTCCACATGCTGGTCACCGACAGCCACGGTCTCCGGATGCGCAAACCGATTCTCTCCGAGGCGCGCCGCGTCGTCGAAGGGCTTGTAGGGACAGAGGCAGCGCAGCGGATGGTTCTGGACACCCCTCGCCACATCCTGCGCGGCGAACCCGTGCCCGTCGTCGACCCGCTTCCCATCGAGGAGCGCAAAAAAAAGAGTGGTTTCTGGTCTTTCCTGAAATGATGAAGTTATGGGGGTCAGGTCTTGGGATTTGAATTTTGAAATCAAATTCAAATCCCAAGACCTGACCGCCGAGAGAAGAAATTGGTATTATACCAATCTATTTAGATATTTACAGGAGATGCAATGAACTTGCTGGATAAAATCCATACCAAATCCGCCCGAATCGGCGTCCTCGGCTTGGGCTATGTCGGACTGCCACTGGTGATCGAATTCTGCCGCGCGGGCTTCAATGTCACGGGCTTTGACCTGGATGCCGAGAAGGTATCGATGCTCCGCCGGGGGAAGAGCTATATCCGGCACATCGACTCCGCCGTCCTGGCGGGTATTGTTGCCGCCCCATTTTCACCGACGACGGATTTTTCGCTGCTGCGGGAGATGGACTGCATCATCATCTGCGTTCCCACGCCGTTGAACAAAAACCGGGAACCGGACATGCGCTATGTGTTCAACACGGCGCAAACCATCGCGAAATATCTTCGCAAGGGCCAACTGGTCGTCCTCGAATCCACCACCTATCCCGGAACCACCGACCAGGATGTCCGCGCGATTCTGGAAAAGGGCGGCCTTGTCGCCGGGCGGGACTTCCACCTGGCATTTTCGCCGGAGCGGGAAGACCCGAACAACCAGGATTTCGGCTTGCGGACGATCCCCAAGGTCGTCGGCGGCTACACACCGGCCTGCCTTGCCGCCGCGACGGCCATGTACGGCGCCATCGTCGAGCGAACCGTTCCCGTTTCGTCGCCCCGCGTCGCCGAAGCGGCCAAACTTCTGGAAAACATCTATCGTTCCGTGAATATCGCGCTGGTCAACGAGCTGAAAATGCTCTTCGATCGGATGGGCATCGATGTCTGGGAGGTGATCGAGGCCGCGAAGACCAAACCCTTCGGCTTCCAGGCCTTTTATCCCGGTCCGGGCCTCGGCGGCCACTGCATCCCCATCGACCCGTTTTACCTGACCTGGAAGGCGCGCGAATTTGAATTCAACACGCGATTCATCGAGCTGGCGGGCGAGATCAACACCGGGATGCCCGATTATGTCGTGCTGAAGGTCATGAAGGCGCTCAATGCCGTCGGCAAACACCTCCGAGGCTCAAAAATCCTGATCCTGGGCCTCGCCTACAAGGCCAATGTGGACGACGACCGGGAATCCCCTTCCTACCGCCTGATGGAAAAGCTGGAGGCGCTCGGCGCCGAAGTCGGCTACAACGACCCCTGCATCCCCGTCATCCGCCCTTCCCGGGAGTATGCGAAATACGCCGGCCGCCGGTCGCAGCCGATCGACGGCGGCTGCGACCTGATCCTGATCGCCACCGCGCATGACGAATACCGGGATCTCGATTTCGCCTCCCTCAACGTCCCCGTCGTCGATACGAGAAATGCGCTCAAATCCCCCAATCCCCTCTTTTTCAAGGCATAGCAAGAGCTTTGAATTTTATCATTTCGAGGAGCATCGGCGACGAGAAATATCATGCGCCTCTGGACACTGCATCCGAAATATCTGGACCGGGCGGGGCTGGTCGCCCTCTGGCGGGAGGCGCTGCTGGCGCAGGCCGTCCTCCGGGGGGAGACCCGCGGATATCGGCGCCACCCGCAACTGATCCGTTTCCAAAACCACGTAGAACCCGCGGCGGCGATCACGGTTTACTTGAGGCAAATCTTTTGCGAGGCGGCGAGACGGGGCTATCGCTTCAATCCGGCGAAGATCGGTTCCCGCTGTGACGTCTCGGCGATCCCCGTCACACGGGGTCAGGTCCTCTATGAGAAGGAGCATCTGCTCGGGAAGCTTGCCGTCCGCGACGTCAAGACCCGCCTTGTTCTGGCGGAAGCCGACGAACCGGATCTTCATCCGCTCTTCAAGATATGTGAAGGAGATGTGGAGCCGTGGGAAAAGATCAGGAGGATCAGGTCTTTACAGTAAAGACCTGATCCCCGATGGCCGGACCGAATCCTAATAATTTTCCGCCAGCACCTCGTAGTAGGACTGCGGATGCTTACAGGCCGGGCATTCCTTCGGGGGTTTCGTCCCCTCGAAGATGTAACCGCAGTTGATGCAGTGCCACTTCACCGCCTTATTCTTCTTGAAGACCTGCTTCTTCGTCACGTTCTCGATCAGCTTCCGATAGCGCGCCTCATGAAACTTTTCCACCTTGGCGATTTGCTCGAACGAGCGGGCCACCTCGGAGAAACCTTCCGTTTTGGCGATTTTGGCGAAGTTCGCGTAGAGGGTCGTCCACTCCATCTTCTCGCCGGCGGCGGCGGCTTCGAGGTTGGCCTTTGTCTTCCCGATCACGCCCGCGGGATAGCCCGCCGTGATCTCGACCTCGCCCCCCTGCAGGTGCTTGAAGAACACCTTGGCGTGCTCTTTCTCGTTTTCCGCCGTCTCGGCGAAGATGTTCGCAATCTGCTCGTATCCTTCCTTCCGGGCGGCGCTGGCGAAATAGGTGTAACGGTTTCTCGCCTGGGACTCCCCGGCGAAGGATGCCAGCAGGTTCTTCTCCGTCTGCGATCCCTTGAATTTCTTTGCCATGTCTTGTCTACCTCCTTGATCGATGATTGGACTTCCGTTGGTTCCAAAAACGGTACTCTTTCGGCCGACTTTTCGCCCGCCCGGAGAGCTGTGAATAACTGTCAATAATGTCATTTCGACTGAAGGGAGAAATCTTGAAATATTTGAAATCGTATAAATTTATCGTCACGAACGCTCCTCGGAATGACAATGGTCAAAACTCTCGCCAGGGTTCACGGGCGAAATCCCCGGCGGCGGCATTATACAGAAAAAGCATGAAAATTTGCAAACTTTCTTGCACAAGGTTATGAAGACCTTGTAAAAAGTGGGGGATGTCACCCTGAGCCTGTCGAAGGGTGAACTCGGCCTGTCCTGAGTTTATCGAAGGAAAGGGTGAATGAAAATGATCCGCTTCAGGATCGAAGATTCTTCGCAACTTGCTGCGGGGAGCTTCAATGGGGGACATAATCCGTGGAGAAGGGAATGAAGCACGTGGGCGCGCATGTGAGCGCGACGGGCGGTGTCGACCAGGCGCCCCGGAATGCGGCGG
>DIWG01000062.1:43896-77725 GCA_002423465.1 Syntrophaceae bacterium UBA6112 | reverse complement strand
CTGATCAACCTCGGCCACCCGGAGGAGGAGGCCCTGGCGAAGTCCCGCGCCGCCTTCCTCGCGGAGATGCGCCGCTGCGAGGTCCTCGGCATCACGCTCCTCAACTTCCATCCCGGGAGCCATCTACGGGTTTCTTCCGAAGATACGTGTCTCGCCCGGATCGCCGGATCGATCGACGCGGCGCTTGCCGAAACCGAGGGGGTGACCGCCGTCATCGAGAACACCGCGGGACAGGGAAGCAACCTCGGGTTTCGTTTCGAACAGATCGCCCGGATCATCGAGCGCGTCGGAGATCAAAACCGGGTCGGCGTCTGCCTCGACACCGCCCACGCCTTTGCCGCCGGGTATGATCTCCGGACGCCGGAATCCTTTGCCGCCTCAATGGCGGCGTTCGACCGCATCATCGGTTTTCGCTATCTCCGGGGGGTCCATCTGAACGATTCAAAGGCGGAGTTTGGAAGCCGCGTCGACCGGCATGCGCCGCTCGGGCAGGGAAAACTGGGGATGGAACCTTTCCGCCTGATCATGAACGACAACCGCTTCAACGGCATACCGCTCATCCTGGAGACCCCGGAGAGCGAACGCTGGGCCGAGGAGATCCGGCGCCTCTACGCCTTTATCGACCGGGAGCGCATCCCGCATGCCCCGCCTCATAAACGGGGAGAAGGGGCGCAATAAAAAACAGACAACTTCCGTACCGGGAAGCCTCAGCCTGAGGGCGGTAGCTTCAAAAGAATCTACAATAGGATTGGAAAAACGAATATGTCACCCGGCGATGCGGCTCCGGCCCTCGCTTTTTGTACGGGAGAGGGCCTGATCGGCCTCGGCCAGCAGATCCTTTCCCGTCTGTCCCGCCTTCAGCATCGCCAGGCCGATGGAAATCGTCGGATGGGGAATGGAGCTCCCGTTCGGCGTGACGGGCACCGCATCCATCACCTCCCGGTGGAGCCGTTCACCGATATCCCTGGCCGTTTCAATCCCCGTGTCGGGGAGGATAACGACAAACTCATCGCCGCCATAACGGGCGATGATCTCGGTCGGACGCAGGTGATCCGACAGCGTATGCGCCACTGCATAGAGTACGTGATCCCCATAGGCGCGGCCGTAATGGTTATTAAAGGTCTTGAAGTGATCGATGTCAATCATGATCAGGGAAAGGGGCAGGCCGTCCATGGCCGATCGCTGAACCTGCCGATCGAGGAGTATCTCCAGCCAGTAGCGATTGTGCAGACCGGTGAGGGCGTCGACCGTGCCATGGCACCGGTAATCCTGTTCCGTCTCCCGATTTTCGGAGATTACGGCATCGGCGTGCCGGAGACGGCTGGAAAGCCCGATCAGCAGATTGCCGGCGGCGGCATGGGAGGACTGAACCAGGGACCAGAGGATCTCCTCTTCCATCACAAGGAGACGAACGGGGTCAATCGCCACGACGAAGGCCGATGCCGGCTTATGGTCGATCACGGACATCTCACCGACGCTCTCCCCGGGACCGAGAGTCGCCGTCGGTGGGTCCTGGATTGAGGTGAGATGGATTTGGACATGGCCTTCGAGCAGGAAGTAGACGGTCCGGTTATCCTGCCCCGCAGTGATGAGCATCTCTCCCGCATCCAGATTCCGGATGGTGCAGGCATCGAGAATTCCCTTGATCGCGTCGAGCTCCACCGACTGGAAAAGCCGAATTTGCCTGAGTTCCTCTTCCCGCAGTGCCTCCATCATTCCCCTCCTCTGACTTCTGCAAGAGATAACCGTTTCGATAAATGGAGCCGATACGCCGGCAGTGGTTAGAATGCGGTCGTTCCAAGGACTTTGCTAACTTATAATGAAAAACACCCCTTCTGTCAAGGTGGATGCGTTCGAAAATACGCCCGCCGATCCCACGATTGTAACTGCTATTGTGTCTGTTGGGATAACCTGTTTTCCAGCGAACCGAAGAAAGAAGACCGGAAGATGATTATCGGCCTCGGCTGAAGCGACCGATTCCGTCAGCGGGGTTACGGTTCCATCCGGATTTTAAAGGCAGGAATCAACGCAATGGGATCAAAAGCAAAGGCCGCAAACCGGCCGTCGTGGCTGAGGCTGATCTCTGTGGTGAGCAATCGGTGGCGCAACAGCACCCGGGGGGCGCCGGGACCGGCCTGATCCTTGGCAATGTGAAGGTCGCCGGCAGAACAACCGATGCTCCGGGCGATTTCCCGGAGGAGATTCTTCCGGACGAACGCCGAGGGTTCGCCGGCGCCGTCGAGACAATCCACGCGCCGGCAAAGCCGGGCAATGTCGACCTCCGATTCGGCCGCCACGGCATGAACCCGTTCTTTCGTCGCATCGATCCGAAGCGCCAGCTCTCCCCGGGGGGTGGAAATAAACAGGGAAAACTCCCGATTGATGAAGTTCTCCCGCAGAATACCCCGTCCCGTGGGCGGGGATGAATACGGAGCGGGGGAAAGGGGGCTGCAATCCCTCTCATCCCTTTCTTTGAGATGCCCCACCCCGTCGGCGGGGTAATTCACTTCCCCGCGAAAAATAAATCGGGAGCTGTCCCCGTTTATTTTGTATCGGCGCGGGATAGAACAGACCGCCGGGTTGTCGCGGCTGACGGCCTTGTAGGCCGCCTCCTTTGCCGCCCAGATTGCCCAGAGGAGCGCGTCGGGAAGGGCCGCCCCGGCGATCCAGTTCCGTTCCTCCGCGGTGAAAACCCGCCGGCAGAAGCGGGTGTCGCTGCTTTTGCCGATGTTCCCGGGCGCCGCAAGATCGACGACGTCGTTACCCACGGGAGACAATGCAGGCCTCCTCCAGGGCGGCGAGACGCTCGACGATCCTCCGGGCGTATTCCCGCTGGAGTCGGAGCCCTCCGCCTTCCACCCTTCCCGGATCGAAGACCTCCGCGGCCATCTTAAAACGTTCCCCAAAGCGGGGAAACGTCCCGTAGGTATCCTGCCCGTCGCCCCGGAGATAGATGAGCATCACGCGGCAGCGGCCGCATTCTTCCACAAAGCGGCCGACCCCGTAGGAGAAGTTCTCCCGGTTTACCCTCCCCGTCCGCGACCTCCCCCCTTCCGGAAAAATCATCAATCCCTGCCCCCAACCCAGAACCCGGCAGCACTTTTCGAGGAGCCGCTGGAGCTCTTCGCGGCTTCCGCCTCGGTCGACGGGCAGGCACTTCAGCAGATAGCACAGGAGGGCGAGAAACGGGTTCCGCTGAAAATTCTTTCGTTCCGGCAGATTCCAAGGAATCCGCCGGAAATGGCGGATATGATCCCCGAGGGACGCCATCCCGTAACTGATCACGAGCGAGTCGATCATGGTCAGGTGGTTCGGGCAGACAATCCAGGGCCCCTCGTGCTCCCGATACATGCGCTTGATTTCGTTCCGGATACGCTTCAAATCGTGGATGCGGTAGCCCATCAGGCGGACAAAGAGGAAGCAGAGCGGCGCCGTCGCAATGATGGCGATTCGCCCCAGAATGTACTGCAAACCGAGGAGAAGACGATTCCGTCTTTCCATGACCGATCTTTACGCCGCCTTCTGCCGGATCAGCAGCACGGCGTCTCCGATTGTCGCGATCCGGTCGGCATCATCGTCGTCGATCGAAGTTCCGAACACATCCTCGCACTTGATGATGATGTCCACGAGGCGCGCCGAGTTGACCTTCAGGTCCTTGAGGATGTGGGTCTCCTGTGTTGCCTTCTCCAGAAGGGCGGAATCCTTCACATACCCCCTCAGGATTTCGATAATCTTCTTGGTGATCTGTTCTTCACTCATGGCATATCCTCCTTGAATTAAAAAATCACGCTTCCCATTTTCGGAAAATCAGACAACTGTTCACATCGCCGAAGCCGAAACCGGCCTTGGCGACAACCTTGAGATCCGGGCACAAAACGACCGAATGCGGGATTCTGTCCGCAAAGGGTGCGATCTCGGGATGGAGATCCGTGCAGTTGAGCGACGGGTGCAAAAATCCGTCCCGTAGTTGCAGGACGACGGCCACGCACTCGATCGCGCCGGCCGCCCCCAGGCAGTGGCCGATCATCGACTTGGTTGAATTGATCCAGGGGAAATTCTCCGGACCCCGCTCCAGGGCGGCCGACCAGTTCTTCACTTCCATCGGATCGGCGTAGGTCGCCGTCAGGTGGCCGTTGATCGCGTCGATCTCGCCGGGATCGACACCGGCGTCGGCCACGGCCCCGCGGATGCACCGCTTCACCCCCTCCGGGTTTGGGGCGGTGATGGAACCTCCCATCCGGTGGCCGCCGCAATTGACCGTTCCGCCCAGCACCTCGGCGTAGATCCGCGCCCCGCGCTCCATGGCCGATTCCAGCTCCTCCAGCAGAAGAAAAGCCCCGCCCGCGCCGGGGACAAAACCGGCGGCGGTCGCGCTCATCGGCCGGGATGCCTCTTCCGGACGGTCGTTGAACTTCCGGCAGATCACCCGCATCGCATCGAAACCCGACCAGATGTAGGGAGACGCCCCCTCCGAGCCGCCCGCCAGCATCCGGACGGCCAGTCCGAGCCGGATGCGCGCCGTCGCCTCGATGATCGCCTCGTTTCCTGTGCTGCACGCCGAGGAATTCGACGTTACCTGGTTTCCCAGAGCCAGCAGCCCCGCGATCCGCGCGCTTGTCCCGCTGTTCATCACCTGCTCGACGATCCGGCTCCCCATCCGCCGGACGTTTCCCGCGTTGACCATCGGGACCACCGTCCGGGAGATCGTGTCCATCCCGCCGATTCCGGAGCCGGCAATCACGCCGGTTTCCCAATTCAAGCGGTCGTCTTCGGCCTCGGGGACGGTGAAACCCGCATCGCACCAGGCATCCACGGCCGCCACGGAGGCGTAACCGATGTTGTCGTTGATTGAGAGGAGCTTCTCGTGATCGAAATAGCGCTGTCGGATCGCGTCAAACCCCTCCGGGACGCCGCCCACCCGGCAGGAGAAATTCAGCTCCGCCAATTCTGGGATAAGTCGGATGCCCGAACGCCCTTCCCGGAGGGCCTGAGCGAACCGCTCCAGCCCGTGGCCGTTCGGCGCCACCACTCCCATCCCGGTAACGACCACCCTGCGCCTTATCATCCCGCCTCTCCCGCCGTGCGGCCCACCATCGGCAAAACGGAATTTCTCTCCCGTTTCCCTGTGAATCCGTCTGTGAGTTCGTTCCCCGCGGCTTGCCGCGGGGGTTGCGAGCCGGAAAGTTCGGGGCTGTTCCTTTCGAGGATCGAAGATTCTCCGCGGCCTTCTGCGGAGATCTTCAATTGCGCCCGCGTGATCCCCTTGCCTGCCAGGACGCCGGAGCAGATTTCCTCTCCGGTCGGTCGGGTCAGAGAGCAGTCGACCTTGATCTGGTTTCCGCGGAAATAGACCTTCCGCCCGGTGATCATGACCAGGTCGCCGGGGCGGACCACGCCGCTGAACTCCACTGTTTCCGCAAATGCAAACAACGTGACGGGATCATCGATCCGCTTTTCATTCTTCCCCCGGATCAGATTGAGGTAAAGACCGAAGGCCACGACGCCGGTCTGGGCCATCGTCTCGATCAGGATCACCCCGGGGGTGATGGGAAGTCCCGGGAAATGACCCCGGTAGAAATATTCATCGCTGCCGAACCGGTAGACGCCCACGATGTGTTTCTCGTCCAGTTCCAGAATATCCTCGATGAAACGGAAGGGATGGCGCTGGGGCACCATCTCCAGAATCCTCTCCCGCATGAAACGATCAGCCTCCATACAACCCTCCATTGACATGAATCACCGTGCCGTTGATATAGGAACCGGCCGTAGCCAGAAATCCGACCACCTCCGCTACCTCCTCGGGCCGCCCCATCCGGCCGAGGGGGATCCCGGCGAGGATCCCGGCCTGAACCTCTTCGGGCAGACCGGCGGTCATTTCCGTCGCAATGAACCCGGGGGCGACCGAATTGACCAGGATGCCGCGCCCCCGGAGCTCCCGGGCGAGCGACTTTGTCAGCCCGTCCATGGCTGCCTTCTCCATCGCATAGGGAATCTGGCCGGCGTTCCCCGTATGGCCGACGACGCTGGAGATGTTGATGATCCGCCCGCAGTCGGCGCGGAGCATATATTGCCGGAGGATGCGCTTCGTCAGATGCCAGGCGCCCCGCAGGACCGCGCGTTGCGCGTCGAACTGCTCGATCCGCATTCGCTGCATGTCCGCGTTGATGGAGATTCCGGCGTTGTTCACGAGGATATCGAGGCGGTCCGTGTGCGCCTTCAGACTTTCCATCATCGCCTCAATCCGGTCGATGTCGGTCAGGTCCGCCGCGAGGAGAAATCCGTCGCCGATCTCCGCGAGTAGGCGTGCCGCGGCCTCACCGCTTGACCGGTATTGAATCCCCACCCGGCAACCTCTTGCCGCCAGCTCCCGCACGCAGGCCGCGCCGATTCCCGTCGCGCCCCCAGTCACCACCGCCACCTTTTTTGCATTCATCCCGCATCCTTTTTAAATAGGGACAGCGCCCTATTTATTCATTAGGCCGCCTACACTGTTGGCCGACTGGCGGGGGTAGTCCGGATAGGCGATTCCCCGGAACAGGCCCGTTCTCGCCTCATGAATCTCCGCGATCAGATCGCCGTCGACAAAGACCCTTCCTTCCCCGATCACAATCGCCGCCCCCGACTCCTTAAGGCTGGTGAAACGCCGGATGTCGATTTCGTAACGCGCCAGGCGGTTGAACGGGCGGATCTGGCCGCTGAAGACCACCTCCCCGCAGCCGAGCGCCCGCCCGGACCCGAGCGCCCCCCGCCAGACGCAGAAGAAGCCGAGGAGTTGCCAAATCGCGTCCACACCGAGACAGCCGGGCTGAACCGGATCGGCAGGAAGGTGGCACTGGAAGTACCAAGCGTCGAGGCGGATATCCTGCTCCGCCGTGATCTTCCCCCTGCGTCCATCCTCGCTGATCTCGCTGACCCGATCCACCATCAGAAACGGCGGCGCCGGCAGGCGGGCCGCGAAGCCCTGCGGGGGATCGTCCACCAGGGTCCCGTAGGCGAAGGCGATCAGATCCTGCTGTCCGAAATGGGAGCGCTTCTGAAATTCTTCGTAGGTCATCTTATCCTCATCCGGAACCTGTTGCGCATTTCACAAGATCGCTTTCTCGAGATATTCACTTTTTCCAAAGCCGCCGGGGCAGGGTTTCCCCTCCACGGCCAACAACAGATGAACCCAGGTCAGGCCGGCGCCGACGAGACAGACCGCCACGCGGTCGCCGGGCCGGAGCTCCTCCCAGTGTTCGCTCAGCACGGAAGATCCTCCCGCGGCGCCCGTGTTTCCGAACTGCTCTACGTTGCTCCAGTGTTCCTCACTCGCAATCCCGGCCCGTTCGCAAACGGTCCGGAGGGCCCCCAGGTTTGCCTGGTGGCCGATGAAGCGAAAACGTCCGCCGTTGCTCCGTCCATCGTCGTTTCCCGAGGCCTCCCTGAGGCTGCGGACGGATTCCGTCATCCGGCGGATGGCGAACCCCTGAACGGCGTGGCCGTCCTGGCAAAAATGGCCCGAATGGGGAATCATTACCTTCTGCCATGCCTTCGCGTTCGTCCCGCATGAGGATTTCAAAAAGGCCGCCCGCGCTTTGACCGTCGCCGACAGCACAGCGGCCGTGCTCCCGTCTCCGAACAGAACGGCCGAAGAGCGGTCGCCAAAGTCGATCGAACGGGTGAAGTTTTCCGGCTGAACGGCAAGGACAAACGGCGGGAGGCGGTTCGCTGCCATTCGGTCGATCAGGTCGATCTGCATCCCGAAGGTGGTGCAGGCCGAGTTTACATCGAGACAGGGCGCGTCGATCCCCAGTTCCGCGGCCACCGTGGCCGCTTCCGCCGGTGTCGTGCGCTCGGGAGCGCAACAACCGGAAATGACCAGACCGATGTCGTCAGGTCCGAGGCCCGCCCGGGCGATCGCCATCTTCGCCGCGGCCGCCGCCGTTTCGGCATTCCGGTAAAGGCTCGCCTCATGGGCCGCCCGCGGATCGCGGTTCCTCGTCCGAAGGATATAATCGAGCGGGAGTACCGTCCGTCGCTCGCGGATCCCGACCCGTTCCAGGATCCAGGCCTCATCGGTCCCGATTTCGAGTTCCTCCAGGAACCGGTTCGTGATGACGTTCTCCGGATGAAAATGGCCGATGCCGTGCAGGTAGAGCATCAGACCAGCTCCCGGCCGATGATCATGTTCTGGACCTCCCGGACCCCCTCGTAGATGTCGATGATCTGCGCGTCCCGGATCAGCTTCGCGATCTCGTATTCCATCATGAAGCCGTATCCACCGTGGAGGTGCAACCCTTCCGTCGTACAGAAGACGGCCGCCTCCGCAGCGATGTTCTTCGCAAGCGATGCGTAAACGCCCCGGTCGGGCGCCCCTTCCTGGACAAGGAAAGCAGCCTTCATCAGGGCCATTTCCGCCAGTTCGACCCGTTTCCACATCGCAACCAGGGTCTCGCGGGCAACCGGCATGTCGCAGATCCGCTGGCCGAACTGACGGCGCTCTCGCGTGTAGGCGAGGGTGACGTCCAGCGCGCGCCGGGCGAGGCCGACGCCGATCGCGGCCACCATCGGCCGCGCGTAGTCCAGGACGTCGGTGAGGTACTGGAAGCCGAGCCGCCGGTCGCCGATGATCTGGTCATCGCCGATCTCAATGTCCTCGAAGGTCACGGCTGCCGTGTTGGAGAGGCGCTGCCCCAGCTTGTCCTCCGGCTTGCCGATCAAGATCCGCCCCCCGCAGGGAAGCGGGATTTCCCGGCAGGCCGGAGAGCCGGTATCCGCCGTATCGGGTTTCACGGCCGGGGCGGGAACGACGACACAGGCGATAAAAGGGGAGGCGGGTTTGCCGACCTTGCAAAAAACGGTGAACTGCGATGCGAAGGAGGCGTTCGTGATGAAACACTTCGTCCCGTTGAGCCGGTATTTCCCGTCCTTTCCTTTCCGGATGCAGGTCGTCATCGCGGAATTGTCGGAGCCCGCCCAGGGTTCCGTCAGACAGAAGGAGGCCAGGAGCGGCCTCTCCACGAAGGGGGCGAGGAAGGCCTGCTGCTGCGCTTCGGTGCCGTGCATGCCGATCACGGCATTGGCCAGATCGTTGCACATGGCCGATGTGGCGATGCCGCTGTCCCCGTAAGAGAGTTCGCGGATGATCAGGGCTGTCGAGATCAGATCGAGGCTGTAGCCTTTGACCGACTCCGGAATGGAGAGGTTCAGAATTCCGAGATCCCAGGCCTTCCGGATGATATCGAACGGGAAGGCGTGCCCCTTCTCCAGGGTCAGAATGCGGGAGGAGATCTCCCGGCCGACGAAGCGGCGCACCGTGTCCAGGTATTGTTTCTGCTCTTCACTCAGATTGAAATCCATGAAAACCCCTTGATCGGTCGTTTCCCGGCCGGCGCCCGCGGCGGTCGGTTACACGGGAATGAGCATCAACCGTGCCATAACGTTGTCGGGAGCCGCAGATACCGAAAAAGCACAGCCGGGACGCCCCGTTGGCATGGATTCCCTTTTAAAACCGTCGCCGCCGGCCGGGGTCGCCGCCCCGAAGACAAGGCCCCGGGGTGCGTAATGACCGGCCGGGGTGCGAAGCCCGCTACGCAGCGCCGCTTACCCTTCTTGACTTCCATCCGGGGATTACGGTATGCATTTTCTATGGAAATCTTCATGCTGACAGCGGTGGGCATCACGGTGTCCGTTGCGCTGATAATCAACAAAAAGCGGGAGCCGCTGCAGCTCTCCTTCGCCGCCCTCTGTCTGGCAATCGCTTTTCACAAGGGAGGCGTCTTCTTCAGCCCGTTCTTCCATTCCGGCGCCTGGCATCTCGTCGAGCGTCTGGGGCTCCTCGCCATCCCCCCGCTCACGATCAACTTCAGCAGGGATTTCTGCCGGGAGCAGACCCTGATCCGGAGGCGGGACGTCCGCACCACGCTCCTGTTCAGCGCCGGATTCGCCGCGCTCCTCTTCACACCGGTTGCGGCTTGGAAATACCTGGGAACGTTCATGTACCTTTACGCGGAAGCGGTTCTGCTGTTGTGCTATCTCTCGCTGATCGCCTATGTAAAAAAAAAGGCGGCGGGTGCGGAAAAGAAGCGCCTCGTCTACCTGATCATCGCCTGCACCGCAGCGATCGCCACCTACAGCATCCCGCCGCTGTTCAACCTTGTCTGCGCCGGCATCCTTTATTTCATCCTGATCATGATCACCCACCCCCACCTGACGGAACTCCACGACCTGACGACCCGCGCCCTGGTGATCCTGATCGTCACCCTCTTCACAACCATTGTTTTCTACCTCGTCATCGGTTTTTTCGGGAAAGGTTCGACTCCGCCGTTTACGCTCGTCTTCATGGTCTCCTTCCTGATCGTCATCGCCATCGTCCCTTTTCAGGTCATTCTGAAGCGATTGCTCACGACGATTTACCCGGAGATCAAGGACGTCTTCACCTCCCCTTACGATCTGGACGAGACGTTGGAACGGGAAAAGGCGCTTCTTCTCGAGAAGATGGCCCCCGTCCTCGCCCACGAGATCCGGAACCCCCTGGGGTCGATCAAGGGAGCCGCCCAGGTCCTCCGCTCGGAAGTTGAGGGAGAGGAGCAGCGGAAACTGCTCGACGTAATTACCGAAGAGGTGAACCGGCTGAACCGGGTCGTTTCGCAGTTTCTCGATTATGCGCGCCCATACCTGCCGGAGCTTCGCCCACGGCCGATCAACGCGGTGATCGAAAAGGCCCTGGCCCTGATCGAAGCGGACAACCGTGCGGCCGGGATCCATATCCAACTGGAACTTCATCCGCATCTGCCGCCGGTTCCGATGGATCAGGAGCAGATCCACCAGGTTGTTCTGAACATCGCCCTGAACGCCGTCGAGGCGATGCCGGAGGGCGGCACATTAACGATCCGGACATCCCGGATCGAAAGCGACGCGGGCGACGCCGTGGCCGTTTCCATCCGGGATACGGGTCCGGGGATCCGCCGCGAGACACTCAAACAGATTTTCACCCCCTTCTTCACGACCAAGGAGCGCGGAGTCGGGCTGGGGCTGGCCGTCTGCCGGCGGATCATCCGGAATCACGGCGGGCGGATCCGGGTGAAGTCGATCCCCGGCCAGGGGACAATCTTCTATATCCGCCTCGAAACGGTGCGATAGCAGGCTGTTGAAAAACGCTCATCTGCGGCGTTTCCCTCATCCTGATCCGTTCAACGTACCGGCAAGTACGCCTCACGGCTCAGGATTTCGGGGGCCTTGCATCTGAGCATTTTTGAACAGCCTGAAAACACTGGGGACAGAGAATGGAAATCACGCGGGAATTGAAAGAAAAGGACGGCGACGGCCCGAAGAAAGCAAAGATCCTCGTCGTGGACGACGAACTGAACATGCGCCTGGTCCTCAAGGCCATGCTGAAAAAGGAGGGCTATGAAGTGACTACGGCCGCGGACGGCCTGGAGGCACTGCAGGTCCTGAAGGAAGAGAAGATCGCCGCCGTCGCTACGGATCTCCGGATGCCGCGGCTCGACGGCATGGGCCTCCTTGCCCGGATCATTCAGGACGACCCGTCCCTGCCCGTCATCATCCTGACCGCCCATGGCACCGTGGCGAACGCCGTGGACGCGTTGAAGAAAGGGGCCTTCGATTACCTTACCAAACCGTTCGAACAGGACGAACTCAAAACCGTCATCCTGAAGGCGGTCAAGACCCGGCAACTGGACGATCACGACCTTTCGGCCGCGGCGGACGAGACCGATCCCTATCGAATCGTCGGCGAGAGCCGCCACATGGCTGAGATCCACGAGATCATCCGGAAGGTCGCGCCGGCGATGACGACCGTTCTGATTACGGGGGAAACGGGAACGGGCAAGGAACTGATCGCCCGCGCCATCCACCGGCAGAGCGTCCGGAAAGATCAACCCTTCATCAAGATCAATTGTGCCGCCATCGCCGAGAATCTCATGGAAAGCGAACTCTTCGGATACGAAAAGGGGGCGTTCACCGGCGCCGTAACGGCAAAACCGGGGAAGTTCGAACTGGCCCATCGGGGGACCCTTTTCCTCGACGAGGTCGGGGAGATTCCGCGGGACATGCAAGCGAAGCTTCTCCAGGCGATCCAGGACCAAAGCTTCGAGCGCGTCGGCGGCCTGAAGACGATCTCGGTCGATGTCCGCCTCATTACGGCGACAAACCGGAATCTTCAACAGGACATCCGGGAGGGGAAATTCCGCGAGGACCTTTTTTACCGCCTGAACGTCTTCCCGATTCATATCCCGCCGCTCCGGGAGCGGACGGAGGATATTCTCCCCCTGACCGAACATTTCCTCGGGAAATTCAACCGGAAGCTGGGCCGGCGGATCGAAAGGCTCGCTCCGGAGGTCCGGGACTGTCTCCTCGCCTATCCCTGGCCGGGAAACATCCGGGAGTTGGAACACCTCACCGAACGGATGGTTCTGATGGCGGATAAACCCCTCCTGACGATGGTGCTTGTCCCGCCGGAGGTCGCGCAAGCCGCGGCAGCACCCGGCAGCCCGGCGGAAACGCCCGGACGGGACATCCTGAAGAGCCACATGGAGGAGACGGAAAAACAGATCATCGCCCGCTGCCTCGAGGAGTGCGACGGCAACGTCACCCGGGCCGCCGGACGGCTGGGGCTGAGCCGGAAGGGGCTCCAGCTCAAGATGATCAAACACCATCTCCGGAAGCAGGAAGAGTAAAAGCACGATGCAGCATCACATTTTCTTGCCAATACGCCATGCGTGGTATATGGTCTTTTTCGATTTTCGAGAATCAAAATATCGTTCAAGGAGGGTGTCATATGAGCAGACGTTGGATGAAGTTTCTGGTAACTCTTTCAGTCGTTTTCTTTGCGTTCTCGGGTGTCGCGACGGCGGCGGAGGTGGTCCTCTACTCCTCCAACCCTTCCGAGCTTCTCGACCTGGTGTCGAAGGGTTTTGAGGCGAAGACGGGTGTCAAGGTTTCCGTTGTCCGTTTGGGAACCGGCGAGGCGATGAAGCGGATCGCCGCCGAGAAGGACAAGCCTCTTTGTGATGTCTTCTGGAGCGGCGACGTGGCCGTCCTGGAGAATGCGAAGGAGAATTTTCAGACCTACCGTTCTCCCGAGGCGAAGGCTCTCCCGGCCGGCTACGTGGAGAAGGAGGCCCGCTGGACCGCGAGCAACGCCCACGTGATGATCATCATGGTCAACAAATCCCTCGTCAAGGCCAACGAGCTGCCGAAAACCTGGAAGGACCTCTTCAATCCCAAGTGGAAGGGCAAGATTGTCATGGCGAACCCCGAAAAATCGGGATCGGCCTACGCCCAGGCCTACGGGATCCACAAACTCTACGGCTGGGACGGCCTCTACAAACTCATCGCCAATGCCAAGATCCTCGACAGCTCGAGCCTGATCTACAAGGGGGTGGCCGCCGGTGAATATCCGCTCGGCGTCACGATGGAATACGCCGCCCACCGCTACATCGTCGGCGGCGACAAGAACGTGGGCATTGTCTATCCCGCCGACGGCGCCTTCATGGCCCCCGAAGCGACGGGCATCGTCAAGAACTGCCCCCACCCCGAGGAGGCGAAGAAGTTTGTTGATTACCTGATCAGCAAGAAGGTCGTGGATGAGATATTCAACAAGTACTCCCGCCGGCCGGCCCGCCTCGATGCCGGGGACACGGAGGGGCTCCCCTCCCTGAAGAAAATCACGCTTCTCAAGGGCTTTGATCCGATGGAGGCCAACCGGCTCGAAAAGGAGATCCTCCGGAAGTGGAAGGAAATCATCCTGTCGAAGTAGGCTCATGCGCGTCGAACTGACAAACATTACTAAACTTTTTGGTCCGCTCCGGGCCGTGGACGATGTCAGCCTGGCGATCGGGGAGGGGGATTTCTTCACCCTCCTCGGTCCCAGCGGCTGCGGGAAGACGACGCTGCTGCGGACGATTGCCGGGTTTTACAACCCCGACGCGGGCGAGATCCGCTTTGGCGAGCGTTTGATCAACCACATCCCCGCGCACCGGCGCGAAACCGGAATGGTCTTTCAGAACTACGCCCTCTTTCCCCATCTTTCCGTCTACGACAACATTGCCTATGGTTTGAAAGCGCGAAGAATCCCGAAACCGGAAATCGCCGAGCGGATCGGTAAAATCCTCGAAAGCGTCCAACTCGCGGGGCTGGAGAAACGGTCCCCAAGCAAACTCAGCGGCGGACAGCAGCAGCGGGTTGCGCTGGCCCGGGCGCTCGTCATTTCGCCCCAGATCCTGCTGATGGACGAGCCCCTCTCCAACCTCGATGCGAAGCTCCGGGTCAGCATGCGTGAGGAGATCCGGCGGATCCAGAAGAAGCTCGGCATCACCACGATCTACGTCACCCACGATCAGGAGGAGGCGATGGCCGTCTCCGACCGGATCGCGATTCTCAACCGCGGCCGCCTGGAGCAGGTCGGCACGCCCGCCGAGATCTACTACCGTCCGGAGAGCCGCTTCGCTGCCGAGTTCATGGGGAGCAGCAACATCATCGAGATGGATGTCACGGGCTGGGACGGCGATCAATGCAGGATCGTTGCCGAGACCGCCGGACAGAAATTCTCCCTCCGCGGTGAAAAACCCTCGGGCGCCCGGATCATCCTTTCGGTCCGGCCGGAGTGGATCCGCGTCGTCGCGGGTCAAGCCGACGGAGAGGCGAACGTTCTGTCGGGAACGGTCCTCAGCAGCACCTTCCTGGGATCCATGATCCGCTACCGCGTTTCCGGCCCCGGAGGGACGCCCATCGTCATCGAGGTTCACGATCCCAACGAGGGGAGCATTCGGAAAGATGGGGAGATCATCCGGTACCGGCTCCCGCCGGACCGTCCGCTCGTCATCCGGGATTAGGAGGGGGTCTTGCGCAAACACTTCCAGGCGTGGAACATCATCCTGGTCGCGATCTTCGCGATCCTCTTCTTCGCCGTCCTTTACCCGATCCTCTTCATTTTCAAGGCGAGCTTCGTGGACCCGGAGACCGGCGCGTTTTCGCTGAAGAGCTACGCCACGTTCCTGCACTACCCCTATTACATGCGCTGCCTGCGCAACAGCCTCTTCGTGAGCACCCTCTCGACGCTCCTCGCGGTGGCGATCGGGATCCCCTTTGCCTTCTTCCTCTCCCGCTACCGGATTCCCGGGAAGAACCTCATCCGGACGCTGGGAACGCTTCCGCTGATCCTGCCGACCTTCATCGGGGCGGAAGCCTGGTTGATCCTGCTGGGCCGAAACGGTCTCTTTGCGAAGGTTTTCCACGGCATCGGAATCGAGATTCCCAGCATCTACGGCTGGAAGGGGATCGTCCTGGTCTTCACGCTCCAGTTTTTCCCTTTCGTCTTTTTGATGGTCTCGGCCGCGATCCATGCGATCGACCGCTCGCTGGAAGAGGCGGCGACCAACCTCGGCGCGGGGAAATTGCGGGTCTTTTTCACCGTGACCCTGCCGGTCGTCACACCGGCGATCCTTTCCGGCGCGCTCGTTGTCTTCTACCTCTGCATCGAGAACTTCGGCGTGCCCGTCCTGATCGGCGAGGACTTCAAGGTGCTTTCCGTACAGGCCTACAACGAATTCATCAGCGAGTTGGGGGGGAATCCGGCGATGGCGGGGGCGCTCAGCATGATTCTGCTGGCCATCACCCTGGGATTGACGATCTTCCAGAAGTACTGGGTCGAGCGGAAGAACTACACCATGACCTCCCTGAATCCAATCGACGTGAAACGTCTCAGGCCCCTGCCGACGTTTCTGATCTGGCTTTTCTGCGCAGGGGTGGTCTTCGTGGCCCTCTTTCCCTTCGCCGTCGTCATGGTCTCCTCCGTCACGAAGACCCAGGGGCCGGTCATGTACTTCGGGCAGTTCAGCCTGGAGAACTTCATCCGGGCCTTCACGATCGCCCCGCGTCCGATCATCAACTCTTTCTTCCTGGCGACGACGGCGACCCTGATCGGGATCGTTTTCGGAGTCGTCGTGAGCTATCTCCTCGTTCGCAAAAGGGGAGCAGTGAGCTACCTGCTGGACATTCTGGTCATGCTGCCGCTGGCGATCGCCGGGACCGTCCAGGGCATCGCGCTCGCGGCCACCTACAACAAGGGGTTCATCGTCCTCACCGGGACATGGATGATCCTCGTCCTGGCGTACTTTATCCGGAAGGCGCCCTACTCGATCAAGACGACTTCGTCTCTCCTCCAGCAGATCGACCCCTCCGTCGAGGAGGCCTCGATCAACCTCGGCGTGCCGCCCCTGCGCTCCTTTATCCGCGTGGTCATTCCGATCATGATGCCCGGCATCATCGCCGGGGGGATCATCATGTGGGTGACGACCCTCGCGGAGCTGAGCAGCACCATCGTTCTGTACTACGGCCCCTGGGCCACGATGACCGTCGAGATCTTTCAGCGGATCGGAAGCGGCGACTTCGGCCCCGCCTCCGCCTACGCGACGATCCTGATCGTCTCCGTCGTGATTCCCCTGTTCATCCTGAACAGGGTTTCAGGCAAGGACCTGGCGTCTTCTCTTTAAATCGGATCAGCACCGGTTCCATCGTGAAGGCGGGGACATCGGGGAAACGCCCGGCTTCCTCATGCTTTTCGGAGGTTCTCTTTCAAGGTTTCGAAACGGCGGCGGGTGTATTGGAAGAAGGACCGGTAGGCGTCGCAGAAATAATTCTCCCCTCCCGGCAGGCGGTAATGCGGACAGCCGAAATGACAAATGAAATTCCATTCACAGGACTTACAGACCGTTGATCCCTCCCGTTTTCGGCTGTTGAATTCCCGGCTCTTCCGCTTCTTCAGCAGATCGTTCATCGACGTATCCAGCAAATTCCCCAGCATCCATTGATCTTCCACAAAAAAATCACAAGGATAAACGTCGCCGTTGTATTCAACGACCAGATAGCTGCCGCACCGGTCCTTGAAGGCGCAGATCTCCGGGTCCCGGCCCAGATAGACGGCCAGGATATTTTCAAAAAGCCGGATCGAGGCCGCCGGCCGGCCGTGGTTGTACCAGAGATCGAACAGGGTGCAGAGAAAATCCCGGTAATCCTCGACCGTGACCGAGTAGTCCTGCACCTTCCCGGTTTCGCCGTCGGTTTCAAGGCAGGGGATGAACTGCAATCGTTCGAGCCCGTTTTGGATGAAGAAATCGTAGAGTTCCGCAGGTTTCTTCGCCGTCACATCGTTGACGACGGAAAGGATGCTGAATTCCACCCCCTGATCCTTGAGGGTGTGGATTCCTTTCAGGGTCCGTTGAAAACCGTCATTCCCGTTTGCACAGTGACGGTAACGGTTGTGAAGTTCCTCCGGACCGTCCAGGCTCACGCCGATGAAAAAGTGATACTGCCGGAAGAATTTAGCCCACGCCTCATCGAGCAGCAGGCCGTTGGTCTGCAGGTTGTTGCCGACCATCTGTGCCGAAAGGCCGTAGCGTTGTTGATAGTTTACCACCCGCCGAAAAAAATCGATGCCGGCCAGAAGGGGCTCCCCGCCCTGCCAGCCGAACGAGGCGCACCTTCCGGCCGATTTCATGTATCCGGAGATCATCGTTTTGAGCGTCGCATCGTCCATGATGTGACGCTCTTCGGAACGATAGGGGTCTGTCGGCCGCCGGTAAAAACAATACCGGCAACGCATGTTGCAGTCCGCCGAGACGGGTTTGATCAGCAGGCTCAGTTCGCCGTCCACGACCTACCCTTTCTTCAGGTATTTCGCCAGCCAGTCGATGGACCGCTTCCAGGCGTCCTTTGCCGCCTCCGCATGATAATTCGGCCCCTGCCGGTGAAACGCGTGTTTTGCCTCGGGATAAACCTTGATGTCGAAGGTCTTGTTGTTTTTCCTCAGGGCCTCTTCGAGTTGTTTGACACTGTCGACCGGGATGCCCGCATCCGCTGCCCCGTAATTCCCCAGGAGCGGGGCCGCCATCTCCGGCGCCAGATCGAGCGGCGACTTGGGCTGCAGCGGATTGATTTTGTTGATTGTCCGGCCGTAGAAGACCACTGCCGCCTTCAAGTCTTTGTTGTGCTCGGCGAACAGCAGGGAAAATCTCCCTCCCATGCAGAATCCCATGCAGCCGATGGAGTTGGTAAAGACGACCGGCTGTTTTTGAAGGTACGCCATACCGGCATCCAGATCCGCCATCGCATCCGCATCCGACAATTGGCCGAGCGCCTTCATGGCTTCATCCGAACCGCCGGGATAATCGGGTCCGAGGCTTCGGGAAACCAGGTTCACCGAAAGGCCGACATATCCCTCGTGCGCAAGATTTTTGGTAACATCCTGAATATATTCCGTGACCCCCCTGTTTTCATGGATCACGATGACCGCCGGGAAGGGCCCGGTCCCGGCGGGCCGGGAGAGGTACCCGCCTACCGTTCCCGCTTTGCCCGGGAAACGGACATTCCCGGAAATCACCTCCGGCTTTCCCTGGGCCAGGGAAATTCCCGGGATTCTCAACATCCCCGCCGCCATGACCAGCCACCCGCCGACCTTCAGAAACATTCTCCGGGAGAGACTTCTCTCGTTGTTCGGATTCCGATCACAGATCTCCATCATGGTATTTTCCTCCTTTCTGAAATTCCGGTTTCATATCACACCGCGACATCCGTTCCGGTGACGTCTCGCCGGTACGTTGCGACGAGGGTTCGGTCCGCTTCGACCCAATCGAGGGCCGGCAATTCCTCCGGTTTGAGCCAGGCGACGGCCCGGTGTTCGTTCAGGGTCACCTCCCCGGAGAGGATCTCGCAGACGAAGGGATACAGGGTGACCGTGAAGGCCGGGTATTCGTGCGTCAAGCACGGCATCGCTCTTTTCGCGGCAACGCAAAGCGCCATCTCCTCCATCAACTCCCTGCGGAGGCACGCCTCCGGGCTCTCCCCCGGTTCAATCTTGCCGCCGGGGAATTCCCATTTGAGGGGCATGCGCATGGATCGGCTCCGCCGGGCGGCCAGGACGAGACCGTCCCGCTCGATGATCGCGCAGGCCACCTGAATGTGCATTCGTTTTTCGTCGCTCATTTCCCGACCACCCCGGAGGGACCCATCCCGTGAGCCGTAGTATAAGGGATGCCCTCAGGGAGTGTCAAAGGGTTTCCGGGGATCCCAAATATCTTCCCCGGCGGCAACATTTCTTGATGAGGCAAGTGGGGATCAGTGATGTAATTTCAAATGGTTGTACTCATGAATGATTTGACCCCGGCTAAATGAGACTTGACATTGTTGTTTATACGTTTTAGACAATTGCCATAGGTAAAAAACCACCAATGGCTTTCTCTGCTAAGCTTTAGATTGAACTAATGTTGTAACGACAAAGGATCCCCCTTTCATGAAAAACCATGAAAGGGTGCTTATTTCCCACGGATGACATGGTTCCGGACCCTCTCCTGAAAATAGCAAATTGAAGGTGTTGCATGGCTGAAGACGATTTCAGGGAAATGCTGGAGCTTCTTCTGAACAATACCCATGAAGGGCTCGTGATTTGTGATGCCGCAGGAAAGATTCTCTATTTCAATCGTTCCTACGCGGAGATGTACAATATGAAGCAGGGAAGCGATTTTGGCAAGAACATCAGGGAATTCTTTCCCCGTGCGCGGATACCCGTAATCGCAAGGACCGGCGTTGCCGAATACGGAGTCATCCACAAATGGAAAGGGAAGGATCTGGTTGTAAACAGGATTCCCATAAAGGAAGGCTCCAAGGTCAAGAGGGTTATTGCCCAGGTACTCTTTCGAGATATAAAAGAATTGAAAAGCATGAATGAAAAGGTTGCCAATCTTAAGATAAAGGTTGAGAGCATGGGGGCCGAGCTGAGGAAATTTCTCCAGGCAAAGTACAGTATCAATGATATTATCGGTGACAGTTATCAGGCGAAACAGTTAAAGAAGCAGGCCGCGAAATATGCCTCGTCATCACTTCCAATACTCATTCTGGGTGAGAGCGGTACGGGGAAGGAACTTTTCGCGCAAGCGATTCACAGAATGAGCCCCAGATCGGAGAAATCTTTTCTGGCAATAAATTGCGCAGCCATTCCCAAGGAATTGATGGAGTCCGAACTCTTCGGCTACGAATCGGGCACTTTCACCGGTGCGACACAGAAGGGGAAGATCGGTAAATTCGAGATGGTAGAGGGCGGCACCTTTTTTCTGGATGAGATCGGCGACATGCCGCTGGAGATGCAGGCAAAGCTCCTCAGGGTCCTGGAGGAGAAGCAGATAACGAGACTGGGAGGATCCAAGACCATCCCCGTGGAATTTTCACTGATTGCATCTACGAACCGCAATATTGAAGATATGGTGGAGAGGGGAACCTTTCGCTCCGATTTGTTTTATCGAATCAATGTCTTTGTGTTGAAAATTCCTCCGTTAAGAGACCGGAGAGAGGATGTTCTCCTCATTGCCCGGAACATCGTGGCTTCGTCACTGCCCGGCCACGGTACGGAAAAAGTGGTTTTTTCGCGGGAGGCGGAGTCTCTGCTCATTCAGTATGGCTGGCCCGGCAATATGAGAGAATTGAGAAATGTTGTCAATTTTGCCATGCATAACCTGCTGCCCCATGAAAGCGTTATCGAACCCAAACACCTCCCTCCCTCCCTCTTTGCCCGAGTGGAGGATCATTATTCCAAACCCGTTTTGTTGCCTCTGAAAAGGGGCGTGGAAAACAGAGAGAAGGAGATTATTCGGGAAACACTGAGATCGACCTACGGAAACAAAGTGGCAGCCGCAAAACTTCTGGGGGTGTCGCGATCGGTTCTCTATGACAAGCTCAAAAAAATATAGTCTTCGGGAATAATCATACCATTTTTATTTCATGAACAATCTTAACGGCATGTCTTGCCATTGATCCGCATCTGTTTCCGTTGACGGGAAGCCATGTCCGGATAACAGGACATAATGCGTGTATCTGTATGGAAAGCAAGACATATGTGTCGGCGATTTAAACGGTTGCTTTTCTGAATGATTCCTAAGTGACTTAACGTGCATGGTTTATTAATTTGGCACTGAAAATGCTTTTATAACAACCGAAATCTTCTTGCTGCCCGGTGTCTGAACCTGATTCGGCCCGTTTGGTCCACGCAATAGCTCCAGAACAGAAAACAATTTTGAACCAGAATTTGATTTGGACTCCGATGTATCAAAGTCGCGCATTGAAGAATCCTGTATTCTTCAATAACCGAGACAAGGGATCGATGGGAAGAAAATAGGTATCTATTCGTTCTTGCTGCCGTTAATTGGCGATTCCGTGGTGATGTGATCTGCTTGGGAAATTTGTTTAAAAAGGAGGCAGCAGTGAAAGGACATCTTGATGGTATCAGGGTAATTGATTTAACGGCATATTTATCGGGGCCTTACTGTGCCATGAACCTTGCGGCCATGGGGGCCGAGGTGATCAAGGTTGAGAGGCCCAAAACAGGTGATCCCTGCCAGTGGAATCCTCCCTTTGCCGGTCCCGATGGGGTGACCATCAGCAGAAAGGACGATAAGGACGTTTCCCTCCTCTACCTGAAGCGAAACCGAAAAAAGAAGAGTATCTTTCTCAACCTGCAGAGCGAAAAGGGAAAGGTCATACTGAAACGCCTCGTTGAGAAGAGTGATATCGTTATCGAAAATTTCGCACCCGGCGTCATGGAACGCCTGGGCTTCACCTATGCCGAGTTTGAAAAAATAAATCCAAAAATTATTTACTGTTCCATTTCCGGGTACGGACAGGACGGCCCCCACAGGGACCGAACGGCCTTTGATCTGACTATTCAGGCAACGAGCGGCATCATGGGCATTACGGGCTTTCCCGGTGGTCCTCCCACCCGCTGCGGGGCCTGGATCGGTGATTTGATTTCTTCTTATTACAGCATGGCCGGTATCCTGGCCGCCCTCGTATCGCGAGAGAAAACGGGACATGGAGAGAGAATCGATGTCTCGATGCAGGACAGTTGTTTCTCCATGATCTTGGACGAGGCGCTCGATTACCATCTCTCCATCGGCGTTCCCATGAGAACGGGGAACAGGAATCCCCGGCTGGCCCCCTGGAACGCCTATGAAGCGAAAGACGGATTCATTGTGATCGCAGTGGCAAACAACGCCCAGTGGGAGGCATTCCTGGGAGCCATTGAACGGGAAGACCTCAAGGGGGACGCGCGCTTCAAGAACCCCGAAGGCCGATTCAAAAACTCCGACTCTGTTGAAGAAATAGTCAATGAGTGGATTAAAAGATACACAAAAGAGGAAGCGTTGAAACGTCTCAGGGAACATAAGGTGCCCTGCGATACGGTGCCCGAAGTGGCGGAGGTTCTGGAGGACCCCCACCTGAAATACCGGGGAATGATCCAGGAACTGAAGCATCCGCTTTACGGTGAAACAGGTGTAAAAACAGCCGGATTTCCTATCCGTTTTACACGGCTTCCGGGGGATCTCTCTCCATCGGCGCCCTATCCCGGTCAGCATAGCGAAGAAATATATGAGGGATTATTAGGCATGAGAAGAGAGGAGATGGAAGAATTAAAGGAGAAGGAAGTAATTTAATATTTTTAAGGAGAATCATCCATGGAGCCCATAACGCAGGAAGACGTTTTTTTGATTTTGAAACTGATTGAAGAATCGAAATATGATGAAATGCATCTGGAAATAGGAGATCTGAAAATAGATTTAAAAAAACAGGGCAACAGGGCATCCGTCGCGGATTCGAAATGTGTTTCCGAAAAAACTGCAAAACCGGTTGTTCCCGTGCCCCCCCCTGAAAAGATGAAGAAAGATAAAAGGGCTTTAGATACGGCCGATGCCCTCACTGACGAAAGCGGCCTTATACCGATCAAGGCCTCCTTGCTGGGAACCTTTTACCGGGCACCCAAACCGGGAGCCCCCGCCTTTGTGGAAGCAGGCCAAAATATAGCGGCCGATGACACGGTATGCATTATCGAGGTCATGAAACTTTTCAATACGGTAAAGGCGGGCGTGAGCGGACGCATCGCCAAGATCTGCGCGAAAGATGGTGAAATGGTGGAATTCCAGCAGACGCTTTTCCTGGTGCAAGAGGCCGGCGATCTGGACGAAGGGATGAGGAAAAGCGCCTGATGAAGGTTGCACGAGTCTTTGTTGCCAACCGGGGAGAGATCGCCCTGCGCATCATAGGGGCTTGCCGCGACTTGGGAATAGAAACCATTGTAGCGGTGTCGGCGGCCGACAGGGAGAGCAAGCCGGCAAAGGCAGCCGGCCGGGCCGTCTGCATCGGACCTCCGCAGGCGATCCACAGTTATCTGAAGGTGCAAACGATCATTGCCGCTGCCCTGGGAAGCGGTGCCGATGCCATTCATCCGGGATACGGTTTTCTGGCGGAACGGCCCGATCTTGCAGAGGCCTGCGAAGAAAACGGCCTCATATTTATCGGACCCACGGCGGATAATATCCGGAAAATGGGAGACAAACTCCTGGCACGGGAGATGAGTCGCAAATTGGGAATCCCCATCATTCCGGGATCAGAGATGGTTGCCACCAGCGATGAGGCACAAAAAGCGGCAACAAAACTGGGTTTCCCCGTCCTGATCAAGGCAGCCGCCGGGGGAGGAGGGAAGGGGATAAAGACCGTCAATGCCCCGGAAAAGATCAAGGAGGTCTTTGAAGAAGCGTCCGGTGAAGCCCTTGCCGCCTTCGGCGACGGTCGGCTATTTATCGAACGCTACATACCCGATGCCCGCCATATAGAAGTTCAGATTATTGGAGACAGGCAGGGTCATATCATCCATCTCTTCGAGCGTGACTGTTCCCTCCAGCGCCGGTATCAAAAGATGCTCGAAGAGGCCCCCTCGCCTGTGATGACCGCCGAACTGAGGGAAAGGATCTGCGATGCGGCGGTACGGATTGCCGCCCACATAGGGTATGAAAATGCGGGAACCATAGAATTCGTATTCGATCAGGATCAGAAACGATTTTACTTCCTCGAGATGAATACGCGCATTCAGGTGGAGCATCCCATAACGGAAATGGTCACAGGTGTGGATCTCGTCAAGGAACAGATCAATGTTGCCGCCGGGAATCCGCTCAGCATCTCCCAGGCCGACGTAAAGGTGTCGGGCCATTCCATCGAATGCCGTATCAATGCAGAGTCGCCGGACAGGAATTTTCACCCCTCTCCGGGACGGATCGACGCATGGGATCCGCCCGAGGGCGAGGGAATCAGGATCGACAGCCACTGTTACGCCGGCTGTGTCGTTCCTCCCTACTATGATTCGCTTTTGGCGAAGCTTGTTACATGGGGAACCGATCGTTTTGATGCCGTAAAAAAAATGCAATATGCACTGGATCATTTTACGATATCCGGCGTGGATACAACGGTTCCTTTTCATCAACATATTTTGAAAAACAAAGATTATCTTGAGGGAAGAATAAACACCCGCTGGATAGAAGATACCGTTCTTGGGGAGTATGGAAAATGAAAGAGATCAGTCTTGTAGACACCACTTTGCGGGACGGCCCTCAGAGCCTGTGGGCGACGCGAATGAAGACGGCCCACATGCTTCCCATTGCGCCCGTTATGGATGACGCCGGCTTCAAGGCCATAGAACTGATGGGCACCTGTCATTTTGATGCCTGTCTTCGTTACCTGCGGGAGAATCCCTGGGAACGGGTCCGGTTGATGGCCGAAGCCACGCCGAAGACGCCCCTGTCGGCACTGATTCGAAGCAAATCCCTCACCAGCTTCAATATCGTTCCCGATTCCGTCATCGAGCTGTGGGTACAGCGATGCGGGGCAAACGGCATCGAACGGCTCATGATCTTCGATGCCCTTCATGACTGGAACAATCTGAAAGGCTCGGTGGCTGCGGCAAAATCCGTGGGGATTCAGGTCATGATCCCTCTGGTCTATTCCATCAGTCCCGTCCACACCGACGAATTTTATGCCCGAAAGACCGCCGAAATGATGAAGGAGCTCAAACCCGACGTCGTTATGATCAAGGATTCCATCGGGCTTCTGACCCCCGATCGGGTCAAGACGCTGGTGCCGGTCATCAAGAAAGAAATCGGCAATCTGCCGCTGGAGATGCATTCCCACTGTACGACGGGACTTGCCCCCATCTGCTGTCTCGATTCGGTGGCCCTCGGCGTCGATATCATCGATGTGTGCGCCTCGCCCCTTGCCAATGGCCCCTCCCATCCATCGACGGAAAATATAACGATGAATCTGCGCAGGCTCGGTTATCATCCCATTGTGGATGACGAAGCGGTGGCAAAGATATCGGACCATTTCCGATATGTGGCGCGGAGGGAAAACCTTCCGCTGGGGGCGCCCGTTGAATATGACGTCTTCCAATATGTCCATCAGGTGCCGGGCGGCATGATATCCAATCTGAAGGCCATGCTGAAAGAGAGAAAAATGGAACACCGCCTGAATGAAGTTCTGGAGGAGGTGAGCGTCATCCGGGAAGAGTGGGGCTATCCGGTCATGATTACGCCCTTCTCTCAGCTTGTGGGTACCCAGGCGGTATTGAACATCCTGTTGGGGGAACGCTACAAGGTGTCCACGGAAGAGGGGATCCGTTATATGCTGGGACATTACGGGAAGACTCCCGCCCCCGTCGATCAGAATGTGCTGGACAAGATAACGGGCCTCCCCGAGGCAAAGGGGTTTTTGAACTGGATCCAGCCGCAACCCACCATCAAGGAGCTGAGGAAAGAGATGGGACGTCCCGGAATTTCTGACGATGAATTGCTGCTGAGGCTCCTCTTCGCCGAGGAACACGTGGAACAGACCATTGCCGCCGGCCCCATCAAGAGAGACTTCCCCCGGGGAGATAAATCGGTGGTGGCACTCATCGGTGAACTGACGAAACGGTACGATCATCACTTTACCGGTATCCGGAAAGGGGGCTTCTCCCTGCAATTGTCAAAAGGTTGCGGATAATTTCGGGGATTTTCAATAGAAAGAGTCGATGAAAGAAAGAGGAACAGCATGCAAGAGGTCGTCATCATCAGTGCGGTACGGACGCCCATCGGGGCATATTGCGGATCGTTGCGGGATTTCCCCGTGGAGAAGCTGGGCGCAATCGTCCTCAATGCGGCCATCGAAAAGGCGGGAATAAAGGCGGAGGAGGTTGATGAAGTCATTCTGGGGCAGGCCTTCGCCAACGGTGAATCCCCCAATCTGGCCCGCCTGACACTCCTTGAGGCGGGGTGGCCCGTGGAAATTCCCGGCATGACGCTGGACATGCGGTGCTGTGCCGGCCTGCAGTCCGTCTGGTCGGCCGCCATGAAGATCGAAACGGGGAATGCCGGGATTGTGGTGGCAGGCGGAGCGGAAAGCATGAGCCGCGCCGAGTTTTACATTCCCGGGGAATTCATGAAGTGGGGTGTGGGGGGGAGGAAAGACCCGAAGTGGGGATTCTTCCCGCGTCATCACGGCAGCCTGTCCCTCTGGGGATTGCCCTTTTACGACAGAATACAGCGCGGCAGGCCCATGCATCAGCCCATAGAAAAATTCGGAGAACTCAACTCCATGATGGCCTGGGCGGAGACGGCGGCGAAGGAGGAGGGAATCACCCGGGAAGAGGTTGACCGATGGGCCCTGGGTTCCCACCAGAAAGCGATCAAAGCCATCGATTCGGGGATATTCAGAGAGGAGATTGTCCCCATTCGCATCCCGCAAAAAGACGAAGAGGAAATCTTCGATACCGACGAAACACCCCGGCGCGGCACCTCCATGGAGCGGCTCGCGAAACTTCATCCCCTCTATCCCGGCGGCGTCTGCACGGCGGGAAATTCATCGAGCGAAAATGACGCGGCGGCGGCCCTGGTGGTCACGACGCCCGAGAAGGCGAAGGAACATCATGCAAAGCCTCTGGTCTACCTCAAGTCTTTCGGAGTGGCGGGCGCCGATCCGAGACTGACTTATCCGGCCGTACCTGCGGCGGTGGCAAAGGCCCTCACGAAGGCACAGCTTACCATCGACGACATCGATCTGATCGAAATCCAGGAGGCCTTTGCCGCCCAGGCTCTTGCCGATGCCAAACTGATGGGCGTCCGCAAGGAAGATCTGGACAATAAGGTCAACGTCAACGGTTCGGGAATTTCACTGGGGCATCCCATCGGGGCCACCGGCGCGGTACGGCTCACCACGCTGGTTCATGAAATGGCGCGCCGCGGCTCCCGATACGGTCTTCTCACAATCTGCGGTGGCGGCGGGCTGGGGATCTGCGGTATTGTAGAGAGAAAATAAACGGTCGCCGTAAGAGAGAAACAGCGATTCGACGTTTTTTGTCATCAATTCGACGGAGGAGAGAGGATAAGGGAGGTGATAGGAGATGAGATGAGTGAATCGGAATCCGGCATGTCCTGAGTGCCACGGAACAGATGGAGTCTGTTAGAAGAACAGATCCCCTGTATAGCGGGGCTGTTGCCATCGGACTGAGGAGGAGGTCATAAAGGTTATAGGGGTTTTTCATCAAAAGAACCGTCAGGAATACGAAGGAGGGAATCACCATGAAAAATATTTTGCGGTGGAGAATCTTTGTTTTTCCGATTATTTTTCTTTTGGGCGTCATTCTGGCCATTCCACTTTCCTTTGCAGCGAGCAAGCCGATCAAGGCCATCATGAATGTCCCTTGGGGTCCTGAGACCGCCGTGGGCCTTCAACATAAAGATTTCGTCGATTTGGTCACCGAGAAAACCAAGGGGCGGCTTGCGATCGAAGCCTATTACGGGTCCTCTCTATATGGGTTGGATCAACAAACCCCGATGCTTCAGAAAAACGTCATCCAGTTTGGCGCCCAAAGCGGCTGGTACTGGCAGAAACTCGATCCGGCCTGCACGCTCGTCTGGAATCAGTTTTTCTTCCCGAACAAGGAAAAAATGGCCCAATGGTATCGATCCAAAAAGGTACAGGATTTCCTTGAAGACTACATGGGCAAAAAATATGGATTGATGAACCTGCCCGATATCGGCTGGGTCGGTTCCAACCCTCTTCTCTGGAGCACGGATTGGGAGCTGGATTCCCTCAACAAGTGGAAGGGAAAAAGACTCGCCACCTGGGCGGATTCGGATGATGCCTTCCTGGCCGCGTATGGGGCGATGGGACTGAGCACCAATTTTACCACTCACTATACCCAGCTTCAAACCAAGATGGTCGATGGCGCTCTTGGAACGGCGATTCCGAACCTCAAATCCGCCGGTCTGGGCGAGTTCACCAAGTACCGCCACCTCCCTTACCTGTATCACAACGCTCTCACGACGGTGGTCAGTCCCGTCTTTTGGCGGAAGCTGCCCAAAGACATTCAGGAAATCATCCTGAAAGAAGTCTGTCCCGAGGTGGAGAAGCGGGCCGTTGCGCGCATCCAGGATTTGGAATCCAGCATGATCAAATTTGCCGAACAGTCCATCGGCCAGAAGGAGATTCTGGTTGCACCGGAGGTTTTCTTCCCCATGCTGGATTGGGTTGTAACCAATCTCTGGGAGAAAAGGATTAGGGACTATCCCGCGGGATTGCCCCTGTGGGAGGAAGGGGCGAAGGTGGCCGGCTATACCTTGAAGAACGGGAAGTTCTCCGGGGTAAAGGAAGCTTGGGAGAAATACTACGTCGAGATCTACGGCGGAAAGCTCAAGAAATAGCCGGATACTTCTATCCCGGGTCGCCCGGAGAAACCCATCGCGGATTTGCGGGTGGGAGGGAGAAGGTCCCTTCCACCCAAGGGCAGGAGGAATCCATGTCGATAAAAAGATTGGTTCAGGGATTTCTGTTCGGCACAACGAAATTGATGGACTGGACCAGCATATTTGTCTTGGCCCTCATTGCGGTCCAACTTGGCATCGTGGTGATCCTCCGATACGTATTCTTTATCAATTTTCGTTGGTTTGAGCAAAGCTCCTCGATTCTGTTCTTCTATCTGGTTTTTATTCCGGCAGGGCTGTTGTCCCGAAGCAACCAACATCTCAATGTGGAGGTACTGCTGGAATATCTCCAAAAGCGCGAAAAGAGAAAAGCGCTCTGGATCCTGCACCTTCTTCTGCGATTGACCGAGGCCCTGTTCTGTGCCCTGGTCCTGTATCTGGCCTGGGAATACACGGTTCATTTGATCGAGGTCAATGCCACCTTCGACTTTGAGTTCTTCGGCCGGAGGATCCCCCAGTGGACGACATCGATTGCATTGATTCTGGGTTTTTTCTTAATGCTTCTCTTTACCGTGGAAGTCCTGATCGTCTCATTGATGAAAAAGAAGATCTAAGGAGAAGACAAATGGCCATCACTCTCGTTGTCCTCGGACTTGTCTCATTGCTCTCCGGCGTCGCACTTTACGCCGGGTTGGGGTATAGCGCCGGGTTGGGCGCCTGGGCCGCAGATATCCCTTTGGAGGCGATTATTGCCTCCGTAGCGGGTGCATTGCACCGCGAGATCTGGTTGGCCATTCCCCTCTTCATGCTCAGCGGGTACCTCATGGTGGAAGGAACCTCCATGCACCGTTTGGTCAGGATGGTCGACGCCTTTTTCGGCTGGGTGCCCGGAGGATTGGCGTTGGTGATGGTTCTCAGTTGCGCCTTCTTCGGCGCCTGTTCGGGATCCATCGTGAGTGCGGTGGCGGCAGTGGGCTCCATCATGATCCCGATGATGGAGGAACAGGGTTATGACCGGGCCTGGAGCGCGGCGCTGGTATCGGCGGGCGGGATCCTGGGCATGCTCATTCCGCCCAGCAACCCATTCATCATTTACTGCGGGATCACGGAGACTCCCGTGGGGCCGATGTTCCTGGCCGGGATCGTGCCGGGGATTCTGCTGATCTTGATTCTCTATGCGGTCGTCCTCATCATGCCCGAAGGAAGGATCCGGAGCAAAAAGAAGTACACCTGGAAAGAGAGGGGACGAATCCTATACGAAGTTATCCCTCTCTTGGGCGTGCCCGTGGTGATCCTGGGCGGAATCTACGGCGGCATTGCCACTCCCGTTGAAGCGGCGGCCCTGGCCTGCATTTATGCGGCGATCATCGGATGTCTTGTATACCGGCAGCTCACCTGGCAGGGGATTATTAAATCGCTGCGAACCTCCGTCCGGACCACCAGCATGATATTCGTTCTTGTGGCCATGGCCTATGGCGTGAATGCCGTCGCAACCATGCTGGGCGTTCCGACGGAGTTGGCTTCGATAGCGCTGGGATTTGGAAAAATGGGGATACTCCTGATGGTGATGGGGCTGATGCTCTTCCTGGGGTTTATGCTGGAAGAAATCAGCACCATGGTCGTAATGGTTCCGATCTTCTGGCCTTCGCTCCTGAAGCTCGGCGTCGACCCTCTGCAGTTCGGCGTCGTGATCTGCACGGCCGCCGCGATCGGTTACTGCACCCCTCCCATCGCCCTGAATTTATATACCGCCGCTTCAGTGGCCAACGTTTCCTCAACCGCCGTGTTTCGAAAAGTCATCCCTTTTTTGATCGGCATCGTGATATTGAATCTGATCACCGTCTTCGTTCCCCAGGTATCGACTTGGCTTCCTTATCTGGTTTATCATCGGTAAAATGCATCTTTTCTTTTAGTACAGTTTTGGATTTCAGCGAGGACCTTGATCCCAATTAAGGGAAATTGAAAAATGAAGAAGATCAGAACCGACATACTCATCATCGGCATGGGTGGCGCGGCGCAACTGGCGGCGCTCAATGCCTTTGACGCCAATCCCGATCTCAACATCGTCATCGTCACCAAGGCGCTTCAGGGGAAGGGCGGCTGCAGCCGCATGGTGCAGGGCGGCTTCAACGTGGTCCTCAACTCGGCGGATTCCCACGAAAAGCATCTCCGGGACACGTTGAAAGGGGGCCAGTACGTCAACAATCAGGAACTGGCGAAAACGCTTGTGGAGCAGGCGACACCCACGATCAAAGAGATGGAGACCCTCTACGGCTGCTTTTTCGACCGGTTTCCGGACGGAACGGTTCATCAGAAACCCTTTGCCGGCCAATCTTTCGACAGGACCGTCCACAAGGGGGATCTGACGGGCATCGAGATTATCAGCCGCACCACCGAGCAGATCATGAAGCGCGGCATCCGGGTCCTGGAAGAGTGCCGCGCCCTGGACCTGCTGCCCGATAAAACCGGTAAGGAGATTGTCGGCGCTCTTTGCGTGGATATCAAGCAGGGAGATTTTTTCATCGTGGAAGCGGCGGCAACGCTCGTGGCTACGGGTGGCGGTCCAACCAGTTACCGGTTCTTTGCCCCGGGTCCTGAAAAAACGCTTGACGGTTTGGGCATGCTTTACCGGGCCGGCGTGCGGATGGTGGATATGGAGATGCTCCAGTTCCATCCGACCGGGCTGATCGTGCCCGGATCGGTCGTGGCAGGTTCGCTTCTGGAAGAAGGGCTCAGAGGGGCGGGTGCCTACATGCTCAACGGTCTCGGTGAAAGGTATATGCAGCGTTACGATCCCGTGAAGATGGAACGCGCCACCCGGGACGTGATGAGCCGTTCCTCATTCCTCGAAATGATGGCCGGTCGCGGCTGTGAGCACGGCGGTGTCGATATGATGGCGGCCCATCTGGGCGCCGAGTTTGTGGAGAAGAACTTTCCCGGCATGTACACGCGCTGCAAGCTCTTCGGTTATGACCTGGCTCGCAAGCCGGTTCCGGTTTCACCGGCCGCCCATTTCATGATGGGCGGCGCGGTCATTGATACGGCCTGCCATACTTCGCTTGAACGGCTGTTCGCGGCCGGTGAAGACGCCGGCGGCGTTCATGGCGCCAATCGCCTTGGCGGGAACGGCATTGCCGATTCCTGTGTCTATGGTCGTCAGGCGGGAAAATCAATGGTTCAGTATCTGAAGCAGGAACGGGGTATCCCCCGGGCGGATGCGCGCCAGATCGAGCACCTGGTGGCCCACTATCTGGCGCCCTTCGCGCGGACCGGCGGCCCCTCGCCGCTGACGCTCCGAGACGAGCTCCGGGAAATGAACTGGACCCATGTGGGCATCGCCCGCACGGAAGAGAAGCTGCAGGAGGCGATCGACAGGATCGAAAAGATCCACCAGGAAGTTCTGACGGTGCAACTTACGGGTACGGGGGGGCGGGCCTACAACATGGTCTGGCAGGACTGGATCGCCCTGTTCAATATGCTGGATGTCTCTCGCATGATCAGCGCTTCGGCCCTGCAGCGTCAGGAGACGCGAGGCGCCCATTTCCGCCTCGATTATCCCAAACAGGATGACGGCTACGGATTATTCAATACCTTTCTTAACCGGGGTGCGAACGGCAAACCGACCCTGGAGAAGCGGCCGGTGGCCCTGAAATACATGAAACCGACCGATGTCGTGTATTAGCATCCCTCTCAGAGGGTCTGCCCAAGGAGTCCGATGATGGAAGATGAGAAGAAAGTAGAGTTTCGCAATCCCCTGAGACGGAATGAACTGGACCCGAACCGCTGGCGCAGCACGCAGGCAGGCATGTGGGCCTGGCTCTGGCAGCGGATCTCCGCGCTGGCCATCATCGTCCTGCTCGCCATACACGTGACGTTGCCCCACCGTCCCCTGATTCAGTTTTTGCTGCTGCTGACAGTCGTTTTCCACGTGGCGCTGGGGCTTCGGGTCATCCTGCTCGATTTCGGGCTGGTGAACGTCAAATATCAGAAGGCCCTCATCGGAGGGCTGGCCGCCTTGGGCGTCGTCATCTTCGTCCTGGTCTGGAACGGCATCTATTAAAGAGGAGCGATGGATCCATGGCAAGTCATGCGCCGAAAACAAGACTCATCAAGGTATTTCGCTATGACCCGGCCGCGGGCGGTCCGGGTCATTTTGACCGCTTTGAGCTGAAGACCGACGATGAAAGTCTGACCACCATTCTCGATGTGCTGATCCGTCTGCAGAAAACCCAGGATCCATCCCTGGCCTTCCGTTACGCCTGCCGCGTCAGCATGTGCGGCTCCTGCGGCATGGTAATCAATGGCCGGGAAGCCCTGGCATGCAAAACGATTCTGGCCGACCTCAAAGGGGAGGAAGTGACGATCCGTCCGCTGAACCATTTTCCCGTCGTCAAGGATCTTGTCGTCGACATGGAGCCTTTCTTCCGGAAATATGAAGAGGGACTGACCTATTTCCATGCCGCCCGGGAACTGTCGGAACCGGCGCTCATCCGGCCTGATTCCCGGGAGCGCCAGGTCATCGAATCATCGACGGAATGCATCGCCTGCGGCTGCTGCGTCTCCAGTTGCACCATGGCGAACTGGCACAAGGATTACCTGGGACCGGCCGCCCTGAATCGCGTCTTTACGCTGTTGGCGGACAGCCGCGACGGTCTCCATGAGGAACGCCTGGCCCGGTCGCTGGGAAGTTGCTATCATTGCCGTACGGAGCTGAATTGCACCGAGGTCTGCCCCAAAGAGATCAGCGCCACCCGGGCCATCAAATACATCCAGATGCTGGCGGCCAAGGAGGCCCTGAAGCCGCGATCGACGGTCCGGAGCGATCAAGGGGACACCTTGCGGCAAGGTGTCCCCAAGCTGATGCCGCCTCAGAGCACGGCGCCCGCTGCGTTGACACCCGAACCGGAGGATCTGCTTCCGGCGGTTCCGTCTCCGGCTCTGGCATCACGGCGCGAATTTCTCTCCCGGACCACCTTGGGGATTGCCGCCATCACCATCGCCTTTTTAGGGAGTGTGCTCGCGGCAACGGCTTTGGCGCCCACCCTTCGCAAGCGTCCCGAAAAGTGGGTCGATGTGGGTAAGGCGGAGGACTTTCCGGCGAGGAGCGTAAAAACCGCCCAGATCAGTTATCCCGTGAAAGACGGCTTCTATGAGAGTACGGTGAACAAACCGGTCTTCGTTAGCCATCAGGCAAATCCCGATCAGTTTACGGTCTTCAACAGCCGCTGCACGCATCTGGGATGCATGCTCCGCTGGGACGACGGGAAGAATCTCTTCAT
>DIWG01000062.1:0-43869 GCA_002423465.1 Syntrophaceae bacterium UBA6112 | reverse complement strand
CATGGACCGTTACCTGACGATGGTCAAGGACGGGCATCTCTTTGTGCAGGAGGCTTGATCACGATGTCACGCTTTGGTTTCCATCTGGGTCAGCGGTTCGGCTGGGAGGAGAATCTCAAACCCTTCCTGGAGAAACCGCTTCCCGGCAAGCTGGACTGGACCCTGACCCTGGGCAGTGTGCTTGCGCTGCTCTTCGCCGTCGAGGCCGTCACCGGCATGATCCTGGCCATGTACTACAACCCGTCGCCGGAGCATGCCTATCAGTCCATTCACTACATCATGAACGATGTCTTTCTGGGCAGGATTCTGAGGGGCATCCACCACTGGGGCGCCGGCGCCATGGTGGTTCTCGTGGTGATCCATCTTTTGACCACCTTCTTCTACGGGGCCTATAAGGCGCCCCGGGAATTCACCTGGATCGTCGGCGTCTTCCTGCTGGTCATTACCCTGGGATTCGGTTTTACGGGCTACCTGCTGCCCTGGGACCAGAAGGCCTACTGGGCGACTGTGGTCGGCACCAGCGTAGCCTCGGACGTGCCTCTGGTGGGGAAACTCATCACCAGGCTCCTGCGGGGCGGCGCCGAAGTGTCGGGGCTGACGCTGACACGGTTCTATGCGGTGCACATGCTGATCTTTCCAGCCTTGATGGCGGTTCTCATCGCGATCCATATCTACCTGGTGCGGGTCCACGACATCGCCGGCCACTGGCTCGATGAGCCTGCCCGGCAGGCCAAGACGGCCCGCTTCTACCCGGATCAGATCTTCAAAAGCGCCATCGCCTTCCTCATCATCTTTACCGGGATTACGCTCATGGCCGTTTTCATCGATCCACCCCTGGAGCAGATCGCCATGACGCCGGATCCGTCCTATATTCCCCGACCCGACTGGTATTTCATGTGGCTCTACAAGATGCTGACCTTCTTCTCGGGACAGATGGAGATCATCGGTACGCTTGCCATCCCTATCGGAGGGATGCTGCTCCTGCTGTTGCTGCCGTTTCTGAATAAAAGTCTACTCCGCAGCCCTTATGACCGTCCCCTGGCCATTGCCATCGGGGTGGCCTGCGTTGTCGGGATCGTCTACACGAACCTCATGGGTATGGCCGACTCCAAACCCTACGGGCGGATCGTCGCGGTGCCGGACCGGCCGCTGACCGGTGTCGAAGTCTCCGGTATCAAAAGCTGGGTGGAAAAGGATTGTGCCTACTGCCACAACGTCCAGGGACAGGGGGGCCGCCGCGGCCAGGGACCGGATCTGGCCAATTTGGTTGCCAAACAAAGGTCGAAGGATTGGATCATCGCTTCCATCCGGGATCCACTGTCGGTGAGTCGCTGGAATATCATGCCCAAATACGACAATACGGAAGAGGAGCTTCAGGTCCTGTCGGCTTACGTTCAGTCGCTGGACTTTGCGCGCCACGGCCTGAAAACGATTTCTCGGGAAGCCGTGCTGCAGGACAAGATCCGATAGAAGAACATGGCAGGACTATGGAAAAGAAAATAAATTATTACAATCGGATATCGGCCCTGTTTTTCATCGGGGTCGGGATGTTTTTCTCGTTCTACGGACGGATGCTGGAGATTGGCGTCTGGAGTGAGCCGGGTCCGGGTTTCATGCCTTTCTGGTCCGGCATTGTCCTGATCGTAATGGCCGTTTTTCTTCTCCTGGGGAGTTTCAAGCGGAAGGAATGGCAGGTTATGCCGCCCTTCTTTCGGCTTGCCGATTCCTGGAAGAGGGTCCTCAGGGCCTTTTTTGCCATGGGGGCCTATCTGCTTCTCTTCGAACACCTCGGATTTACGCTTACTACCTTTATTTTCATTGCGTTTCTTCTCAAAACGGTCTTTCCCCAGAACTGGAAGCGCACCCTGATCGCAGCGTCCGCCACGGCGATTCTGGCCCGATTGATCTTCATCAATTTTTTGGAAACACAGCTTCCTCTGGGGTTCCTTGGCTTTTAGGTGATCCATGGATTTGCTGAGTCATATTGCCCTTGGCGCCCAGGTCCTTTTTGTGCCGGCCAACATCTTCTTCTGCTTTATCGGCGTCCTGATGGGAACGCTGGTCGGTGTGCTTCCCGGTCTGGGACCCACGGCGGCCATTGCCCTCCTTTTGCCCAGCACCTTTTACATTCCCCCGGTCACGGCGATCATCATGCTGGCCGGGATTTACTACGGGGCCATGTACGGAGGTTCGACCACCTCGATCCTGGTGAATATCCCCGGCGAAGCGGCCTCGGTGATCACCTGTCTCGACGGTTACCAGATGGCCCTGAAGGGACGTGCGGGACCTGCCCTGGGCATTGCCGCTTTCAGCTCCTTCATTGCCGGAACGATCTCCATCATCGGTCTGATGCTCGTGGCCCCTCCCCTGGCCAAATTTGCCTTGGCTTTCGGACCGCCCGAGTATTTCGCCTTGATGCTCCTGGGCATGGTAGTGCTGATCTATCTTGCTGCGGGTTCCATGCTGAAGGCCCTGATGATGGGCGTCTTCGGTCTGCTGCTCAGCACGATCGGCATGGACACCATTTCGGGCACCCAGCGGCTGACCTTCGGTATCCTCGAATTCAGCGACGGCGTGGGCCTGATCCCGGCGATCATGGGACTCTTCGGTGTAGCCGAGGTCATCGTCAACCTCGAAGCGGGGATCGCGCGGAACGTTTTAACCACCAGGGTCAAGGACCTCCTGCCCAGCATTCAGGACTGGAAGGATTCCTTCCTGCCGATCCTGCGGGGCTCTGTGCTGGGGTTCTTTATCGGCATTCTTCCCGGGCCGGCGCCGGTCATCTCCGCCTTCAGCTCCTATGCCATCGAGAAGAAGCTCTCTAAATATCCGGAGCGGTTCGGCACCGGGGTCATCGAGGGCGTGGCCGGTCCGGAGGCGGCCAACAATGCCGCTACCGGCGGGGCCTTTATCCCGTTGTTCACTCTGGGCATTCCTTGCAACTCGGTCATCGCGGTCCTGCTGGGGGCTTTCATGATCTACGGCATCCAGCCCGGGCCGATGATGATTGCCAAATATCCCGATCTTTTCTGGGGGACAATCATGAGCATGTACCTCGGCAATGTTATGCTCCTGGTGCTGAATCTGCCACTCATCGGCCTCTGGGTTCAGGTGTTGAAGGTGCCCTATCCGATCCTTTTCCCCATTATTCTGCTCTTCTGTCTTATTGGGGTTTACAGCTTGAATTACAGCACCGTGGAAGTTGCTCTGATGATCGGCTTCGGCGTCTTCGGCTATCTGGCCCGGAAGTTCCAGTACGAAATGGCGCCCCTGGTCCTGGCCCTGGTTCTGGGGCCGATGATGGAGAACAATATGCGTCTTTCACTGGTCATCTCTCAGGGAGATCCGATGATTTTCGTGACCCACCCCATTTCGGCCGGCCTCATGGCCGTAACCTTCGTTTTGCTGGTTTCCCCCTTGATCCCCTGGATCGCCAAGCGCCGCAAGAAACTCCAGGAAAAAGTGGGGGGAGAAGAGGTATAGTTTCAGATCATCGGGACAAGGACCCATTAGAAAAAAGGAGGAAAGGTATGATGAGAATGTGGAAATGGACGGTTATGGTACTGGCGGTCCTTTCGCTGCTGGCGGTCAATGCCGGCGCCCAGGATTTTCCCAAAGGACAGATCAACTATTTGAACCCTTTTAACGCCGGCGGCGAAGTGGATATCGCTGCCCGGGCCATGCAGCCCTACCTGGAGAAAAGCATGGGGGTGCCTTTCGTCATTCAATACTTGCCCGGGGCGGGCGGAGCTCTCTGCTGGTCTAAACTGGCGGCTGCAAAACCGGACGGCTACTCGATCGGCGGCTTCAGCATTCCCCATATCATCCTGCAGCCGCAATTCATGAAGGATGTGGCCTTCAAGACCGATGACTTCGTCATTCTCAACATTGTGGAATATACGCCCAACGCGCTTGCTGTGAAAAAAGACTTCAGGGCGAACACCCTGAAGGAATTCATCGACTATGCCAAGGCGAACCCGGGAAAGGTCAGCGTCGGCGGCGTGGGCAGGTTCACGGGCCACCATTTTGCCGCCCTTCAGTTCATGAAGCTGACGGGCACCAAATTGAACTATGTCACCTTCAGCGGGACTGCGCCGGTTCAGACGGCGATCATGGGCGGCCACATCGATGCGGCCTTCACCAACTCCACCATGATGGTCAGCACCCGCGATCAGATCAAGGTCCTGGCGATAGGCGCCCCGGAGAGGATGAAACAACTGGCGGATGTCCCCACGTTCAAAGAGTTGGGCTATGAGATGTATCCGAAGATTGCCCGCGGCGTCATGGCCCCCAAGGCCATGCCGCAGGCCATTCAGAAATATCTGGAGAAGGTGCTGATGGAGACGACATCCAGGCCCGAATTCCGGGCCAAGATGGAGCAGGCCGGCTTCGTGCCCCAGGGGCTGGGCATTGCCGACTCTCAAAAATATCTCGATGCGGAGAAAAAGGAAATTCAAAAGCTGATTCAGGATTTTGATTTGAAGCCGTAATTCCGACAATCGAACGGTTGTTCAGAATGCATTGAAAAAGGAGGTTTTCTATGGGAATTTTTGATTACAAGATCGTGGAGGAGGCAGCAAAGCAGCTCTATATCCGGGCCCTTTGCGATCTTCCCCCGGATGTGCGCGAGGCCATCAAAAGGGCCGCCGCCAGAGAGACACAGCCGACGGCGAAGGAAGTTTTCAAGGCCATGCTGGCCGCGATCGATATCGCCGATGAGAAGAAGACCTTGATCTGCCAGGATACGGGATTGCCCCTGTACATGCTGAAGATCGGCAGTGGTTTTCATTGGGACGGTGCGGAGATCAAGGATCGCATCTATGAAGGGGCGAAGCGGGCGACCGTGGAATTCCCTTTCCGCTCCAGCGCGACGGATTATCTGACCCGGGTGAACTCCCAGACATCGGTGGGCAGGGGCCTGCCCGTGCTCTATGTCGATTTTCTCAAGGATGCGGATTATCTGGAGATGCTTATGATTCCTAAAGGATCCGGCTCAGAGAACATGAGCACCCTGAAGATGTTCGTTCCCGCCGACGGCATCAATGCCCTGAAAAAATTTGTTTTGGACAGCGTCATCGCTGCGGGGGCAAATCCCTGTCCGCCCGGCATCATCGGCGTAGGCATGGGTGGTACCGCCGATCTGGTCATGCGTCTGGCCAAGGAGGCCATCGCCCGCCCGGTGGGTCAGAGAAATCCGGATCCGGCAGTTGCCAAAATGGAGCAGGAACTGGAGGATGCCATCAATGCCACCGGCAGCGGTCCCATGGGGCTGGGCGGCGATGTTTCCACCCTGGCGGTGCACATTGAAACAGCCCATACCCACATCACCCTCAATCCGGTGGCCGTCAACACCCAATGCTGGCCGGCGCGCCGGGCGAGGGCCAGGGTCTACCCGGACGGGCGGGTCGAGTACGGTTATTGAGGAGAGAGGAGGAAAAACAATGGCAAGATATCATTTACAGACCCCTTTTTCCGAAGAGGCGATCCGGCAGCTTCGGGTAGGGGATATCGTCCATTTTGACGGCACCCTGTTCGGAATCCGGGATCTGACTCAGATCTACATGTTCGATCAGCACCACGAACCGCCGGTCAGCCTGAAAGGGATGCCCTGCATCCATACGGCGCCCAGCCTCAAGAAGGTTGATGGGAAGTGGGTGCCCATCTGCGTGGGGACGACCACGAGCTACCGGATGGATCGCTTTACACCGCCGCTCATCGAGAATTACGGAGTCCGGGCCATTATCGGCAAAGGCGGTCTTTATGAGAAGAGCCTCGAGGCTATGAAGAAATTCGGCGCCGTCTATCTGGCGATTGTGGGCGGCGCGGCGTCTCTGGAGACCCAGCAGATCGTCGAGGTGGAGCAGGTCTACTGGGAACATCTCCATCCTGAGGCGCTCTATCAGTTTCGGGTGAAGGATTTTGGTCCCCTGACGGTGGCCATGGACTCCCATGGCAACAACCTTTACAGCGAGGTGAAGGCCAAAGCAATGGCCAGGCTCCCCGAGATCTATCAGAAGCTGGGCGTGGCATGAAAGAGACTGCCTGTCATTTCCATCACGGACTCCCTGCATCCACAAAAGTGAAAGGTGCAGGGGGTCCTGACAGAGGTCCCGTCAAGCTCAGAATGGAAACTCGCCGATCATAGGGTGGGGCTTGCGGAGCTCCCCGGTCAATCCCGCCTTCGCACAGTCCCCAGGCCATGTGCTGGCGTTACATTGCACCTTGCCTATACTCATCCGGAATGATACCCGGAGTTGGGCAGCGCTTATGGCACTCAGTCTTTTCCAGATTGTAGCGATGGCCGTACTGATTCTCTTGGCGGCGTTGATCAAGACCGGCTTTGGAGTGGGGGCGGGTATCTTCCTCTCCGCTACGCTCTGCCTGGTTATCCCTCCCAAGATGGCCATCGCCATCGGCGGTCCCGTCATGTTCCTGACTGACATTCTGCCTATCTGTCATTACCGCAAAGAGATCCGTAATTCGATCCTTTTTCTGCTCATGTTCGGCTCTCTCAGCGGTATCGTCATCGGGGGCATGATTATGAACTGGATCCCGGATCGGTGGTTCATCAAGATGGTGGGCATCTTCTGTGGAGTCTTTGCGGCACAGCAACTGATCAAGCTCTGCGCGCCGAATTTACTTAAAAAAGGGAATCAATCCTTCATGGCGCGGCCACTGCCCCGATGGGTCGGCTTTCTGATCGGCCTGCTGGGCGGGATCGCCTCCGCCATCTCCCATGCGGGCGGCGTCATTTTTTCCATCTACATGCTTCGTCTCCAGATGGCCAAAAGCGCTTTTGTGGGTACGATCGTGGCGGTCTTTTTTCTCTCAGACCTTTTGAAGATCGCCGTTTACTGGAAAATGAAGCTTTTGACCCCACAGATGCTGCTGCTCGTAGGCTGGATGATTCCGATCGTGATCGCCGGGAGCTTTCTGGGCTATCTCCTCCACAAACGCATTCCGGCCGGCATTTTCGAGAAGATCATCCTATGTTTTGTCCTCGTCGTCAGCATCCGTCTGATCTTCTTTACTTGATCCGAAGGGCTTTGTCTCATCCCCAATATTTTGATTGGTCAATTGGTTAACATTCTGAATCATTGTATTTAGGATTATATTGGTCATCATCCGGCAATGTTTAGCATCATTGTGGCAATATATATGATATAATGGATATTATTTAAGATGATGGGAAAAGAAATAAGTTGAATCATGTACAATATTTTTCTTGACAGTAGAAAAAACACCATGATACTAAATTAGTCAAACGGTTAAATATTCCAGATGGAAAAGGTTTCATTATGTCCACCCGGGGAAAAATCATTCAGGCTGCGGACAGACTGTTCGGTGAAGTTGGATTTGACGCGTCCACGGTTCAGAAAATTGCCGAGCTGTCCCAGACAAACAAGGCGCTTATCCATTACCATTTCAAGAGCAAGGAAAACCTCTTCGTCTGCGTGATTGATCATTACTTTGAGGAATTGACGGACACCCTGCAGAAATCGCTTCTGGGTGAGGGCTTTCTGGAAAACCGAATCGCCAAGGCGATCGATCAATACATCCTGTTCCTGGAGCAAAACCGGAACTTCGTTCGGATCATCCAGCGCGAAATCAATGGGGGGAAACAGAGGGACTGTGTCATCGGCCATATGGCGCCCCTTTTTCAGATGGTCGTCACGGCAGTACGCGAAGCTTATCCACAGACACTTGCCGGTGATCTTGCGGCGGAGCAACTGGTGGTCAGCTGTTATGGAATGATCATCACCTACTTCTCCTCCCATGGAGTCATCGAGAAAGTGTTGGCAAGCAATCCCCTGACAAGGGAAAACCTTCTGGTGCGAAGAAAACATCTGAAGGCGATGTTGGACATCATCATCAGGGCCATCAAAGAAGATGGCAATGATATGATTGCCCCGTCTCGTGATTTGCCGGAAGAAGAGCATAGAAACAATATCTGACGGCAGCCTGAACAGGGGTCCATAATGGCGATGTCGGAAAAGAGGGAACGGTCCATGCGTGAAGTCGTTGTGGTCAGCGCCGCCAGAATCCCTTTTGGAAAGTTCGGCGGATATTGGAGGGATTGTTCAGCGGTCGATCTCGGAACCCAGGCGGTGAAGGCAGTCCTGGAGAAGATCCATCTCGCGCCGGAAGCGGTGGACGAGCTTCTCATGGGGGTGGCCGTATTGGCCGGCACAGCGGCGGTGGCGGCCCGGCAGATTCTCTTTACATCCGGTTTGCCGGCTCATATTCCTTCGCTCACGCTGGACCGGGCCTGCTGTTCTTCCATGACCGCCGCGGGAATGGCCCTGCGGGACATCGCCCTGGGAGAGGTGGATACGGTGATCGCCGGCGGCATGGAGGCCATGAGCCAGGTGCCGCTGGTGGCGCGGGGCGTAAGATGGGGGACGCGTCTGGGGGGGGTGATGCTGGAGGAGCCCCTGATGATGCGCAATCCCATTGTTGATGTCCCCATTGCCGTCGGTACCGGAGATGTCTCTTTGCGGCACGGCATTGACCGGGAACAGCAGGACCAGTGGGCGCTGGACAGCCATCGAAAATATTTCGCAGCCCTGGCGGCGGGAAAGTTCCGGGATGAAATCCATCCCTGGCACAGGACGGATAAGAATGGAAATGCAACAGATATCATGCAGGACGAGTCCCCTCGTGCCGATGCGTCCCTGGAGAAACTCCGGCTCCTCAAACCGGTCTATGGGGGGAAAACGGTTACGGCCGGGAACGCACCGGGCCTGAACGACGGGGCTTCCGCCCTCGTATTGATGTCCCGGGAAAGGCAAAAAGATCTTGGATGCGAGCAGTTGGCGTCGCTTCTTTCCCATGTGAACATGGCCGGCGATCCCCTCTCCTCACCCTACATGCCTGCCCTTGCCATCCAAAAGGCTCTGGACAGGGCGCAACTGGCGCTGAAGGACCTCAAAAGGATCGAAATCAACGAAGCCTTCGCTGCCGTTCCCCTGGTCAGCACGAAGGTCCTGAGCGACGGAGATGCAAAGCTGCTGGCCCATCTGCGCTCCATCACCAACGTGAACGGCGGCGCCGTTGCCATCGGACATCCAACCGGGGCAAGCGGGGCCAGACTGGTTATGACGCTGATCTACGAACTCCGCCGGCTGGGAGGCGGCCTGGGGGCCGCCGCGATCTGCGGAGGCTTCGGGCAGAGCGATGCCGTCATTGTCCGGGTCGATTAATTTCTTTTAATGCATAAGGAGAGACTATGGACGCCATGAACAAGCTGACCTACGAACTCAGCTATCGGGATGTTGTGGACATCATGAAAATCATCGATGAATCCGCCTGCCGGGAACTGCACCTGGAAATAGGGGATTTCAAACTGGACCTTGTGAAGGGTCCTGCCGTCGCCGGCCCCGGGGCATTCCCCCGGGATAGCGCAGGTGCCGCCGGCGGGCAGGTCCCCGGGGCCAACCCGCCGGCGGCCGCTCCGGCGGTTCAAGCGGTTCCCGCGGCGGCGCAGAAAACCGAGACAGCCACCGCCGGGAAGGCGGAGCCGCCCCAGGCTTCCGCGGGCAGACGGAAGGTTCCCCGAAACGCTTCATCCATCGAGATCGTCACCCCGCTGGCAGGTGTTTTTTATCGTGCCCCCGCACCCGGCGCCCCCCCCTTCGTGGAAGTGGACCGCCTCGTGGAGGCGGGCGATCAGGTGGCCATCGTCGAAGTGATGAAACTGATGAACTCGATCAAGGCGCCCCGGAAAGGAATCATCCGGGAGATCCTGGTCCAGAATGAAAACGTCGTGAAGATGGGGCAGGTTCTGATGATCCTGGATCCGGATCCGGCAGCCGCTGAAAAATAGCCTCTCCCTTTTTCACAACCTACTTCGAGGTGCCCGATGAAAGAACTGCAAATCAACGAGGAGACATTGCGCGACGGCCAGCAATCCCTCTGGGCGAACCGGATGAAGACCGAATCCATGCTGCCGATCTGCTCCGCCCTGGATCAGGCGGGATTCAGCAGCATCAACGTGATGAGCGGCTCGGCCTTCGAAGCCTGTGTCCTGTACCTTCATGAGGATCCCTGGGAGCGCCTCCGCCTGCTCCGGAAATTCATGCCCAAAACCGATCTTCAGATCCTGATCCGGGGCCGCAGCGCCTTCGGCTGGCGGCGGTTTTCCGACGACGCCATCGAACTCCTGATTGCCTGTCTGCAGAAATGCGGCATCCAGGGGATCGTCGTCTTTGACGGCCTCAACGACCTCAACAACGTAAAATGGCATATCCAGGTCTCCAAAAAACTGGGCCTCCAGATCCATCCGGCCCTGGTCTTTGCTGAAAGTCCGGTGCATACGGATGCCTATTACGCGCAGAAGGCCGGAGAATGTGTCACTTTGGGAACCGACAGCGTCAACCTGGCCGATGCCAGCGGCCTGCTGACGCCGGAGCGGATCCGCACCCTGATTCCCGCGATCCGGCAGGCCATCGGCGACAAGGTGAAGTTCGGGCTGGTCAGCCACTGCGGAACCGGACTGGGTTCGGAGTGCTATCTGGAGGCCATGCACCAGGGCGTCGACAACCTCTCCACGGCGAGTCTGGCGCTGTCCCAGGGAAATTCCATCCCGGCGACGGTGGAAGTGCTTGCCCAGGCCCGACAGATGGGCATCAAGATGGAATTGGATGATCTGCTGCTCCGGAAGATCGACGATCACTTCCTCTGGGTGGCCTACAGTGAAAAGAAACCTGTCGGCCAGCGGGTGCCCTTCGATCGAAACCGCTACACGAAGTACGCGGCCCACCAGATTCCCGGCGGCATGATGTCGCATCTGGCCAGTCAGTTGAAGAACCTGGGGCTGGAGAACCGGCTGCCGGAAGTTCTGGAAGAGGCCGGCAGGGTACGGCAGGAGATCGGGTATCCCGTCATGGTGACCCCTTTTTCACAAATCGTGGGCGTACAGGCCGTCTTCAACGTCATTCAAAAGGAGCGCTATCGTACGACGCCTTCGGATCTCGCCCTCTATGCCCGCGGCTTCTATGGAGAAAAAGCCGCCCCGATCGACGCCAATGTTATGGACCGCATTCTGGAAGGAGCGGATGCCAAACCGATCGACGCCTCAGAGGTCTTTTCGGAACCCTTGGTCAAGAAGGCCAGAAAAGAGTTGGGGCCGACCCGTTCGGACGAGGAGCTCCTGCTGTCCCTCTTCTTCAGCAAACCGACGCTGGAAAAATTCAACCGGAACAAGAAGCCCATTGATATGGCTGCGACCAGGACGCCGGTCATTGCGCTCATTCAGGAGCTGCTGAAACGTCAGGATATTCGAAAAGTCTCCGTTCAGAAAGGCCCGTTGAAACTGGGACAGACATTTTAACCCTATTGAAGCTCTCCGCAGCTTGCTGCGGAGAATCTTCGGTCCTTTTTACTCGCTGACCCCGCAGCAAGCCGCGGGGAATGCGCTCGTGGGCGGATTCAAGAAAAAATTTTTGCTCCAATCACATCGGTATATTCTCCGTTTGTCTATTTCTTAAAAGACGGACGGCAGGGTTTGATCAGAACCACGATGCTCCCCTAAACAATCCATGGAGGATGCACAATGGAACAGAACAAGACCCCGGACGGATACATGATGTCGAAAGGCTATTCCTGGTATGTTTTCGGCCTGCTGTTTTTACTCTACATGTTTGACTACGTCGACCGAATGGTCGTGGTGGCCCTGTTCCCCTATCTCATCAAGGACTGGGGATTGTCGGATACCCAGTGCGGTCTCCTGGTGTCCACGGTTTACTGGTCCATCGTGATTCTGTCCTTTCCCATTTCGGTCGTCATCGACCGGTGGAGCCGGAAGAAATGCATCGGTTTCATGGCCGTATTGTGGAGCATGGCCACGGTCGCCTGCGCCTTCACCGGAAATTATGCGCAACTCTTCATTGCCAGGACGGTCATCGGCGTGGGTGAGGCAGGATACGCCCCCGGCGGCACGGCCCTGATTTCCGCCCTTTTTCCGGAGAAAATGAGATCCATGATCGTCGGCCTGTGGACGGCGGCCCTGCCCCTGGGGAGCGCCCTGGGCGTTGTGGTGGGCGGTTGGGTGGCCGCCCATTACGGATGGCGGCATGCATTCGGACTCGTGGCGCTGCCGGGTTTTCTCATTGCGATTCTCTTCTTTTTCATCCGCGACTACAAGACCGTTCTTCTTGAAAAAAAGGCGGATCAGGAAAGGGAAACCAAACTCAAAATGAAGCAGCGGGACATCGTCCGGGAATTCATCCAAAAACCCTCGCTGCTTTTGACCTACATCGGTTTTGCCGGCAACATGTTTCTCACGGCGTCCTATTTGAGTTGGTTGCCCACCTACTTTAATCGCATCGAGAATCTTCCGATGGAAAAAGCCGCATTCAAGGGCAGCCTGGTCATGCTGCTGGCCATATTCGGTTTCCCCTTGGGGGGGTTTTTGGTTGATCAGTGGCGGAAAAGACGCATGAATGCCCGGCTGCTGTTTCCCGCCCTGTCTTCCTTGGTTACGGCATGCCTCTTCTTCACCGCCTTTTATGCCTTGGAAGGACCTCTGCAATACTACATGATTCTCTTGGGCGGCGTCACGGCCAGCGCCTTCTCCCCGGCGGCGATCGCCGTGACGCAGGATGTCGTTCACCCCGGATTGCGGGCGACATCCTACAGTTTCTGCGTCATTGTCCAGAATCTCCTGGGAAGCTCACTGGGTCCTCTCTTTGTGGGGATCATTTCCGATGGATACGGCATCCGGACCGCCATGACCATCGTTCCCTTCTTTGCCCTGTTTGCGGCAGTGCTCTTCTTCGTGGGATCCTTTTTTTATGAAAAGGATTTTTCCCGGGTCGAAAAAGTAACTCTCACCATTGAATGAGGAGAAATCATTGGAATCGCAAGAATATTCCCACGCCCTGTCGCTGATCGCCTGGATGAAGGAGTCCCGCCTGGAGTCCCTCCATCTGCGCATGGGATCCCTGATCCTGGATTTGAAAAGGCAGGGCAGGGACCAGGGGGAATCCCGGCGGCCGGGGAAAATCAGAAGCGTTCTCGTGGCCAACCGCGGCGAGATCGCCGTTCGCGTGATCCGCGCCTGCCGGGAGCTTGGGATCGAGGCCATTGCGGCCGTTTCGGAAGCGGACCGGGAAAGCCTGCCCGCAAAGATGGCGGACCGGGTCCTGTGCATCGGCCCGGCCCAGGCGAAGAAAAGCTATCTGGACATTCCGACGGTTGTCCAAGCGGCCCTTGGCGCCGGGGCAAGCGCCGTTCATCCGGGATACGGTTTTTTGGCGGAGCGCCCGGATTTTGCGGATGCCTGCGCAAAACAGGGGCTGATCTTCATCGGTCCGCGGCCGTTGCATATCCGGCAGATGGGCGACAAGCTCTTTGCCAGGGAGATGGCCTCGTCTCTGGACATCCCGGTCATCCCCGGGTCCCGCCTGGTCAGGAATCTTCAGGAAGCCGCTCAATTCGCCGAGAAGACCGGGTACCCCCTGCTCCTGAAGGCCGCCGCCGGAGGTGGGGGGCGAGGGATGAAGATTCTGCAGGGCCCCGAAGAACTCCAGTGCCTGTTCAACGAAGCCTCCGCCGAGGCCGGTGCCGCTTTCGGCGATGACCGTTTGTACGTCGAGCGTTACGTGCCCAATGCGCGGCACATCGAGGTGCAGGTTCTGGGGGATAGCCACGGGAACATCATCCACCTCTTCGAGCGCGATTGTTCCCTGCAGAGACGTTACCAGAAGGTCCTGGAAGAATCCCCTTCAACGGTCCTTTCGCCCGATCAACGACAGGCGGTTTGCGAAGCGGCCCTTCTGATTGCCCGGCGGATCCGCTATGAAAGCGCCGGCACCGTGGAATTCATTCTCGACCAGGATTCCGGCCGGTTCTACTTCCTGGAGATGAATACCCGCATCCAGGTTGAGCATCCGGTGACGGAGATGGTCACCGGCCTGGACCTGATCAAGGAGCAGATCCGGATTGCCGGAGGGGAGCCGCTTGGCTATTCTCAGGCGGACATCACCACCCGGGGGCATGCCATCGAATGCCGGATCAACGCCGAGTCGCCGGAGAACCAGTTTGCCCCTTCACCCGGCCGGATCACCAAGTGGCAGACGCCCGATGCCCCCCTCGTCCGCGTGGACAGCCATTGTTACGCAGGTTATGTCGTGCCTCCCTTCTACGATTCGCTGCTGGCGAAAATCATCGTTCACGGAAAAGATCGCCGGGAGGCCATTGAAAGAATGCAAACCGCCCTTTCGCATTTCCGGATCGCCGGCGTGGAAACCACGATACCGCTCCACCGCCGGATCCTGACGGACGAGGCGTATCGTGCCGGGAAGATCAACACCGGCTGGCTGGAGAAGGTGTTTCTCCAAAATGGATGAGAATATGAAAGACAGGATCGTTGTGGTGACAGGCGCGGCCAGCGGCATCGGGGCGGCCATCTGCCGGCGGTTCGCCCGGGAAAAGGCGAAAATCGCTCTGCTGGACCGGGATGAAGCAGCCTTGAAGGCGCAAACGGAGGCGCTCCAGGCGCAGGGACAGGGGGCCCTGCCTATCCTCTGCGACGTCACCGGGGAAGAATCCTGTGCCCGGGCCATGGCAGAGGTCGTGGGGCACTGGGGCGGCATCGACGTCCTCGTCAACTGCGCCGGCACCACGTTGCGGGCGCCCTTTGCCGACTGCAGCGTCTCGGTTCTGCGAAAAGTCATGGATGTGAATTTCTTCGGTTACGTCAACTGCACCAAGGCGGCCCTGTCAAGCCTGACGGCCAGAAAGGGGTCGATCGTGGTCATCTCCAGCATCGCGGGATTTGCCCCCGTGCTGGGCAGGACGGGGTACTGCGCCAGCAAGCACGCTCTCCACGGTCTCTTCGACACCCTGCGGGCGGAGCTGAAGGAGGCCGGCGTCCACGTCCTCATCGTCTGCCCCGGCTTCACGAAAACCAATCTCCAGAGCCGGGCTCTGGCCGGAAACGGGGGACCGGCCAAGGACCCCCGGACCCAATATGGAAAAGAATCATCACCCGACCTCGTGGCCGAGGCCGTTTACGACGGGGTCATGAACCGAAAAAGATGGGTGGTCCTTACGGCCGTGGGAAAAATCTCCCGCCTGCTGTTCACGCTGTCTCCCGCCCTTTACGACTGGATGATGATCCGCAATCTGAATAAATCGAAGGAGGCATTATGAATTTAGGAAGGTACATCTCCCGGAGCGCCTGCCATTTCCGCAACAGCACCGCCCTGATTTTCGGAGAAAAGAAATTCACCTATGGGGAATTAGATCTGCGGACAAACCGCCTGGCCCAGGGTTTGTCCGGCCTGGGGCTCAAAAGGGGCGACCGTGTCGCCATCCAATCCTGGAACCGCCCGGAGATCGTGGAAACGGAAGTGGCCTGCTACAAGGCCGGCATGGTGCGCATCCCGATCAACGCCCGGCTTTCCGCGGCCGAGGCCGTCGAGATACTCAACAATGCCGAAGTCAGGGCGTTCATCACCGATGGCAAACACGGCGAGGCGATCCTGTCCCACTCCGTGGCGATGGAGACGGTCAGCCACTTCATCTGCCTCGATGCACCCCTGGAAGGGAAGGTCGGCTATGAGGCTCTGCTGGCATCCGGCCGGGATGAGATGCCGGACGTGGAGGTTGAACTGAACGATCTGGCGGTCCTGACCTACAGCTCGGGGACAACGGGCAAGCTCAAGGGCATCATGCAGAGCTACGGGAACCGGCTGGCCATGATCCGCAAGGCCCTGATGTTTCCCGATGTCCGCCTGCGGCCGGGGGACATCTTCGTCCACGTGGGCCCCATCACGCACGCCAGCGGCATGCTCCTGATGCCCGTGATGTTCACCGGCGCCTGCAATGTCATCGTCGGCCGTTTCGACATCCAACTGCTCCTGGAAACCATCCAGCGGGAAAGGGCAAACTACACCATGCTGGTGCCGGCGATGATCCACATGATCCTGGCTCATCCCGGCGTCCGCCAGTACGACCTGAGCAGCCTCAAGGGCATTTTCTACGGCGCGGCCCCCATCTCGCCGGCGGTGGTCGAGCAGGCCATCGCCCTCTTCGGCCCCATCCTCTCCCAGGGCTACGGCATGAGCGAAACGACCTCCTTCGTTTCGATCTTGACGGCCAGTGAACATGTGGAGGCCCTGAAAAACTGTCCGGCCCGTCTCTCCTCCTGCGGCCGGCCGGTTTTCGACACGGAAGTCCGGGTGGTCGACGAGGAGGGCCATGACGTGAAGACGGGCGAGATGGGAGAGATCATTGTTCGAGGGCCCGACATCATGCAGGGATACTACCGGGACCCCGAGTTGACGGCGGAAACGATCAGGGACGGATGGATCCACTCCAGCGACATGGCCAAGGTGGACGAAGCGGGGTACATCTACATCGTCGACCGGAAAAAGGACATGATCATCTCGGGCGGATTCAACGTCTATCCGTCGGAGGTGGAAAATGTTCTTTACACCCACCCCGCCGTATTCGAGGCCTGCGTCCTGGCGGTTCCCGACGAGAAATGGGGGGAGGCGATCAAGGCGGTCGTGGTGCTGAAGCCGGGGGCCGAGGTCACGGCGGAGGCCCTGATTGCCCATTGCGAAGGGGCTCTGTCCAGTTTCAAGAAGCCGCGGTCCGTCGACTTCGTGCCGGAGCTGCCGAAGAATCCCAACGGCAAGATCGCCAAACGGGCTATCAAGGATTTCTACTGGGCCGGCAGGGAGCGGCGGGTGAACTGAACCCGGGGAAAGGATAACCAGCGATAACCGGGAAGGGTCGGGATGCAGATGTTTGTCTTCCCCGATTCTTCCCGGAACATTTTCACCTAGAAACAGAGGATGATGTCCACTCCAAGCAAAGTGAGAGTAACCGAACAGGACAAAAGTCATCCAAGTAAGAGTGTAGGAGAGAGCTAACAGCCATTAGTATTGCGTCGTAAATCAAAAGTAAGCCTGCCCCGAGTGACCGCTTCGGGTCGAGCTCTGGACCTCTGATGACCCCATCAGCCGACGGCACAGATCGACAGCTGAAGCAGCATCCGCTCCGTAGCCATCCGCGCCTATCTCCTGCGCAAACTTGGCATTAAGGGGAGCTCCGCCGACGATGACCTTTACACTCTGTCTGACACCTTGCGCATTCAGAAGCTGCACGATCCTTTCCATTTCCGGCATTGTGGTGGTGAGCAACGACGAGAGTCCCAAAATTGCGGGCTTGGCTTGATCGATTTTGGCAAGTATGATGGAACCGTCTACGTTGATTCCTATATCGATTACTTCAAACCCAGCTCCTTCCAGCATCATTCCGACAATGTTCTTGCCGATATCGTGCAGATCCCCTTTAACCGTGGCAATCATGATGCGTCCACGGAAGGAGGTCTCTGTCTCTTTCAACATCGGTTTCAGCAGGTCGAGTCCGCTCTTCATTGTCATTGCCGAAACCATCATTTCAGGGACGAAGATCTTGTTAGCAGCGAAGTCCTTTCCGACCACATCCATCGCTTGGATCAGGCCATCATTGATAATTTGAGCCGGATCGAAGTTCGCAGCCAAAGCGGCTCGGATCAATCCTTCAATCTCTTTTACTTTCTGTTTGGTTACGGCGTACCGGATACTTTGAAGCAGATCCCCTTTACTCGGTTGATCTTGTGTTTCGGCCGGCTCTATCAAGGTTTTGTCTTTTTCGCCTTTTGACGTTGTCACGATACGGCGGGAGGCGGGGGGCTGCATCCGCTTTCGCTCTTCATCTGTATAAACGCCGTATTTGAGAAGGGTCTCACCCATAGCGCGTACATTGGCGGGCTTCACGTAATTGGGCAGAGAATTTGCACTTGCGAGAATATACCTCCCCCCCGGGGCCAGTGAATCGATTCTTTTTTTAACTTCTTCGGCGGTCTCTTCAGGGGTTCCCTTGGTCAGGGTGTAGTGCAAATCTATATTGCCGACAATGGTCACCCTGTTACCATAGAGTCGCTTTACCTCATCAATGTTCATTGGACCGGGTTCCATATTTGCGATCCCCGCTACGCCTAGGCCGATGATTTCTTCCATGAGAGGCATAATGTTGCCATCACTGTGGTAGATTGAGGGTAACTTCATCACCTCAATAACGTTTCGCATGACCGGGACACAGAACTCACGAAAGTGTTCGGCTGAAATCATGGGAGCGTGGCCGAAACCGATGTCATCCGGTATGAAAAATAGATCAAAGGGAAGTTCCTGCATGTTTTTAGCTACTCGGCGGCTCCAATTGCTGAAGCGCCAAAGTATCTCTTTTACAAGGTCCGGTTCGGTTACAATTTTGGTGCAGAACCAATCTATTCCCATTGACAGATAGGTATTCCCTGGACCGGTTCGCACTGTCGCAATGGCAGCCAGGTCATCTTTGTATTTTTTCAGAAACTCCTCGGCCGGTTCATACAGAGATTCGCTGTCAGGATCTGGAAGGGCATCAAGCAGTCGAAGGTCTTCTCTTTCTTTTATGAGTCCCTCTGTAATGCAATCGTGACCGCCGATTCTCTCCGTTTTCGCAAATCGAGGTGGCGCCAAATCATAACTGATATTATCGATGGGAACAATCTTGTGGATTTCGGGCGGCACTCTGATCATCCCAGGACGCTCTATCTTCTGAGAGTAAGTGGCATGTACAAAATTCTCATGTCCAAGCAACCCAGCCATGACCTCGTTTGAGACATAATTTTCAATCCATGGAACCCGATCAGGGATCTGACCTTTCAGTACGGCAAGAACACGTTCACGAGAATTCATGTTTTTCGAAATCCTTTCCGTTTCAGTTAAAAAATTCGCATTTTCTCGAATGTTCAGAAAACTCTGTCACCCGTAAATCCAATTTCCCGGTGCTGTGACGATCCAGGGAATAAAAATGGCAAGCAATATTACAGAAACGAGCACCAGATAGAAAGGGATCAATTCCTTGAGAAGGGGCATCGTCCTTACATTTGAGATGGTCTGTACCAAATAGAGATTAATCCCCACCGGCGGGGTGAGGGTCCCCAGAAGCAGGGCAAGGGTGATCACCACAAAGAAATGAACCAAATCATAATTGGCCTGAGAGACAAGGGGCAGCAGAACCGGCACAACCAGCATTAGTGCCGGAGTGGTACTCAAAAAACAGCCGAGTATGAACAGCCCAATTGTAATAATCACCAGGATAAGCACTGGATTTGAGGTTAAACCCATCAGGAAGGAAACGACCTGCTGTGGAATTTGCTCCCGTGTGAGGATGAAATTGTAAAATTTGGCCAGTGCGATGATGAACATGATCACACCGGTAGTTCGGGCTACATCCAGAGCAATGGCCGGCAGTTTTTTCAAATCCAAAGTCCTGTAAATAATCCACCCTACAAAAAAGGCATATGCCACCGCAATACCGGCCGCCTCGATGGGGGTAAAAATCCCGGTAAATATACCGCCCAAGATGATTACGACTGTTAAAAGCCCTAGGATGGAATCTTTAAAGGCAATCCAGACTTCCTGTCTGCTGGCCCTTGGCCGGATAGGGTATTTGCGGCGAATAGACATGACATAGCATAACACCATGAGAAAAACACCGAACAGGATCCCGGGGATCATGCCGCCAGCGAACATTCGACCGACGCTGGTTGAAGCCAAGGCGGCACAGATGATCATTGGTACCGAAGGAGGAATGATCGGCCCGATCACCGCCGAGCTAACAGTGACAGCAGCAGAGAACTCTGTATCGTACCCTTCTTTCTCCATCGCTGGGATTAGGATGCTTCCCATTCCTGCGGTATCCGCCACAGCTTCTCCGGACATCCCGGCAAAGATCATCGAAGCCAGCACGTTTACCAAGGCAAGCCCGCCCCGAACGTGACCGATTAGGGTATTGCATAGGTGGATTATTCGATGACTCATTCCGGCTTCGTTCATCAGAGCCGCAGCAAAAAGGTATAAAGGAATGGCAATCAGAACATAGAGCATTGCTCCTTCTGTCATGAATTGGGCAACGATCATCAGTGGTAGGTTTTGTAAGATCACATAAAAGACGCCCACAATCAATAGGCAAATGGCGATAGGAAGTCCTGTGAGCATAAGAATTAACAACCCGAGAATCAACAGAAGAACCATGATTCTTCCTCCTTTGTTTAATGATTGGATTCCTCGGAATGCCAATCCTCGCAGATCCGTTTAAAGACCATCAGAATCATGAATATCATCCCAACGCAGAGAATAAAGTATACCCAGAAATAGCTCAAAAGCATGGTATCTGTCTGTTGGTCTTGGCTGAAGCGTGCGATCTTGAAGGCATATAGAGCAACGACGCCAAGTATTGCCACAATGACCAGGTCTTGAATAAATCGGAGTATTTTGAGCGGGGTTTCACCTTGCTTTTTTACTAAGCTTTCCAGCAATTCCACACTGATGTGACTACGGGTGCTTGCGGCCAACGCCGCTCCAAGGTATGTCAATGATAGAAGCATCAACATGATTACTTCATCCGACCACACGATCGGATTGTTTAAAGCATATCGGTAAAATACCTTGATGACGACCATCACAGACATGCCCAAAACCATGCTCAAACAAATCCAGCGTAGTGTCCATTGAAGCGTGTTGAATAAACGATTCAGAGTTTGCATGATCACCTCTTATGCCCAAGAAATTCCGTAAAATAATGTCGAGTGCCCGATATTAGCATTCGCAGGATTATTGCCTCCTGAGTCTACAATCTTCTGTCCTTTCATCTGTTTCGAGTAATCCCACTTCATTAATCAAAATTATACATACCCATCGCCATTATCGAGCACTCGTTTCGCGCATTCTGCTATTTTACTTCTTGGATCCGCCAGTACATCGCCTCGGTTCCAGGCCATGGTTTTGCGATTTCCGAAATTTTGGCTTCAATTGCTTTGCTGAATTCATTTACATTGGTCTTAATAAATTCCATTCCTCCATCTTTAAGCTTTTTCAGATAACCGTTTTCGAGTTCTGAAGAGAGCTTGTTATTGTAAACGCCAGCTTCGTCCGCTGCTTCTTGAAAAGCTTTTTTATGTTCTGGCTTTAGAGAATTCCAGACTCCTTTGTTGATCCCGAGAAATTGAGTGCCGAAGGTGTGGTAAGTCAGGTTCAGATATTTTGCGACTTCATGAATGGAATATTCGTAAAAATAGTCAACTGGAAGTTCCGCTCCATCGGCCACGCCTTGTTGGAGAGCGACATACATTTCGTTGAGCTCAATTTTAACAGGGCTCGCCCCCAATGCCTTGAATCCCGCGATCGGGGGTAGAACTCCGGCTCTGACTTTGTACCCCTTAAAGTCTTTAAGCTCTCGAATCGGTTTACGGCCGCCTATATGGCGAACCATTCTGTCCCAATCCTGAGCTAGCAAGTAAATGTTGTCCTTTTTGGAAATATTATCCGCTATTTCTCTTCCAATGGGGCCTTTGACCACTTTCTGGATATGTTCCTGCGATCGGAAGGCATAAGGGACCTGCATCATCATGAAATTATCATTGAGGTAACCAAGGGCAGCAAGACCCATAGTGGTCATATCCTGCGCCCCCATTTTTACGTTTTCAGCCATCTGGCGATTGTTGCCAAGTTGATTGGCGGGAAAGACCTGGATGATGATTTCGCCGTTTGTCTTTTCCTTTACCAACTCAGCAAATTTTAAAGCAGCTTGCCCAGTCGGTTGGTCTTGCTTGGTGTTATGACCGTATTTCAAAATTCGCGCCGCGTTAACAGGAAGACCCCAAATCAGCACTAAACAACACACCAGAAAAGCCAGAAAAACTTTGTTCCTAAAATTAGCCATTTCTTCCTCCTTTTGGTTAAGCGTTTGTTGCCTCCTATTCAAAACCAACTGCACCATGACACATGGTGTTATGCCATACGGAAACCTTATTTTAACACTGAAGGAGAGTTATTTATAATTTATCCAAAACGATTAATTATTTGATTAATCTTGGAATAAAAACCATATAACGTTGTTTTTAAAAACAATTTTAACGGCACGGTGCCGTCGATTTCCGAATGAACAAACCATCAGGCGGCAGAACCAGAGGGATCTTGCATGGCCTGTCTTCAAGAAGATTGATAAGCATCTCCGCTGCGCACTTGCCCATCTGATGCAGGGGCATTCTGACCACTGTCAGCGGGGGATCGAGGACCTCGGCAATTGGTGAATCATGCAGGCAGATAAGAGAGATCTCTTCAGGAACTTTCAGTCTGGCTTCTTTGAGGGCACTCAAAGCGCCGACTGCGCCCATGAAATTGCCGGCAAAAATGGCGGTTGGAGGATTTTCCCTCTTGAGCAGCTGTTTCATCGCTAATTTGCCGCCATCCCAAGTATGCCAATCATACTCTTGCACCAGGGAAGAATCATAAGTAATTCCGTGTAAATCGAGCTCCTGCTGGTATCCCTTGAGACGCCTCAGGGAGGTATCATACATCAGGGGTCCAGCCAGATGGGCAATCCTCCGATGTCCCAGTCCCGCCAAGTGGTTGACCGCTATTCGTGCACCGGCAGCGTCGTCAATCGATACATGCATGTTGGTGGAGGCTTCCCGGCGATTGACCAGTACGAAGGGTAAGCCAGACGAAATCAAATCCGCAATGATCGAATCCTCGACCCGTGCGGTTGCTATGATCAATCCGTCAAAACGTCCTTCTTGGAGCCAAGCCAGGTAAAGCCGTTCAGAAATGACTTTTTCATCGAGGTGACTGATGAAAGGCGAGTAGCCCGCAGCACGGGCACCGTCTTCAACACCGCGAATGATTTCCGGAATGACCGGATTGCCGACGTCTGGCATGAAAAGGGCTAGCGTATTAGTCCGTTTGAGTTTGAGGCTTTTGGCCAGTGCATTGGGTCGGTATGCAAGCCCCTCGGCCGCTTTGAGGATTCTCTGACGTGTGTCTGAACTGACTCGCACGCCAGGGTTCCCAGACAGCACCTTGGAAACGATAGGGATACTGACTTCTGCCAGGTTCGCGACATTTTTTAAAGTGGGCATCGTGGGCAATCGTTTTCCCATGGTCAGGCCCGTATCACCCGCTGAATTTACTGTCAAGCATTTTTTGCATTTTTAGATTCATATTTATTGTCTTCCCAAACCACTGACATTGTCAATGGTGGGGTGTGGGGGTGACTCAACGGCCGCTACCATTGCCTTAATCGTGGCGCCAAACGATTTCCTGAGACTTTCGAGAATCCGCTGAAGTTCTTCCTCTGCCCGTTTGCGGTAGGTGATGTCGCGGATTAATCCCAGAATGCCCGCCGGTCGCTGCTTACCTCGCCTTTTTTATGCATTGAATTCATGCGCGCAGAAAAGATTGTGTCCCATGATCAGGATTCTTTTTGGCGAGAAATACTGACGCAAGCAAGCCAAACACGGACAACATGATCCATCCCCATGAGTAACCGATATGATCCGATATGAAACCAAATATTGGAGGACCGAGAATAATTCCTATCCAAACAACTGTAATTGTGTACCCCGTTACAGCTCCTGCCAAATCAGGTCCGGAAATTTCTGCAACCAAAGTAAGATAGACTGCGTTCCATCCCATAAAACTTAAGCCCATTACGATACTAATCAGAAAAATCATGCCATAAGACGATAGTGGCGATAACATAGACATCAATGAAGAACTCATACAAGCAATAATACCGATAATGATAATTGGTTTTTCCCTTTGTCCCTTAAAAATTCGATCACTAACAACACCCCAAATGATTCTACCCACAGTGCCCGACAGCATGTATAATGATAGGCATATCCCTGAAACGGTAACTGAATAATGGAGAGCCTCATTAAAGTATAAAACCATGAAAGACGCGATACACGTCTGGGCCGCAGCCAGTAACATGCCGATAAAACAGATGATTCTCAGTTCAGGATTGGAAGACAGTTTAATAAAGTTTTCACGCCACCCAGGAATATACATGTTTAATTCCGAAGATTTTTTATCTCTGAAATCATTTTGAGGGCTTTCTTTGTAACTAATGAATGAAATTATAGAAATGGTTATAATCAAGAGACCAACCACAAGCATTGCTACTCTCCAATTGAAAGAAAATGACAGGGCAGGCAATAAAATGGCACCTATCGATCCCCCCAATGTCACGCCAGTCTGCTTGATTCCCATTGCAGTGGCCCTCGTCTTACTATGAAACCATGTCATGATCCCTTTCGTTGAAATTTGATTTATCATTCCATAACCTATACCAGAAAGACTTGCAAATACAATAAAGTAGGAAAATTTATTAACCATTGACAATATAACAAAGGATAATCCCATCGTAACCAATGCAATAATAAGGATTGGTCGAGCGCCATGCTTATCCACGGCAAATCCTGCAGGCAACGCGACAATGACGGAAGAAAAATATAGGGAGGATACTATTGTACCGATTTGCGTACGATTAATGCCAAATTCATCGCGAAGAAAAGGGGCCATAGGACCCCATGCATAAGACCCGATAGACATTACAAGTTGTGCTACTGTTAATAGACCAAGAATAACCCATTTATAGAAATCGCTTCCTGATCTATCCGTTGTCGTCCTTTGCATAATCCAACGAAATCCTAACGTGATTTAAAGATATAATGGGCTAATATCAATGCAACCCGATTGAATGCGTGAAGGGCACCACCTATTGAAGCCATTGTGTCGGTCTACAGCGACAGAAATGGATAACCGGTAAGATAGGGCCACGTTGTGTAGAAGACCCGGCAGCCAAAGGTTTACTTATTTTTGAGTCAACCCATTAATGGTTGTAATGCGTAAGTTATCCCTACTCGATAATCATCATCACCTGTTCTGTCTCGACGCTGTCGTTGGCCTTGACCTTGATCTCCTTCGCAGTCCCACCGGCCGGCACATATTAATTGCTCAAGGCTCTAAATAGAATCGATATGTGTATCTTTACCCGATCCGGTCTTATGATATCTTGAAGGAGATCTAATGATTTCATCTCAACTTCACTGTGGGTCATCGGATTTTCAAAAATACCTCGCACTGCGGGAACGAATTCATCCACAGTCTGTCCGTTAATTGGTTATTCTTGAACTTATAACAATTCTCTGAATTTGCTGAGTTCCTTCGTATATTTGCAGGATCTTTGCGTCGCGCATCAGTTTTTCCATTGGATACTCTTTCATGTATCCGTATCCCCCGAAAATCTGCAAGGCATCCACAGTAATTTTCATGGCTGCGTCGGCTGCGTATAATTTAGCCATGGCACCCAGTTTAGGATCGGCATCTCCAGAATCCATCCTCCATGCTGCATGCCACACCAAACCTCGCGCAGCTTCAATTTCCGTAGCCATGTCAGCTAACATGAATGCAATCGCTTGTTGTTTAAATAATGGCTTGCCGAATTGAATCCTTTGCTTTGAATATTCCAATGCTTCCTCATATGCACGCCGAGCAACACCCACGGCTGCAGCCCCGATACACATCCTGGTTCTGTCAAGGGTTTGCATGGAAATCTTGAATCCTTGTCCTTCATTACCCAGCCTATCTCTAACCGGAACATGAACGTCCTCAAAAATGACTTCCGAAATGTGAGATGCGCGGTCTCCCATTTTATTTTCCAATTTTCCCATGGACAGACCTGGAGCATCTTTTGACACCAAAAATGCGCTAAGCCCTTTAGTACCGCTATTCGGTTCGCCAGTTCTCGCAAACACGGTGTGCATTTGAGCGATTCCGCCATGGGTAATGAAATGTTTAACACCATTCAATATATATTCATCCCCAACTCTCTTTGCCTGTGTGCGCACAGCCGACACATCTGATCCTGCGTTTGCTTCGGTAATACAAAAGGCAGCAAAAATGGGTTCTTTACCAAACTGATAAAGCCATCGATCTTTCTGTTCTTCAGTTCCAGCCAATAGAATCGGGGTCAATCCCAGACTGTTTCCGGCCCAAGCGCCGCAGACACCAAGACAACCGTAAGCAATCTCCTCTAAAAGAATGGCTTCAGTTAGGTGATCGAGCCCCATCCCACTATATTTTTCCGGTAAATTCAGGTTCCATAATCCAAATTTGAATGCATTATTGATAATATTAACAGGCATTTCTGCTTTTTCATCGAGTTCTGAAGCAGCTGGAATAATCTGATTGCGTGTGAATTTTCTCGCAACATCGCGCATTTCTCTCTGTTCATCTGTCATTTCAAAGCTTATCAAGGTTCTCACCTCCCTAATAATAAATTAATCAACCCAAATAATCGACGCTGCACCTTGGGTTAGTCCGCCACAAATAGCACATGCAGCAAAGCCACCACCCTTTTCCTGTAAATTGTAAGCAGCTGTCATCATTAGACGTGCTCCAGAGGCCGTATTGGGATGGCCAACTGCGATCGCCCCCCCGTTTTCATTCATTTTTTCTTTTAGTTTAATGTAACACTTTGGATTATAATCTAGAATAACACTCATTGAGGCTTCCTTCACCATATCCTGATAATCCGCATGAAGAAATCTTTCATTGGCAAGAAGCTTTGTTGAAACAAGCGGAACACATGCAAAGGCTTCATTGATTTCCAATATTTTTACATCCTCTATTTTTAAATGTACTTCGTTGAGGCACTTTTTGATGGCAAAAGCCGGACTAACAGGCATAATTCTGGGCTGCAAAGCAATAGAAGACATGCTGACAATCGTATACAAAGGCGTCAAATTCAATTTATTGGCCATGCTCCTTTTCATAAAGATCTGCGCTGTTGCTCCATCATTCATTCCAGGAGCGTTTCCAGCAGTGCAGGTAGGACTACCAAAAACCGGTTTAAGTTTAGACAAATCTTCACGTTTAATGTCAGAACGATACTGTTCATCTTTTTCGAGTACGATTTTAGAAACGCTTTGTCCTTTTTTATCCTTTTTTTCTATCTCCAGGCGCATCATTTCCTTTTTGAAAAATCCCCTTTGGAAAGCATTTCCATATCTTATATGACTTCCAAAAGCCCAGTCGTCCTGTTCATCCCTTGACACATTATAGTCTATAGCAACATTTCCAGAATCCACTGCAACCGGAGCGTAGTCCTTATATCCCAAGGGAACGATAGGATCTTCGATAAGGAAAGAAGAATGCCGCTTTCCTTCCCATCGAAGTCCCCTTAATAGAAACGGAACCGTGCTAAAACTTGTTGCGCCACCTGTCAAAACCACGTTTGCATCTCCTGACTTGACGCTCCTGATGCCGAACATTGCTGCAGTCATGGCGGAGATACAAGCCTGATCAAAAGAAACGGAGGGTGTTTCGGGGGGAATCCCAGCTTTAAGCAGACTTTGCCTGGCCACTACTGGAGTATATGGATCTTTTGTGTTTGTTGTATCGCCCACGCCCCACCATACTTCCTCGATCAACGATGGGTCCATTTTTACTCTATCCATGGCCTCTTTCATGATGAGGCCGCCAAAGTCAAAAATATCGATATCCTTTAAAGATCCTCCGAAACGACCAAAAGGGGTCCGGACTGCGCTCACACACACCAGATCTGCGTCACTTTTTCCAAATCGCATCTTATTTCATCTCCTTAAGATTTGATGACACTCATACGGCAACCCATCCGCCATCAACACTTAATATTACACCGGTGCAATAACCTGCTCCTGGTGAGGCAAGAAATAATGTTGCCGTTTTTAATTCATCCTCTCCCCCAAAACGTTTCATGGGAATAAATCTCGTCATAGCTTCGCCCTTTGTGTCGAGAGTGGCACTTGTCATCTTTGAGGGAAACCAACCGGGGGCAATTGCGTTTACCGTAATATTATGGATTGCCCATTTCACCGCCAAATCCTTTGTTAATCCCGCTACAGCCGCTTTGCTGGTCTGATATGCAACGGCATCCATAATTTCTGGGGCAGCACCAACAAAAGCCGCAAGGGATGCCACATTAATAATTCTTCCATACTTTTGTTTGGCCATAACCCTTCCGGCCCTTTGGCACATTAACCAGGTGCCCGTCACGTTGGTATCAATGACCTTTTTCCATCCTTCAAGGTCATACTCAAGAGACGGAGCCCCCCACGTAGCACCGGAATTGTTGATTAAAATGTCAACTCTACCGAATCTATTCATGACTTGATCATAGAGAGCATCAATGTCTTCCACCTTCGTAACATTACAACGTACAGGGAGCACATCAATCTGTAACTCCTGTGTCATTTTCTCGGCTTCTTTCTGGCATCTTTCAATCTTGCGTGCAGCCAAGACTAAATTTGCTCCGGCCTCACCTAAGGCATATGCCATTTGGGCTCCGATGCCCGCTGCTCCGCCCGTTACAATTGCAACCTGTCCAGTTAGATCAAAAAGTTGATCAATATGTCTCATAAGATCCAATCACCTCACTCATACTTATAAAAACCTTGTCCAGTTTTCTTTCCCAATAATCCCGCCAATACACGTTTCTTTAATAGTGGATGAGGCTTGTAACGCTCACCGAAATCTCGCTCCATGGTTTCCATTCCATGCATGGCAATCTCGGCGCCAACCAAATCCAGAAGCTTGCATGGACCCATTGGATGACCCGCACACAACTCCATTGCCCGGTCGATATCCTCCGGCTTATTGCCTTCCTGTACCATCTTGACAACTTCATTCATCAATACATCCAACAGCCGACTTACGATAAACCCGGCGTAATCAATTGCTATAATTGGCTCTTTTCCTAAACTTCTTACATATCCCAAGGTCGTTTCAACGGTCTCATTGGAGGTTAATTGCCCCTGGATAACTTCCACTCCCTTCATGAGGGGCACTGGGTTCATAAAATGAATTCCAATAAGACGGTTGCCACTTTTCGTAACGGATGCGATTTCCGTAATAGGCAGTGCTGAAGTATTGGAACCCAGAATCGCCGCAGACTTGCAGTACTTTTCCAAGTCCTTGAATATTTTTTGTTTTAGATCAAGATTTTCAAATGCAGCTTCTACAACAAGGTCTGCATCTCTGACTGATTCGTCTAGGCGATCGTTCATCTTTATCTGAGCCAGAATTGAATCGACTTTTTCTGGTGTCAATTTCCCTTTTTGGACTAGTTTTCCAAGGCCCCCATTGATAAATCTCTTTGCTTTATCGAGCTGACTTGCCGAGACGTCCGTCAGGGTAACTGAATATCCGGACATTGCAGAAACTTGAGCAATACCACTCCCCATAACACCTGCACCCACGATGGCAATATTTCTTAATTCCATGGCTCCCCTCTCAAAGTTTGAAGGTTAGTTAATTTGTAAGCCCTTTATAAATGATGAAATACGGGGATTCTCTTTTGTAAGAATGCTTCAATACCTTCTTTATGGTCTTCCGTAGAAAAACATTGTGCAAAACATTCAATCTCGTAATGCAAGGCCCCATCGAGGTTCATCTCGGATCCTTCATCAATAGACCTTTTCGCCAATGTTATTGCGCAACCCGATTTTCCCGCTATCTCCAAAGCCAGTTTCTTTGCTTTATCCATCAGGTCCTCTGGCCTGACCACCATATTTACCAAACCAATCTGTAGAGCTTCCTGGGCCGGAATAATCCTGCCCGTAAAGATCAATTCTTTAGTCTTGGCGACTCCCACAAGCCTTGACAGTCTTTGCGTTCCTCCTCCACCGGGAATAATTCCAAGATTAATCTCCGGCTGCCCAAATTTTGCTTTTTCAGAAGCAATTCTGATGTCGCAACACATTGCCAATTCACAGCCTCCGCCAAGAGTAAAACCATTTAAAGCTGCAATTGTTGCTTTAGACAACCCGCTTAATTTCTCTTGAGTTCTGTTAGCCGCGAGAGCGAAATTTCTTGCTTCCATTGTGTTGAGCGACTTTAATTCCTCAACATCTGCTCCTGCCGCAAAGGCCTTTTCACCATTTCCCGTGAGGATGACAACCTTGATATTATCATCACAAGAAATTTCATCGATGATTTCACCAAGAATCTCAAATACTTCTTTATTTAGGGCATTCAATGCCCTTGGCCGATTAAGCTCTATGACAGCAACAGGATATTCAGTTCGATAGACAACCGCTCCAGAAGTGAAATCTTTCATAAACCAACCCCCCACTTAAAATACTTAAGCTATTCTAAATTTTCATCGGATTCGTTCTTTCTTAAAGATCTTAAATGCTGGTCCTTGATAAATATTTATTGATAACAACCTCACAGAGCGAAAAACGTTGCTGTTTCAGGAATTAAGTTTCTTCCTGATTAGATTAGGCAAATCCGTTATTATTCTTGCCACAGGAACGCCGGCTTCTGTAAAAGCTTTTTCCTTGGACTGATACGTTCCTTTGCCACCTGAGATAATGGCGCCCGCATGCCCCATGGTTCTCCCTTCAGGAGCACTTCTTCCTGCGACGAATGATACGACAGGTGTCTTCATATGTTCCTTAATGAAAGAAGCTGCTGTCTCCTCTCCCTGCCCTCCAATCTCACCTATCAGGACGACAAGCTCTGTGTCTGGATCTTTCTCAAACAGGCTCAATACCTCTACAAATCCCACACCGATTATGGGATCTCCCCCTATTCCTAGACAGGTGGAAGTACCAAATCCTGATTGCTTAAGGATGTCCGCTGTCTGGTATGTCAGTGTCCCACTGCGAGAAACAATTCCAATTTTCCCAGAGATAAAGGCTTCTTTCGGCATCAATCCTGATATAAATTCGCCAGGTGTAACAATCCCGGGACTATTTGGCCCCAATAGAACTGTCTTTTCACCCATCAATCTTCTTTTAACGATCATCATATCTTGGACAGGGACTCCCTCAGTCAGGCAAAGGACCAAGGGAATGCCGGCATCAATGCATTCCATAAAAGCATCTTTCGTAAAGGGTGCAGGCACAAATAGCACAGCACAATCAGCTGCTGAAGCCTTGCATGCCTCTTTGATGGTATTATAAACAGGCACCCCATTGACAATCTCTCCTGCCTTACCGGGAGTAACGCCAGCTACAACTTTTGTCCCATAGTCAATCATTTGTTGAGAATAATATCTGCCCAGTTTCCCTGTGATTCCTTGAAAAACTACTCGAGTGTCTTTATTCACCAGGATGCTCATTTCACTTCCCCCTTAGAAATCTGTACCGCAAGTGCAACAGCCTTATCCAAAGTCTCCGCCGTTCGGACATATGGCAATTGACATTCTGAGAGAAGTTCCTGTGCACGCTCCTCATTCTTTCCTTGCAGTCTGATAACAACCGGAACATTTAGGTTGCTAATTCTTGGCAAGCCTTCAAGGATTTTCTCGGCCATAATATCGGTTCTACCGCCAGAATAAGTACTGATTAGAATTACTTTGACCCCTTTTGCCAACAACAGTTTGATTCCCTCTTCTGCAGCACCTTCAAGCATTCCCCAGCCAACATCCATAAAGTCTGCCGGTCTTCCACCATAAGCAGAAATTTGATCCATCATGGTCATTGTCATCCCGGCCCCTGTACACATGACACCGATATCGCCATCCAGATCCACGAATGCATTCCCTTTTTTGGCTTTGAATTCCTTTTCGACCCCGACTTCAATGTATTCCTTGAATTCGGGATGACGAAACAATGCATTATCATCTATATTTAATCTCCCATCCCCCGCTACAAGTTGTTCTTGCTGCGTAACTATCAACGGATTGATTTCAGTTAATTCTGCGTCATTACCCCGATAAACTTCATACAAGCGTTTTAGTATTGACACCAAAGGGTTAAGATCAGCAAAAGGGACTCCCAAATGAAAAGCATTCGCGCGAATTTGATAATCCTCGAGTCCATAAAGAATATCTATTGGTTGCATGGCAAGTTGATCAGGATATTCTTTTGCCACTTCTTCGATTGCCATCCCACCTTTCATGCTCAGCATGGCGAGAGGACAGGAACGCTCTCGATCATTGACAATTGCCAAATAATATTCTCTCGCAATATCAAGTCGTTCTTCAAAAAGGAGAGATTTCACCTCCAAACCTTTCAATTTAGAACCAAGCAAGGACATGCAAATTTTCTTTGCATCGGCTAATGTGTCAGCTGCTTTGATTCCACCGGCCTTTCCTCTGCCTCCCGCAAGAACCTGAGCTTTAATTACAATCTTTCCTCCCACATCATGAAATGCCTCTGAAACCATTTCTAAAGAGGTGACGACTTTCCCTTTTGGGACGGGGATTCCTGTCTTCTTGAATATGACCTTTGCTTGATGTTCATAGAGTTTCACTTTTCATCCATCCTTTCAGAGAATTTATACAACTTAACGATCTATGATCTCCTTAATACCTTGTGCAATTTCTTCAAAAGTTGAACCGATCGGGAAAACCCTGCTGACACCCAAGGACTCCAATTTGGGGATATCTTTCTTGGGAATAACACCTCCAATGACAACATGGATATCTGTCAAATTTTTCCCCTTGATTTTCTGCATCAACTCTTCTGCAACCTCAAGATGAACCCCGGACAGTGTGCTCAACCCAATGACATCCACAGCCTCTGCTATTGCGGCGTTCAAGATATTGTCGACGCCCTGTCGACGTCCCGTATAGATTACCTCCATGCCGGCATCTCGTAAGGCCAGTGCAACCGCTTTTGCTCCCTTGTCATGACCGTCCAGGCCAGGCTTGGCAATCAAAATTCGTATCATTTGCCCTCTCCTTTTATAATTGTTCAAAAAACAACCGATTCCTTATATTCCCCAAATACTACCCTGAGTGCGTCACAGATTTCCCCAATCGTCGCATACGAGCGAACGGCATCCCGGACATAAGGCATGAGATTATCCGTTCCCTTGGCTGCTTCCTTCAGGCTTGCCAAAACCTTGGCAACTCTCTCATTGTCCCTGCTGGTTTTTATCCGGGATAACTTCTCCAACTGTTTTCTTGCCATGCTGGGATCGATTGCTTGCAGGACAACTTCCTCATCCTGCTTCTTTTCATCAACGAACTTGTTGACACCGATCACGATAATCTCGCCAGACTGTTTCTTCTTTTCAATCTCATAAGCATTCTTCGATATATCTGCCTGGATCTTCCCGGATTCGATACAGGCGAGAATCCCCCCCTGCTTATCAATTTCATCAATCATCACTTCAATACCCTTCTCCATCCGGGTCGTCAGGTTCTCAAGGAAATAGGACCCCCCAAAGGGATCGGCAACCTTTGCAATACCCGTTTCATAGGCAAGGATCTGTTGGGTTCTTAAGCTGATTAACGCAGATTCTTCTGTAGGTATGGTGTACGCTTCATCATAACTCAGTATGCTTGCAGATTGAGCTCCGGAAAACACAATTCCCATCATGTCCACGGTCGCCCTGATAATATTGTTTAAGGGCTCCCTCAGTGTCGCCTCCCTTGCAGACGAACCGCAAAATAGCCTGAGCATCATGGACTTGGGATTCTTTGCTTTGAATCGTTCTTTGGCAATCTTAGCCCATAGCCGTCTAGTAGCTCTGATTTTTGCTATTTCTTCAAAGAAGTCCAAACCCACGATAAGATGAAAAGCAATTCTCGGTGCGAAGTCATCAATGTCAATTCCTCGTTTTATGACCTCATCAATATATGTAATTGCACTAGCAAGACAGTAAGCCGCCTCCTGGAATGCATTCGCTCCCGCTTCTCGTACATGATAACCAGAAAAATTGATCGTGTTGACTCTTGGTGCATGTTCCTTACAGTAATCAATAATATCAACTACCAGGCGAAGCGATGGCTTTGGGGGATAGATATATGTACCCCGAGCCATGAACTCCTTGAGGATCTCATTTTGTATATTGCCACCCAATACGTTCAGTGGCACACCCTGTTTTTCAGCCACTGCCATATACATGGCCAAAATAACGGCTGCCGTTGCATTGATTGTGAAGGAGGTTGTGATCTTATCCAGAGGAATACCATCAAAGAGGATTTCCATATCCTCAAGAGTGTCTATTGCTACCCCAACACGGCCAACGTCATTTTTAACCATTGGATTATCAGAATCATACCCCATTTGTGTGGGTAGATCGAATGCAACGCTCAAACCTGTTTGTCCCTGTTCCAGTAGATACTTAAATCTTTTATTTGATTCCTCGGCATCGGCAAAACCGGCATACTGCCTCATGGACCAGAGATTTCCCCGATACATCGTAGGATAAACACCTCTGGTAAAGGGATATTCGCCTGGGAAGCCTAAATCCCGCATATAATCAAAATCGTCGAGATCAACCGGAGTATAAAGGGTCTTCAGATCCAAACCGGATGTTGTGCAAGCTGATGACGGTTGCTTCTTAAAATTTGTTTTTTCCCATCGATCCTTTTCATCTTTTATGCTTTCCACGGTCGTATTTCTCCTTTATGAAATTGGTTTCATCGATCCTGTTTCAATGAACCGGTTATGAAATGAAAAAGCTTTTTTCAGAATGTGCGGTTCATGGCCCCCGATTGTTTTTTCCGCTTCGTCATAATAGTCAATTAACAATGGTCTGTAGTCAGGATGAGCACATCTTTCTATAATCAGCTTCGCCCGTTCATGAGGCGCCAATCCTCTCAGGTCCGCATAGCCTTGTTCTGTCACCACGACATCCACATTATGTTCCGTCACATCGACATGAGGCACCATGGGAACTACACTGGATATTTTCCCCCCCATGGAAGTTGATGTCAGGAGGAATATCGATATCGATGCGTTGTTGGCAAACACTCCAACACCCCCAACACCCGCAAGTAGCTTGCTTCCCATGACATGACTGGAATTGACATGGCCATACAAGTCAACTTCAACAGCACCGTTCAATCCAATCACTCCCAAGCGATAGACCAGTTCCGGGCTGTTCGTTATTTCGACTGGCCTTAAGATGATCTTGTTGCGATATTTTTCTATGTCATTGAAAAACTTCTCCCAGCCTTCCGCGCTGAAGAAACAGGCACAACCACTTGCCACCTTTAACTTGCCTTTATCAGCCAGATCCAATGCTGAGTCGCCCAATACCGCTGTAAAGATTTCAATATCTTCGAACTCAGACTGACCTAATTCTCTTAAAACAGCGTCGGCAATCCCACCCAAACCTGACTCCAATGGCTGCAATTGATTTCCAAGACGTCCTGATGCTACCTCTTTTTTCAAGAATTCCATCAAGCTGCTGGCAATCGCGCGACTCGTATTATCAATATCTTTTGGGGGAGGTAATTTCTGAGGAATATAAGACTCCGTGATATATTCAATCTTACTGATATCAACGGGGATAGAGTATGATCCAATTCTATCCCCAGCTCGCTTCAAAGGGATGGGCGGAAGATTAGGTGGAGGTGGAAGAACATAAATATCGTGGAAACCAATCAGATCCAGTGGTTGCGTATGATCTATCTCCACAATAATTTTCTTTGCTGCTTGAGCCAGATAGGCAGCGTCAGCTGGAGAGATAGAAGGGATAATCCCTCCGTCTTCGTCAATCGCAATTGCGTTAATTATCGCAAGATCAAGCGTCCCGAATATTCCTCTCTGAACACTTTGCGCCAGCATTTCCGTTCGGACATCGTTGCAGGATACCTGCCGATTATTGATCAGTCCCCTTAGCGTTGTATCGGCATGTGATCCCAACCTTCTCGATATCCCATTGCATGAGGCCAAAGCACCATCAATTTCTTTACCTACGAGAGATGCACTCCAAATCTGTACCTTAATGTTACCCTCATTTTTAATTCGCTCCACTAACGCCCCGATTGTTACTTTTGGGTATCCGCAGAAGGTGGCCCCATGGACTCCGATTGACATGCCATTTTCAATTCCCAATACTGCTGTCTCCGGCTTTACGACCTTCTTCAGCAAGTCCTTCTTTTTGATCCGCTGTTCTATTGCATTATCCATTGGTAGTGCCTTCACTTTCTAAATAGTTTGGAAAAACCGGATAAATCTTTAATCGATTCAAAGTCCAAAATCATATTAACGATTTGGTCAATCCTTTTTTTGGAAATTCTCAACGACATCAAATCCCGCGCCTTCTCCTCTAACGTCTGATCATCAAGGGGATTCCAGGGATCACCCAACGGATGTTCCACATGGCATGTGAAAGAATGCCCATCATTGAGATGAATTGATATCTTCGCCTCGCTGTCGGACAATGCATGGTTTAGCGTGACCTCAATCATTCCCATATATTGCTTGATATTCCGATTCCTCACATTATTATCTTGAAAAAGACTGTTTCCTGCCTGCCCTTCAAGGAGGGCGATCGCCGCACAGTAATATGAACTAAATTTTGCTTCCAAACCCGTCCGGGGATTCTTCTTGCAAGCGGCGTCATAACAAAAACGGGACACATGACATTCAATCATTTTCACATCCTTGGGTGCAATTTGATGTTCTTTTTTCAATTGAATGATCCCGTAAATGAGAGGATGCGTGTACAGACAAGAGGCATATGGTTTAAAGCTGATGCCCATAATGTTGTATTCATGCCCCAATCCCTTGAATGCTCTGTCATAATCAAAATCCGAGGAAAGAATTGCTCCCAAGCCTTTTTCACCATCCAGAATGTTTTCAGGTGCCGTATACCCGTCTTTGGCCAATATGGCTGCCAATAAGCCGTCGGCTGCTGCTTTTCCGGGGTGAAAAGACTTCATCATGGTGCCAAATACCATTCTGATTCCGGACGACTGTGTCCCTGCGATACCCATCGCGCGAGACATTAGGACTGGGGATAAATTGATCATTTTGCCGACACCCGCAGCGGAACCGAAACGACCCATGGTAGCCGTAGAATGCCAACCCCTGTCATAATGGGATTCTCCCATCGCTATACTGATTCTTGTTTCCGCTTCGATCCCTACGATAAGCGACAGGAGAAGCTCAATGCCGCTTATTTTTTTCCATTCGCCATAAGCAAGCAAAGCAGGAATGACTGGAGCACTTGGGTGCATCAGTGCCCGCAAGTGGGTATCGTCAAAGTCAAGAACATGAGACATCGCACCGTGTACCAGTGCCGCATTGTACACAGATGTTTTAATACTCGTTCCATAGATACTTGCCTGTTCATTTCCTCCAATACATTTAATTGTATTGATGAGTATCCCAGATGCATTATCCTTCAAACCCCCGATGGTAACCCCTGACCAATCCAGGAGGCATCTTTTTGCTTGATGGATGACTTCAGGCTTTAATTGTTGATACTTCAATCGACACAGAAAGCTGATCAAGGTTTCCATATAACTTCCCTTTACAGGGGAATATTCCCATGTTTTCTCCATGCCCGGCTGGACTCCTTCTTTGTGCGAAGCATGCACAGGGCACTGATAATTCTCTTTCTCGTATCTTTTGGGTGAATTACGGCATCAATAACGGCTCTTGATGCGGAGTGGTAAGGGGTAAGATATGTATCCTGGTATTCCTGCACTTTCTCTGCGAATAACTCCGCTTTGTTTTCGGCGGTCTTCAATTCTTTCCCATACAGAATCCTCGCGGCAGCTTCCGCCCCCACCATTTGCATTTCCGCAGTCGGCCAAGCAAACACCTGATCAAAACCGATCTGATGAACTCCCATCGCAGGGATGGAACCCCCGTACATTTTCCTGATGATGCACGATATCTTTGGGACACTTGCCTCTGACCAGGCATAAAGCATCTTTGCACCATGTCTAATGATTCCACCATATTCCTGACTTGTTCCAGGTAAAAACCCCGGGACATCAACGAGTGTCACCAGAGGAATGTTGTAGGCGTCACACATCCTGATGAAACGGGAGCTTTTGTCAGAAGCGTTGATATCAATGCACCCACCAAATACCCTGGGTTGATTTGCGACAATCCCAACAACATGCCCTCCCATTCGCCCAAACCCAATAATAATGTTTTTCGCATAATTCGGACCAACTTCAAAGAAATCAGCATCATCGACGATGGCCGCGATGACCTTCTTCATGTCATATGATTTCTTCATGTCCGTGGGAACAATCTCGATCAATTCGGGGACTTCCCTGTCGACCGGATCTTTTGAGGGAAGCGACTGGGGTTTCTCCATATTGTTCTGCGGTAAGAAAATGAGCAATTTTCTAATCAGATCTAAACATTCTTGGTCATTCCTTGCCGCAAGATGAACAACACCTGAACGAGAACTCTGAACCTTAGCTCCCCCCAGATCTTCAAAAGATACTTCCTCGCCAGTAACTTCCTTGATAACAGCAGGCCCAGTGATGAAAACATGTGCTGTTTTTTCAACCTGAAGCATAAAATCACACAAAGCTGCAGAATATGCCGATCCGCCAGTGCAATCACCCATAATAGCTGCAATTTGCGGCACGACACCTGAATTCATCACGTTCTGGTAAAAAATCTGGGTTATCCCGTAAACGTTGTCCATCCCTTCCTGAATGCGAGCTCCACCAGAGTCATTCAAGCATATGACTGGCACCATGGTTTCTCTTGCCATTTTTAATATATAATGAATCTTAGCCCCATGAACTTTGCCGGTTGACCCCCCAAGTACAGTAGCGTCTTCCGAATAAATGAAAATTTTGCGACCGGTGATTGTCCCGTAGCCTGTCACGACCCCGTCACCGAGAAAACGTTTCTTGACCATGCCGAAGTCATAACATTGATGCTCAGCAAGCATATTCAGCTCAACAAAGCTTCCCGAATCCAAGAGATATTCTATCCGCTCGCGGGCAGTCATTTTCCCCAGCTTACGCTGTTGATCCAGTTTTTCCGCTCCACCGCCCTCACATGCTTTTTCCTCCAGAGCGGATAGCTTTACCAGTTCTTCGTGCATTGATTTCCTTGACATCTCATATTCCCCCTTTTTAGGCGTGACCTTTTCCAATGAATTGGATCAACTCGGTCAAGACTCCGCTGGTACATTTCGGATGGATAAATATTACGAGGTTCTTATGAGCATTGGGGTATGGTTTCGGAGTGACGAACTGAATTCCTAATGATTTCATTGTCTCTACCTCTTTCTCAATGTCATCGACCTCATAGGAGATGTGATGAATACCCTCTCCCTTTTTATCAATAAACTTATTAATCACCCCTTCCGGAGTAGTAGATTGAAGCAGTTCAATATGTGTCCCAGGAAGGGGTAGAAATGAAAACTTTAATTCGCCAAAAGATTCCGTCTCGCTGCTTTTAATCGAGACCAATTTCTCGTAAGAACTTTTGGCCTTTTCCAGATCAATGACCGCAATACCGACATGAGCAATTCCTTTAATCATATTATTCTCCTCAAATTTGATTCGCCCTTGTTCCTTTCATATCACTCGATTATTATGATCTATCTTGCCACCATGAGACTCGGCAACCATGTACTTAAAATTGGGAAAAATCCAATCAGTAACATTCCTGCAACCATAATGAGGAAAAACGGCACGACACCTTTCACAACTTCAAAGATGGAGGTTTTTGCCACACTTGCGATCACGTAAAGATTTAAACCGACGGGCGGGCTAATTAAAGCCATCTCCATATTGATCGTAACCATCACCGCAAACCAAATGCCGTCATATCCGAGAGAAATGATCAACGGATATACAATGGGCAGAGTTATTAGCATGCATGAGATCACTTCAAGAAACATCCCAAGAATTACATAGATGATCATTAAGGCAACAATGATGTATGCGGGTGACAGTCCCAGAGTCTGAACGTATTGAACCACTTTGGTTGGAACCTGCAGCAGGGTCATAAAATCACCCATCAACATGGCTCCTACCACGATAGAAAGGACCATCGTACTATTAAAGGTTGTTTGTATGAATGCCTGCGGCAAGTCGCTGAACTTCAGCTTGCTCCTGAAAAGCACCATGGCAATCACATAGATGACAGCAGCCGCACCTGACTCCAAGGGGGTAAATATTCCAGAATATATACCCCCCATTATAATGACAGGAGCCAGCAATCCCCATGCCCCTTTTCTTGTAGAGATTAACCTTTCACTCCATGTTGCTTTCCTTTTTCTTTCATATTCCCCTGTCTTGTTGCAGAAATACATAACATACAGAATAAACGCCGCTGCAATGATGATCCCAGGAATGATCCCAGCGATAAAAAGTTTTCCCAAGGATTCCTCGGTAACCGCCGAATAGATGATCATTGATCCACTAGGGGGAATCATGATTCCCAGAGTGCCACCACCGGCCAGAAGACCATATGATAAACGTTTATTGTATTTACGTGCCGCAAGAGCTGGGAGAGCAACCAAGCCAATTGTGACCGCTGTTGCTACACTGGACGTCGAAACCGCTGCAAATATTGCACAGGCGATTACCGTAGCAATCCCGTCTCCGCCTGGCCAATGACCAACCCATTTCGAAGATACATCAAAAATCTCTTCATTCACCTTACTATACTGAAGGACTACTCCGACCATCACAAACAATGGCAAGCATACTAACGAATAGCTGTCTAATGATCTGAAAGCCGTAGCAGGTAGGGAAGCGGATAAGAAGCTATCGCCAAAAACAAAAAAGTAACCTGCGGCACCAACCAAACCAAGTGCAGAGTAAATGGGAACACCTGCGAACAGCAAGACAAACATCAAAGCAACCATTCCAGCTGCACCGCTTATTGTATATAGGTACAAACTTACAACCAGCAGGAGAAGAAATATTGGGATGGCAATAATGGGATTAGTTAAATATGTGAAGTATTTTTGAGGTTCTGAGGTTTTTATCGCATGATAATCAACTATTATTTCTCTTATCAATTGGATAATCAGCAGCGCCCCACCTATGGGGACCCCTATCTTGATGGGCCATGTAATAACTCTCCACATCGACCAACTATACTCATGGCTTGCAAAAGCCTGATAGGTATAATTGACTCCGTGATAAGTCAAAGCCAAAGCAAATATCAAAGACACTGTTGATGTAACTATATTCCAAATGATTGTGGCTCGTGGAGAAAAGTGCGAAATGAGTAAATCTACTTTTACATGTTTGCCTTCTTTTTGGAGATACCCCATTGAGAGAAAGGTAGAAAATATCAATAGGAATATTGCAAGATCAGCAGTCCAATTTGTTGGAACATTGAATATATAGCGAGACGCTACCTCATAACATGTAATAACTGCCATTATTGCAATGAGGAGTCCCGTTAGGTAGATACTGGCATATAAGAGTTTATCAATTATCTTATTAATTATATTAAAGCCCTCACGAGACTCATTCATTACCATTTCTCCCTTGTTTGAATTGATTAAGAAGATCATTCTTTGGATAGTCATGAAATTGGCTAAAGAATTCGGACCAATTTCATGACTATCCTGTGATATTAGCTACCAGGGCATTGTTTTTAGAATTTCCTGCCAAGTCTTATTACTTTTTTCCGTTGCATTCATAAATTGCATCGCTTGATCCCACGTAGCTTTGCCAACGGTTGGACCAATCTCTTTGGCAAGAGCAGCCATTGCCGAATCTTTCATCTTTCCCCACTCAGCAGGATAGGTTTTCTTAAAATCTACCAATTGCAATTTCTTTGACTTTAAAAACTCAATGTCGCCTCTAACTTCCTCGATCGACTTCTCCCAAGCCCAGATCGTGCTGCTTCGCATTGCTTCTTCTATGATCTTACGATGCTCCGGACTAAGGCTTTTCCAAAAGGCTAGATTTACTGCGGTGTCCAGAGAGGTACAAGCCATCCAAAGTAATTGGACGTGATCAGCTACTTCAAACCACTTTCTGGACCTGATACTTGTAAGGCCGCTCAATGCGCCATCAATTACATTTCTCTGTAATCCCTGGTAGGTTTCAGATGATGTCATTACCACACCCTGAGCACCCCAGCTTTCAACAGCAGCTCCCATGGCTCGACTACTGGTTCTAATTTTAAGCCCTTTATAATCATCCATCGTTACGATCTTCTTTTTCGTCAGCATCGAATGCTCAGGGCTATAAAGAGGTCCGGGGAGGAGATGTAGATTTTTCTGTTGGAACTTTGGTATAATAATCTTATGCCAAAGCCCTCCGCCGCTACTCACGTCAAACATTCGCCTTGCATACCAATCAGGGTCATCAAAAAAAGGATAGACAAGGTCAGATTCAGGTATCATTCCGACCGCTCTGCTGGGGAATATTTGTGCCATTTCGATTGCGCCACGCTGACACAGTTCGATCGCCTTAACGTCCATTGCAAGTTGCCCTGCTGGATAGTAGGTAAACTTAAGACTTCCATTGCTCATTTTCTCCGCTTCTTGCATGAACTTTTCGGCTGCAGTTGTGTTGTAATTACCGACAGGCATGTGTCCGGTCAGACGAATGTTTACTGTTTTTGTCGGTGGCGTTGAAGCTGAGTGTGCGGCAGATATAAAGATTAGAACCAGCAGGAATACGATTATTAAACTGATTGATGTGAACATTCTACTTTCCTTCATGGCATTCCCTCCTCTTTAGATGTGCTCTTAAATTTCAATTTCTATACAACACCTCCAATGACAAACATCTATACACCAACGGTCAAGCCTGATAACCGTTATAATATTTTGAACTAGTTAGAGGGCCATGCTTTCAAGAGATACTAAACCTTCATCTTTTGATAATGTTGAAAGCATTACTTCTTTTGCTTCATTAATATGCTCGCCAAGAATATCTTGCGCTCCAAGAACATTCTTTGCTTTCATCATTTTAAATATCTTTTCATGCACTGGTGGAGTTAAGAACAATCTCTGGGGAGGCAGCAATTCAACTCTTGATCTTAAATAGATGTGCTCAAATATCCTTTGCAATTGTTTAACTATCTCATAATTTTTTGACATGACCGCTATTTGGAGGTGAACTTCTGCATCCAAAAGCAGCTTCTTGCGATCATAAATATGAATTGTATAGGCTTTATGGTTTTTAATCTTTTCACTTAGTTTTTTTAGGCATTCATCATTTTGATTCAGTATTGCTAATTCGACGGCATGGATTTCAAGAATTCGCCTAACATCAAAAAGATCCTCGATCTCTTTAAGAACAATCTTCTTTACGAAATATCCAACATTGGGAACCAGTTCGACAAAACCTTCTGATTCTAATCTTGCCAGCGCAACCTGCACAGGGGTGATGCTCATATGGAGTGCTTTTGACAACTCTCGATATATGAGCTTTTGACCAGAAACTATTTTTTGTTGAAATATCATGGCCTTAAGCGTTAGATATGCCTTCTCCATCAAACTTCTTGATTCTTCAGAAATCAAAGCGAACCTCGTAATTTATTTTGGGGAAGATTAGCCAGTTTGCCGATATCCATCATAATATCCTTTGCAGGCTTTCCGATAGATAAGAAGGAGACATTATTTTTATATTTCTGGATGGACCATATATAAAATATGATATATTGTCAAGAAAATTATTATATAAAATGTTAAAAATAAAATTACATATAAATACAACTACATATATTCAATTCACCGGTATATTTGTAACCACAGCATGCCTCATCGGAGCCATTTTCTGGTCGCTTTATTATCGGTAAATAATCTCTTTTTTAAAAATGGCAGGATGCTTTACCTCGGCAAGGTCAAGCTGAAAATAGCTTCCGGGAATAGCCTTGGTTTTCAGCCCAAATTGAAGATTTACACTTGAAATGCTGCATGGACTATCGCGAATAGAAAAACAACAGTACAGGAAGCTATACGTAACAAAATCTGATTTTCTTATTGATGTTGATAATTTACATTGTCTTTACAGTACCCATAAATTCCTACATCCGTCAAGTTGATTCTATATGGTGCCGTACCAGTTCAACCACAAGGAGTTATCCATAGCTGCCGGAGCAGCTTTTAGTGGAGCAGGTGCCTAAGAGCTAAAACCGGATGTCTGTAAATCATCCTCGGGCCTGAATATCGCATGACCCCCCGGATCCGGCTGCGCATATCCTTCTGGTAACAATGAATCCGGCAATCCGAGCAGGCGGGCTTACCCTCTGCATATTGACATTGCCCGATTTTCAGCCTCACGTACTCCAGCAGTTCGTTGCAGTCACTGCACGGCTTGTTGTTGTAACGTCGCACATTAAATTGA
>DIWG01000074.1 GCA_002423465.1 Syntrophaceae bacterium UBA6112 | reverse complement strand
GCGGATTCCAGGGCGCCGGACGGTCCCGTCCTGCGGTCGAGACCGTCCGGTCGGGCGCTTTGCATGAAACCCGTGGTCAAGAGATGAAACCCGCGATCAACAAAGGGTGATTATGATCCGGGATCTTGAGGAGGATCATTTCCCAATCCGAATGGCTCGTATCGGCGTCCCGCCTCTTTCCCCGCTTCAGGCGCTTCCTCGCAAACTCGGGCGCCTTGAAGCAGGGCCTGAGAATTCGAGAGGGAAGGGCGGAGCATCTGCTGACCAACTGCACGAAATTCATCGGCGGCACGGTCATCGTACGGCCGATGAACATGCCGGTCGTGCAGCTCCAGGCGGTCTACGACCCGTTCATGAAGAATTACTACCGGGTGATGGAAATCGTCTTCCGGGTGTTCAAGCAACCAATGACCACGATCACCATGCTCATTGCCAATGTGGGGCACAGAATGAACTGCTTGCCCATGGATAGTGGTATGGCGTTGAAACCGGGATACTGCTATTGAATTTCTCGGATGACTTTGCCGCGGCTTAAGAAGGCAAGTCCTAAATTTCCGGAGAGATCCTTCATGATGGATTCAATTAACGGTTCATTGACCGGTTGATCGGCCGTCCATTCCACCAGAAAATTAGCGCCAGTCCCGCTCTGGTCTTTCTTGGGAATTTCAAAAATTTCAGTTGCAAAGGGATTAAGAAGGCGGTCCGTCGAGATAAAATTCTTCACGATTCTGCCGTCAGTATTAAAAAGCATGACCCTTGTGATTTTGATCTGATGCTTCATGTCCGTATTGTGAACGGCAAGAAAAGCGCTCAAATCGTAATTTCTCTTTTCTAGGAAGGGAATGTTTGAGTAAACCGGCATGTAAAGTACCTGTCCCCTGACTTTTCGAACACCTGTGTCGGGTATTTTGAGAGTCTCGGAGTTGAAGGAAACGGGTGGAGGGTTGTCCTTCTCCTGGTTTCCACAGGAATAAAATGTCACGAGGAGCAGTAGAATAAAGGATATTCGAATCCATCTATATATCATAAGAATGCGCCTTCTTGTTTGAGTAGAGCATACATATTTCTCCCGGCATTTCAACCAGAAGTTTGTTGTTTCCTGCGGGTCCGATGAAACCGTTCCCGAGGCCATCGGCGAACTGGCATGCCGTTTTCTCGCTGAGACGCTGGACCACCATTACCGTGAAGCTCAACACCTTCGATGATACCGGTGCGCTCATTGCCGCCATGACGACCTCCGTGCCCGAAGAACCGGGTTCGGTGCGAAACCCGATCCCCGACCCTACGCTGCTGATCATGGTGGCTCTGATCCCGGGATCCGCCATTTAAGGACTCATTCATGCAAGCACATCATTGATATGAAGAAGAAGCAGAGGGATCTCCCTCTGGACCCGCAGGAAAAAGCGCGCCCTGCTTTTCTTGTCCGTTCCCACGCGCACGGTGAAGAGCCGGTCTCCGTCCAGTTGAAAGACGTCCTCATCGGTCCGGTCATCGCCCACAAAGAATCCCTTCGCGCAACCTGCACCGTCCATCAGACGTAGAAGCGCCGTCCCCTTATCGGGAGCTTCCTTGGGCAGCAGGTTTTCGACATACTTTCCACCGATGACCCTGGGTTGGGGGATCAACAGGTCGACTGCGTTCAGCGCAATGAATCGCGAGGCCGGTCTGTTCGACGCGCCGCGGTAGTGAAGGGACACCGACATGCCCTTGTTCTCGATCACAATTCCTGAATTTTCTCCATCGGGAATGATTCTGCTCAGTTGCTTTTCCCATTCATCCGCCAGGCGTCTGAACTTCTTTTCGCGTTGTTCCCATCCGGGGAGCCCCTCCGCCCCATGATTTCCCACGAGATACTGGGGGACGACACCGAGATGACGCTGGGCATCCTTCCGGGAGCGGCCGGTGATGATCGCCACCACGGCCCGTTTCTTCAGCCGGGCAAGCGCTTTCTGGATGGCGTCCGGCACCAGAATGCCCCCGGGATCGGCGGCGATGGGGGCAAGGGTCCCGTCGAGATCGAAGGCATACAGGGTTGCGGGATCGACAAACCCGTGCAGGGATGCAAGTCCGGCCTCGCTGAACAGATAGGTCATGGTCGCCCTCCGCGTCATAACGGGCAGCCGATCCTTGCGGCCAGCTTTTCCCGCTGCCGGATGCGCGCCGCATCGATCAGCATCCTCCCGGCCCAGCGGTAGACGTTGAAGTCGCTCACCAGGGCACGCATGCTGCACATCCTCTCCCGCTGTTCGAAATCCGGCATCGTCAACGCTCGGAACAAGGCATCCGCCGTTTGTTCGATATGATAGGGATTGACGATCAGGGCCTCGTGCAGTTCGTGAGCTGCACCGGTGAACTGGCTAAGCACCAGAACGCCCCGTTCATCATCGCGGGATGCCACAAATTCTTTGGCAACGAGATTCATGCCGTCATGGAGGCTCGTCACCATGCAGACATCGGCGGCGCGGTAGTAGCGATTGATCACTTCCGATTCGTGGTGTTCGACCCGGAGACAGACTGGCTGATAGGACCCGCGGGAAAACCGCTCGTTGATCCGCGCGGTCAGGGAGCGTACCCGCGTATCCAGGGTCTGGTATTCTTCGAGGACGGAACGGGACGGCGCGGCGATTTGGATGAATGTGAAGCGGCCGATCATTTCGGGATGCAGCTCCAGCATGCACTCGATCGCCCGCAGGCGCTCGATAACGCCTTTCGTGTAATCCAGACGGTCCACACCGAGTCCGATCAGGCAATCCTTGGCCAGTTGCAGGATCTGCGTCACCCAGGCACGGCACTCCTCCACCGGCGGCTGAGTCTCCTGCCAGGGAGGCGGCCATTGAATGGAAATGGGGTAGCTCTCGACCAACGTCAGCATGTTGCCGTGGGAGATGGTCGATGATTCATGCTCGATACGGGTTTCGAGATAGCGGTCGACGGTTTCCAGGAAGTTTTTGCAATGGAACCGTGTATGGAAACCGAGGATGGTGCTGCCGAGCATCCCCTGGAGTAGTTCCTCCCGCCAGGGGCAGATGCCGAAGGATTCGGGGTTGGGCCAGGGGATATGCCAGAAGGTGATCAGCGTCGCTCGTGGCAACAGCTTGCGGATCATGCCCGGCAGAAGGGCAAAATGATAGTCCTGTACAAGGACCACCGGGTCATCGCTGTTTGCCTCCTCGGCCACGGCATCGGCAAAGCGCTGGTTCACCGCCATATAGCGCTCCCAATCGCTGGTGCGGAACACCGGGCGCACATGGGCAATATGGCACAGAGGCCAGAGGCCTTCATTGGCAAAGCCGTAGTAATAGCCCTCCTCTTCCTGCTGCGTGAGCCAGATGCGCCGGAGTGTATAATCGGCATGCCCGGGAGGGACCGGCACCCTGTCGTGGCGGTCCACCACCTCCCGATCGGCGGTACCCGCGCCGTGGGCGATCCATGTGCCCGAGCAGGCGCGCATCACCGGTTCCACCGCCGTGACCAATCCACTGGCGGGTCGTTTCACTTCAATGCCCGCCTTGCCCTTCATATGGATGTAGGGCTCGCGATTGGAAACAACCAGCACTTGGTCACCCGTCAATTGCTTGTGAAGAAGACCCCGCAACGTATCGGGGGTCCATGAAATGGTGACGTCATCGGCCAAGCGCCTCTCTTCGTCAAGCGTACGCAGCAGGGCGCGCAGATCGCCTACGAGCGGTTCCAATTCGGAGCTGTTGGGCCGCGAGAAGGGACGCACGATCCCTTCGCCGCGCAGCATCGCCCTGACGCCCTTCATCCAGCCGTGCCAGCTCAGGTGGGCCACAAAAACCGTGATCAGAGAGGTTACCACGCCGAGCACGGCAAAAAGCATGATGATATATTTTCTCGTATCCGTGCTTCGTCGCTCGACAAAACTCATGTCATGGACCAGGATCAAGTTCCCGACCGGCATGCTCTCATGGGACATGGGGCTAACCGCAACATGGAACACCCCTTGGGGCAACTTTAGCAGAAGACCGGTTTTATCCGCCGATGGACCGGGCGAGGTGCAGCTGAGGTCCTTGGGAAATGTCGGCGTGCGATGGAGCATGTTTCCATTCTCGTCGCAGTAACCCAAGGCAAAGAGCCGTTCATCCCGAAGCGCGCGTGAGAACAGGGCAGTGATTTTGGTTTTGTTGCCCTGCTGAAGAAGATCGGTGAGAGGTTCCTGGAGGGTGCTCGCGATCAGTTTCGAACGGATGTCCATGTCGCGGACGGACCAGCGGAGGTAAAGCCGATCCACCAGCGGCACGACCGAAAAGGCCAGGATCGCCAGCGCGACGGCGAGAGGGACGATGAACCGCAGTGAGAGCCTCAGGGAACGGAACATCGCCATTCTTTTTATCCGAGGTTTCATGACATTCTCACTTCCTATCCGTCAGAATGCGCTGTCCCCGCGCTGCTGAGGCGGATGGCAAAGTTGATCAGTCCAGCCATGCTGCAGGTCTGAACGAAATTGCCCCGCTGCTCGCCCGTTTTGGGGCTGACATGTTCGGCAAGCGATAGCCGGAAAAAGTGTTCAAAAGCCATACCCAGCGGCCGCAGGGGAGGATTTCCCAGGAACTGCGGGCCTGTCTGTCAAGGGGTTTTCACCGGCCGGTGCGGACTCGTCTGCCGCTTCTTGATGGCCAGGACAAAGCCGAGAACCATGACCGAAATGATGGGTGCCAAGGCGATCAACGCGACCAATCCCAAACCATGGATGAGAGGGTCCTGTCCACCCAAAGAAGAGGATACGCCGAGGGCAAGGGCGAGCAGGAACGTGTTGGCCATGGGCCCCGTGGCGACACCGCCCGCATCGATGGCGATCGAGAGATATTCTTCATCGCTGAACCAGATGATCACCATGACGAGCGCATATCCCGGCATCAGGATATAGAGCAGCGGGATGCCGTAACCGATCCGCAGCATCCCCAGACCGACGATCAGGGCAACGCCCGTGCAGATCGCAAAAAGCACCGTGGACTGGCGGATCGATCCGCTCGATGCGCGTTCCACCTGGTCGGCCAGGATGCGCACCGACGGTTCGCCCCAGGTCGTGAAAAATCCGAGGAGGACACCGAAGGGCATCAAAAGCCACCTGTGCGGCAGCGCGCCCAGGGCTTCTCCAATAGCCCGGCCAAAGGGCAGGAAGCTGATCTGCACCCCCTGCAGAAAGAGCAGCAGGCCGGCCGCGGCGAGCAGGGAACCCTTTAGGATGGAAAGGACGTACCGGCGGGGCAAGCGGAGCATCAAGAGCTGGAAGATGATGAAAAGAAGCACCAGCGGCAGAATCGCCTCGACCACGCTCAGGACGGTGCTTTGGAAGTCGATGAAGATGTTTATTCCATTCAACGCAGTATCCCCAGAATCATAACGGCGATGATCGGTCCGATGGAGGCAAATCCCAACAGACCGAAACCATCCGATACGGCTGATCTGCCGGCGAGAACGGAACTGAGTCCGAGGGCCAGCGCAATCACCACGGGAGCGGTCAATGCTCCGGTGGTCACACTTCCCGCGTCATAGGCCAGGGGGACAAATTCCGCAGGGGTGAAAAAGGAAAGAATGAGGATGATGGCGTAGGCCGCCGTCAGTAGGTAGGCCATGCGAATTCCGAAGACAACCCGCAGCATGGCTATGGCGACGGAAATCCCCACACCGATGGCGATGACGTACAAAACGGTGTTTCCCAAAATGGCGCCCTGGGCGATCAAATCGATCTGCTTGGACAAAACAAGCACATCGGGTTCGGCGACGGTGGTCGCGAAGCCGAAGGAGAACGCCACCGCCATGATGAGGAGCAACGAGCCCTTCTTCGGCAGTTCGGCACCGATGGTTCTCCCCATGGGTAGAATCCCGGTATCGATGCCCATGAGGAAGAGCATCATCCCGACGGTGGTCATGAATGATCCGATGAGAAACTGGATAAACAGCGCCGTTGGCGCCTTCACCAATGTCCACTGAAGGATGCAGACAATCACGATCAGAGGCGTGATCGCCTTGGAAACTTCCAGGAATTTTTCCTTGATTAACGGCAGCATATTTCCCTGTCCGGAGGCTGGCAAAGGTAATGGACCTCACATCGTTTCCGCGGTTGCGGGAGGGGGTTTTTCACGTGCTGTCAGTCTTTCAACAGATGGCAGATGCCGACGGTCTTCTCTATTTCCAGCACGAATGCCACACCCATACCCGGTTTATTCAGGTCGACGGCATTGCGAATGGCGATCAACACATTTTCCGATTTTGTCCGGTCGATGATGGTTAAAACAATCTCCTTTTCAGGCTCAATGGGTATCCCGAAAAGTTTCATGTTTTCATGTATGCCGGTACCGCGACCGTTGATGATGGTCCCACCTTCAGCCCCGGCCTTCTTGGCGGCGTCCACCACCTCCTCGGCGAATCCTTTGTTGACGATCGTGACAATCAAGTCAAAGTAGAGCGGACAATTCTCTGACATTGAATTCCCTCCTAATGATTATTGTAGTTTTCCTGCTTCCAGCAGGTGAAAAATACCGGCAAGCCCCTTTACGTTAACGACGAAACCAATGCCTTTGCCGGGCTTGTTTAAATTCCCTTCATCCAAAATGGCCTGTAGGATGTCCTCCACTCTGTCTTTCGGGGCGAGGGTCAAAATGATCTCCTTTTCGGGATCGAAGTTGATGCCCAGGATTTCCAGATAAACGGACTTGCCGGCCGTCCCTCTTCCCAGCAGGATCGTTCCCCCGCCGGCGCCTGCCTTTCTGCTGGCGGCAACGATCTTGCTCGCGGACCCCTTGCTGACAATCGTCACGATGAGCTTATGCTCCGCATTGATCGGGGTGGTGTTTTCAATCATTCGCCTTCTGCTTTCTGTTATACAAAAATCCCAGGCTAAGAATCGAAAGGATGGGGGCTAGGGCGACCAATGAAACCATGCCAAATCCATCCAGCAGGGGATCCCTGCCTGCACACTGTTTTGCCACGCCGCACGTCATCGACAATATGAAGGTTACCGTCATGGGCCCCGTCGCAGCCCCTCCCGCATCGAAAGCGATGGCTATGAATTCGGGAGATGCGAATCGCATCATCAACAATGCGATCAAATAACCGGGGACGATTAAATACCAGAGGGACAAGCCTGTCAACACCCTGACCATGGATAACGAAACGGAGAATGCCACACCGATGC
>DIWG01000001.1 GCA_002423465.1 Syntrophaceae bacterium UBA6112 | reverse complement strand
TGATTTCTCCGAAGGGATCTCTCAGGCCAATATCCCCTACGATCCCCTGAAACTGCCGGCGGATACGGAACTGCTCGATCAGGTCACCCAGGAGATCGTTGCCGACCTGGGCAAGCAGGTCCTCGATTATTTCTCGAGCCCCCAGACGCTCTACGTCAAGAGTGCGGAGGGGCTGGCGAAGAAGCGGGAATACGAGAAGGCCGTGGAGAGGTATGTGGACGTCCTGACGCTGGAAGAGATGAAAAACATCACCGGGCCCCTTTCGACCCGGGTGACCCAGGAGATCGACCGGGTTCAGGACCTCCTGGCCAAATGACGCGCTGTTCCCGGGAGGTCAGGGCCCATTCTGAAAAGCCCTTGCCCTTGACACCGGGGTCTNNTCCCCCCGCTCGATCCATTCCTTGAGGATGTTCGCGATCTCCCGCGCCTTGAAGTAACTCGACAGGGGGGCGGTGGAGATCGTCTGTCCGTTCAGCGCAATGGTTCCGCTCCGGAGCTCGCCGTAACTGACCTCGCCGAGGCTCTTGGCCACCCCCTTCGGGTAATCCATGCTGTAGTCGTAGATCTGGGTAAAGATATCCTCGTCTTTCACCGCCGTAAACCGGGCCATCTCCTCGTTCAGGACGGGGATGGGGATGCCGATCCCGACATAGAGGGAAACCCCGTATCCGAGAATGCTCGCGCCGGCCAGCCACTCCGGGCTCATCTCCTTGAGGTTGCCGATAACGGCGATCGTCGCGGCCCCCTCTTTCGGGACCCCGTTCTTGCTGCGGCGGACATTGGGATTGTGCTGTGTCCCCGGCCAGGCCACAAACCCCTGGGCGCCGCCGAGGAAAATCCGCGTCCCGACGCCGATGGTCTTGTAATAGGGATCGTTGAAGAGCGGGCTCAACTGCCCCGCCGTCGCATAATTGGCGTTGGCCATCCGCGGCCGGAGCATTCCCATGTAGGTATAGATGGTTTTGTCCGAGACGTTCACGGCGCAGTTGTAATTCTGATAGGCGTTGCGGGGATTGAAGAGCATCGCATCGCGGAGGTCCTGGAGGGTGATGTTCCGCTCGTACCGCCTGGCCGGATAGCAGTCGGTTCCGTAACTTTCCGCCCGGAGCCGGATCACGTTCCCGGCAACCAGATCCTGCAGGACATGACCGCCGCCGTAGTTGAATTCACCGGGATAGACGCTGTTGAGGGGGTCCTCCTCGACCACCTCCGTCGCGCCGAGATAGCAGTCCACGGCGGCGACACCGCCGTAGGCCGGCACGTCGTTGAGCCAGACTTTCGAGGCGCGGATCTTCGGCGCCGTATGGCCGAAATTCAGAAAGGCGCCGGAAGAGCACATCGGGCTGAAGGTGCCCGTGGTTACCACATCGACCTTCCGTGCCGCCCCCGCGTCGCCGTGCCGCCCCACGATGTCAATCATCTCCTCGGCCGTCACGACGACCGCCTTTCCCTGGCGAATCTTCTCGTTGATCTCCTGAAACGTCTTGCTGACCCGGTTTTTTTTCATGTGGCGCCTCTTTTAAATAGGGACAGCGCCCTATTAAAAATAAATAGGGCGCTGTCCCTATTTATTTATGTATGGCCGAATCCGCCGTCGCCCCTCTCCGTCGGAGACAAATCCCCGCAGGCGGCCCAGGCCACGCGGCAGACCCGGTGCACCACCATCTGGGCGATGCGGTCTCCCCGACGGACGATGAAGGGCGCGGGACCATGGTTGATCAGGATCACCCCGACCTCACCGCGATAGTCCGCATCGATCGTTCCCGGCGCGTTGACCAGCGTTACGCCGTGTTTCAGGGCCAGCCCGCTTCGGGGCCGGACCTCGGCTTCGTACCCTTCCGGAAGCGCCACCACGACGCCCGTCGGGATCAGCCTTCTTTCCCCCGGAAGGATTGCCGTTTCCTCCACAACCGCCGCGGAGAGATCCATCCCCGCCGCCTGCCCGGTCATGTAGCACGGCAGCGGCAGATCCTCCGTTCCCGGAAGCCTCCGGATGGATACCCGGATCTCTTCTATCATAACGTGATCCATTTGAGAACGGTCAAAACGTCAACTCCTCTTCGGACACCGGACCCAGCGCCGCTACCGCCATGACCTCGGGCCGGAACATCCGGCCGGCCAGGTTGCGGATCTCCTCCCCTCCAACCGCGTCGATCCGCTCGATGATCTCCTCCGGCGTCATCTGCTTTCCGAAATAGATCTCGTTTTTGGCGAGCCCTGCCATCCGGGTGTCCGTGCTCTCCATGCCGAGGAGAAAGTTCCCCTTGAGCAGCTCCTTGGCCGACCGCAGTTCCTTCTCCGTCAGCCGTTCGGCGCAGAAGCGCTCCATTCCCTCCCGGATGAGCCCCAGAACCTCCCGGACCCGGACGCCGTCCGTTCCCGCGTAGACGCCGAACATGCCGGCATCCCGATAGGGGGTCAGATAGGAGCCGATATCGTAGGCCAGGCCTCTCTTCTCCCGAATCTCCTGAAACAGCCGGGAACTCATGCTCCCCCCCAGAACGGCGTTCAGCAGAAACGCCGCGTGACGCTTGGGGCTCACCGCCGAGGGCGCCGGCACGCCGACGATGAGATGCGCCTGCTCCAGCTCCTTCCGGAGAACGGCCTTCCCCGGCATGGCCGCGGGGACGTCGACCGGTTCGCAGACGGACGCCCCGGCGAGCAATCCGAAAGATTTCCGCACCTGTTCCACAAAATGATCGTGCCGCAGATGACCGGCAGCGGTCAGAACGAGGTTTCCACCCCCGTAGCGGGTCCGGAAGAAACCGAGCAGGTCGTCGCGGCGGAAGGATTCAACACTCCCCTTCGTCCCGAGAATGGGCAAAGCGAGGGAATCTCCCTTCCAGAACACCCCATCGAAAAAATCATGGATATGATCGTCGGGGGTGTCTTCAACCATTCGGATCTCCTGGAGGATCACCGATCGCTCCCGGTCGATCTCCTCCTCGGCAAAGCGCGAGCCGGTGAAGATATCGGCCAGAAGGTCGATCGCCATCTCCAGGTGGTAATCGGGGATCTTGATGTAGAAAGAGGTGAGTTCCTTGCCCGTGGCGGCGTTCATGACCCCGCCGACGGAATCGATGGCGGAGGCGATATCGAAAGCGGACCGGCGCTCGGTCCCCTTGAACAGCATGTGTTCGATGAAATGGGCCGCTCCGCTGGTCAGGCCGTTTTCGTGTCGGGAGCCGCCCTCTATCCAGGCCCCGATGGAGATCGACCGAACATGGTCGATCTCCTCGGAAATCACCCGGATGCCGTTGTCCAGGATGGTCTTACTGACCATTTTCTCCCAGAGCTTCTTTCCGGCTGAGACGGATCTTTCCCTGCTTGTCCACCTCCAGCACCTTCACCCTCACCTCGTCCCCCTCCTGGAGGATGTCTGTGACCTTATTCACCCGCTCCTTGGCGAGCTGCGAGATGTGCAGAAGCCCTTCCGTTCCCGGCAGGATCTCGACAAAGGCGCCGAAATCGACGATCTTCTTGACCGTCCCATTGTAGATCTTGCCGACCTCCGCGTCCTCGGTCAGCCACTTCACCATGGCCACGGCCCGTGCGGCGGCTTCCGCGTCGCTGGAGGCGATGGTCACGGTGCCGTCATCCTCCACATTGATCTCGACGCCCGTCTCCGCGACGATCTGGCGGATGTTCTTGCCGCCGGAACCGATCACGTCGCGCACCTTCTCGGGTCGCACCTTGACGGTGGTGATCCGCGGGGCATAAAGAGAGATGTCCGGCTTCGGTGCAGCGAGGGTTTCGCGCAGCTTGCCGATGATGAAAACCCTCCCTTCCCGGGCCTGGCTCAGCGCCTTGCGCAGGATATCCCCGGTGAGGTTGTCGATCTTGATGTCCATCTGCAGGGAGGTCACGCCCTTTTCGGTCCCGCAGACCTTGAAATCCATATCGCCGGCGTGGTCCTCGTCGCCGAGGATGTCGGTGAGGATGACCACCTGATCCCCTTCCTTCAGGAGCCCCATGGCGATTCCGGCGACGGTGTCGCGGATCGGCACCCCGGCGTCCATCAGGGAGAGGCATCCGCCGCAGACGGTGGCCATCGAAGAGGAGCCGTTGGAGGAGAGAATGTCGGAGACCACCCGGATCGTATAGGGAAAATCCTCTTTGGACGGCAGAACCGGCAGCAGCGCCCGGCGCGAAAGGCCGCCGTGGCCGATCTCCCGCCTGCCCGGACTCCGGAGCGGCTTCGCCTCGCCGACGCTGAAGGGCGGAAAATTGTAGTGGAGCAGGAAGGAGCGTCTCTCCTCGCCGGCGATATAATCCATCCGCTGCTCGTCATGGGAGGTCCCCAGGGTCACGGTCACCAGGGCCTGCGTCTCGCCCCGGTTGAACAGGGCCGATCCGTGCGCGCGCGGCAGGAGCCCGACCTCGGAGCTGATCGGCCGGATTTCCGTATGGGAACGGCCGTCGATCCGCCGGTTTTCCTTGAGAATCATCTCGCGGAGAATGCGCCTTTCCAACGATTCGATAATCTCGAGAATCTTGCCCTTCAGCGAAGGATTCTCGGCCGTCAGCTCCTGGACGGCGTTTTTCCGGACCTCATCCAACTTGGAATAGCGCTCCATCTTCCGCGCCATGCCGTAACCCTCTTTCAGCCCCGGCAGGGCCGCTTCGGTCACCTTCGCGACCAGGGCCTCGTCGACAGGCGGAACCACGACTTCCCGCTTGGCCTTGCCCGTCTCCTGACGCATCCGGTCCTGAAGGTCGATCACCGGCCGCATTGCCTCGAGGCCGAAGTCGATGGCATCGACGATGATATCCTCCGCAACCTCATCCGCCCCGCCCTCCATCATGACGAGATTGACGTCATAGGGCCTGCCCTGCGTGCCGGGGACGATCTTCCGTCCCACGAGAAAGAGGTTCAGGTCACTCTTTTCCTGGAGCGCCTGCGAGGGGTTGCAGACAAAGGCGCCCTCCACGCGGCCGACCCTGACACCGGCGATCGGCCCCTTGAAGGGGATGTTCGAGATCTCGAGCGCCGCGGAGGCGGCCAGCATCGCCGTCACATCGGAGTCGTTCTCGTTGTCCACGGAAAGAACCGACGCCATGATCTGGGTTTCGTGGAAATAATTCTTCGGAAACAGGGGCCGGATCGAGCGGTCGATGATCCGCGAAGTCAGGATCTCCTTCTCGTTCAGACGTCCCTCCCGTTTGAAGAATCCCCCGGGAATCTTCCCGGCCGCAAAGGTCATTTCCTGATAATCGACGGTCAGGGGGAGAAAATCGACCCCCTCCCGGATCGTCTTCAACGAAACGGCGGTCACCAGCACCACCGTCTCCCCGTATGTCGCCAGGACGGCGCCGTCCGCCTGCCCCGCGACATAATCCGTTTTGAGGGAGATGCTCCTCCCCGCAAAATCCGTACTGAATAGTTTACTCATATTTTCCTCTCAATGGTTGATTTGTGGTGCAGCGCATAAAAGGAGTAAGGAGTAAGAAGCAGGGAGCAGGGCGTTGCGAAGAGGGCTTTCGCCGACTCCCACCCCTTGCCCCTTCCTTTTTACTTCCTACTCCTGATCGATACCCGCACCTTGCCCCAGGTTACTTCCTGAGTCCGAGACGCTGAATCACCGTTCTGTAGCGTTCCACGTCCTTGTTCTTCACATAATCCAGAAGCCTCCGCCGCTGGCTGACCAGCTTCAGGAGCCCCCGCCGGGAATGATGGTCTTTCTTGTGGGCCTTGAAATGTTCCGTCAGATACTCAATCCTGGCGCTGAGGAGGGCAATCTGGACCTCCGGAGATCCCGTATCCTTTTCGTGTTTCTGATAGCTTTCGATGATTCCCTTTCGCTTTTCTACATCTAACACTTCTCTCATCCTCCCTTATGTCAATCCGTATGTCCATCGCGCAAAGATCGAGGCCTCTGACTCCTCGCTCAATCGTTCAATACCCGTAAAATCCTGACCGCCTGTCTCTTCCCTGCCGAAGAGGCCAGTTCGTCGGATGCGCAGAGCATCCGGGCGACGGCCACCAGATGATCGCCATGGAGTGTGAACTTTATCACATCTCCGGCGACAAGAAAAGGAATATGATAACGGGTTAGAACCTCTCCTTCCGGCTGATAGCCGTTCCGCAACATCTCCGCCAGCGGCGGATCCACATCGATGACGGCAAAATCGGGTAGAATTTCCGTCGGCGGCAGCAGATTCGCCGTCAACCGCTCCCGCTTTTCCTCTCCCGTCAAACCCTCCAGCGCGACGGCCGTCTCCTCGCGGAAGTGGCCGCTGCGCGTCCGGCGCAGGGCCGACATACAGCCCCCGCAACCCAGCGCCTCACCCGCCTCCGCGCAGAGAGAGCGGATGTAGGTGCCCTTCGAACAGGAGACCGCAAAGGTCACCTCGGGGAGCAGGATCTCCTCGATCCGGATGTCGTAAATCTCCACATCCCGCGCCGGCGCCTCGACGTCGATCCCCCGACGCGTCCAGTTGTAGAGGGCCTTTCCCCGGACCTTCACCGCCGAGTAACGGGGCGGAACCTGCTCCCGCTTCCCTTTCAGACCGGCGAGCGCCTCTTCCACCTGCTCCCGGGTCACTCGGGGCTCCTCCCGGCTGAGGACGCTGCCCTCCGTATCGAGCGTATCGGTCCGAACTCCCAACCGAAGGGTCGCCCGGTACTCCTTGTTGTCGAGCGCCAGGAACTGGACCAGCTTCGTCGCCTCGTTGACGCAGACAGGAAGGACGCCGGTCGCCAGCGGATCCAGGGTCCCCGTATGGCCTGCCTTCCGCACCCCGAGCGCCCGCTTGACCTCCTCCACGACATCCCGGGATGTCGGCCCCGAGGGCTTGTCGACGACAACGACTCCGTTCATGCTTCTGCCGCGGATGCCCGGATCGCCTCGATCACACGCCGGCGGATCTCCGACAGATCACCGTCCATCCGGCAGCCGGCGGCATTGATATGGCCTCCGCCGCCGAAGGCGCGGGCCACTCGCTCCACGTTGATCTTTCCTTTCGAGCGCAGGCTCAGCTTGAAACGCCCATCCGGCAGCTCCCCGTACAGGATGGAGATCTCGACCCCCCGGATGGACCGGGGCAGATCGACAAAACCCTCGGTGTGCTCCGAAAGCGCCCCGGCATCGGCGAGCGCCTTCCTCGTCACGACCAGCGAGCCGACCCGCCCCCCCTCTTCCAGGGTCAGTGTGGTGAGCACCGCCGCCAGCAGCCGGATTCGGACCGGCGGGTCCGCTTCATAGATGTTTTCCGAGATCCATTGGGGATCGGCGCCGCCGTCCACCAGGTCCGCCGCGGCCAGCAGGGCGTTCCGTCTGGTGTTGTTGTAGCGAAATCCGCCCGTATCCGTCAGGATCGCCGTATAGAGGCATGTCGCGATCTCACCGGTCACCGCGAGGTCCATCTCCCGGACAAGCCGGAAGATCAGTTCGCCCGTCGAACTCGCCTGCGGATCGATCAACCGGACGTCGCAGAATCCCCCATTGGAGACGTGGTGATCGATGTTGATGAGGTTCGGGATCATCCTGATCCGGGACGCATTTTCCCCGATCCGATTCAGCTCGCTGCAATCCAGGATAAAGGCGGCATCAAAGGGATCGAGCGGGGGGAGTTCATGGACAATCCGGTCGCTCCCGGGAAGAAAAAGGTAATTCTCCGGCGTCCGGTCCTGATTGTAAACGACGGCCTCTTTTCCCAGGCTTCGCAGCAGATGGCAGAGAGCCAGTTCGGAACCGACGGCGTCGCCGTCGGGCCGCTCATGGGCCGTGATCAGAAAAACCCCGTGTCGGCCGATCTGTTCGCTAATCCTCCGGAGCATGCGCTTCCTCTTCCCGGTGGATTTCCGAAATCAGCCGCTCGATCCGGTTCCCATAGGCAAAAGACGGGTCGTAGGCAAACAACAGCTCCGGAACGGAGCGAAGCTGAAGCCTGCGGCCCAGCTCCCGTCTCAGGAACCCCGTCGCCTTTCCAAGCCCGGCCTTGACCTCCTCGCCGCACTGATCCTTGCCCAATTCAACGAAAAAGACCCTCGCCGTCCGCAGATCGTCCGTGACCTTCACGCCGGTGATCGTGACCAGACCGATCCGCGGGTCCCGGACCTGCTTGAGCAGGATATTGGAGATCTCCATTTTGATCAGGTCGGCCACACGGTCCGCCCTTTTGAAACGATTCATATCGATTACAGCTTTCTTTCGATCTGTTCCTTCACGTACGCCTCGATCACATCCGCCACCCGGATATCGTTGAATCCCTCGATGCCGATACCGCACTCAAACCCCGCGGCCACCTCCTTCGCATCGTCCTTGAACCGCCGCAGGGAGGCGATTCGGCCCTCATAGACGACCACGCCCTCCCGCAACAGCCGAAGTCCGGCCGACCGGGTGATCTTGCCGTCCGTGACGTAGCTCCCGGCGATGGCCCCTACCTTGGGCACGCGGAAGATCTCCCGGACATCGGCGCGTCCCTGAACGACCTCCTTGAAGATCGGATCGAGGAGGCCCTCCATGGCGGCCCGAACGTCGGCGATCACATTGTAGATGATATCATAGAGTTTGATGTCCACCCCTTCCTGCTCGGCCACCTCCGTCACGCGGGCGTCGGGACGGACGTTGAAGCCGATGATCACCGCATCGGAGGCCGACGCCAGCATGACGTCGGTTTCCGTGATCGTCCCCGTGGAGCTGTGGATGATCTTCAGCTTGATTTCTTCCGTGGAGAGCTTGTTCAGGGCGTCGATCAGGGCTTCGATGGAACCCTGGACATCGGCCTTGAGAATGACGTTGAGTTCCTTGACTCCCTCCTTCATCCGCTGATAGAGCTGTTCCAAGGTGATCTTGGAAGAAGCGGAGAGCTCCCGCTCCCGCTCCTTCCGGATCCAGTATTCTCCAATGCTGCGGGCCTTTTTTTCGTCCTCGACGCAGATGAATTCGGTGCTGGCTTGCGGAACCCGCGAGAAGCCGATGACCTCCACCGGCATCGACGGTCCCGCCTCGCCGATCCGCCGTCCCTGATCGTTGATCATCGCCCGGACCCGGCCGAATTCCGTCTTGGAGACAAAGGCGTCCCCCTCGTGCAGCGTGCCTTCCTGGATGAGGACGGTCGCAACCGGCCCCCGACCCCGGTCCAGCTTCGCTTCGATGATCACGCCGCGGGCGGGCCGGTCGGGATCCGCCTTAAGCTCCATGACATCGGCCTGCAACAGGATCATCTCCAGAAGTTCTCCAATCCCCTGCTTCTTCTTCGCCGAGACCTCGCAGAAGATCGTCTCGCCGCCCCACTCCTCCGAAAGGAGTTTGTATTCGGTCAGGGCCTGGCGGATCTTCCCCGAATCGGCGCCCGCTTTGTCGATTTTGTTGATCGCCACGATGATCGGAACCCCGGCCACCTGGGCATGGTTGATCGCCTCCACGGTCTGTCCCATGACACCGTCGTCGGCGGCGACGACCAGGACAACGATGTCCGTCACCTGGGCCCCCCTGGCCCGCATGGCCGTGAAGGCCTCATGACCCGGCGTATCGAGGAAGACAATGTCACGCCCCTTGAGGTGGACATGATAGGCGCCGATCGCCTGGGTAATTCCGCCCGCCTCGCCGTCGATCACGTTCGTCTCCCGGATCGCGTCCAGCAGCGACGTCTTGCCGTGATCCACGTGACCCATGATCGTCACGACCGGCGCCCGGGGCTTCAGATTTTCCGGAGAATCTTCGGTTCTATGGAGGGTTTCGTCCATTTCACTCTGGGCGGATTCAACCTGATATCCGAAATCGGCGGCAATCAGCGTGGCGGTGTCGAAATCGATCGCCTGGTTGATGGTCACCATCAGCCCCAGGCCGATCAACTTGTTGATCACATCCGACGCCTTGGTCCCCATCCGCTTGGCCAGTTCCCCGACGCTGATCGCCTCGTCCACCCGGATCCTCCGCTTGATCGCCTTCGGCGTGGTGATCTGGGTCTTTTTCATCTTGACCGGCGCAACCTTTTTCTCTTCACGCCACCTTGCGGAGCGATCTTCGCGATCAACCTCAATCTGCCGACCCTTCCGGTCGACCAGTTTCTTGATAAAGGCCTTTTTACGCGGCGGCGCCGTCTCCCCCATCAGAACTTCAACGGGCGGTTTTACCCCCTTCTTTCTCGGTTTTTCCGCCTCCGGCTGCCGGCCGGACTTCTCCGCCCGGGAAGGAGGAGGAACGGCGCCGATATCCTTGACGATCTTCATTTCCGGTCTGCGGGGAAAATCTTTTCGACCCTCCGGAGGCGCCTGCGGTCCTCGATCCTGTACCGCGGGCGGGCGTTTGACTTCGCGGGATGACGGGGTTTGGACGGACAGAGGCTTCCTCTCCGGCTCCGGGATCTTCTGGGTTTCGGAAACCGGTTTTATGGCGGGCTCTTCCTTCTTCTCCGCCGCCGGGGTTTCCGGTTGGACCATCGCCGGCTTCGATTCCGGCTCCACGGGAACGGTCGCCGGTTTGGGCGCCGCCTCTGCGGCCGCCGGCTCCGAGACGGGAACCTTGGCCGCCGCCGGCTTCTTCGGAGGAACCGGGGGCGCCACGGGTCTGGGAACGGCGCCGCCGACCGGCGATTCCCGGTAGATGGATGTTCTCACCGGGGCTTCCTTGGGAGGAATCTGGGGAACCGGTTCCGCAGGAGCCGCCGCTGTGGGCGGCGTCGCGTCGATGGGAGGTTCCTCTTTCGTCTCCGGCGGGGCGGCGCCCTCCTCCGCGGGAATCTCATCCAGCGGCGTACGGATCGCCCTCCGTCGGATGACCGTGGATTTGATCCTCTTTTCAACCACCTCACGGGCTTCCGGAGCAAGCAGCTCCACCTGAATCCTCTCCAGGTCGCCGTCTTCGAGCGTGCTCGAGTGGGATTTGACGGCTATGCCGATTTTTTCCAAGCGTGCAATCAGCTCCCTGTTTTCCAGTCCCATCTCTTTGGCCAGCTCGTATACTCTTTTTTTCGACATGCCCAACAATCTCCCCCATCCAAATTCACATTGGATATTCTAAGCCGGAACAACCTTCTGCCCGCCGACCTCCTGGTCGATCATCTTTCCCGCCTCCTCGATCCAGATCGTAGCGGTTTTCTCGCCCACGCCCGGAATCGCCGCCAGTTGTTCGGAATCGGCCGCCGCCAGCATGGCCATGCTCTTCAGCCCCGCCTTAAAGAGCCGATCCGCGGTGGCCTCGCCGATTCCCGGGATTCTCATGAGAGCCTTGAATCCCTCGTCCGCCTTTGCGGCGGCCGTCGATTCGCTCTTGACATCGATCTTCCAGCCGGTCAATTTCACGGCCAGTCTTACATTCTGCCCGTTTTTCCCGATGGCCAGGGAGAGCTGATCATCGGGGACGATCACCTCCATCGCCCGGTTCTCTTCGTCGACGAAAACCCGGTTCACCTTTGCCGGGGAGAGGGCGCTGCAGACATACTTGGCCTGATCTTCCGAATAGGGAACGATATCGATTTTCTCGCCCCGGAGTTCCTGAACCACGCTCTGGACGCGCGTCCCCCGCATGCCGACACAGGCGCCGACCGGATCGATATCCTTGTCCCGGCTTCGGACGGAGATCTTGGAACGCTTCCCCGGTTCCCGCGACACATTGACGATCTCGATCAACCCCTCCGAAATTTCGGGGACCTCTACATCAAAGAGCGCCTTGAGAAAACCGGGATGCGTCCGGGAGAGGATGATCTGCGGCCCCTTCGTGATCTTCTTGACATCATAGACAAAGGCCCGGATCCGCTCTCCCCGCTTGTAGGATTCCTTGAAGATCTGTTCCGAAACGGGGATGATCCCTTCGGCGCGTCCCAGGTTCACAATGATGTTCCCGCCTTCGAACCGCTGCACAAAACCGTTGGACAGCTCCCCTTTTTTGGTGTGATACTCCTCGTAGATGTTATCCCGCTCCGCATCCTTCACCCGCTGGATGATGATCTGCTTGGCGGTCTGAACGGCGATTCGGCCGAAGGTGCTGGTTTCGATCTTGATCCCCAGGCTGTCTCCCGGCTCCGCCTCCTCATCCAGGGAGCGTCTCGCCTCCGTCAGGGAGACCTGATTCCCCGGATCCAGAACCTTCTCCATCACCGTTTTGAACTGGAAAACCTCGATCTCGCCAACCTCTTCGTTGTAATGGGCCTCCAATTCGACGTCGATTCCCAACTTCTTGCGGGCCGCCGTCAGCATCGCATCCTCCAGGGCCTTGATAATAACCTCCCGGTCGATGCCGCGATCCTTGCCCATCTGTTCGATCAGTCGTTTCAGTTCCGGAAACATGTAAAACCTCCGTAATTATTCAATCAACGCCGGGGTGAATACCCGGGGCGTCCTCTATATTTCATATTCGAGATTGGCCTTGACCACCGCCTTCCGGGGAATCCGGAAGGTCTTCCCGTTCGCCTGCACCACGAGGACCTTCCCGCCGCTACCGTCCTCATAATCGAGCAGATCGGCGCAGAAATTGCGCCGCCCCTCGATCTTTTCCGCCAGCCGGAGCCGGACCCGGGAACCGCGGTATTTCAGAAAATCCTTGTCGCGGTCCAGAGGCCGGTCGAGACCGGGAGAAGAAACTTCCAGGGTGTAGGGACCGGGGGGAACGTCGTTGACGTCGAGCAGATCTCCCAACTGGTTGCTGATCCGGGCGCAATCGTCCACGGTAACGCCTCCTTCGCGATCCATGTAAATCCGCACCAGCCAACGCGACGGCATCTTCAGACATTCCACCAGAACCAGTTCCATCCCTTCGAACGAAACAAGCGGTTCCGCCAGTTGTCGAATCTGCTCCTCAAGTTTTTGCATACAAGCAGCCTGTCCTTGGAAAAAAAAAGTGGGCTTACGCCCACTCATCAAAACCCGCCGATGATTTTGGTGTTCCCTAACACACAAGCAGACCGATTGCAAGGAAAAAAGCGGACCGTCCCGCCTCTTCCCCGCGAGGGCTGAATGGACAAAAAATAAAAATGGAGCGGGCGATGGGACTNNTCTACCGCTGAATTACGCCCGCTCGCAAAAAACTTAACCATTCTCGCATCGAAAACGGGGCACATCTTAATCAACGGGAACGTTTTGTCAAGCTCTTTTTATGGAACACGGAGACTGACGGAACGGCCGTGTCCGTCGAGACCCTCCATTTCAGCGAAGCGGATGGTCGCCCTCCCGCACCGTTCGAGTGCGTCACGCGAAAAAGAGAGGATGCTGGTCCGCTTGATGAAATCGTAAACCCCGAGCGGAGAGGCAAAGCGGGCCGTCCCCCCGGTCGGCAGGACATGGCTCGGTCCCGCCATGTAGTCGCCCAGCGCCTCCGGAGTGTGCATCCCCAGAAAAATAGCGCCGGCGTTCCGGATATTCGCGAGGAGTTCCCGGGGGGTTTGCACCATCAGTTCGAGATGTTCCGGCGCGAAACGGTTGGCCAGCACGACCGCCTCGACAAGATCGCGGGTCACCACCAGGGCCCCGAAGGCTTCGAGAGCGCGGGAGGCGATCTCCCTCCGCGGGAGGCTCGCAAGCCTGCGGTCGACCTCTCCGGCCACGGCCCTTGCGAAGGATTCATCCGGCGTCAGAAGAACGGCGCCGGCCATCTCGTCGTGCTCGGCCTGGGCCAGCAGATCGGCCGCCGCAAAGGCCGCCTCCCCCGTCCCGTCCGCGATGATCAGGATCTCGCTGGGGCCGGCGATCATATCGATCGCGACCCGGCCGAAGACCATCTTTTTGGCGGCAGCCACATAGGCATTCCCCGGGCCGACGATCTTGTCGACGCCGGGAACCGAAGCCGTGCCGAAGGCCAGGGCCGCAATCGCCTGGGCGCCGCCGATCTTAAAGATCCGGTTCACGCCCCCGATCTCCGCGGCGGCGGCAATCAGCGGATGGAGCCGCCCGTCCCGGGAAGGCGTCACGAGGATGATCTCGCCGACGCCCGCAATCCGGGCGGGAATCGCCGTCATCAGAACGGTCGAGGGATAGCAGGCCAGCCCCCCCGGCGCGTAGATGCCGACGCGCTCCAGCGGGAGGATTCTCTGACCGAGTTCCACCCCCTCCTCGCCCGAAACCGTCCATCCTTCGCGGCGCTGGTGTTCATGAAACCGTTCAATTCTCCCGGAGGCTATACGGAGAATTTCCAGATCCTCCGGAGGGAGCTCCGCGGCCGCCGCCTTCCGTTCATCCACGGAGGCCTCGACCGTCGCGGCCGTCACGGTGTGTCCATCCCACCGGGCGGTATATTCAAAGAGGGCCTCATCCCCCCGGCGGCCGACCTCTTCGACGATCCTCCCGACGGCCGCCCAGAGTTCGGGATCGAAGATGCGGCCCCGTTCCCGGATCCTCCGGAAATGCCCTTCAAATTCCGCGCTGTCCGTCTTGATGATCTTCATGATCTCCCCCTATCCCGAGACCCGCCGGATATCGGCCCCCAGCGCCGACAGCTTCTTCTCGATCTGCTGATAGCCCCGATCGATGTGATAGACGCGGGAGAGGGTCGTCGTCCCCTCCGCCGCGAGGCCGGCCAGGATGAGGGAGGCCGACGCCCGGAGATCCGTCGCCATCACCGGCGCCCCGTGGAGTTTCCGAACCCCGCGGACGATCGCGCTCTCTCCCCGGATGACGATGTCCGCCCCCATCCGCATCATCTCGCTGACATGCATGAAACGGTTTTCAAAAACCGTCTCGGTGATCACGCTGAGCCCGTTGCCGAGGGCCATCAGGGCCATGATCTGCGCCTGCAGATCCGTCGGGAAACCCGGATAGGGAAAGGTTTTTACGTCCACGCTTCTGACCGTCTCCGTCCCAGTCGCGCGCAGGTCATCCCCGTCCGCAGCGACCCGCATCCCCACGTCCCGCAGTTTGGTGATCAAAGACTCGAGATGGAGGGGCTCGCCGCCACGGATCAGGACATCTCCGCCGGTCATTCCGGCGGCGATCAGGAAGGTCCCGGCCTCGATCCGGTCCGGGATCACCTCTGCCTCCACGGGATGGAGGCAATCGACCCCTTCGATAACGATCACATCGCTTCCCGCCCCGACAATCCTCGCTCCCATGCCGTTGAGCACTTCAGCCAGGTTGACGATTTCCGGTTCACGCGCCGCATTTTTGAGGATCGTCGTCCCATCCGCGAGCGTCGCGGCCATCATGATGTTTTCCGTACCCGTCACTGTGGAGATGTCGAAATAGAGGGTTGTTCCCTTCAGACGCGACGCCTTCGCCTCGACATACCCGTCCTTCAGCGTCACCTCCGCCCCCATCTCCCGGAGCGCCCGGATATGGAGATTGACCGGCCTCGCCCCGATGGCGCAGCCCCCCGGCAGGGAGACCCGCGCCTCCCCCATCCTCGCAACGAGGGGACCGAGCACCAGGATCGAGGCCCGCATGGTCCGGACCAGGTCGTAGGAGGCCTTGCAGTTGGTGATGCCGCCGGCGTGGATCCGGACCGTCTCCCCTCCCTCAATCTTCACCCCGAGGCTTCCGAGAAGCTTCTTGACGGTCTTGATGTCCATCAAATCCGGGATGTTGTGNNAAGGTGTTCCATCCATCGACGAGCAGCGACGAGACCAGGACCGGCAACGCGGCATTCTTCGCGCCGCTGATCCGGACATCCCCCTGAAGCCTCCGCCCGCCGTTGATCACGATCTTGTCCATCGTTCCTCCTTAATTAGGGACAGCGCCCTATTATNNCCGGAAATAATAGGGCGCTGTCCCTAATTATATTTCTGCGCCGACACGACACGGTCGATTCCGCCGTAGTCCTTCCGGAAGGAGATATCGTCGTAACCACCCTCGTCCCGGAAGAGCGCCTCGACCGGATTGCGCTGTCCCTCGCCGATCTCCAGGAAGATCCTGCCGCCCGCCTTCAGGCGGTTCAACCCCTCCCGGATGATTCTCCGGTGAAAGTCCAACCCGTCCGGACCGGCGATCAGCGCCCCGCGGGGTTCGAAATCCCGGATCCCCGCGGGCAGGATAGCATATTCATCCTCGGGAATGTAGGGCGGATTGGAACAGATGATGTCAAAATCGCCGGAAACCGCCGCCAGCAGATCCCCTGGAAAAAAATCCATCCGTTCGGCCACGCCATGGGCCAGAGCGTTCCCGCGGGCGACCGCGATTGCCCCCGCCGAGAGGTCCGTAGCAACCACCCGGGCCGCGGGCAGTTCCCGCGAGAGAACGACGGCGATCACGCCGCTCCCGGTCCCGATATCGATAACCCGCAGACCCTCCCCCGGGGGCCGGCAAAACCGCAGGATCTCCTCGACGAGGCATTCCGTTTCCGGCCGCGGGATCAGGACCTCGCGGCTGACCTCGAAGCGGAGCGACCAGAACTCCTTCTCCCCGAGAATGTAAGCGACAGGCTCGCCCATGATGCGTCTCTCGACCCAGCCCGCAAACCCGACGGCATCCCCTTCCGACAGTTCCCTTTCCGGTTGCAGGCAGAGCTGCAGACGGTCGATCTCCAGGAAGCGCATCAGGAGAACCTCGGCGTCGAGCCGCGGGGAGGGGCTGCCCGCCTCGGTCAGGCTGCGGGTCGTCCGCTGGAGGATGGTCCGGATATCCGTCATGGTCGGGGACTTTCATCGGGGATCGGGGACACGTTCCGATCCCGGGGACACCTTGCGGCGAGGTGTCCCCGCATGTCCGCGGAACAAGCCGCCATCATTGCTTCTGCTGCTGGAGCGCGTCCGCCTGGAAATGGGTCTCCAGCGCGTCGATCATGAACCGGATATCGCCGTTCAGGAAATTTTCCAGGCTGTGGGAGGTGAGGCCGATCCGGTGGTCCGTCACCCGCCCCTGCGGGAAATTGTAGGTCCGGATCCGTTCGCTCCGGTCCCCGCTTCCCACCTGGCTCTTTCTCGTCTCGGAAATCGCGTCGTTGTGTTTCTTCACCGCCGCATCGAGGAGCCTTGCCCGGAGAACCTTCATCGCCTTGTGCTTGTTTTTGAGCTGGGATTTTTCATCCTGGCAGGTGACGATCAGGCCGGTCGGCAAATGGACGATCCGGACGGCAGAATCGGTCGTGTTGACGCTCTGGCCGCCGTGGCCGCTCGAATGGAAGACGTCGATCCGCAGGTCGTTGGGATCGATCTGAAGATCCACCTCATCCGCCTCCGGGAGGATCGCCACCGTCACGGCCGAAGTATGAATCCGCCCCTGCGCCTCCGTGATCGGCACCCGCTGGACCCGGTGGACGCCGCTCTCGTACTTCAGCCGGCTGTAGGCGCCTTTCCCCGCAACCATTGCGATGATCTCCTTGAATCCGCCCATCCCGCCTGCGGGGGTGCTGTTCATCACCTCGACCTTCCAGCCGGAGGTCTCCGCAAAGCGGGCGTACATCCGGAAGAGGTCTTCCGCGAAAAGCCCCGCCTCATCACCCCCCGTGCCCGCCCGGATCTCGAGGAAGACGTTCTTGTCGTCGTTCGGGTCCCGGGGCAGCAGAAGAACCCGCAGCCTCTCCGTGAGAGACTCCAAAGAGTCCTGCAACTGGGGCAGCTCCTCGCGGGCGAGCTCCCGCAAATCTTCATCGTTCTCCCGAAGGAGCGCCTGATCCTCATCGATACGGAGTCTGGTTTTTTCGTATTCGCGGAAAGTTTCGACCAGGGGGTTGAGATCGGAATGTTCCTTGGCATATTTCTGATAGACTCCCTGCTTGCCGACGACGGCCGGGTCGCTCAGAAGCTGCTCCAAATCCCGGTACCGGGATTCGATATCCTTCAGCCGAGAAAACATTTCAACCTGCTTACGAAAACGGGGAATGTTCCGGAAAACGGCGCCGACAGCCCCGGCGCCATCCCGAAATTTCAGAGACAGGAGAACCCGCACTCGCCAGCGCCGCAGGAACCCCCAGTTTGGAAAAATTGAAAGGCGTTCGGAAAACCAACGCTACGCCTTTTTCTCCAGGCCGGCGTACTTCCTGTTGAACCGCTCCACACGCCCTGCGGTGTCCATGATTTTCTGCTTCCCCGTCATGAAAGGGTGACACTGGGAACAGATTTCCGTCTTGATGTCCTGTTTGGTGGACCTCGTCTGGATCACATTCCCGCAGACGCAGGTAATGGTGGTTTCCTTGTATACCGGATGAATTCCTTCCTTCATAATGAACCTTTCCTCTTCTTGAAATCAGTCACTGAGCGCCCTCTCCGACCGTGCTTCACGCTTTTGATCGACGGGCGGTGCTGATTATCATTATTTATACGGCAAATTCAAGTAATATTTATTCCCGGGAATAGATTCCGGCGCTTTACCCGGGTGTTCCGCACCGGCGCCGTCCACACGGATCTACGAGTTCATCGAGTCCAGGAAAAGCTTGTTGTTCTCCGTCTTGCGAACCTTGTCCATAATGAACTCCATCGCGTCGACGGGGTTCATCTCCTGGAGCAGTCTCCGGAGGATCCAGATCCGGTTGAGGTTGGCCTTCGGGATTAGAAGCTCTTCCTTCCGCGTCCCGGAACGGATCAGATCGAACGCCGGGAAGACCCGTCGGTCGGCGATGCGCCGATCCAGGTGGAGCTCCATGTTGCCGGTTCCCTTGAATTCCTCGAAGATGACTTCATCCATGCGGCTCCCCGTATCGATCAGCGCGGTGGAGATGATCGTCAGGCTGCCGCCGTTCTCGATGTTCCGGGCTGCCCCGAAGAATCGCTTCGGCTTGTGGAGGGCATTGGAATCGACGCCGCCGGAGAGGACCTTGCCGGAGGGCGGCACGACCGTGTTGTAGGCGCGGGCCAGACGGGTGATGCTGTCCAGCAGGATGACGACATCCTTCTTGTGCTCGACGAGCCTCTTTGCCTTCTCGATGACCATCTCGGCCACCTGGACATGGCGCGTCGCCGGTTCGTCGAACGTGGAGGAGATCACCTCTCCGGCCACGCTCCGCTGCATGTCCGTCACCTCTTCCGGTCGCTCGTCGATCAGGAGCACCATCAGGACGACCTCCTTGTGGTTGGCCGTGATGCTGTGGGCGATGTCCTGCAGCAGGACGGTCTTGCCGGCCCGCGGCGGGGAGACGATCAGACCGCGCTGCCCTTTGCCGATCGGGGTGAAGAGGTCCATGATCCGCGTGGAGAGGTTTTCCGGATTGAATTCCAGGTTCAGTTTCTCCTCGGGATAGAGGGGGGTCAGGTTGTCGAAGAGGATCTTGTCGCGCGCCGCCTCCGGGCTCTCAAAGTTGACCTCGTCCACCTTCAGGAGGGCAAAGTACTTCTCCCCTTCCTTGGGGGGACGGACCTCGCCGGAAACCGTGTCTCCCGTCCGCAGGCTGAACCGCCGGATCTGCGACGGGGAGATGTAGATGTCGTCCGGACTGGGGAGGTAGTTGTAATCCACCGCGCGGAGGAATCCGAAGCCGTCGGGCAGGATCTCCAGCACGCCGGATCCGGAGATCACACCGTTTTTCTCGGCCTGGGTCTGCAGGATCGCAAAGATCAGATCCTGTCTGCGCATGCCGCTGGCGCCCGGAACTTCCAGTTCTTTGGCCAGCTTTGCCAATTCACTGATCGGCTGTCGCTTGATGTCTTCGATATGCATTTTCGTTTCCTATGGGTGCGTTGATTCATGTCCACGGATGCACGGCATCCGCCACGTATGAAAAACTGCCATTGCTTTCAGCTCGTTTAATCCATGAGAAATGACTTCAGATTTTTATGACGTAACGACTTATTAAAGAGGTGCACGGATTTTTTTCGGGTTGCTAATTTGATCTCTGGATTCGATCCATAAGGAAGGACTTAGCATACGCCTTTCTGAATTTTGACTTTCATCTATACCCAATGGTTCCCCAATGTCAAGTATTTTTTGGTTCATCCCCGTCGTGCAACATGATGAGGTTGATCTGTCTGCCCGCACGGCCCCCTCCGGCGCGGTGCGAAAAGAAGAGATCCTGCCGGCAGGCGGTGCACAGACCGCCGGAAAAGATATGATGGGACGGCACCCCCGCCTCCCGGAGCTGAAACCGGTTGACGGAAATCAGATCCAGCATCCATCGCCCCTTTTCTCGACAGGGATGGAGAAACCGTCGCACACCGGGCATGGCGGAAAAGGCCTCAAAAACGGGGACGTCAACCTGATAGCAGCAGGGGCCGATCGCCGGTCCGATGGCGGCGAACAGATCCTCCCGGCGCGAGGAAAACCGTTCCGCGAGAGTCTCCACCATCGCCGCCGCGATGCCGAGGGCGGTTCCCCGCCAGCCCGCATGGGCCGCCCCGACGATCCGGCGTGCGCGGTCCACAAAGAAGAGGGGCGCGCAATCCGCCGTCCGGACCCCGAGGGCGACCCCCGGCCGGCCGGTGATCAGGCCGTCGCATTCGGGACCCCCCTCGGGGAGGGATCCGTCGTCATCAAGGACGCGAATCCGGTCGCCGTGGACCTGTTTCATCAGGACCAGCCGTCCGGCCGGAACCCCAAAAGCCTCTTCGACAAGGGTCCGGTTCCGATGGACATCCTCCACCCGGTCGCCGGCAAGATACCCCAGGTTGAGGCTGGAATAAGGCCCGGCGCTCACGCCGCCGCGCCGCGTACAAAAAGCATGGGTCACGAAACCCGTCGCCGAGAATTCCTCGACCTCGATATATTCGATGGCGCCTTTCCGGGCAGAGCGGAACATGGGTTATCCTTTTCCCCGCTCGCGGAGGAACGCGCAGAGGCCGGCCATATCCTCCGGCAGGGGCGCGACGAACTGAAGCTTTTCTCCCGTCACGGGATGGGTGAAGGCGAGACGCCAGGCGTGGAGAGCCTGGCGGTCCAGCGCCTTCATCCGGGCGCGGGCGGATGGATCGCCGACGGTCCGGATCCGGCCGGTGCCGCCGTAGACCCGGTCCCCCACGACGGGATAGCCGAGTTCCGTCAGATGGACGCGGATCTGATGGGTCCGGCCCGTCTCGATATCCACCTCCAGCAGGGCCGCGACGCCGAAGCGTTCGCGGACGCGCCAGAGGGTCACCGCCGACCGCCCCCGGGGGCTCTGCGTGGACATCCTTTTCCGGTCCGTTGGGTGGCGTCCCACGGCGGCCTCGATCCGTCCACTGTCGGTCTTCGGCTCACCGTAGACGAGAGCCTGGTAGGTCTTTTTCACCTCGTGGCGCTTGAACTGTCCGGCGAGCCCCCGGTGGGCCTCGTCGGATTTGGCCGCCACCAGCAACCCGGAGGTCTCCTTGTCGAGACGGTGGACGATCCCGGGACGCAGGACGCCTCCGATCCCCGAGAGGTCCCGGCAGTGGTGAAGAAGGGCGTTTACCAGCGTTCCGCCGGGATGGCCCGGCGCCGGGTGGACAACCAGCCCCGCCGGCTTGTCGACGACCAGGATGGAGGCATCTTCGTAGAGAATCCTCAGGGGGATCGATTCGGGGATAACCTCGGAAGGCCTCGCCGCCGGCAGAACGATGACCACGGCATCCCCCGTCTTGAGCTTCCGACCGGCTCGGCCTGGTCGGCCGTTCACCTGAACTTGACCCTCATCGATGACTCGCCCGACCTGGGTGCGGGAAAGGCCGATTTCCCGGCCGGTCAGAAAGAAGTCCAGGCGGAGACCGCACTGCTCCGGCATGACCGTGAAGCAGACCCGCCTCCCAAGCGGCTTGCCGATGTCTATCCAATGGTCGGCGGACGCATTCGGCTGATCCCGCGTTTTATCCCCCGCCATCATCGTCCCCCGGTTTTATCTTCCGTCAGGGCGGCAACCACCATTCCCTGTTCCAGCCTCTCGATACTCCCGCACGGAATTCTGTCCCGGCTCCCCGTTCTGAGCCGAAGACAGGAATCCGTCCGCCATCAAACCCCTCATGCTTTTCTTTCCACCAGAACGGCCCGGAGGGCGTCGCGGATCTCGGCGAACTCCTCCGGATCGAGCGTCCGAACATCGAGCAGGAGCCGGTCTGCGGCAACCCGGACGATGACCGGCGTCTCCCGCCGCCGGAGATTCGACTCCAACGCCGCTGCGGAGAGGCCCGCAACCCGGAGGCCGACGAGAATTGTCGGGATCTCTCGCGTGGGAAGCGACCCGCCGCCGGCCATCGAAACGCCGGTTACGAGTTGGATATCCATCCCCTCCGACCCCTCCGGCAGGGCGCGGCGGAGCATCGCCGCCAGCCGCTTCGCCCGCTTCTTCACGTCGGGAAAGGATTCCGTCAGCGCCCGCAGGACCCGGATATCGGCAAGCGCCTCCGCGGGCCGGAGGTATTTCACCATTGTCGCCTCCAGGGCCGCCAGCGTCAGTTTGTCGATCCGGAGCGCCCGGTTCAGCGGATTTAGCCGGATCCTCTCCAGGAATGCACGCTTGCCGAGGATGATGCCCGCCTGGGGTCCGCCCAGGAGTTTGTCTCCGCTGAAGGTGACCACGTCCACCCCCGCGGCAAGGCAGTCGCGGACGGTTGGCTCCCGCTCCAGGCCGTAACGGTCCAGTTCGATCAGGCAGCCGCTCCCCAGATCATCCACGACGGGGATATGGTGCTTCTTCCCGAGGGAAACGAGGGAGCCCGGATCCGCCTCTTCGGTGAACCCCATGATCCGGAAGTTGCTCGTGTGGACTTTGAGGATGATTCCCGTCTCCGGACCGATTGCCCGTTCGTAGTCGGAAAGCCGCGTCCGGTTCGTCGTCCCCACCTCCCGGAGCCGGGCGCCGCTCTTCTCCATCACATCGGGGATGCGGAACTCCCCGCCGATCTCGATCAACTCGCCCCGCGAGACGATCGCCTCCTTCCCTTCGGCGAGCGCATTGAGGACCAGCAGGACCGCGGCGGCATTGTTGTTGACGACAAGGGCGTCCTCCGCCCCGCAGAGGGCGCAGAGGAGTCCCCGGACATGGTCGTAGCGGAGCCCCCGCTCCCCCTTTTCCAGGTCGTATTCAAGGTTGGAGTACCCCCGGGCGACCTCGACGACCCGTTCGATCGCCTCCCGGCAGAGGGGAGCGCGACCAAGGTTGGTGTGGAGGATCACCCCCGTCGCGTTGATCACCCGACGGAGCCGGTAGGAACGATAGCCCTCGACAATCTCCGCGGCCCGGTCGGCCGCCTTCTCCGGCGTCGGAAGGCGGAATGGAACGCCCTTTCCCCGATCGGCCAGGATCCGGCCGCGGAGATCGTCGACGACCGACCGGCACGCCTCCTTGACGATCTCCCGCGGAAATCCGGCGAGACTCTCCCTCTTTTCGATCCGGAGCATCATCTCGTCGATCTTCGGCAGGTTCTTCAGCAGTTCCTTCTGATGATCATCCATGGTTCACCCATCTTTTCAATACGATGATTTACCCCATTTGGGGCCAATATGGCCTGATGATACATCCATATCCTGGCCATGTTTACGCGCCCACTTTTTTGCGGCATTTGCCAACGGATCATTGCCACAATTTAGAAAATCTTGCGCCATCCGTGGAATGCGCTTACCATAATCATCCAAAGCCTTCCCCAGAAGATCCTCCGATCCCGAGGCGCCTTTTTGAATAAAAAATGAATAGGCGCCGGCGATGATCTCTATATTTTCATCCTTGAAGGCGGCAACCAGGAGTTCAACAGCACGGGCATCCTTCATCTTTCCGAGGGCGCCGGCCGCCCCAATTCGGATAGAAGAGTCTTGATCCTTCAGGGCGGCAATCAATGGCTCAACGGCAGGGGCGCCTAAACTTGCGAAGGCATCTGCAGCATTCCTTCGGACACTATCATTTTCATCCTTCAGGGCGGCAATCAAGGGTTCAACCGCACGGGCATCCTTCATCTTTCCGAGGATGCCGGCAACCATGCTTCGTACGGAAAAGTCCTGATCCTTCAGGGCCGCAATCAAGGGCTCGACGGCACGGGCATCCTTGATCTCGCCGAGGGCAACCGCAGCCTCAATTCTTATAGACAAGTCATTGTCATTCAAGGCGGCAATCAAGGGCTCAACCGCAGGGGCGCCGATTTTTCTGAGGGCGCCCGAAACCCCGCCTCGTACGGAGGAGTCTTTATCCTTCAGGACCGCAATCAAGGGCTCAACCGCAGGGGCGCCGATACTTCCGAGGGCATCGGTTACCCTGCTTCGTACCGATAGGTCTTTATCCTTCAGGGCGGCGATCAAGGGCGCAACCGCACGTGAATCCTTTGTTTTTCCGAGGGCATCGGCAGCCCCGCTTCGTACGGAGGAGTCTTTATCCTCCAGGGCCGCAACCAATGGCTTCACGGCGGGGACGCCGATACTACCGAGAGCATCGATAGCTCCGGTTCGCACCGATGAGTCCTTTTCCTTCAGGGCCGCAATCAAGGGCCCAACCGCACGGGCATCCTGGATCTTGCCGAGGGCGCCCGCAGCCGCGCTCCCGACAGGCGAGTCTTTATCCTGCAAAGCCGCAATCAAAGGCTCGACTGCACGGGCATCCTTTATCCTTCCGAGGGCATCTGCAACGTTCCTTCGGACACCGTTGTTTTCATCTTTCAGGGCCGCTATCAAGGGCCCAACCGCACGGGCATCCTGGATCTTGCCGAGAGCGCCCGCAGCCCCGCTTCGGACAGAGGAGTCTTTATCTTTCAGGGCGGCAATCAGGGGTTCGACGGCAGGGGGGCCTATATTTCCGAGGGCATCTGCGGCCCCATTCTGGACGGATGCGTTTTGATCCTTCAATGTGGCAATCAAAGGCTCAATCGTACGGCCATCCTTTGTCTTTCCGAGGGCAGCGGCCGCCTCACTTCGGACACGATAGTTTTCATCCTTCAGGGCCGTGATCAAGGGCTCAACCGCACGGGCATCCTTGATCTTTCCGAGGGCAGATGCAGCCCCGCTTCGGACAGAGGGGTCTCGATCCCTCAGGGCCGCGGCCAAGGGTTCAACGGCACGGATATCCTCCATCTTTCCAAGGGCATCCACAGCCCAACTTCGTACGGAGGAATCTTGATCCTTCAGGGCGGCAGCCAAGGGTTCAACGGCACGCGCATCCCTGATCTCTCCGAGAGCCGCTGCAGCCTCGGTTCGTACAGAGGAGTCTTGATCCCTCAGGGCTCCAATCAAGGGCTCAACGGCAGGGGCGCCTATTCTTCTGAGGGCATTGGCAGCCCCGCTTCGGACAGAGGAGTCTCGATCCCTCAGGGCCGCAATCAAGGGCCCGACAGCACGGGCATCCTCTATCTTTCCGAGGGCGCCGGCAGCCCCGCTTCGGACAGAGGAATCTTGATCCTTCAAGGCGACAATCAAGGGCTCAACGGCAGGGGCGCCCATTCTTACAAGGGCGTCGGCGGCCCCGCTTCGGATAGACAAGTCTTTATCCTTCAGGGCGGCCATCAAGGGTTCAACGGCAGTGGCGCCTATTCTTCCGAGGATGTCTGCCGCCCCACGTCGTGCAGAATCGTCTTTATCCCTCAGGGCCGCAATCAACGGCCTAACGATCTTTCCGAGGGCATCCGCGGCCTCTTTTCGTACAGATGGTTTTTTATCCTTCAGGGCCGCAATCAAGGGCTCTAAGGCCCCGGGGGTGCCCAGCCTGATGAGGGCATCCGCAACGCTCCTCCGGACGCTGTAGTTTTCATCCTCCAGGGCGGCAATCAAAGGCTCAACCGCACGGACATCCTTGATTTCTCCGAGGGTGTCTGCCGCCCCGCTTCGGACAGACAAGTCTTTATCCTTCAGGGCGGCAATCAAGGACTCAACCGCACGGACATCCTTCATCCTTCCGAGGGCATCCACAGCCCCACGTCGGACAGAGGGGTCTTTATCCTTCAGGGCCGCAATCAAGGGCTCAACGGCACGCGCATCTTTTATTTTCCCGAGGGAATCCGCGGCCTCTCTTCGCACAGATGCATCCTTATCCTTGAGGGCCGCAATCAAGGGTTCCACGGCAAGGGCATCCTTCATCCCTCCAGGGGCATCCGCGGCCTCACTCCGGACGGATGAACCTTTATCCTTGAGGGCCGCAATCAAGGGCTCAACGGCAGGGGCATCCTTCATCCTTCCGAGAACATCCGCAGCCCCACGGCGGACGGAGGAGTCTTGATCCTTGAGGGCCGCAATCAAGGGCTCAACGGCAGGGATACCGATTCCGACGAGGGCATCCGCGGCCTCACGCCGGACGCCATGGTTTTCATCCTTCAGGGCGGCAATCAAAGGCTCAACGGCACGGACATCCTTGATCTTGCCGAGGGCGCCTGCCGCCCCACGCCGGATGGAGAAGTCTTGATCCTTCAGGGCGGCAATCAAGGGCTCAACGGCGGGGATGCCCATTCTTCCAAGGGCATCCGCAGCTCTGCTTCGTGCAGAGGAGTCTTTATCCTTCAGGACGGCAATCAAGGGCTCAACGGCACGGGCATCCTTGATCTTTCCAAGGGCATCCGCAGCCTCGGTTCGGACAGCGGAGTCTTGATCCTTCAGGGCCGCAATCAAGGGCTCCACGGCAGGGATGCCCATTCTTCCAAGGGCGCCTGCAGCCTCACTTCGGACACTATATTTCTCATCCTTCAGGGCGGCAATCAGGGGCCCAACCGCACGGGCATCCTTGATCTTTCCAAGGGCACCCGCAGCCCCTCCCCGAACGGATGGGTCTTTATCCTTCAAGGCCGCAATCAGGGGTTCCACGGCAGGGGCATCTTTCATCCCTCCGAGGACATCTGCGGCATGCCTTCTGACGATCGGGTCCTTATCGTTCATCTCCCGAACCAATCTGTCCAATCTGCCTACGTTTTTTCCTGGGGGAAAACAGGAACCGAGGGAGAATAATATCAGTAAAGTCGGCAGCACTACTTTAACAATGCTGATGAACGGCTGGGCACGATCATATCTCATCATCATCTCCGGAAATTGTACCAGACGAAACGTCGCCTAACGCCCTGCAGAACAGGCTTACGGCGCCATCCTTCCCCGGCAGTAATCGCGGAAGTTGTTGACCGCCGTGAAGAACTCCCGCATCAAGACCACCCAGGCATACCGGCCCCGTTTGGTCAGGACGATCTCCGGCGGCCGCCACATCAGCGCCCCGGTCAGAAAAAAGGCCGTAAGGTCCGGCCAGAGGAGACGCCAAAACGCGCCGCCGTACTTTTTCCGCAGCTCCGGGACGTTCAGGCGGGTCCCGAAGAGCTTCATCAAAAAGTCATAGCGGATCCGCTGCCGGACTGAAAAGTCGCGGGAGGCCGAAAGCGGCGGTTCCCCCCGTTCAACCTGGGCGATGTAGCCGCGAACATCAAAGGTATTCGCATAGCAGACACCGTTCAGGTAGCCGATGGAACCGCTGCCGAGACCGGCATACTCGTCGTAATCGACGATGTACTCATCGATCATCGCCGGCTTGCGCGAGAAGCACCAGGCGGAGGAAAACCGATATGCGGGGACGAGGCGGTCGACGATCCGGTGATAGAACCGCTCCTCCTGACGGTCGTCCAAGCGCCCCAGGGTCTCCGTCACCTTCTTCCGGGTCGTATCCGAAACCATCAGCGGGTACCAGGTGATCTGGTCGATGCCGATCTTCATCAGGGTGTCGAGATCGCGGTCGATCATTCCGGGGGTCTGCGCCGGAAAATTGAAGATCATGTCGGCGTTGAGCGTTCCGAACCGCCCGAGGGTCTGCCGAAGCCTCTCCACGATTTGCGCGCCGCTCCCGTACTTCTCGCAGCGGTCCATTTTTTGGAGCAGGCCGTCGTCGAAGGTCTGGACGCCGACGGAGAGGCGGTCGACGCCCGCCCGTTGCAGGGCCGACAGACGATCTTCCGTCAGGTGGTTCGGGTTCGTCTCGACCGACAGTTCCCGGATGGAAAAGGCCCCGCGCGCGACCGCGATCGTCTCTTCCAACTCGTCGATCAGGACCGTCGGCGTCCCGCCTCCCACGTAGATCCCTCCGAAATCATACCCGAGATCCCGGTAGAGGAGCAACTCCTTGCGAAGCGCCCGGAAGTAGTCGCGGCAGAGATTTTCCTCAAAGACAAAGCGGTTGAAGGAACAGTAGGGACAGAGCCGCTCGCAGAACGGGATATGGAGATAGAGGAGGCGGGGTCGCGTATCGCCGGGGGGAGGTACGTGGGGGACGCCCCCGCCCTCGAAACGCATTGCCCGGGCAAATTCGCGCCGCGCCCTGGCGGCAATCATGGAATTGATCAATGTGGCCGATCCTTAAAAAAGGATTCCCGGAAAAAGTCCCGAAGCCGTCCGGAGCGGTAAAACCGTTCGCCGCCGCTCTTCTCCAAAAAGGAACCGGCTCGAAAATTAACAGACATTTCCGGATTCTGCAAGGACCGAATTGGCGAATCCCTTGAAATCCATACCGGGAGGTGTTATACAACACCATAGAAATTATGAAGACCTCCACAGCAAGCTGCGGAGAATCTTCGATCCTGAGGAGGAACAAACCATTTCATCTTTGCTCGCATACCGGCGGCAGGCATAGGGGAATGAGCTCGCGGGCGGAATGAAGGAAGGAAAAATGTCCCATCACAAAGTTTTAACCCTCTGGAACGGGGACCAGCTTAACGAGGAGGAAACCCGGATCCTGCGGACGCCGTGCAGCGAAACGCCGGTCCCCTTCAACGCGGAAACGAAACGTGCCATCCGGACGCTGGCGGAGGCCTTCCTGGAGCGGGATGACGCGGTTGGGCTCGCCGCCCCGCAGATCGGGATCGGCAAGCGGATCATCGCCTTCCGCACCCGGAACTTCGACGAAAAAGACCCCGCCGCGAGAAAAGAAGACTACGAGATCCTCGTCAACCCCCGAATCACACAGAAGCGGGGGGAACCGATCATCGGTGAGGAGGGTTGCCTATCCTGTCCGGAGATCCGCGTGGAGATCAGCCGCCACCCGGAGATCAAGGTCCGGGCTTGCGATCCGGAGGGGAAAAAAGTGAGCAAGCGCTACCTCGATTTTGCCGCCCGCGTTGTTCAGCATGAGCTGGACCACCTCGACGGGAAACTGATCGTCGATTACGACGGCTCGGTTTTCATTCCGAAAAAGCGGCAGAATTTCTTTGAAAAATTCTTTCAGGACAAGTAGACCCTCATGCTCGTGCGCATGAAGTCCTCGGGGGTTTTTGATGAGTAGCGCCTCCCGGTTCACCGAACGGGGAGGCGCCATTTCAACTGATCAACGTTCTGAGGGCATCGACCACGGGTGAGGTGAAAAGGGCCACAAGAACGGTATAAAGGGCGAAAGAACCGATCGCTTCACTGAGGTAGAGTCTCGGATGGCGGTTTTTCAGCGAGAGAATGATCAGGCCGCCCACGATGAGGCAGCCGAGATGAAAATAGGGGAATCCCTCGCTGCCCGTCGCTGCAAATTCCGCATAGCTGAAAGAGGCCGTTGCGAGGATGACAAAAACCGCCAACAACATCGTCTGTATGATCTTTTTCATCACTTTTTCCCCTTCATTCCCGAATATCCGCCGTGAATCTCGGCGGGCCGGAAAACCGGCACGCCTCGGCGTCGCCCATTTTCAATGAAATATTCATGCCAGAATTTTACTTTCCACGCGCCGGGTTCACACCCCCCTGAAAATACATGCAATCCCGTTCATTCTTCCTTGCCAAGCCGATCTCCCCGCAAGAGAGACCTGCATGGAAATTGAACAAAACTTTCAACCATGTTTTACAAAATGAGGGGATTGGGCGAAGCGGATTCGGGTCCCAGAAAATATCATTGACAAGATACGGAAAATCATTTAGCCTGTTTTTAGATTTTTTACCGATTCGTACGCCGCATCCAACGTCCCAAGTGGAAACATGTCTCGAATACAAAGATAAATCCGGGGAATGCCAATTTCAATCAAAGAGGAGGTATCATGATGAAAAAACGGAATTTGGTCATCGTTGCGGCAGTCATTCTGGGTCTGGCCATCGTATTTGCGGGTCCGACCGGCGCCGCGGACAAGAAATTTTTCGCCATCACGACGGGGGGGACCGGCGGGACTTATTATCCCTTGGGCGGTCTGCTGGCCCAGGCCCTGACGGAAAGGGTCCCCGAGGTCGTGGTCACCGGCCAGGCGGGAAGCGCCTCGGTCGCCAACTGCAACCTGATCAAGGACCACCAGATCGAGTCGGCCTTTGTCCAGAACAACGTGGCATTCAGCGCCTATGAGGGCAAGGATCAGTTCGTAGGCAAAGCGGTGAAAAATCTCCGGGGCATCGCCTCCCTCTATCCGGAGACGATTCAGATCGTCGCCCGGGGCGATTCGGGGATCAAGAGCCTGAAAGACATCAAGGGAAAGAAACTGATCCCGGGCGACCGGGGGAGCGGCACCGAGGTGGACACGCTGAACATTCTGACCGGCCTGGGCATGACCTATAAGGATTTTTCCGGCGTCGATTGGCTCGGATTCTCCGGCGCGGCCCAGCGTCTGCAGGACAAGCAGGCGGATGTAACCTTCACGACCGCCGGCTGGCCGACGGCAGCAATCACGGAACTCGCCATGTCCACCGACATCGTTCTGGTGCCCATCGATGAGGCATCGATTGCGAAGCTGACGAAGATGTACTCCTTCTACAGCAAGGTCGTCATCCCCAAGGGCACCTACAAGGGGATGGCCGCCGACGTGCCCACGATCACGACCATGGCCCAGTGGGTTGTGGATGAGCAGGTTCCGGAAGACCTGGTGTACAAGCTGACCAAGGCCCTCTGGGAGAAAGGGAAGGACAAGCTGAGCGGCGCCGACGTGATGGCGAAGGTCCATGCCAAGGGGAAGGATGTGCAGCTCAAAACGGCCCTGAGCGGGATGGCGATTCCGCTTCATCCGGGTGCGGCCAAGTATTATAAGGAAGTCGGCCTCATCAAATAGGATACCCGGCAGATGTCAGGAGCGAACCGGGCGCCGGAGGAACGGCGCCCGGTTTCCATGAAAAAACGAACCATCCTGATGATCTTTTTTGCAGCGCTTGTCCTGGCTGCAGGGCTCTATCCGCTGCATATTCTGCAGATCGAGGAGCCGCGGAAGGGGAAGGTTGTTTTTGTCCGCCCCGTTGAACCTGGCGTCCGTTTTTCCCTGATGTACCGGCACTCCGTCGAGCTTTGCCGGGTATGGGATCATTTTCGGGTCGACGGAGAATATCGTATCATCCTTTTCGAAACGGTATTCGGATCATCCAATACCGGCCTGCCGGCGGTGCTGGGCAGCGGCGAGCGCTTTACCCGCGGGGAAAAGACCTCCCGCATTTCCAACATGCGGAGGATCCTTCCCGCCATCGAGATGTGGGTGAATCAGTCGTATGAAAATACACTGGAGCTCGGCAACCAAAAGATCTCCCTCCCGGCGCTGGCGGGAAACACCCTGCTTCGGCTCCGTATCCGAGGAATCACCCGATTCGAACTTACATTTCATCAAATGGCTTTCTTTTTCAATGACACCATGAGGAGATGATATGAACGACGGGCCGGCGCCGGCAAAGGAAGAGTTCCCCGCAACGGGACATGTCGTCGAAAATATTGACGAGGTCGCCAAGTACGATCCCGAACTCCGCTTCCGCCGGCTTTCAGGCATCGCCCTGAAGCTGATGTACGTGATGACCCTGATCCTGTCCGTTTTTCACATCTACACGGCGGGATTCGGCGTGCTGCAAGAGTGGCGGCACCGGACATTCCATCTGGCGTTCGTCCTCCCGCTCGTCTTTTTCCTCTACACGATCCGGAAAGCCAAAGGGGAGGGGAAGAAATTCCTGGTGTACGACCTCGTCTACGGGGCCGTCGGCAGCGCCCTCTTGACGACGATGTGTCGGGAACTCTTCAGCCTCTCCCCGTTTTCGGCCTGGATCCTGGCCCTGGCAACCTTTCTGCTGTGCCTCTATTTCAAGCGGCGGGAATATCTCCCCGACCGGATCGCCGCCTGGATCGATTTTCCGGTCTTCACGGCGATGATCCTGGGAATCGGATACCTCTTCTCCCTGGCATTCTCCGATCTCCATTTCCTGACCTGGTTCAAGGATCTCAACGCCGCCCTCGTCTTTTGGGGATTTTTCCTGCTGGGGATCTTTCTGAGCATCCTTTTCCTGTTCGTCCTGCAGTGGATCCAGGGCCTCCGGATGATTTTCAGCGGCCGCGCCATCCGTTACGACCAGGACAACATCCCCTATTTCGACGTATTTTTCGCGCTGATGGCCTCGCTCGTCTCCATCTACATCTTCGTGGAGTTCCACAACATCGGCCTTCGGGCGGGGAGTACGACGCCGGCGGACATGGTCGTCGGCGCGATGGCGATCCTCTTCGTCCTCGAGGGCGCGCGCCGGAGCATCGGCGCCCCCCTGCCGATCATCGCGATCCTGGTCCTGGTCAACTGCTACCTCGGGCCTTACTTTCTGAAGATCCCGGGGCTGACGCTCTTCGCCCACCGCGGCTACGGCGTCTCCCGGATCATCGACTACATGTACCTCGGAACGGAGGGGATCTACGGCATTCCACTGGGGGTCGTGGCCACCTTCGTCTTTCATTTCGTCCTCTTCGGCCTCTTCATCTCCCGGACGGGTCTGGGTCAGCTCTTCATGGACCTGGCGATGGCGATCGCCGGGGGCACCGCGGGCGGCCCGGCCAAGGTGGCCGTCGTCTCCAGCGGTATGTTCGGCTCCATCAGCGGCAGCTCCGTGGCCAACACGGTCACCACAGGCTCCTTCACGATCCCGATGATGCGGAAGGTGGGATATAAACCGACCTTCGCCGGGGCGGTGGAGGCGACTGCCTCCACGGGAGGACAGCTCATGCCGCCGATCATGGGGGCTGCGGCCTTCATCATGTCGGATTTCCTGGGGATCCCCTACATCAAGATCGCGGCGGCCGCCGTGATCCCGGCCCTGCTGTTCTACTTCGCCGTCGGCTGGATGGTCCATCTCGAGGCCCTGAAGATCGGCCTGCTGGGCCTTCCCAGAGAGATGCTTCCCCGGGTGCTGACCGTCCTCAAGCAGCGGGGCCTGCTGGTGGCGCCGCTGATCATCATCGTCTTTTTGCTGATCTCCGGCCGGAGCCCCTTTCTGGCGGCCTTCTGGGGGATCATCCTCACGGTCACGATCGGCCAGATCCACCCCCGGACGATCTCCTTCCTTGTCCCGGTCCTCCTGTCGATCCCGGCCATCCTCTTCGAGATCAACCCGCTGTACCATTCGCTTCCGGTCACGGCCCTCTGGGGGATCGTCCTGGCGGCGGGCCTCGCGATCACCTTCCGGTACAGCCACCGGAGCGCCTGGATCGCTTCGCTCGCCGTCTCAATGATTCTGGCCGTTCAGCTCTTTTATCGCGTGGAGCCCTACCTCTCCTCCTTCTGGACGAACACCCTGATCGTGGCCGTCGGGATCTGTTACAAGGACAGCAAGATGAAGATCCCCGACATCCTGAGCGCCCTGGAATGGGGCACGAAGAACGCGATCGCCATCGGCGCCGCCTGCGCCTGCGTCGGTTTCATCGTCGGCGGGACAACACTGACGGGGTTGGGGCTGAAGTTCGCCGCCACCGTGATCAGCCTCGCCCAGGGGGCGACGGCGGGCATCCTCCAATTCGACCTGCTGCATTTGCTGAGCGCCAAGGGGCTGACGCTCTTTTTTACCCTCTTCTTCACGATGCTCTCCTGCTTCGTCCTCGGGATGGGGATCCCCACGACGGCCCAATACATCGTGGCCTCGATGATCGCCGCGCCGGCCCTCATGGAATTCGGGATTCCGCCCCTCGTTTCGCACATGTTTGTTCTCTACTTTGCCGTGCTGGCCGATGTTACGCCGCCGGTCGCACTGGCGGCCTACGCCGCATCGGGCATATCGGGGGCCGATCCCTTCCGGACGGGGTTGACCGCCTTCCGCCTCTCCTCGGCCGGGTTCATGATCCCCTACGTCTTCGTCACGGCGCCGATCCTCCTGTGGTACCCGACCCTCCTCGATGGAAGCCCTTTCAATTACATCCTGTTCGCGCAGGTCGTTTTCACCGCCCTGCTGGGCATCATCGCGCTCGGGGCAACGATGATCGGCTACATGAAATACCACTCCACGGTCGTCGAAAGGATCGCCACCGGGATCGCCGCGGCCTTCCTGATCACGCCCGAGAGCTACACGGATTATATCGGCGGAGGGCTCCTCCTGCTTGTCTTTCTGAAACAACTCTTCCGAAAACGCCGGATCGTCGGCAAAAACAAGGAAGTATCCAAGTCAAAATGGGAGGTTTCCAGTGGAACATAGAAAAATCAGGGTAATTCACTACGGCCTCGGCCCCATCGGCCTGGCAACCGCAAAGCTGGTCCTCACGAAACCCGACATGGAGATCGTCGGGGCCGTGGACATCGCGAAAGAGATGGTAGGCAAGGACCTCGGGGAGATCCTGGGGGGGCAGGCCATTGGCGTCCACGTCACCGACAATGCCGAACATCTGTTTGCCAAGGTGCAGGCCGATGTGGTCGTCCATACGGCCGGTTCACGGCTGAAGCGGGTCCTTGGGCAGGTGGAAGAGATCCTCCGGGGCGGAAAGAACCTCGTCTCTTCTGCGGAGGAGATCCTTTTCGCAACACCGGAAAATGCCGAAGCCTCCGCAAAAATCGATAAACTGGCCAAGGAAAAAGGCGTCACGGTCCTGGGAACCGGCGTCAATCCCGGTTTCGTCATGGACGCCCTGCCGCTGACCCTCACCGGCGTCTGCGCGGAAGTCCGGGAGGTCCACGTGGAGCGGGTCGTCGACGCCGGCACCCGCCGCTACCCTCTCCAGCGAAAGATCGGGGCGGGGATGACGCCGGATCTCTTCCGGGAAAAGGTCGCTGGAAAGGCGATGGGCCACGTCGGCCTCAGGGAATCGCTCTATCTGATCGCCGACCGTCTGCACTTTGCACTCGATGACGTCCGCGAGACCGTCGAACCGGTGATCGCCGAAAAGACGCTGAAGACGGATTATTTCGAGCTGAAGCCCGGCGACGTCGCGGGCATCCGAAACATCGGCGAGGGCTTCCGGGAAGGGAAAAAGATCGTCACGCTGGACCTGCGGATGTATATCGGGGCGGAGAATCCCCACGATTCCATTCGGATCGTCGGGACACCCGACCTCTGCCTCCGGATCGAAGGGGGGGTGGCCGGCGATCAGGCGACGGCCGCGATCCTCGTAAATTCCATCCCGGCTGTGATCGCCGCGGCCCCGGGGCTGGTCACGGTCAAGGACCTGCCGGCGCCCTGGTGTCATCAGGCATGAAGGGCGGCGCGGATATGGATTGATCCGTCCGGAAACTCCCCGCCCCCGAGCGGGGAGTTTCCGGGATCGGCGGTTTTCCCCCCGCCCGGGCCGGAGACGGCGCATGCTGAAGATCCGTTGTTCCGACTGCACAAAGGATTTCATCTGGACCGACGACATGCCGATCCAGGGGAAATGCCCGAACCCGGACTGCGACGGCGGTTACGATGTCCACGCGGCGCTGCAAAAGAGTCTTGCAACAAGGAATCCCGCCGCCGCGGAGACCCTTCTCTGCCCGGCCTGCGGCGGACCGATTCACTCCCGATGGACGATCTGCAACGGTTGCGGCCGGATCGTCGCCGGCGCCGGGACCTTCCGGAAGCGGCACGTCCTTATCCTGACGGGCGTCGCGCTTCTGTTTCTCTCCCTCGTCATTCGCGTCTGGATCCGTTTTTGACAATTTATACACAACATGAATTAGGGGGAGACAGATGAAATCGGATGATCTTGGCGAACGCTACTTTTTCTATGACGAAACCATCGTCGCCAACAAGATCCGCGCGGTAAAGCTCTGCCGCAGGTTGAACGCCGTGCCCGCGGAAGACTACCAACAACAGCTTGCGGTGTTGAAGGAGCTTTTCGGCAGTGTCGGCGAAAACACCTATGTGCAACCGATTTTCGGTTGCGACAACGGGAAAAACATCCATGTCGGCAAATATTTTTTGGCAAACTACAACGTTGTCATTCTCGACATCGCACCCGTCATTGTCGGCGACTACTGCTTGATTGGACCCAATACCCTCATTTCCACGGTCAACCATCCGCTGACGGCCATGGCGCGCAGAGAAAAATACGCCTACTCGAAACCGGTAACGATCGGGAATGATGTCTGGATCGGTGGAAACTGCAGCATCATGCCCGGCATTACCATCGGGAACAACGTGGTGATTGCGGCCGGGGCCGTGGTGACCAAAGACGTATCCGACCATACGCTGGTCGGGGGAAATCCCGCAAAACCGATCAAAGCTCTCGAAATGGGAGGTGCAGCGGGCCGGGATGAGGTCGAGGCGCCAAATAATCATTCATTTTCTCCAAGAAGTACAATAAATTGATACTTATTGGAGACACAACGCTATGCCATGGGATAAGATCACCCTCGGTGTCATCCCCTTTCTCTATGCGAAAGTAACGAGCCTGCGCTTTTTCGAGAGCGGATACCAACCGACGGAAATGGGTGCGAGGGCCTATGCCGATCAGTTTCATCTTGCCGGAAAGTCATCATTCTCTGCCGGGATTTTTCCCGGATGGTTCTTGCTCTTTCTCGCGCCGCCGGTGATCAGTACGTTGGGCTGAAAATATACAAAATTATATTTACTTCTCTTTTCATTGGTATGATATAATGGAATACCACTGAAGGAGGTTGATTATGGGAAAAGCAAAAATAGCAATTACAATGGATGCCGAATTTTTAGGTGAATTGGATAGATTGGTCGAGGAGAATTATTTTCAAAATCGCAGCCAGGCAATCTGTGATGCTGTGCGCGAAAAACTCGCCAGAATGAGGCACAGTCGGCTATCTATTGAATGCGCAAAACTCGATCCGAAATTTGAAAAGGCTATGGCGGAAGAAGGATTAGCTGAGGATGTGAGCCAATGGCCAGAATATTAAGAGGTGAAATTCGGTGGGCGGATTTGAATCCTGTGCGAGGTCATGAACAGGCAGGCTTGCGCCCTGTGCTCATTCTGAGCCACGACATTTTTAACGAACGCTCAGGTACCGTTATAGCCGTGGCTATCACAAGCCAACCACAAAAAGCTGGATTCCCATTAACCATTGAACTGCAATCTCCAAATTTGCCCAAGAAATCATGGCTTAAAATTAGTCAAATTCGAACCCTGTCTGTAGAAAGAATAGGAAAAGTCATTGGTAAAGCATCTCCGGAAAAGTTGTATCAGGCCATTGAAGGGCTGAATGAAATAATTGCTTAACAAAATCAATCCGGTCGATCGCTGATCTCCGGCTGATTTTTTCATTATGCCTCATAACGACACTGTCAGCATAGCAAAGGAGAAACAAACCATGAAGATCCTGAGTTCAGCGCTGCTTGTCATCGTTGCCTTATCCATCGCCGGATGCGCCACAACAACATCCAACAACAATCAATTCTCGGCAGCCGCCACGGAAAGCCGCATCGAACCGACCGAACAAGAAATTGCTTCATTGTTCGACAGGTGGAACCAATCGCTGCAATCAGGTGATCCACAGAAAGTCGTAGCCAACTACGCCGAGCAGTCGATTCTTTTGCCCACATTCTCAAACAAGCCTCGGCTCACTCCGGAGGAGAAAGTGGACTATTTTCGACACTTCCTTGAAACCCAACCATCAGGGGAAATCAACATGCGGCAGATACAGATTGGATCCGACATGGCCGTAGATACCGGACTTTACACCTTCTACTTCGCCAAGACGGGAGACCAAGTCCGGGCTCGGTACAGTTTTACTTATCGCAGGTATGGCAAGCAATGGCTCATTGTCAGTCATCACTCGTCTGCAATGCCAGAGAAGTGACATCCGGGCATAACAACCAATGAGACGACAGAAAAAGAAAAAATGGAGTCAGTATGAAGATTTCAAGAGTTACTTTGATAACACTTGGTGTATCTGATTTAAACAAGGCAACGAAATTCTATAAAGCCGTGCTTGGTACACCGCCTAACACTTCCTATGATGGCGTCACATTTATTGAACTTCCAGGAACTTGGATTTCTCTTTATCCGCTTGAGAAACTTGCAGGGGACATCTCCACTGAGATCCCGGTTATTCGTAGCGGATTTAGTGGAGTGACGCTTGCCCACAATGCTCACAGTAAAGACGATGTTGTTAACATAATAAGAGGTGCCGAGTCGGCTGGTGCCCGTGTCGTGAAAGAACCACAAGAAACATTATGGGGTGGATTCAGTGGATACTTCGCTGATCTTGATGGTTACTACTGGGAAGTAGCTTGGGGGCCAATGTTTGAGTTTTCAGAAAATGGCGAATTAAAATTCAAAAAAAACGCATAACATCGGGCCGAACATTGTCTTGAGTGACCTTGTCCTGCCCCTGTCGTTGATCGGGCTTTATTGGGTTCATGCGAGGTTGAAATGAAGAAAATCGCCCTGCTGCTGATTTGTCTGCTGGCGGCCCCATCGGCCCTGGCCGCTCCGCTCAAGGCATTCGAAGGTGGAAAACTCTACCGCTCCGGCAAGATCGATATTCTCGTGCTGGAGGGAACTTACAAAGAGATGGGGCGACAGTATGGCGGCCTGATCCAGAAAAAGATCAGGCAGTTCTATCAGATCGCCATTGAAGAGCGGTTTATCCGCAAGCAGAAGATCCCCCTTGAATTGATGAAGCAATTTTCCGCGGGCGCCTTTGCCTTATACCCGAAACGCCTGAAAGATATCCTTTACGGCATGAGTGAGACTTCCGGGGTTGCGCTGGATAAGCTGATCATTCTCGAATCCATCCTCGGCCTGACCTTTTTGCACGCCGAAGGCGCGAAGGCAGGGCATTGCTCGGCCATCGCCGCCTGGGGCGCCTATACCGGCAACGGGCCGCTGGTCATGGGGAGAAATTACGATTCGACCGCCTTTTTCAAAGAGGAATTTGCACCTTATCTCAACGTCGTCATCTATAAGCCAACTGACGGCGTTCCCACGGCCGTGCTCGCCTATGCAGGCGAGATCACCTCTTTCACGGGCATGAACGCGGCCGGGATCTTTTACGGGGACAATGAAGCCGTAAAGTCGGGCGGCGCCGACACGCCGACCGACCGACTGGTCTTTTATCCCTCGGAGGTAACCTTTCTGCTGGATTTCGATACGTTTCCGTCTTTCGATGCCGCCATGAAAACGAATCTCGCCAACTTCTCCTTTATCGTGAATGTGGCAACACAAGACCAGGCCTATTCTTATGAAATGACCCCATCGGCCACACGCAGACGCACCGGCGCCGGTTTCTTGGCCGCGACCAACGATTTCGCCGATCCGGCCTGGAACATGAAGCCGCCCTATGACGCGGCAGACAAAAGTGTTCAGCGACGCGAGCAACTGTTGGCCCTCGGTGAAAAATATAAGGGGCAGATCACAGCAAAAAGAATGATGGCGATCATGGACACGCCCTTCGTGGAAGGCGGGGCGACCTGGCCTGAACGCACGGCTTATCAGGTGGTCGCAGTCCCGGCGGAAAAAATGCTTTGGCTCAAACTGCGCGACTATCAGGATTGGATCGGGATCGAACTGGGGGAATATTTCCGGTGAATTAAGCACGCTGCCGGTATCTGCCTTGATGCGATGCGTCACAAGTGCCCCGCTTGCGCTGAAAGCGGAAACCACGGTCTGTTTCCTCTTTTGATTACATTATGACGCCGGATCGGATTGGGGCGCCGGACCGAACAATGGGGTGGGCAAGCAAACACCGTAACCTTGAGCGTAGTCTACCCCCATGATTCTGAGCTCCTGGATGATCGCGTCGTTCTCGGCAAATTCGGCAATGGTTTTGATGCCCATGATGTGCCCGATGCGATTCATGGTTTCCGTCATGGCCTTGTCGATCGCATCGCGTTCCAAGTTCTTGACGAACCCCCCGTCGATCTTGAGAAAATCGACCGGCAAACCCTTTAGATAGCCAAACGAGCTCGTGCCCGTACCGAAATCGTCAAGCGCAAACAAAAACCCCAGGGACTTGCATTCCAGGATGAACTCGGCGGCCTTGCGCAGGTTGTTGATGGCCGCGGTTTCGGTGATTTCGAAACAAATCGAATGCAGTGGCAATGCATGCTCAAGGGCCTGTTGTCGAATGAAATCGAGAAAGTCTTCCTTGTTGAGCGATGTGCCGGACAAATTGATGGCACAGGTCAGCGGACCGCCTCCCCGCTCCGCAACCAGGGCGTGATATCGGGCAAATACCGTTCTGATTACCCAGCGGTCGATAGCGGGCATCAGGTTGTAGCGCTCGGCCGCCGGTAGAAAGCTGCCGGGTAGAACCAGATTGCCCTCCTCGTCGATCATTCTGAGCAGGACCTCGATGTGTTTGCGGGATCCGGCCACGGTGTTCAGCGGCAGATAAGTCTGATGATATAACGTGAACCGGTTCTCTGCCAGCGCCAGGTTTATCCGCGCGATCCAGCCCATTTCGCGGCGGCGGGTAGCCATGTCGCTGTCTCCCGCGTGGTAGACACAAACCCGGTTTCGGCCCTGCTCCTTGGCCCAGTAACATGCTGTGTCCGCCATGCTCAGTATCTCGGTCCCGCTGTTGTCACCCGTAACGCTGACAATCCCGATGCTCATGCCGATCGTGAAAACCTTGGTGTCCCAGTTGAAACGAAAATCTCCGAATGCGGCGAGCAAGTCGGCGGAAATAAGCCGCGCGCGCTCCAGCGAACAACCGGGGAGCAGCAATCCGAATTCGTCGCCGCCCAACCTCGCCAGCGTGTCGGATTCCCGGATGCGCGATTGCAGCAGTGCTGCGATTTTCTTGAGCAAATCGTCGCCAACGGCATGGCCGCAGGTGTCGTTGACCACCTTGAACTGGTCCAGGTCCATGTAGCAGACAACGTGGTGCTTGCCCACATCCCGGGCGCTGGCCACCGAGACCGCGAGCAGACCTTCGAATTCACGGCGATTGACCAAACCCGTCAACACATCGTGCGCTGCTTCCCAGGAACGCCGGCGTATAAAGTCCCGCGCTACGCTTACATCGCGGAATATCAAGACGCCTCCGGTGATCCCGCCGCCCGAATCGTGGATCGGGGCTGCACTATCGTCGATTCCGATCTTGCTGCCGTCCCGCCTGACCAGATCTATATCTCGTCCAAATGAGATGATACGGTTTTCGGCGAGCGCCTGGCGCAAAGGGGTCGCAACCGGATCCCCGGTCGTTGCCTCGATCAAATGCAGGATTTCTGCGATAGGCCGGTCTTTGGCCTCGCTGAGAGTCCAACCGGAGAGCCGTTCCGCTACCGGGTTCAGAAATTCGACGCGGGTGGCGGCGTCCGTCGTGATCACGGCATCGCCGATCGACCGCAGCGTGACCTCGGCGCGCTGCTTTTGCTCGAACAAAGCGTCCATAACCCGCCTAAGCGCGCGCAGCGGAAACATCCACAGCGCGATGAACACCAAACCCCCAAGCAAAGTCCCGAGCGCGGCCGCAATGGCGGTGCCGTACATGATCCCGCGCAACGAATCGCTGACTTCGACCCGGCCGACGACGCGCATGGCATCGTACAGCAAATACGAACGCCGCAACACCGGGGACGCCGGCATCTTGCCCGCTTGCGCCAGGAGATTGCCGCGCTTGTCGTAGACCTGCACCGCCTCAGTATCGGGCGGGACCGGCTCGCGCGCGAGCAGCCCCTGCAGACGGTTTTCGGCGTAGATCCACATCTCGGGGTTGTTGACAATCAGCCCGCCTAACGCTGTCGCTTTAACCCTGGCCTTGAATTCGAGCTGGTTGCTGAAGTCGCTGTACGCGATGATCCAGTAGCCGAAAGGCAGGGCGAGCGTTACCGCCAGCGCGACCAGCAGCGCCACCCGACTGACAATGGACGTTAATTTCTTGTCGGTGGAGATCATCTTGACCGCCGATCAGGGTATCCAGTTCCCGGCACGGATCAGGATTGCGCGCCCGGCGGGAGACTGCATGAAAGTGATGAAGCGTTTCACCGCCGCTGATGGGTCGGACCGGGTAATGAGGAAAAACCGCTTGACATGAGGGTATTTGCCGGAGGCGGCGTTGCTGACCGTCGGTTCGACGCCATTGAGCGTCAATGCCCGCAATGGACGGTTTTCCGAGTTGATCAGGCTCAGCGTCGTGACGCCCAGCGCGCCCGGTATGCTCTCCGTCTTGTCGGCGGCTTCCTGGTCGGTCGTCGCGAAGGGTATGCCCGGGCGTTGATCCGCTGCGGACAATGCCTTGTCGATTGCCGGGGACATGAGCCTGATCTGCCGTGTATTGTCATCTCCAACCTGGCGCAAAACCGGGCGAATCTGGCTGCCGTCCGGCCAGTTCGCCATCTTGCCGCTGTAGATGTCTGCTATCTGGTCCAAGGTGAGCGCCCCGACTTTGATTTTGGTTGAAACGGCGAACACCAGCGGCGTACGTGCATACTCGACCGCAATCGCGCCGAGCTTGCGCTCCGCCTCCGTCAGCGGCCGCGAGCTCAACCCGATGTCGAGAGCGTCTTTGGGGACTGCCTTGACAGCGCCGCTGGTGCCCATGCTCGGCAGCACCGTTACTTTCATATCGGGGTTCTGCTTGCCGAATGCATCTCCGAGCAGCCGCATGGTGCCCAGCGCATTTCCGGTGCCCCCGATCTTGATCCCTTCCGCTGCTGCAGCGCCGGCAATAATCATTGCCGTGCTTGCGATTGCGAATGCAAGCAAGCAACCGTGATATAAAACCGTCTGTTTTCGCATTGAGGTGCTCCTTTCCTATCCGGCGCCAACCCCTGCTTGTCTTGCAGGCCTTATCAGACTGATAGTGCATTGCTTTCCGACCTTTGAAGTGTATGAAAGATGATCTTGTCTGTCAATTGAATTTTGGCCACAAGATATGGGATGCGGAGCAGGGAGGACCGCTCCCCGCAGGCATGGCGCCGGGGGGAGGGTCACTCGTAGTGCAGGGCGTCGATGGGGTTGAGCAGGGACGCCTTGTAGGCGGGATAGAAGCCGAAGAAAAGCCCGACGAGACCGGAAAAGCTGAAGGACATGAGGACGGACAGCGGGGAAACGACGGTTGCCCAGCCGACCAGGGCCGAGAGGATCTTCGACCCCGAAATGCCGAGGATGATGCCGATCACGCCGCCGATGAGGGAGAGCGTCAGCGCCTCGATGATGAACTGCAGGCGGATGTCCCAAGTCTTCGCCCCCACGGACATGCGAATGCCGATCTCCCGGGTCCGTTCCGTCACGGAGACGAGCATGATGTTCATGATGCCGATTCCCCCCACCAGCAGGGAGACGGATGCGATCGCCGCCAAAAGGAGACCCATGACCTGCGTGGCCTGTTCTCGGGCCTCCATCATCTGGGTCAGGTTCCGCACCGTGAAATCCTTCTCCTGACGGGGACCGATCCGGTGGCGCTGGCTGAGCAGTTCGTTGATCTGCTCTTCCGCCGCCGCCAGGTCATCGGCGCTCTTGGCCTTCACCGTAATGGACCGGACCATCCCCACGAAAGGCGTCCCGAAAATCTTTTTCTGCGCCGTCGTGAGGGGAACGAAGATCGTGTCGTCCTGATCCTGGCCGCGGTCCGTCTGACCCTTCGGCGCCAGGACGCCGATCACCATAAAGGGAATCTTCTTGATCCGGATGATCTGGCCCACGGGATCCGCGTTGCCGAAGAGGTTGTCTACGACGGTCTGCCCCAGGAGACAAACCTTGGTGGCGTTGCGCACGTCCTGCTCCGTGAAGACCCTTCCGGAGGAGAGCGACCAGTCCCGAACCGGCAGGATGCCGGGGGTGGTCCCGATGACCCCCGTCGACCAGTTCTGATTGCCGTAAACCACCTGGGCCACACCGTTGAACGTGGGGGCCACATCGGAAACGGCCGGGCATTCCCGGGCGATGGCCTCGGCGTCGTCCTGCGTCAAAGTGGATTGCGTGCCGCTCCCCATCCGGATGCCGCCCGAGGTGCTGCTTCCCGGCATGACGATCAGGAGGTTGCTGCCGATGCTGGCCATCTGCGCGGAGATCCTCTCCCTTGCGCCGGTCCCGACGGCCAGCATCGTGATCACGGCGCCCACGCCGATGATGATTCCGAGCATGGTCAGCGCAGAGCGCATCTTGTTGGCCCGGAGCGCGCGGAGCGATATCTTGAAAGTCGAGGGGATGCCGATCATTCGTGCCTCCGTCCCATCATCCGCATTTTCGACCACCTGGATCTTTTGATCATTGATTTCAATCGACTATTCCACCTTGTTTACCGGCTCGTCGCTGACAACGACCCCGTCCCGGAATTTGATGATTCGCCGGCTGAAGGCGGCAATGTCCGGCTCGTGGGTCACGAGGATGATCGTGATCCCCGACTCCCGGTTGAGCTTCACAACAAGCTCCATGATCTCGACGCTGGACCGGGTATCGAGATTCCCGGTGGGCTCATCGGCCAGAATCAACGGCGCCCGGTTCACCAGGGCGCGCGCGATCGCCACCCGCTGCTGCTGACCGCCGGAAAGCTGGTTCGGATGGTGGTGCTCCCGCCCTTCCAGACCCATCGCCTTCAGGGCTTCCATGGCCCGCTGCCGGCGCTCCCCCGGAGAGCAATCGTCATAGAGCATGGGCAATTCCACATTCTCCAGGGCGGTGGTCCGGGGAAGGAGATTGAACCCCTGAAACACAAATCCGATCTTCTTGTTGCGGATCTCCGCCAGTTCGTCCCGGTCCCGGTCGCCGACATTGATTCCATCCAGCAGGTATTGCCCGCCGGTCGGTACATCGAGGCAGCCGATCAGGTTCATGAAGGTGGACTTGCCGGAGCCCGAGGGGCCCATGATGGCCATGAATTCCCCCTGCGCCACCGTAAGGGATACATCGTCCAGCGCGCGGACGGTGCTCTCTCCCAGTTCGTAGACCTTCGTCAGATGTTGCGTCTCGATCAATGCCATTTCGCTATCCTGATTTCCACGTTCCCCTTGTCCGCATGCCGATGCTCATTGCAATCATCAGAAGAACCTCGGACCGCCGCTCTGCGAAGTGCCCTTTTTCGCCTGCCCCGTCGCCTCGATGATCACCGCATCCCCCTCCTGGAGCTCCCCGGAAAGAATGGCGGTTTCATTCCCGTCGCTGATTCCCAGGGTCAGGGATGCCCGGCGGGGGGTTTTACCCTCGAGAATCCAGACGCCTTGCGTCTTCTCTCTGTTTGTTGCACGCGGCGGCGGCGGGCGGTTCGCACCCGTCGCCGCCGTGTTTCCCCGGTTGGGCGCGTCACCCGCCGGCTGCCACTTGAAACGGAGTGCGGCGTTCGGGACCTTCAGAACGCCCTTTTCCAAAGCGGTGATGATGGAAACATTGGCCGTCATACCGGGTTTCAGCTTCAGTTCCGGATTGGCCACCTTGACGACGACGGTATAGGTGACGACGTTCTGAACCGTGGTGGGTGCATTCCGGATCTCCGCTACCCTTCCGGGAAATGTTCTGTCCGGGTAGGCATCGACGGTAAACTGGACGGACTGCCCGACCCTGAGCTTGCCGATGTCCGCCTCGTCCACGTTGGTATCGATCTGCATGCGGGTCAGATCCTGGGCGATGCTGAAGAGGGTCGGCGTCTGGAAGCTTGCGGCCACCGTTTGTCCGATATCCACGTTCCGGGAAATGACGGTCCCTTCCACCGGCGAGAGGATGCGGGTATAGCTCAGGGTGGTCTCATCCTGGTTCAACGCCGCCCTCTGCTGCTCCACCTGCGCCTTCGCCACCTTCAGCTGGGCCAACGCAGAGAGCCGGCTGGTGTCCGCCGTATCCAGATCGCTTCTGGCAATGAAATTCCGGGCAAAGAGGGTCCGGTTCCGCTCCAGCGTTCGGTCGGCATCCTGCAAAGTGGCTTGTGCCTTCTCCACGTTGGCGACGGCGGCCTGCAAATTGGCACGGGTCTGCGCCACCTTTGCCTCGGAAAGCGCCGAATCGATCTGGGCCAGCAGTTGCCCTTTCTTGACCGGAGAATTGTAATCCACGAAGATCTGCTTGATGGTTCCCGAAACCTGGGTGCCCACGAGTACGGTCGTCACCGCACTCACCTGTCCCGTGGCGGTCACCGTAGCGCGAAGATCCCCCCGGGAGACCTTCACCGTCTTGAATTGGACCTCGTTTCGCTTGTTCTTCAAGAGGTAATAACCGCCCAGCGCCAGAACAACCGCCAAAACAACCGCAACCAAGATCTTCGTTTTCATAGCTCTCCCGCCGCCTTCTCCAGGCTGGACTGCGCCAGTTTATAATCGTAAAGCGCCGAAATCTGGGCCAATTTTGCATTGCTTGCCGCCACGAGGGCATCGGTCACCTCGATAGGGCTGCCCACCCCCGAGGCGTAGCGGCCATTGGCCAGCTCCAGGTTTTCCGCGGCCTGACGGACAATCAGCTCCGCCGCCGTGCCCCGGTCCGCCGCCTCCTGCAGGTTCAGCCACGCCCGCTTGACATCCTGATCAATGGTCTGCCGGAGCAGGGCCTCATTGGCCGCAAGGACCTCCAGATTGGCCTGTGCCTCCGCCACCTCATATTTCGTCGAGAATCCGCTGAACAAAGGGATGTTCAACTGGGCGCCGAAACTCCAGCCCTGATCCAGCGGGAAGCTCCCCCCGCCCCAGCCGTAGCCGGCACTGCCCGTAACCGACGGATAATAGCCCTTCCGGGCGAGTTCGATGCTCTGTTCCAGGGATCTTCGCTTCACGGCGATCGCCTTCAAGTCCGGCCGGCGGTCATAGGCCCTCCGGAGAATTTCATCCAGATCGATTGCCAACCGCTGCGAGGAGAGCTGATCCGCGACCTCGTAATCGGGGGCCTCCGGCAGCCCCATGGCGTTGTTCAGCGCGACACGGGCCAGCCGGAAGGCGTTTTCGGCTTTGATGAGGTTTAGTTTCGCGTTGGAGAGATCAACCTCGGCCTTGGTTACGTCGAATTTCGGCTGTGTGCCGACCTCGAAAAAGGCACTGGCCCTTTCCAGATGCTGCTGGAACTGTCCCACCGTCTCCCGGGAGACATCCCGGTTCCGCCCGGCCTGGAGAAGTCCGAAGTAGGCTTGCTTGACCCCGTAGCTCACCTGAGTGCGAATGTTGTCCAGATCCGAACGGGAGGAATCCCGGTTGAGCTCCTGAATCTTTACCTGGGTGGCGGTCTTGCCGAAGTCGTAGAGATTCTGGCTCAGCGAGACGCTGGAGGAGTAGCTGTCATAAACCTGGCTGCTGGATGTCGTCGGATCCGTTCGGCTGTAACCGGCCGATCCGTTGACCTGCGGATAGAAACCGGAGCGGGCCTGGCCGATTCTGCTTTCACCGACCCGGAGGGTGCCGTCCGCCGCCTGGATGCCGGGATGTCTCGAAAGCGCGATGGCGATGCAGCGCTGAAGATCCAGCCTTTCACCCGTCCGGACAGGCTCTTCCGCACCGGCCACCGGCAGGAGCAATCCGAAACAGACCCCAAAACAGACAAGGTACAAAAGAAATCTTTTCATATCGGCTCCCATCTCCCGCCCAAGATTCTTTACTGCCTCAGAGGTTGCAAACAGCATGCCAGCATCGGAGAAAACGTATCTGTCTGAAATCATGAAGATCGAATCCCATTCCCCTTTTTATCTGCCGAAAAAAACGGATACTTTATATTCACCGCCGCGCCCAGGTGGATAAATAGTATCCGCTCATAGTTCGATCCGTCGATAAACCCGGGACAAACCACTCACCATGACTCTCCCGGCTTTCCATTCGATTTGCGTTAATGGACGAAGTGGAGCCGGATGCTCGTCCGGCCGTCGGCGGATTGGATATCGGCCCGGTCGGACATGCCGCGGATCATGTATCCGGCGAGTTTCAGGGGCGCCTCGTCGTTACTCAACATTTCCCGGGCGTCCGGCCTCACGGCGGGCAATTCGATCGGCGCTCCCCGGTAGGTCATCTCCACATCGAGGTTGAACTCGTCAAACCGGGCGGTCATCGCGATCGGCTCCCGGGTAAGGCCATGTTCCGCGGCCGCCTCGAAGAACTCGTTCATCGCCCCCATCGCCTTGCCGATCACCTCGCCCCTTGCCCCCCAGAGCCGCCCCCGCTGGTCCATGAACTGGTAGATTTTCTCCGACGAATCCACCCCCGGCGTCAGCTTCAGGGTCGCCGATTTGGCGATCCCGATCCGGAAGAAGAGATTCAGGAAAACCGCGCAGATCGTGGCCAGGGAGAGGGATGAGGAGACGACCGGCTGGATCCAGGGATGGACCTCCCGGTAGAGTGCCGGCGCAAAATCGACGCTGAGACCGAAGATGATGGAAATGCCGATCACGAAAGTCTTCCGGGAGTCGATCATCCGCGACATGATGATTTGGATGCCGGCGAGGATCATGAAGCTCACGGCAAAGATCAGCGAGGCCCCCATGATCGGCGTCGGCATGATGACAAAGATGGAGGAGATCTTCGGGAAAAAGGCCAGCAGGATCAGGATGGCCCCGGTGCTGTAGGCGATCCGGCGGCTTGTCGCCCCGGTGGCGATGGAGAGGCCGATATTGCTGGACGATACGGACTGGCCCAGGGCGCCCAGAAGACCGGAGAAGAGGTTCCCCGCCGCACAGGCCAGGACCCCGCGGCTGATGTTGACCATGTCGGGCCTTTTCCACTGAGCGTCGTTGATCTTCTGGCAAGTTGTAACGTCCCCCATTGTCTTGAGGGCCGAAGAGAGGGCGGCAACGAGGAAAGGGACCAGAAGCGCCGGGCTGAAGGAGAGTCCGTAATGGCCCATCGCCGGGACTGAAAAAAGCGGCGTCCCGAGCATGGCCCGGATCTGCTGGAGCGTCAGGACACCGGCGAAAAAGGCCGACGCGTAACCGACGATCATCCCCAACAGGACTGAATAGAGGCGGAGCTTTCCCGTGCCCCAGACGTTGAAGCCTGCCATGGCGACCAGCGTGATGAGGGCGACCAGAACGGCCATCGGATCGGCAGTGGAATGGGTTTTGTCGACCCCCATGAATTTCTGGACGGCAATGGGAATGATCTCGATCCCCACCATCATCACGATGGTGCCGGTGACCTCGGCGGGGAAAACGGCGCGCATCCTCACCAGAAAGCGGGATAAGATGGCCTCGAAACAGCCCGCGGCGGCCGTCATCCCAAAGATCAGGCTCAGACCACCCGACTTTCCCGCCAGCATCGACGCGGAGAGAAAGGCCGGGCCGTTGACCAGAGGACACAGATAGCCGGAACCGACGGGACCCCGGTGGAGCCCCTGAAGGATCGTGCCCACCCCCGTGGCCAGCATCGCCATGCTGATCAGATCGCGCGCCTCCGAGGGATCGCCTCCGATGGCATCCACGATAATGACCGGAATGATAAAAGCGATGGACATCACGGAGATGTGCTGGAAGGCCAGCAGGATCAAGGCGCCCCACCCGGGGCTTTCATCGACGCCGAAGAACAGATTGGAGGGTTTTTGAGGCATGACATTCTCCCGGTTTTCTCAGAACGAACGTAGCGCTTCCTCGGAAGAGCCGTACATCGGGAACATCTGGGTAAAGCCGGCCATGTCGAATATTTCCCGGATAGGACTTTGCAGGGAGACGAGGACCACCTTGCCGCCGGCCCGATTTGCGCCCTTGGCCAGCACCAGCAAGCGCCGGAGGGCTGCGCTGCTGATATACTCCAGGTGGGCAAAATCGACCAGAAAGTTCTTCTCCCCCTTTTCCAACAGGGGCAGCACCTTTGCTTCGAAAAGCACCGACGTCGAGGCATCGAGCTTGCCGTGCACCGCCAGAATGACGACATCCCCTTGCCGGTTTTCCCAGATATCCATTAAGATTCCTCCTTCGCACTCCCCGGGTTTGCCTGTTCGGCGCCGCCGCCCTGAACCTCCCCGCCGTCAAAGCGCAACGCAAGCATCGTGATGTCGTCACTCTGCTCGTTTTTTCCCACGAACCGGGCGATGTCGACGAGGATTTCCCGGCACATCGCCTCCGGTTGCAGATGGTGGAGACCGCTCAGGGTTGCCTGCAGGCGATCGTTCGAATAGAGATTTTCCCGCGCATCCATCGCCTCCGTAACCCCGTCGGTGTATAGGAAAAGGGTTTCTCCAGGCTGAAGCTGGAGCGATTGGTTGGCGTAAGGGATGCCTTCCTGCACCCCGACGGCCATGGCGGGCGCGACCTCCAGCATCGCCGCGCCGCCCGGACGCACCAGGTAAGGTGGATTGTGTCCGGCGTTGCTGAAGACGACCTCCCCGGTTCGCCGGTCAAAGAAACCCAGAAACAGCGTCACGAAGGTCAAGGTGTCGTTGCCGTCGCACAACTCGTTGTTCAGACGTGCCAGGAGATCGGCGGGACTCACCCCTTCCCGCGCCTCGGCCTTGATAAGCTTCTGGGTAATGGCCATGTACAGCGACGCCGGCACTCCCTTGCCGGCCACATCCCCGATGGCCAGACAAAGGCGCCCCGCATCGAGAGGAAAAAAATTGTACAGGTCGCCGCCCACCTCCTTCGCCGGTTTCATGACGGCGTGGATATCCGCCCCCGAGTGTTCCGCGTCGGACGGCCGCGGTTTGGGAACCATGCTCATCTGGATTTCCCGGGCGATGCGCAGTTCGCTGTCGATCCTCTGTTTGGCCGCCTCATTGCGCCGCTCCGCTGCCAGGTTGTCGATCATGAAGACAAAGACGGCCATCCCGCAGCCGTTGGCCACGATCATGGGGAACAATGCAACACGGATGATGGCCAGGACCTCCTCCCCGGCGCCGGAGATGATCAGGCTAATCATCGCATGGAGGATCTCCATCCCGATCATCAGGAGGGTCGCCTCCCAGACCCGGATCTCCTTCCCCTTCTTCAGCAGAAAAAGACCCCCCCCGGCAAGGCCGGCTATAACCGGGGCAAGGGCGCAGGGAAGGGCCGTCACTCCCCCCAGGGGGTAACGGTAAATGCCGCCGATGAGACCGGCGCCCGCTCCGACCAGAGGACCCGCCAGAAGACCGGCGACGGCGGGCCCGAGATCCCGGAAATTGGCAATGCCTCCGAAAATCTCGATTCCGGTCATGGTCCCGTAGATGGAAACAAGCCCAAAAAGCAGAGCCAGAAAGACGCGGTTTTTCCCCGAAAACCTGCGGTTCAGGACATCGCCGAAGACGGGGATCCTCGTCAGGAGATAGGCAAGGATCATGAAGATGGATATATTCCGGATCAGAGCGATGATCAGATTGATGATCTCATCATTCATCGGCACTCCTGAGCAGGTGTTTTGAATGACCGCTCGACCGCTTCCGCGAGCAGCGCCTCGATAAACCGCACGCCCTTCTCCATCTGGGCAACGGCGATATGCTCCTTCGGCGAATGGGCATCTTCGATGCCGATTCCAAGCCCCACGCAGGGCAACCCCCGCAAATTGAAGACATTGGCATCCATGCCGCCGCCGGAGGTCCAGAGCCGGGATTCGATGCCCAGGGCGTGCGCGGCGCGAAAGGCGTTCGCCACGACGGGATGCGTTTCGGCAATGGTGAAAGCCTCGAAGGGAACCTCCCGCCGAACGGTTACCCCGGCTCCGGCCGCCGCCGCCGCCTCTTCGAAGGCGTTGATGACCGTCCGGACCTCGTTCTCCAGTTTCAGTTTGTCGGTGCTCCGGACTTCGACTGCGACCTCCGCCCGATCCGGGACGATGTTCAGGGCCTTCCCGCCGCGGATGAGACCCACGTTCGACGTCGTCTCCCCGTCGAGGCGTCCGGAGCGGAAACGGGCGATGGCCGCGGCCGCGGCAACGATGGCGTTAACCCCAGCCTCGGGACAGATCCCGGCATGGGCGGCCAGGCCTTCGATCGTAAAGTCGAGGTCCACCTTGGAGGGCGCCCGATGGACAATGTTGCCCACGGGGCCGTCGCCGTCGAGGACATAGCCGAAGTCCGCCTTCAAATCCACGGGCAGGTAATTGGCGCCGAAGAGCCCCACCTCTTCCTGGACGGTGAAGGCCGCCACGATCGGTCCATGCGGAAGGGCGCCGTCCTTCAGTTCGGCAAGGACAGCGAGGATGATGGCAATCCCGGCCTTGTCGTCCGCCCCGAGGACGGTTTCGCCGTTGCTATAGACCACGCCGTCCCGGACGACCGGAACCATCCCCTCCGTGGGGCCGACCGTATCCATGTGGGCGCAGAGCAGGACGGTGGGACCTGCGGCGTTCCCCGGCAGCCGGGCGATCACGTTGCCCGTGTCGCTCCCCGAACGGGAAGCCGAGTCATCCACAACCGCCGCCACCCCCAACTCCCGTAGCCGATCGACCAGATATTCGGCCACTCGCCCTTCCCGGCGGGAAGGGCTGTTCAGGGAGGCCAGCGCGATAAATTCATCCGCAACATTGATTTTCATGGATTTTTTTCCTTGAGCAGTTCGATAAAGGCCTCGATGCGCGTTTCGATCTGGCTCTCGGAGAAGCTCCGCTCGTCGACCATGTCCGCCTCGATCATGAGCGTCGGGATTCCCATCTTCTCCCCGACGATCCGCTGGATGTCGTACTGGCCGAGCGNNTGCAGCTCCGGTTGGAGTGCATGACGAGGCCGTCCGCGCCGTACTTGTCGACCATCTCCATCACCTGCCGGGCCATCTCGTCGACGCCGATGTTGAGGTAGATCCGGGTGTAGCACTCGGCCATCGTCTCCAGGAAATTGTTCTCATCGACATACTTGAGGGAGCCGCACCAGGCGGAGGTGTAAGTGTCGGCGACGAGGCAGGCATCCTGGGCGGAGAACTTCTCCGAGAGCCATTTTGTCCGGAACCAGACGGGGAGATTGTCCCAGAGGAGCCGGTATTTTTCGTTCGGGACGGCGCCGATTCCCTCCCGGACCCGCTCCTGCATCTCGGCGAGGAGAATCTTGTAGTAATCGACGGCCTGCTGCGTCCCGCGGAGGGTCACGATCAGGGCCAGATGGAAGAAGGCGTCGAAGGCGGAAAGCGGCGCGGGCCGGTTCATCGCCGTGTCGAGGACCGCCTGCCAGAGCCGCTGGCCCTCCACGGAGAGCCGCCCAACCTCCTGGATTCGCTCATGATCGAGCTTCTTTCCGCAGGCGACCTCCAGAAAGGCGATGTATTCATCGATCTGCCCCTTGACGTAACGCCTGGCCTCGGCGGTAAATTCCGTGTGGCAGAAAGGGGTGTCGAGGATGAAGAGCGGGACTTTGAAATACCTTGCCTGCACCTCGTACCATTTGAGGACCGTCCCGCAGATATTGTTGCAGCAAACCAGCATGTCGGGCTTGGGGAGGCCGCCGATCGGTCCGCCGTTGACCGTCGCGCAGGAGATATCCGAACGGGCGTAAGAGCACAGGTCGCTCGAATAGCCCATCGCCTCGGCCTTCTCGCAGAGATCCACCCCCATCTTGCTCGCCCCGATCATCGCCCCGTGGTTTTCCGGATAGACGGGGATCACGTCCATTGCGATCAGGGGCTCCACCGGCCCGCCGCTCGTGATCCAGGCAACCTTCTTTCCCGTCTGCTCCGCCGTCTTCGCATCGATGTAGTAGGCCGTCATGATCTCCTTCATTTTCTTGACCGTCTTGATCTTCCGCTTTTCCTTCGCCTCGTCTTTTTCCGCCATCGTCTTCTCCTGATCACCGTAACGGGGGCCATCTCCCGATTTTTTCAGAAAATCGGGAGATGGCCCTCCTTTTTAGATCATCTCGACAAACGCCTCGAACCGCGTCCTTAGCTGGCCTTCGGCCGGGAGCCGGTCTTCCACCTCCATGAGTATGCTCGGGACCCCCTCTCGATCCAGCGCATCCTTGAGATAGGGGTAGTCGAAGGCGTGGGGATCGCAGAATTTCAGCAGGAAGAAGATGACCCCCTGCGCCTGCTTCTCCCGGACCAGACGGACGAGATGATCCGCCCGGTCCGACAACCCCCGATGCTTCGCCGGACAGACGACCCGCTCCAGGTAGCGCCCGGCGATGGCCGTCACGGGATCGGCCTTTTCGTCGATGAGTCCGCTGAAATAACGGGATCCGGTGCAGAGGTCGTCGCCGACGACCGTGCCGCCCGCATCCTCGATGATTGCATAGATGTCGGGGTGGTTGCAGACGCCGCCCGAAAGAACGATCCGCTTTTTCGGCCACGCCGCGACCGTCGAAACGCTCCTTTTTTCCATCTCCGCGACGACCTCCTCCAGAAGGGATGCCGCGCGTGTCCTATCCATAATCATCGCGGCCCGGACAAGGGCGTAGAGATCGCTCCCCTTGAGGATCTCCGGCCGCTCGCCCTTCAGATCGTAGATCCTTGTTAAGGCGGCGCGGATCCGGTTCATGGTCCGGATCGCCGCCCGGAGGTCATCATCGGAAATCGACCCGTCCAGTTTCTCCCCCAACTCCCGGCAAAACCGTTTCAGGACGTCGATCATATATTGCCGGGCGCCGTCCGTATCGAGCTTCACCGGCAGAACCACGTCGAGATGAAAGCAGGCGGGGACGTTCAGCCGCCAGATGTCGGAGAGACGCTGGATCGAGTCGCAAGTATGGGGAAAGACGACGCCGTCGAGGAAATCGACCCTTCCCCCGAGGGCGTCCTCCAGGGCGCCCCGGACCAGCGAGCAGCAGTAGGACTGCAGATGGGCCTCGGCCAGACGGATCTTCTCCCCCGAACCGAAGAGCCGGAAGGGGTGCGCCCCGGCGGCAAGGATGATCTCCTCGGGTGCATAAGAGCAGAAGGTTCCGACGACCTTCCGGCCGCTTTCCGCCTTGAATCTTTTCACGTAACCGTTCGGATCTTTTAAAATTTGATAGCATTCATCGATCTGCTTCATTAATCGTTCTCCTTGTTCATTATCGAAAAATCGGGTCATTCCGTTCTTGCGTGCTACTTTCTCATTCACCTACTACTGTTCAGCAGTCGTCATTCATAAAACTGGTGATTACGGATCGAAGTAACGTCAAGGCTCACGGGGGGGAGCATCACGCCGATCCTTTGAAGCGCGTTGTTGTGTGGACTTTATTGCTCTGTAAATCTTAGTATCTCATTTATTCTTTTTTTAAAAAGGTCAAAACGTTCTTTCTCATTACCCATTGCATAATCAAGAAAATATACGCTCGAAACGCCTTCACGTTTGTGGGATTGATGATAGCGTTCCCATGCCTCTTGATATGCGCCTTTTTTATTAGAAGGGATGAAGGGGCGGAACTTCTCAATGGCAACGGATTGCGGGATAAGTTCATCCTGGAGCATTTTATCGATGTCGTTAACAGCACTAAGGAACGGAAACTGAGCGATAGCTGGGGCAAAGGCACTTCTGAACTCAGATGCTGCCTTGTTAAATTCAGTGATTCTTATATTTTCCTTAATTCTGTCGATTGCAAGACGATGCTCAATAAAAAGGCGAATAAAATAACCCAGGAATCCACCAAGCACAGTACCGGAAATACCAATAATTATTTTTATCAATTCATCCACAGCAAAGATTTCCGATTCCTAATGTCTGAAATGCAAGATTAAAGATGTCTTATGCGCTTGTCTCATTTCTATCATCACACAACACTCCACGGGATTGCCGTGGTCATTAAAACCTACCATTTGAAATTTTATTACTCCGAGTAGCCTTTGTCATCTTTGATTACGTCAGCGTGGCACGATCAGGTTGAATAACTTATCGGCCTGTGCCGGATCGAGGCGTCGCAGTCTCTGAATGACTTCCAGAGCGGCTGTCCGGTTTCCAGAGTTGGCATAAGTGCCCCCAAGGTTGTACCAGGCGTAAGTATCTTCTGGGTCGATGCGCAGGGCCTGACGATAGGCTTCGATGGCGTCCTTATAGCGTTTAAGCTCGCCATAAGATGTTCCGAGGTAGCTCCAGGCGTCGGCATATTCTGGGTTAATGCTTAGGGCTTGGCGAAAAGCGTCGATGGCGTCATTGTAACGGTTGAGCATTGAGTAATCTACCCCCAGGTGGAACCAGACAACGTCTGTCTCCGGATTGGTCCTCAGGGCCTGGTGATAGGCTTCTATGGCGTCATTGTATCGTTTGAGATCGTCGTAAGCTCGTGCGAGGATACCCCAAGGGAAGGGATTATTCTCTGGCTTGAGGCGCAATGCCTCGCGACAGGCAAGGATGGCGTCATTGTAGCGTTTGAGTTCTACGTAAGCGTACCCGAGGTAGCTCCAAACGTCGGCATATTCTGGGTTAATGCGTAGGGCCTGGCGATAGGCTTCGATGGCTTCGTTGTAACGGTTGAGTTTGTCATAACCGATTCCGAGGCTAAACCAGGCATGGTCATACCTCGGATTGATGCTCAGAGCCTGGCGAAAAGCGTCGATGGCATAGTTGACGTGGCCGAGTTTGCCGTAAGCGATCCCGAGGCTATGCCAGGCATTGTCACTTGTTGGTTCGTTTTTCGTCCACTTCTGGCACCAATCAAGCATTCCCTGCCAGTCCTTCAGCTCTTCAAGGGCGATCGTGTGCTTAAACCATTCAATTTGACCGCGAGTTTCGGTAACCAGGTCTCGGCTCGGTTTGATCTTGTCTGTTATGGTAAGCAGGTTTCGGAGTGGTTTGATCTCTCCTATCCACTCCACAGGCATAGCGAAATTCAGACTCTGCCCTTCTTTCAGGTAAAGGGTTGTCAGGCCGACCAGCCGACCTTCCCCATCGAACAGGCCCCCGCCACTGGAACCTGGTGAGATAGCCGCAGTGGTCTGGATCAATGGTGGTGGTCCACCCCGAAGCTGTGCGACGATACCATCGGAAAGGGAAAGTTCCAAACCCTGTGGCGCTCCCACAGCATAAACCGGGACACCTACCTTCAGGCTTGCCGCTTTACCGAGCTGCGCCGGTTTTCCTGTGATTCCCCTAATCCCATCCTTGGGAAACCCTCCTGCTAATTCGGCAATGAGATCCCGCGGCCCCTTTGTATCAGAGATATCGAGGATACAGATGTCTTTGTCCCCATCTTCTGCATACAGGATTGCAGAAGCAAACTCTTTGCCCCGGATCACTTGGTAGGACGTACCGCCTTGAATGACATGGCAGTTGGTGGCGACCCTGCCGGTGGAAATCAGCACCCCGCTCCCCTGGCCCATTATCTTACTTTCAGCGTCAATGGTCTTCACAACAACGATTGAATCCTTGACCTTGTCGAAGACCTGGTTGGGTGTGAGGGCATGGAGCTGTGCGGGAAGGATTGCGAGGAAGAACACAGCGACTATCAGCTCCAAAACTGATGGCATATTCTCTCTCATTCCTTTTTTCCCCTTCATGTAGTCTGTCAAGTCGTTACTTGGACGAGCCATGATGCATAGCGGAAGAATCATATCATAATTACAAGGGGAATGACATCGTTGATAATTGTTCGAAATCAAGCATTTTCTTAAAGGGCGACGGTTTACTGACTACAGGAAGAACTCCGCCTCCCACCATAAGAAAAATCTCCCTCCCTGATTTGTATGTTTCAATCGAATATACTGAAAAAGGCTACACTCTATCAAATACTTTGGAACAGTGACTTTTCCGCAATTTCGTGTCCTAATTTTTATCTATTTCATATTGAGCTTCTTCTTTAATATTTCAACGAAGGGATCATCCTCTCGCCAAGCGTGGCAGGTATTGGTAATCAGGAGACATAGTACAAATTCCAGCAGGTCAATCCATAATTGAGTATTATGTCCCCGAATTGTCCGTCAGTTTGGGGTTCATACCTTGCACAAACTGCGTCATATTCTCCCGATTGATCAGGCTGACGGGGCAATCCGGGTAGGCTGCGCTGAATTCTGTCGGAACCTTGAACTTCTGATCGCACCATTTGATTTCGTATCCCGACAACGCCCCGTTCAACTCTTCCAAGTAATCAATCTCCTGTTTCTGGTGACTGCGCCAGAAATAGGCGTTGGGAAACAATCCCTGATTGTGGTTCCATTTCATCCGCTCAGCGATGACGAAATTCTCCCAAAGGCCGCCAACGTCGCTACGCAGGTCCGGAGGGTTGAGGTTATTGATGACGGCATTGCGCATTCCCGTATCCACAAAATAGATCTTGCGGGATTTCTTCAGTTCATTTCGCAGGTTCCTGCTGAACGACCCCAGACGGAAGGTGATGAACGATTGCTCCAATAACCGCAGATAACTCTCGATCGTCTTTTTATCCACGCCCACCTGCTGGGCGAGCTCGTTATAGGAAACTTCATTGCCGACTTGCAGCGCGATGGACTGAACCAGCCGCTCCAGCGCCTCAGAGTTGCGTATCTGCTGCAAAGCCAGGATGTCTTTGTAGAGATAACTCCTGGCAAGCTCCCGCAGCGCCGTTGCCGCTGCTTCCGGGGCGTTGATGATCTCCGGATAGAGGCCGAAAATCATGCAGCGTTCCACGACGCGACTAACCTCCAGCGGTGAATAGATCTGCCCCAGTTCGGTTAGCGAAAACGGATAGAGTCGAAATTCCCGTTTTCTGCCGGTCAACGGCTCCTCTATCCTGCTGGAAAGCTCGAAGGCGGAAGAACCGGTAGCGATCACCTGAATGTCCGGCGCCGTATCGGTCAAAAGCTTGATGGTAAGTCCGATTGTGCCGACCCGTTGCGCTTCGTCAATCAGAACCAATTTGTTGCTGCCGATCAGCATCTTCAGTTCCGTCGACGTTTTTTCCGAAAGCGATCGGCGGATGTCCGGCTCATCGCAGTTAAGATAGATGGAAGGAACAGCGGCGTCCTGCTGAAGAGCCGTGATCAATGTGGTCTTGCCCACCTGCCTGGTGCCGTAGATAACGATCGACTTACCCTTGAACAGGGATTGTTCGATTGCGGTCTGAATACTTCGCCGGATCACTCTGATACCCATATTTATTTTAATTTGGTGAATACGATCACCATTGTCTTCATTATTTGGGTATTGTCAATGAAATATCAAAAGGCGCCTCCCGGCCAAAAACGGTAGAGTTCAGGCATCGGCCCGTCCCGGAATCAGTGTCCGCAGTATTTTCCTTCCGCCTCCAGCTTTGCAACCTCCTCCTGTTCGAGGGTGTTGAAGGCGACCTTGCCGACCAGCGTGCAGGGAAGGTTGTCCCGAAATTCGATCTCCCGGGGGCAGCTCCAACGGATCAGATGCTCCTGGCAGTGGGCGACCAGCGCCTTCTCCATCTCCGGACCGGCCTTGGTCTTGTCTTTCAGGACGACGAATCCCTTGACGCGCTGCACCTGCTTTTCATCAGGGACGCCGATGACGCAGGCACTGAGAACAGCGGGATGCCGGTAGAGGACGTCCTCCACCTGGGCGGGATAGACGTTCATTCCCGACGACTTGATCATCCGCTTCTGGCGGAGTTTGAAGTAGAAGAAGCCGTCGGCGTCCATTGTGCCGATATCGCCGGTGTGGAGCCAGATCCTGCCGTCTGCATGCGTCTTCAGCGTGTTGGCCGTCTCCTCCGGCTGATCGAGGTAGCCCAGCATCACCGCGGGACCGCTGACGCAGATCTCGCCTTCCTCGCCGACGGGCGCCTCCTCCATCGTCCCTATCGGAACGATTTTGGCCAGCATGTCGGGGAAGGGAAGCCCCACGCTCCCCTCGCGGTACTGGTTGAGCGGCGTCGCCATGATCGCCGTCACCGCCTCCGTCAGGCCATAGCCTTCCAGGAGCTGGATGTTTCCGCCCCGCTCCTTCACAACCGCCTCAAACTTTTCCTTGACCGGCCGGGGAAGCGTATCGGCGCCGCTGAAAGTCGCCCGGAGGCAGCTCAGGTCGGCCTTTTGAAAGACGGGGTTGCTGCTCAAGGCTTCAAAGAGCGTGGGCACGCCGACGACAAAATTGGGCCGCTTCTGCTTGATCAAGTCGGCCACGATCTCCGGCGTGAACTGGGGAACGAGGATGCTCTTTCCCCCGCCCATGAAGGCGGCGTTGATGCAGACCCCGAGGCCGAAGCCGTGGAAAATGGGGAGGATCGCGAGGATCGAATCCCCACCCCCGAGGCTCCCCCAAACGGAGACCTGCATCCCTTCGCTGATGAAGTTGTAACTGGAGAGCATGATCCCCTTCGGAACGCCGGTCGTCCCGCCGCTGAAGAGAATCACGGCCATATCGTCCGTTCCCATATCCGATTTCGGCGCCTGCGGGTAGCTCTCCCGCATGAGGTCGCTCCACCAGACGACCAGCCTGTCATCGGGGACCGGCGGGATCTTCCGCCCCTTGGTCAGGTTGAAGCCGATCTTCTTGAGCAGCGGGAGATAATCGGGAATCCGGCAGAGAATCAGCGTTTTGAGCTCCGTCTTCCCCTCGACCTCCTTGAATTTCCCGTAAAAAGCATCGAGGGTCAGCGCGAAACGGCTTTTCGCGGTGTTCAGGTAAAATTCGATCTCCTTGGCGGGCGACAGGGGGTGGATCATGCTCGCCACGGCACCCAGTTTGTTGGCGGCATAGAAGGAGATGATCCCCTGGGGACAGGTGGGCATCGAGATCGTGATCCGGTCCCGTTGTTTCAGGCCGAGGGCGGCGAGGGCGTCCGCACAGCGGTCGATCTCCGCGCCGAACTGCCGGTAGGTGGCGGTATGGCCGAAGAAGTCGTAGGCGACGGAGTCCGGGTTCCGGGAAACCGTCTGCATCAGCGCCTCGTACATCGTCACCCGCGGATAGTCGATATGCTCCGGGATATCGCCGTAAAACTTCAACCAGGGTTTCTTCTCATGCATGGGACATTTCCTCCTTTGGGTATGAAGACGGCCCCGGCCGTCTCAGAAAACAACTGCGCGGAACAGGGTGATTTCAAACTGTATGGCGCCCCAACCGCCCCAAGAATGGTCATGAAAGAACGAAAGGCGGGCTGATCATACACATTTTTTATCCGTTTGGCAATTTTGAGAAAGGATCACCCCTGTTCGCTCCGCATGCCGGGATGAAAAGTTGCTATCCTATCTCGGCCGAATCCTGTATAAGAGCAGGGGAAAGGCTTTCCGGGATGTTCCGGATGCGATCGCAATCTTTCCGGAGAAAATCCCGGGGGCGAGGGATGGCAGCCATGTTGTTTCAGCGGGTTGTTTTTTATGAATAGATACGAACGATTCGGCATGGCCGACCGGGTGATCGCCGTCGGCTTCTGGATCAATGCGGTCCTGATGGTCATGAAGCTGTCGGCAGGCCATTTCGGCCATTCCGAGGCGGTCTTTGCCGATGGGATGGAGAGCGCCGCCGACTTTGTGGCGATCCTCGCCAGCATGATCGCTCTGAAGATCGGGCGCAAACCCCTGGACGAAGATCATCCCTATGGACACGGCAAGGCGGAGAGCATCGCCGCCACGCTGGTCTCGCTGATCATCTTCGCCACCGGCGGCGTCATCCTCTACAAGGCGATTGTCACCATCATGGACAGGGACTACGGGGAACCGCAACTGATCGCCGTCCTTGCCGCGCTGGCCACCATCGTCATCAAGGAGACGCTCTTCCGCTACACCCGCCGCGTCTCCAAAAAACTGGAGAGCCCGGCGGTGGAGGCGATCGCCAGGGATCACCGCAAGGATGCCCTCACCTCGGTTGTAACCCTGGTCGGCGTCGTCGGCGCTTACTTTGGAGCGGGGCTGATGGACCACTTGGCGGCGGGCCTTACCGCCCTCTTCATCTTCCGCATCGGTTGGGAGACCTTCAGCAACGCGGCCAACGACCTGATGGATGGTCAACCCCCCAAAGAGCTGATCACCGCCGTTACCACCATCGCGGCGGGTGTGCCCGGCGTCGAGCATGTCCATGAGATCCGCAGCCGGCGGTCCGGGCAGTACCTGATTGTGGACCTGAAGCTGGAGATGGATCCCGAGATGACGGTGAAGGAATCCCACGCCATCAACTCCAACGTCAAGCGGATTATCTTCGAACAGTTTCCCAACGTGGGGGACGTCATGATTCACATCAATCCGCATGACGAGGAGCATGAGGACCTCATCCGGTTATAACTCCCGTTGTTTGCTCCCGAGTAATCATTGACTTTTACCTCTTTTCGCATTAACTTCGACTTCACGTTGTTTCAGACATTATAGGCTATGCCGGGATACAAGGGATGGTTGTCGCGAGATCACGGCCAAACGGTTCCGCAAAACAGATGAAATCGGTAAGGAGTTGATTATGTGGGAATACACGGACAAGGTCAAAGAACATTTTCTCAATCCCCGCAATGTCGGAGAAGTCGAAAATCCCGATGGGGTCGCCGAAGTCGGCTCCATCGCCTGCGGAGACGCCCTCAAACTTTCCTTCAAACTTGATGAGAACAAACGGATCCGGGAGGCAAAATTCAAGACCTTCGGCTGCGCCAGCGCCATCGCATCCTCTTCGGCACTGACCGAGATCATCAAGGGGATGACGTTGGAGGAGGCCGCAAAAGTCTCCAACAGGGACATCGCCGCCTACCTCGGCGGCCTTCCCGATGAGAAGATGCACTGCAGCGTCATGGGGAAAGAGGCTCTCGAAAAGGCGATCGAGAATTATCAGGGGGCGCCGGCCACGGAGCCGGGCGCAAAGATCGTCTGCGAGTGCTTCGGAGTAACCGACCGGGAAATCGAACGGGCCGTCCGGGAAAACAGCCTCACGACCGTCGAGGAGGTAACCAATTACACCAAGGCGGGCGGCGGCTGCGGCAAATGCCACGACGCCATCCAGCAGATCATCGAGCGGGTGCGGGCCGAGTTGAAACCGGTGACGATCCCGAAGATGACCAACATCCAGAAGATGAAGATGATCGAGGAGGCCCTCGAACGGGAGATCCGGCCGTCGCTGAAGCATGACGGCGGCGACATCGAGCTGATCGATGTCGTCGGCAACCGGGTTATCGTCGCCACGCGCGGCGCCTGCGCCTCCTGCAAGACGTCCAACATCACGCTGAAGAACTTCGTCGAGGTGAAACTCCGGGATCTCGTATCACCCGACCTGATCATCGAGGAGGTGGCCCCGTGAAGACCGTCTATCTGGACAACAACGCCACGACCCAGGTGGCCCCCGAGGTGCTCGAAGCAATGCTCCCCTATTTTCATGAGTATTACGGAAACCCCTCCAGCATGCACTCCTTCGGCGGCCAGGTCGCCCGGAAGATCCGCGAGGCCCGGGAGCAGGTTGCTGCGCTCCTTGGCGCCTCACCGGACGAAATCGTTTTCACGAGCTGCGGTACGGAGAGCGACAATGCAGCCATCCGCTCGGCTCTGACGATCCATCCCGAAAGGCGCCATATTGTGACGAGCCGGGTGGAGCACCCCGCCGTAAAGTCCCTCTGCGCCAATCTTGCCGGTCAGGGCTACCGGATCACGGAGCTGCCCGTCGAGAAGAACGGACTACTGGACATGGAACAGTTCGTCGGCAGCCTGACGCCTGATACCGCGATCGTCAGCCTCATGTGGGCCAACAACGAGACGGGGGTCATCTTTCCGGTGGAGAAGGCAGCGGAGCTGGCCCGCGAACGTGGCATCCTGTTCCACACCGACGCGGTGCAATCGACCGGCAAGATCCCGATCAACATGCGGACGAATGCGATCGACATGCTCTCCTTCTCCGGTCACAAGCTCCATGCCCCGAAGGGGATCGGCGTCCTCTACGTCCGCAAGGGAACAAGATTTTCGCCGTTTCTGATCGGTGGACATCAGGAGAAGGGACGTCGGGGAGGCACGGAAAATACACCGAGCATCATCGGTCTGGGAAGCGCCTGCGAACTGGCGGCCCGCCATCTGAAAACGGAGAACACAACCGTCCGGCGGATGCGCGACAAGCTCGAAACGACCCTGCTGGCGAAAATCCCGAACGCCCGGGTCAACGGGGACAGCGAGCAGCGTCTGCCGAACACGACGAACATCAGCTTCGAGTTCGTCGAGGGCGAGGGAATCCTGCTGCTGATGAACGAGTACGGCATCTGCGCCTCTTCGGGGTCGGCCTGCACCTCCGGCTCGCTGCAGCCCTCTCACGTGCTGCGTGCAATGGGCGTTCCGTTCACGATGGCCCACGGCTCGATCCGCTTCAGCCTGAGTATTTTCACGACCGAGGAAGAGATTGATTTCACGATCGGGAAGATGCCTCCGATCATCGAGCGGCTGCGCGGCATGTCCCCCTACTGGACCTCCGTTGCACAGGCCTGCACAAGCGTATAGCGTATAAGGGAAATGAACCTGCAGGGCATCATCGGGATCGTATTCTTGACGGGCTTCGCCTGGCTGATCAGCGAGAACAGACGATCGGTCCGCCTGCGGATCATCTTCGCCGGTTTTGCCGTCCAGTTCGCGATGGCGCTGATCATGCTCAAAGTCCCCCTTTCCCGGGATTTGTTTGCGCTGCTCAACAGCGGCGTCATCGCCCTCGAACGGGCCACGACGGCGGGCACGACCTTCGCTTTCGGCTATCTGGGAGGCGGCAAGCTGCCCTTTGCGGAAACCTATCCCGGATCGAGCTTCATTTTTGCCTTCAAGGCCATGCCGTTGCTGCTGGTCGTCAGCGCCCTCTCTTCGCTGCTCTTCTACTGGAGGATCTTGCCGCTGGTGGTCCGTGCTTTTTCCTGGCTGCTGCAGAAAACCATGGGCGTCGGAGGCGCCGTCGGCGTCGGCGCGGCCGCCAATATTTTCCTCAGCATGGTGGAGGCGCCGCTGCTGATCCGGCCCTACCTCAGCCGGCTCACCCGCAGTGAAATGTTTATCACGATGAGCTGTGGTATGGCCAATATCGCCGGCACGGTGATGGTTCTGTATGCCATGATGCTCGGCCCGCAGATGCCCGATGCGCTGGGACACATCCTGGTCGCCTCGATCATCAGCACACCCGCGGCGATCATGATTTCCCTGTTGATGGTTCCCGAGACCGAGGAAATCACGCCGGGGGACTATGTTCCTCCCCAGTCCGCGATCAGTGCGATGGATGCCGTCACCCACGGCACCGTGGAAGGGATGAAGCTCTATCTGAACGTCATCTCCATGGTCATCGTGTTGATTGCGCTGGTGGCATTGAGCAATGAGATCCTTGGGCTCCTCCCCGCCTTCCAGGGCGAGCCGGTAACGCTGCAGCGGCTGCTGGGTTATATCATGGCGCCCGTCGCCTGGATGATCGGCATCCCCTGGTCGGAGTGCATCACGGCGGGCTTTCTGCTGGGGGAAAAGACGGTTCTCAACGAACTGATCGCCTATCTGGATCTTGCCCGGCTGCCGGCGGGGACCCTCACCGCCCGAAGCCGGTTGATCATGGTCTACGCGCTCTGCGGTTTTGCCAATCTGGGCAGCCTGGGCATCATGATCGGCGGGATGGCAGCGATGGTCCCGGAACGACGCGGCGTGATCGTCTCGCTGGGATTCAAATCGATCCTCTGCGGAACGATGGCGACCTGCATGGTCGGCGCCATCGTCGGCCTGCTTTTGTGACGTCGAGCATACCCGAATTGCTCCGGCGGAAATATCAGGCCATAAATCCTATTGACATGTAAGACGGCTTTTCTTATGATGCATCCGTACGTATAATGATTCCCGTTTCACGGGCATCTTGATCACGCAGGCAGGCCGGCCGCTCATGAAAACAAATTTTCACCCCAATAATGCAAAACAAATTAATATCCTCCACAGTCATGATGCCGGCAGAATTGTTTCAGGCAAGGAGGTGTCGCCGTACGGGGCGGTACCTCCTCTTTAGGATTTCGACAGGGCAGGAAGGAATATGGCAAAGCTGAAGCTCAGGGCGCACGTGATCAACCGGGAATGGTGCAAGGGATGCGGAATCTGCGTACATTTTTGTCCCCGGAAGGTGCTGGAGCTGGACGAATTCGACAAGGTGGTGGCGGCGAGGCCGCAGGATTGCGTTTGCTGCAAGCTCTGCGAGTTGCGGTGCTCGGATTTGGCGATCGAGGTACAGACGGAGCAGGATTGATATGGGCGGCGAATTGAGGTTTGTTCAAGGGAATGAGGCCTGCGTGGAGGGGGCGATGTACGCCGGGCTGGATTTTTTTGCCGGTTATCCGATCACGCCTTCGACGGAGATCGCGGAGCTGCTGGCGTCGCGCCTGCCCCTGAAGGGCGGGAAGTTCTTGCAGATGGAGGACGAGATCGCCTCGATCTGCGCGATCATCGGGGCGTCGCTTACGGGAAACAAGGTGATGACGGCCACGAGCGGACCGGGTTTCTCGCTGATGCAGGAAGGTCTGGGGTACGCGATCATGGCGGAGATCCCCTGCGTGATCGTCGATGTGCAGCGGGGCGGTCCCTCGACGGGTCTGCCTACAAAGGTAAGCCAGGGGGATGTGAACCAGGCCCGGTGGGGGGTGCACGGAGATCATGCGATCGTTGCGTTGACGGCGTCGAACCACCAGGATGTTTTTTCGATTACGGTGGACGCCTTCAATTTTTCGGAGACCTACCGGACGCCGGTAATCCTGCTGTTCGACGAAGTGATCGGGCACATGCGGGAGCGCCTGAAAATTCCGGAACCGGGGGAGATCCCGCTTGTGGAAAGGCTCAAGACCTCGGTCAAGGAGGGGGTGGATTACCACCCGTACCTGCAAAGGGAAGACGGCCGTTTGCCGATGTCCGATTTCGGGGGTGTACACCGGTACAACGTGACGGGCCTGTTCCATGACATGTGGGGATTTCCGTCGGAGAAACCGAGTGTGGTTCACGAGCTGATGCGGCACCTGGTGGATAAGATCGACCACCATGTGGACAAGATGGCGCGCTATCGGGAATATTTTATCGAAGACGCGGAGATGCTCCTGATCTCGTACGGATCGTCGGCGCGCTCGGCGCTGCACATGGTCACGGACCGCCGCCAGCACGGGGAGCGCGTCGGCCTGCTGGAGCTGCAGACGCTGTGGCCCTTTCCCGCGGCAGTGGTGAGGGAAAAGACGAGGAATGCCCGTTATGTGGTGGTCGTGGAAATGAATATGGGGCAGATGCTTCAGCCGGTCAAGGCCGCGGTGGAAAAGCCCGAGCGGGTGTTTCTGGCCAACAGGGTGGACGGGGTATTGATTACGCCAGCCGATATTCTCAACATTCTGCGGCTGATTCAGGGTAAAGGAGTTTAAAGATGCCCGCAAGGGACTATATCCGCGAGAGGTTTTTCCCGCATATGTGGTGTCCGGGTTGTGGTCACGGCATCGTACTGAACGGTCTCGTGCACGCAATCGAGAATATCGGGTTGAAAAAGAACGACATCGTGATGGTGTCGGGGATCGGCTGCTCGTCACGAATCGCGGGGTACATGGATTTTCACACGCTGCACACGATCCATGGACGGGCGCTGGCGTTCGCGATCGGCGTGAAGATGAGTCGTCCGGATCTGACGCTGCTGGTGCCGATGGGAGACGGGGATGCACTCTCCATCGGCGGAAACCACTTTATCCACGCCTGCCGGCGGAACATCGACATGACCGCGATCGTGATGAACAACCGGGTTTATGGAATGACGGGCGGGCAATATTCGCCGCTGTCGGGACATGGCACCATGGCGACGACCGCCCCGTATACGAATATCGACCAGGCATTCGATATCGTCAGCATGGCAACGGCGGCGGGGGCCACTTTTGTGGCCCGCGCCACGGCCTACCACGTCCAGCAGCTTCCCAACATCCTGGAGGAGGCGATCCGCCATAAGGGATTTTCGGTAGTAGAGGTGATGACCCCCTGCCCGACATACTTCGGACGGAAGAACAAGGAGGGGAGCGCGGTAAACATGATGGATAACCTGAAGACCCGAACCACTCCGATCGGTTCGAAGGCAAAACAGGAGAATCCTTCGTTGATCGAGCGGGGTGTTTTCGTCAAGAAGGAGTTGCCGGAGTACTGTGCCGAATATCAGCGGATCGTCGAGCAGGCGATGAAGGGGAAGTGATCATGGAACGATGCAGAATGGTGTTTTCCGGTTCGGGCGGGCAGGGGGTGATCACGGCGGGGATCATTCTGGCCGAGGCTGCCGTGCTGCATGAGAACCTCATTGCCGTTCAGTCCCAGTCGTACGGTCCGGAGGCAAGGGGCGGCGCAACCCGCTGCGATGTCATCATCGCCGAATCTCCGATTCACTTTCCGAAAGTGATCCAACCCAACGTATTGATCTGCCTGACGCAGCAGTCGTATGCGACCTTTTTTCCCCTCCTTCGTCCGGGCGGTCTGCTGCTCACCGACAACCGATATGTCAAGCTGGGGAAGAAGGTGGATGCGCGTCAGATAGAACTGCCGATGTACGAAACGGTGATGGAAAAAATCGGCCGGCCGATTGTTTTCAACATCTGCATGCTCGGAGCCGTCATTGGATTGACGAAGCTGGTCCGGCCCGAATCGATCATCAAGGTTCTGGAGACGCAGATTCCCTTGAGCTTTCTCGACATGAACCGGCAGGCCCTCGATCTCGGACTGAAACTCAGCGAAGGAATTGGCGATTGAATCCGCTTTCTCAAACGAATCATAACGCCCGCATAAAAAATTCCACTTTCCCGTCAATGCAAAATAATCCCATACGTCAGCTCCGGAGGTAAGAGATGAAGATCCATGAGTTTCAGGCAAAGGAACTGCTGCGCGGCTACGGAATTCCGGTTCCTTGCGGAAAGGCGGCCTCGACCCCGGATGAGGCGCGCGAGGCGGCCGAAGAGCTCCGGGGAAAAACCGTCGTCAAGGCTCAGATCCACGCGGGAGGCCGGGGAAAAGGCGGCGGCGTCAAACCGGCCGCATCGCCGGAAGAGGCCTTTCATGCCGCCCGGGCGATCCTCGGAATGCAGCTCGTAACCCACCAGACGGGCCCGGAAGGGAAACAAGTTCGTAAGGTTCTCGTCGAAGAGGCCTCCGTCGTCCGGAAGGAACTATACCTGAGCCTGGTTGTGGACCGGTCGCGGGGAAAAGAGTGCGTGGTTTTCATGGCCTCGGCAGCGGGCGGTATGGATATCGAGCAGGTGGCGTCGACGGCCCCGGAGAAGATCGTCCGGTGCACGATCCATCCCGTTGTGGGGATGAGTCCGTTCCAGGCGCGCAAGCTCTCCGCCGCGCTGGGACTGGATTCGGAGCAACGCAAGGTGTTTGCGGAAATCGTCCGGAACCTCTACCGGCTGTTTTTGGAGAAGGACTGCTCGCTCGTCGAGATCAACCCGCTGGCAATCACCGAAGACGGCCGGCTGCTCGCCCTCGACACAAAGATCAATTTCGACGATGACGGACTCTACCGCCATCCCGAGGTCAAAGCTTTGCGGGATCCCGACGAAGAGGATCCGCTGGAGGTGGCGGCCAAAAACGCTTCGGTGAACTACATCAAGCTGGACGGAAACGTCGGCTGCATGGTCAACGGGGCGGGGCTGGCGATGACGACAATGGACCTGATCCAGATGGCGGGGGGCGAGCCGGCGAACTTCCTCGACGTGGGCGGCGGCGCCTCGGCGGAGCAGATCGAGAAGGCGTTCCGGATCCTGACCTCCGATCCGAACGTGAAGTGCATCCTCGTCAACATCTTCGGCGGAATCCTGCGCTGTGACCGCGTCTCCGCCGGACTGATCCAGGCGGCAAAGAACATCGACTTGAAGCTGCCGATGGTGGTGCGGCTCCAGGGGACCAATGTGGAGGAGGGGCGGCAGATGTTGCAAGAGTCCGGTCTCCGGTTCACGGTCGCCGACGGCCTGTATGAGGCGGCAGAGAAGGCCGTCTCCCTGGTCGCATAGGACGGGAGCGCTTTCGGGGGCACTCTTTTCAGCTCTACAGGATCGATAAGGAGAAATTCCGATGGCCATATTGCTGGATGAAAAATCACGTGTTTTGATCCAGGGGATCACGGGTTCGGAGGGGAGCTTTCATACCCGGGAGTCGGTGAAGCTGGGAACGAGGGTTGTGGCCGGGGTTACGCCCGGCAAGGGGGGAACGGAGCTGGACGGCATTCCCGTCTACGACCGGATCGGTGAAGCCGTCGAAAGAGAGCAGGCCAACGTTTCCGGAATCTACACGCCGGCGGCGTTCACGCCCGATGCGATCTTCGAGGCGATCGAGGCGGGAATCGGACTGATCGTCTGCATGACCGAGGGGATTCCCGTGGCGGAGATGATCCGGGTGAAGCAGGCGCTCAAGGGGTCGGGCACGCGGATGATCGGCCCGAACTGTCCGGGGATAACGACCCCCGGCGTCGGCAAGGTCGGCTTCATGCCCAACTTCATCCACAAGAAGGGGAACGTCGGGGTCATCTCCCGCAGCGGGACCCTCACCTATGAAATGATCTGGCAGTTGACCAGCCTGGGGATCGGCCAGTCCACGTCGATCGGAATCGGCGGTGATCCCATCGTGGGTTCGGGCTTCATCGACGTCCTTGCACTCTACGAGAATGATCCGCAGACGGAGGCAATTGTGATGATCGGCGAGATCGGGGGTACGGCGGAAGAGGAGGCGGCCGAGTTCATCCGGGGGAGTGTGACGAAACCGGTGGTCTCCTTTATCGCCGGACGGACGGCCCCCCCGGGACGGCGGATGGGTCACGCCGGCGCGATCATCTCCGGGGGGAGGGGAACGGCCGGAGAGAAATTCCTGGCCCTCGAACGGGCGGGCGTCCTGGTGGAAAAGAATCCCGCCGAGATCGGCCGACGCGTGCAGGAGATCCTGCAGGCAAAATAGCAACCGGGCTTACTTCTACTCTTTTACATTGCTTCGGGAAATAATTTTGTGAATTTCCGCTTGACAGGCCGGGAATTCCTTGTTAGATCGTGCGGGAACGTGACGTGGTCCATCCCGTTTTGTATCGGAAGCGGAAGTTGTTTTGTTTTGTGAAGCCGCTATTTTCCTGAAATCAGACAGGGGGGGCGTATGTTCATCTGGCTTTTTCACCGCATCAGCGGCGTGACCCTGATCGTTTTGTTCGGCATCAAAATTCTCACCAGTTTTTTCCTTTTCACGAAAGATCAGAAGCCCGACTGGGCGCTCAGTCTGCACCGGCACCCCGTTCTGGATGTCCTTATTCTGATCCTTTTTACCTTTCATAGTCTTTATGGTTTGAGAACCGTTGCGATCGACCTCGGTTATCGCAAAGAGAAGCAATTGTTCTGGGTGGCAAATGTCGCCGCGGCCGTCATTTCCGTCGCGTTGATCATTCTCTATTTCCGGTTTTCGTAGGACGCGGGCATGCTGAATCACGATATCCTCATTGTCGGCGGAGGTTTGACGGGGCTTCGGGCGGCGGTCGGCCTGTGCGACCGTTTCAACGTGGGGCTGATCTCGAAGGTCTACCCGACAAGATCCCATTCCATCGCCGCGCAGGGCGGCCTCAACGCGGCCCTGACCAACAATCCCGACAGCCGGGACGATTCCTGGGAAAAGCACACCTTCGATACCATCAAGGGAAGCGATTTTCTGGCCGATCAGGACGCCGTCGAGATCATGTGCAAGGAGGCCATCAAGATCGTTTACGAGATGGAGCACTGGGGATGCCCATTCAGCCGCTTTCCGGACGGCACCATCGCCCAGCGTCCCTTCGGCGGCGCCGGCTATCCGCGGACCTGCTATTCCTCCGATATCACCGGCCATGTGCTGCTCAACACCCTTTATGAACGGGCCGTCGCCAAGGGGGTTAAAATCTATCCCGAATGGTTCGTGACCGGCCTGTGCATCGAGGAGGGCCGCTGCCACGGGGTCGTGGTGCTGGATCTGGCCCGGGGCGAACTCATCCCCGTGCGTGCCGGGGTGACCTTTTTCGGTACCGGCGGATATGGGCGGGTCTACCAGCACTCTACCAACGCCCTGATCAACACGGGCAGCGGCATCGGGATGGCCTACACGGCGGGCGCTCCCCTCAAGGACATGGAATTCGTCCAGTTCCATCCCACTTCGCTGATCGGCACCAACATCCTCATGACGGAAGCCTGCCGGGGTGAGGGAGGCTTTCTTTTCAACAACCAAGGCGAGCGCTTCATGCAGCGCTATGTACCCACGGCCATGGAGCTGGCGCCCCGGGATATCGTTTCCCGGTGCATTCAGACGGAGATTAACGAGGGTCGGGGATTTGACCACCCCTTGGGAAGGTACATTCAACTCGATCTCCGCCACCTGGGAGAGAAGAAGATCCTGGAGAGACTTCCCGGCATCCGGAACATCTGCATCGACTTTATCGGCATCGATCCGGTCCTCGAACCGATCCCGATCATGCCCTGCCAGCACTACTCCATGGGAGGCATCGACGTCAACGAACGTTGCGTTTCGGAAGTACGCGGCTTCTATGCCGGCGGCGAATGTTCCTGCGTCAGCGTCCACGGCGCCAACCGCCTGGGCGGAAATTCCCTGCTGGAAACCATTGTCTTCGGGAAACTGGCGGCGCAGGCAATTGGCGAGGATCTGGCGGGCGGCGTCCCGCAGGCGGATGAAAAACCCATCCTGCGATTGAAGGATGAGGTCGAAAAAAAGATCAGGCGCCTGACCGAACCCGGCAGGGAGAGACCTTACCGGATTCATGCGGAACTCGGCGCCGTCATGAACGAGAAAGTGGGCATCTTCCGGACCCGTCAGGAGCTGGAGCAGGCCCTGGAGACACTGATCGGACTCAAGGAGCGCTATCGGGATGTTGGCGTCTCCTCGCCGGCCCGGCACATGAACTATGAACTCACCAACGCCTTGGAGCTGGAATACATGCTGGAGGTCTCCCATACGATCATCCTGGGGGCGCTCCTGCGGGAGGAAAGCCGAGGCGCGCACTTCCGGACCGACTTCAAAACCCGGAACGACGGCGACTGGCTGAAGCATACCATCGCCAGGCGGGGGACGGACGGCGCGCCCGTGATCTCCTTCAAGAATGTAGTGATCACACGCTATCAGCCGGTCGAGAGAAAATATTAACGACCGCAGAACCTTCTATTGCGGAGGCATGAACATTGATCAGGGAGAGTGCCTATACATTCAAGATCCTTCGGTATGACGCGAAGGAACCGGGCAGCGGGGCGCGCTTCTCCACCTACCGGATCCGGGTCATTCCCGGACTGACGGTGCTTTCCGTACTGATCCGGATTCGCGACGAGATCGACGGAACGCTCGCCTTCCGCTCCTCCTGCCGCTCCGCCGTCTGCGGCTCCTGCGCAATGGTCATCAACGGAAAGATCGATCTCGCCTGCCGGACCCAGGTGGCCGCCTTTGACACCGATACGATCATCCTGGAACCCCTGCCCAATTTTGAGGTGATCCGGGACCTGGTCGTCGACATGACGCCATTCTGGGAGATGTACGAGAAGATCCAGCCCTATCTGATCCGCAAGAGCCCCGACCCGGAAAAGGAGATTCCTCAGAGCGAGGAGGACCGCAAGCGGATCGACCAGTTCGTCAACTGCATCCTTTGCGCCTGTTGCTACGGCGCCTGCCCGGTGCTCGCAAAAGAACCCGGCTACCTTGGCCCGGCGGCGGCGGCCAAACTGGAGCGGTTCGCCCTCGACTCCCGGGATGAAAGATCCGCCGCCACCCTGGAGATCGTCAACAACGAAAAAGGAGTATGGGGCTGTGATACGCTCTTCCGCTGCATCGACGCCTGTCCGAAGGATGTAAGACCCACCGACGCCGTTGTCGGTCTGCGGAAATCACTGGTGAAAAACCGTTTCCGGAAGATGTTTGGGAAGGCGAACCATGAAGCTTAATTACTCCCTCATCACAAGAAGAACATTTCTGAATACGCTTTTTTTCGGCTGGATTGCGGCCTTCTTCTCCGGAACTTTTTACGCACTGCTGAAGTTTGCCTTTCCCACCCTCGGCAAGGAACCGGACTTTGTCGTCCTGGACCGGAAAGACTTCACGAACCTTGCGAAAAATTCGGTCAAGCCGTTCCCCTGGGGCGGCACAGTGGGACTCTATTTCACAAAGGACAACGGCAGCGTGATGGCTCTGAAGGGCGTCTGCACCCACATGGAGTGCAACGTGGCGTACAGGCCGGATGAGCGCAAGTTCTACTGCGCTTGCCATCAAGGATGGTTCGACGATACGGGGAAAAATATCGCCGGTCCGCCGCCCAAACCCCTTGAAATTTTTGAAATCAGCGAAGAGGGGGAGAAGCTGATCATCGCCAGGAAGGGGGTCAAGGTTGAACTGCCCAAGGCTTAAAAACTGGCTGGATGAACGCTATGATCGGAAGGAAATCACGAAGCTGGCGAAGAGCAAGCTCGTGCCGGAACACCGCCACGACCTCTGGTACTACACCGGCGGAATCACGCTTTTCCTGTTCATCCTCCAGTTTCTGACGGGGATGCTGCTGGCCTTCTACTATGTCCCCCACGTCAATTTCGCCTATGAGAGCATCATCGAGATCGTCACCAAACTGAACATGGGCTGGTTTTTCCGGTCTTTCCACCACTGGGGTGCACAGATCTGCATCGTTTTTCTGTTCATTCACCTCTTCGGCACGCTGCTGCTGAAGGCCTACCGCAAGCCCCGGGAACTCCTCTGGGTAAGCGGATTCATCCTGCTGGGCATCTCGATCTTCTTCGGCCTGAGCGGTTATCTCCTCCTCTGGGATGAGCGGGCCTTTGCCGCCGTCCGCGTGGCGACGGGAGGCGCCGGCGCTTTTCCGATTGTCGGGGGTTTCATCAAGGCCTTTCTGCGGGGAAGCATCGATGTGACGGGCGACACCCTGCTGCGGTTCTACGCCTTCCATGTGGCCATTCTGCCGATCATCACGCTGGCCCTCATCGGCCTGCACATCCTGCTCGTCCAGTTTCACGGAATGAGCGTGCCGCTGTCTTTGGAAAAAAGGAAGCTCCGCCAGGTTCCTTTTTTCCCGAACGTCTTTTACAAAGACCTGATGATCTGGCTGGTGGTGCTGGGGGGCGTTGTAACCCTTGCGGTGCTCCTGCCGCCGGAGATCGGCGTTAAAGCCGACCCGCTGGTGCCGCCTCCGGCCAACATCAAGCCCGAATGGTACTTCCTCTTTCTCATGCAGACACTGGAGTTCTTTCCCGGAACCATCCTGGGGATGAACGGGGAGACGATCGCGATTCTCTGTGTCTCCGCGGGGATCCTCTTTTTCGTCCTTATACCCTTTATCGACCGGAAATCGGCCCGGGGCGAGAAGAGCACGCTTTTCACTTGGATCGGCGTGTTCTATCTTCTCTATTTCCTGACGATGACGTTGGTCGGTTTTCTGAGTTAGGAGTTCGTATGCAAGGGATCAGAATCTTCAGCGGTTGTAAAAGGGTTCCCTTTTCACGAATTGCGCGGCCGGTCATCATGGCCCTGTTCGTTTGGGTTTGCGCAGCCTCCGCCTTCGCGGCGGAGCGGATTGCCGTCTTTCCCGCGACACCCTTCGACGGCTACATTGTCTACGAGAGCCTGGCCGTCTTCTGGATCGGCATCATCGGCATCATCGTCGTCATCCGCATGAAGCTTCGGGAAATCGAGCGGACTCAGGAGATGGGCGAAGACCGGGAAGACAACGACGCCCCTTTATTGGAATAGCCGATTCTTTCCCGTCCGGCCCTATAACACCCAAGACCACGCTGTTTCACAATTAAAAAAGCGCCCCTCCCGAAAGGAAGGGGCGCTTTTAACGTCACCGAGAACCGCCCACGGATCACTTTTTAGCCAACCGGCCCGCTGCTATTCGACCTCTTCCAAGGAGGCTTTTCCTTTCTTGATGAAGACGCTGTAGAGGTTCCACAAGACCGAACCGACGGCGATCACGAGGATTGTCCCGGCGATCGGCCGCATCAAAAAAGGTCCCCAGGCATAATCCGTCATGAACATCCCCTTCCGCAGGGAGACCTCCGTCAGGGGGCCCAGGACGAGGCCGATGATCATCGGCGCGATGGGGTACTTGAACTTCTTGAAGAAGTAACCCAAGAGCCCGCAGGCAAACATGATCCAGACATCCGTCATGTCGTTGCGGATCCCGAAAGAACCGATCGCCGCGAAGACGAAGATGATGGGCCCGAGGATGGAATAGCGGACCTTCCGGAAATTGGCAAATAGCTTGGCCACAAACAGTCCTGCGAAGAGCATGAAAATATTGGCCACAAACATCGCAATGAAGATGGAGTACATGAGCTTGGGCTGGTTGATGAAGAGCATCGGGCCGGGCTGAAGGCCGTGAACCAGAAAGCCGCCGATGATCACCGCCGTCGTCGCGCTCCCGGGGATGCCGAGGGTGAGCAGGGGGACCATGGCCCCGCCGGTGGCGGCGTTGTTGGCCGTCTCGGGGCCGGAGATCCCCTCGGGGACCCCTGTCCCGAACTTCTCGGGGTGTTTCGACCAGCGAACCGTCTCCGAGTAGCCGATGAAGGCCGCCGTTGTCGCACCGACGCCCGGGAGGATCCCGATCGCCGTCCCGATCACGGCGGATCGCAGGATCGTCCACTTCAGGCGCAGGAGTTCCGCGATCTTCGGGAGTTTCGTGGAAACCTTGATGTTGAGGTGTTCCCCGCTCAACCCCTTCCCTTCTTCCGCCTTGGCCAGGATCTCGCCGATGGCGAAGGCGCCGATGATCGCCGGGATGAAGTTAACCCCGCCCATGAGCGCCTTGGTCCCGAAGGTGAACCGGTCGGCCGCCGTCATCTCGTCGATCCCGATGGTGGCCAGAAACAGTCCGATCAGCCCCGCGATGAAGGCCTTGCCCATCCCGGCGCCGCCCAGGGAGGAGATCAGGGTCAGCGCCGCGACCGCCAGGGCGAAGTACTCCGGCTGGGAGAAGGTGAGCCCGACCTTGGCAAGTTGTGGGGAAACCAGGGTCATGACGAGGACGCTGAAGAGCCCCCCGAGGACGGAGGACATGATCGCGTACCCGAGTGCCTCGCCCGCCTTTCCCTTCTGGGCCATGGGATAGCCGTCGAAACCGGTCGCCGCCGCCTCCGGCGCCCCGGGGACGTTGAAGAGGATCGCGGAGATGGACCCCCCGAAAGTCCCGCCGCAATAGACCGCCGCCAGGAGCGCCAGGCCGTTGGCCGGCTCCATCGCGAACGTGAAGGGGATCAAAAGGGCCGTCCCCATCGTCGAATTGAGCCCCGGAATGGCCCCGAGGACCGTCCCGATCATGACGCCGAGCAGGATAAAAAAGAGCATCGTCGGCTGAAAAACCGTCTGCAGTGCACTGATCCAGATATCCATTCCCCATTCCCTCCCATCAATAGAACAGCAGGCTGAATTCGCGGAACAGCCATACGCCCCTGGGGAGGGGAACATACATGGCCTTCGTGAACAAAACGACAATAATCGCCGTCATCGCAATCGAAACGCCGATGATCCATCCCTTGCTCTTCTCCCCCAGCAGCAGCATGAAGGCAATCATGAACACCGGGGTGATTGCAATGAATCCCAGAACCGGCAACAGAACCAAATACGCGATGCTCAGGCCGATCGCTGCAAAAAACCGGACCTTTCCCGGGTCCATCGTCATGAGCGACTCGCCCCACGCCTTTTCCTTCATGATTCTGCGGATCACACCCACGGAAATGATCCCGCTCAGCAGGATGAGGCCCCCCAGGAGAAATCGGGGCCAGAAGGAAGGACCCATTTGGGCGCCCTGAAGAGCGGTTTGCTTCTGAAAGCTCCCCGTCACCCAGAACAGCAACAGGGAACCCGCGAGAATCAGGAGACCGAATATCAATTCACCTTTCAGCACGGCTCTACTCCTTTGCTTCCGAACCTCGTTGCATTGGTGATCGCTCACTCTCAACAAGGCGACTGAAAAGGCCGGGCACGGGTAAGCGCTGACGATATCTCAATCCATGCCCGGCGTTGTTCTCAGACCCGAGGATTATTTTTTCTTCGTGTAGCCCAAATCGTCCAGGATCTCTTTGTAGACCTTGTACTCCGACTCCCAGAATTTGCCGTACTCCGCCGGCCCCAACCAGCCCGGACGGAGGTCCAGGAGGGACTTCTTGGCGATCGTCGTGTAGGACGGATCCTTCGAGGCCTTCTCCAGAACGGAGGCCAGCCAGTTGACGATCTCGGGAGGCGTGCCCTTCTTCATCGCAAGACCGCGCCAGCGGCCCATGGTAATGTCGTAGCCGATTTCCTTGGCGGTCGGGACGTCCGGCCAGGGGGGCAGACGCTTCTCGGTGAAGGCGACCAACGGGCGGAGCTTCTTGGCCTCGATCAGGGACATGATGACGCCCGGCTCCTCATGCAGGATGTCGAGATGGCCGCCCAGGACCGCCGCATGGGATTCGGGGGCCTTGTCGAAGGGGATGTACTTGATCTTGATCCCTGCCTTCTTGGCGAACTGCATGATGATGATCTCGTCGGGGCTCTGCGGCGTCGTTCCCGTAAACTGGAGCTTGCCGGGGTTCGCCTTGGCGTAGGCGACCACTTCCTGAATCGTCTTGAACTGGCTCTCTCCCCGAACATAGAAGATGCTTTCATCCTGCTGCACGTTGACCAGCGGGGTGAATAATCTGTAGTCCTCGCGCCCCATGACGGTGTTGATGAGCTGTTCGGGGCTGAAGTTGTAGATGGTGTAGCCGTCGGCCGGCTGGCCGAGGACGTAGTTGGAGGCCTTCACCCCCGCCGCGCCGGTCATGTTCGTCACGTTGACGGTCACGCCGATGTCCTTGCGCGCCGCGTTGAAAAGACTCCGGACAAAGATGTCGCTGCCGCCGCCCGCGCCGTACTGGCAGACAACTTCGATGGGCCTCTCCGGGTATCCCTTCGGCTTGGGCGCCGCCGCCGTCCAGCCGGAAGCGGCGAAAACCAGAACCAACATCACCGCCAATGAAACAATGAACATCCGATTCTTCTTCATAAACAATCCCCTTTCTTTTTTGTTGAAATCCTCTTTATTTTGTTGCCTAATTCCACAGAACATCCCTTCGATAGGGAGGGTCTGCCGTGCCGCTTGCTGACACATTCATTCATAACATGGTTGTTCAATGGGCGGCAAGATAATCCATCGCCGCCATGACTCCGCCCTGTTTATAGGGCACACCCGCCACGGCAAACCCCATCTCCACGCCGCCGAGGGTTCCGATGAGCGTCAGGTCGTTGAAGTCTCCCAGATGGCCGATCCGGAACACCCGGTCTTTGAGGATCCCCAGACCGCTCCCCAGGGACATGTTAAATTTTTCCAGCACCGCCGCCCGGTAGGCATCGGCCCCCTTCTCCCCTGGCATCACGACGGTCGTCAGGACCGGGCTGTACTCCTCCGGATTGAGGCAGAGAATCTCCACCCCCCAGGTCCGGACCGCGCGGCGGGTCGCTTCCCCATGGCGGATATGGCGCGCGAAGACGTTTTCGAGCCCCTCTTCCATCAGCAAGTGAAGGGATTCCCGCAGGCCGTAGAGCAGATTGGTGGCTGGGGAACTGGGGAAGAAGCCGCCCTTGTTGGAAGCCAACTGCTCATCCCACGACCAGTAGGACTTCGGAAGCCGGGCGGTCTTTGCCGCGGCCAGGGCCTTTTCGCTGATCGCGTTGAAGCCGAGTCCCGGGGGAAGCATCAACCCCTTCTGGGAGCAGCCCACCGTGACATCCACCCCCCATTCGTCATGGCGGTAGTCGATGGAGCCGAGGGAGGAGATCGTATCGACCATAAAGAGCGCCGGATGGCCGGTCCGGTCGATCGCCTTGCGGATTTCGTCAATCCGGCTCGTCACGCCGGTCGAGGTCTCGTTGTGGACAATGTTCACCGATTTGATCCGGTGCTCCCGGTCCGCGGCCAGTTTGGCCTCGACCACGGTGGGATCGGCGCCGTGACGCCAGTCGCCGGGGACGAAATCGACCTCCAACCCCAGGCGGACGGCCATGTTCTTCCAGAGGGTCGCAAAATGGCCCGTCTCGAACATCAGAACCTTATCGCCGGGAGAGAGGGTGTTGACCAGCCCCGCTTCCCACGCCCCCGTGCCCGACGATGCGAAGATCATCACGGGACCCTTCGTTTTGAATACCGGCTTGACCCCTTCGAGGACCTCGAGGGCCAGGGCCTTGAATTCCGGTCCCCGGTGATCGATCGTCGGTTTGGCCATCGCCCGGAGTACCTGCTCAGGGACATTCGTCGGCCCCGGAATCTGTAAAAAATGACGTCCGCTTGGATATGACATGGTTTTCCTCCATAATGAATCGTTTCTTCCACTCGGTCCAGGGCTGGTCGCCCAGGCCCGAATTCTTTTCCCGCTTGAAGACCCTCAGGATCATGCCCGCCTTCGCAAGCGCGTCCGGAAGACGGATTCTCTCGTCTCTTCTATACGGCGATTAGATCCGCATAGCTGAAATAGGGAGATATCAGTCTTTCAACCTCCGCGGTTTCCACACGGCGGGAGATCAATCTTCCGATGACGCCCGCCTGCCGGATGTCCCCCAAAAAGAGGACGCCCCGGATCTTCCCGTCGCGGATCAAGACTTTCCGGTAGGCGCCGTTCCTCCGCGCCGCCAGGACTTCATCCCCCGTCCGGCCTTCAATATCGCCGATCGACACCAGGGGCATGCCGCCGATTTCCACGGCATTCATGGCCACCATGCCGTCATAGGTCGCCCTGCCCCCAGCCATGCCGGAGGCGGCGATTCGTCCCTGCGCCACGGCCACGGGCCAGATGGCGGGGATCGTCCGGTCGCCTGTGAGGGGATCCACCGTTTCCGCCGCATCGCCCGCCGCATAGACATCCGGATCGGAGGTCCCCTGGAATTCGTCCACGGTGATCCCCCGCCCCGTCTCAATCCCCGCGGCGACGGCCAGTTCCATGTTCGGTTTGACGCCGACGGCCATGACGACCAGGTCGGCGGGAAGGATCCGCCCGCCCGCGTTCACGCCGCTGACCGCCCCGCGATCCGTGACGATGGCGTCGACGCCCGTGCCGACCAGGATCCCGACGCCCTTTTCCCGCACGAATTCAGCCAGCATGTCGGAGGCTTCTTCGTCGAGCCGGCGGGGCAGCAACCGGGGCAGCTTCTCGACAACCGTCACGTTCAGGCCGCGTTTTTTCAACGCCAGGGCCGTCTTCAGGCCGATCAGCCCGGCGCCCACGACAACGGCGTTCCGGGCCGCATCCGCGGCAGCGGCCATTTCCCCGGCCTGTTTGAGGGTCCACAGGCTGTACACACCTGGGGCGCCGGTCCCCGGGACGGGCGGCAAAACCGGCAGCGATCCCGTGGCCAGCAGCAATTTATCATAGGAAAGCCGTTTCCCCGAAGTGAGCACCACGACCTTTTCTTCCCGGACGAGTGCAGCGGCCGCATCCCCCATGAAACACTCGATCCCGGCCTTGGCGAAGTCGTCGGCGGTGCGGAGCGCGGAGGCCGCGGGCGTAAACTTCCCGGCAATGACATCGGGCAGATCAATGCGGCTGTACAGGTAATCGCTCTCGTCGGTGACGACGGCCACCGGGGTCTGAGGGTCCAGTTTCCGCAGCGTCTCGGCGGCGGTTGCACCCGCTATCCCCTGGCCAATGACAATGTACATATACAGGCTCCCCGCGTTAATTCGCGGCAGCGACTCTCGTCGATTTCGCTAAGAATTTCTCCAGTTCGCCCAGGGTCAGCAATTCTCCCACCGGCTTCATCTCCGGCAGGCTCCCGGCCTCGCCTGCATCGACATAGGTTCTGATCCCCTTTGCCGCAAAGGCGACAGCCGTCGACCAGATCTTGTTGCGGCCGATCTCCGCAAGGACGGCAAAGACGGGGATGCCAAGCTCCCGCGCCTTCCCGGCCATGACCAGGAACTCGCCGGCGTCATGGCAGGCCCCGAGATGCAGGACGGCCGGAGCGCCGAGCTCCGCGATGGCTTTGAGTCCCTCGCGGGCCGCATATTCCGGACGGCACATGCCGGCCCTGGCCAGGGCGGCGCCGGCGCAACCGGCCGTTGCGACGAGATACCCTTCGGCCAGGAGCCCCTTCGCCGTCTGCACCATCTCGGCATCCTGGGTCTGGGCGACGGTGCCGCAGCCTCCCAGATACACGATGCCCTTGATCATTCCCCGGGCCGATGCATCCTTCAGCGCCGCGAGCAGCGGCTTGCAGTTTTCCGTCGTATATCCTGTGTAGAGCTGTTCTTCCGCCGCGGGAATCCGAATACCTTTTCCGCGGCGCCCCTCGAAGGCTTTGGCTGCGATCCCAAGGGCCTCGGAGATTTTACTCTCCCCCGCCAGCGACGAGGCGGCCATGACGGCTATGCCGCGGGCCTTGGCCAGCGCCACCGTTGCCGGCATGACGCACTGCGGGCCCGTAACGAGCAAATCCACGGCCCCGGTCAGGAGGGGCAACTCCTGGGAATCGTAATTCGTCAGCACCGCAAGCCCGGCGCCTGCCTCCGCTCCGCATACAGCGGCCAGGTTGAAGGGGACACCAGCCCGGGACGCCGCTTTGCGGAAGGCCTCCAGGATCTGCGGCGCCACATGGCCCATGAGGACCACATTCGCCGCGTCCTCCCTCAGGGCGCCCATGTTGGTTGCGACGACGCCGGGGACCGCTTTGCCGCAGGCCCTCTCCTTGGCCTCCCTGATCGCCAGGAGAAGTTCCGCCGCGGCATCACCCACCTGAGTCATCCGCGCCGCACCATCGGCGGGAGCGAGCATGCCGTCGCAGGTCATGTAAAGGACCTCGGCAACAGGGCTCCCGACACCGGCGCCGAATTCACGGGCAAGGCCCGCCAGCGCCAAAGCGCCGTCCGTTACGCGCTGGAGCAGGCGATGGGAGACCAGCTCTTCCCGGGTGCGACCGCACACCGAAAGCTCGGGAACAACGGCGAACGGATTCACCCGGCAGGGGCCTTCGGAGCAGTCCGCACAGCAGATGCTCAGGCGTCCGAAACCGCATTGCGGCTGGGCCGCTTCCGCCCGGTCCCAGATCACGTCCGTTTTGGATTTGTAGGCGCTGATCAGCAGTTCATTCGTCGCCGCATCCAGCGACTTTTTCCGGATTTCCTTCATTGCCTTACTTCCCCTCCCTCGAAAAATCCAAACCCATTGCCTGGGCCTGCGGGGAACCCGGAATGGACGAGACGTACGCGGCGATCCTTCCCCGCTTCGCCGCCAGCACCTTCACGTACGCCTCCTCCTCGCCGTAGACCAGGGCGCCGGTCGGACAGGAGGCGACGCAGGCGGGCTCTTCCATGTTCATGCAGGCGTCGCACTTCATCGCCGTCTTGAATCTCGTCTGTGGAATCACCGCGCCGAAGGGGCAGGCCATGACGCACATCCAGCAGCCCCGGCATTTGTCCTGGTCCACAAACGTCGTCCCCTGTTCCGGGTCGCGCTGCATGGCCCCCGACGGGCAGGCCATAAGACACAGGGCGTCCTGGCAATGACGGCACTGGAGCGGAAAGCTCGACCCCGTCGGGCCGAACACGCCGACCCGCGCCGCCGGCTTCGGGTCCTCATGGACTGCCAGGGCCAGCCGCTTGCTCGCGGAATTCCGCTCGACGGCGCACTGCAACTCACAGGTCTTGCAGCCCAGACATTTGTCCCGATCCACCCACACTCGTTTCATCTCATTCCCCCGGATTTCGACCTTAGGCGACCCGTATCCCCCAGAGGCAGAGGATCTCCTCCAGCATCGCCTCCGCCCGTTTGGGGTTGAATACCCCGCACTGGCAAGGCTTCGCCATTTCTTCGGCGGCCTCCCTGACGGTCAGCCTGCCCTCCTTGACCTCGGCGATCATCTTCTTGATCAGGTTGAAGGGAACCTGCCCGTGGCCGCACATGGTCGTGAAGCGAAGAATGTCCTCGTCAGGCAGCCGTTCCGTCTTCCCCCAGATCCCGAGGGACGTTTCGCAGGTATGCCTTTTGAGTCCCGCCTCCCGGCAGCACTCCCGCACATCCCCCAGAAGCCCCGACACGATGACCGAAATGCCCATGTCTTCGTCCTTGAGCGCCTTGAGCGCCTGGATCAGGGATTCCCGGTTGTCGAACACCCCGTGGACGATGGACGTGTCCCGGGTCTTGTCGACGATCTCCTGTTCGGTCGTGATGTAACGGTTTCCCGTCCTCATATCGCCGAGGTTGACCGGCCCGAACCGGTTTACGATCTCCAGGAAGCGCTTCATCTTGGCGCTCGACGCCACCTCATTGACCCCCTTGGCCGACATGGCGAAGACAACATAGTCGTTCTTCAGGCTCTCCAGGGTTCCCCTCCGGTGCAGGGTATGGCTCATCGCGTCGCCTCCTCAACAAAGAACGGCCTGCCGAGACCCACGTTGGTCTTTCCGTTCGGCGTCGACGCCACGCCCGCCTCTCCGGCCAGGTCGAAGGCCGGCGTTTCGTCGCCGGGATGCACCTTGCACGTCAGATCGAAGCTGCATACGGTGGAAATTTCCCTGGTCACCTCTTTCACAGCCCCAATGATTTCCTGCACGCGCTCGAGGGGAACGGTCATCTCGATGATGGCCGACAGCACCTTTTCATTCATGAGTTCCGGGTTCATCTTCCCGCTGTTCTGGTCGACCATGAGGGTCGTGATGGGGTTCTTCGGCTCGAAATGGATCTCCCCCAACGAAGCGATGGCCATGGCCACCTTCTCGATGTCCCTGAAGAAAGCGCCCGTGCCCGGACGGCCCATTTCGATCGCCATCCCCGCCTCGCCGGTTTTGAACCGGCCCGTCACATCGTTCGTCTTCATCTCCTCGGTCCCGCGGCCGGGGACCCTCGTTTCCTTGTGTTCGATCAGGGGATTGCTGAACGTGCCGCGCACCGACCGGGGCCAGACCGGGGCAGGCTCGAAAAGAGCCTTGCCGGTGCAGATATCCGCGCGAAAACAGACGCCGCAGTCCACGCATTCATCCTGGTTGACATCAGCGCAGACGCGGCCGTACGGGTCCTTCACGAATCCGATGGCTCCCATGGTGCAATAGGAAACGCAACGTCCGCATCCCACACATTTGGCTTCGTCCACTTTCACCGATGCACCCCTTTCTAATTACAGCGGGATATTGTTGTGTTTTTTCGGCAGCCGCTGCTTCACCTTGTTCTGGAGGGCCTCCAGAAGGGCGACCACCTTCCTTCGGGTCTCCCGCGGCACGATGATCTCGTCGATGATGCCGAGGGTGGCAGCGAAATAGGGGTTGTTGAACTGCTCCTCGTAGGCTGCCGCCAGCTCCGCCCGCTTGGCCGCGGGATCCGGGGCACTGGCAATCTCGCGGCGGTAAATTATGTTGCAGGCCCCCTCGGCCCCCATGACGGCAATCTCGGCGGAGGGCCAGGCCATGACATAGTCGGCGCCGACGTCCTTGGAGCACATCGCGTTGTACCCGCCGCCGTAGGACTTGCGCGTCACCACGTTGACCATCGGCACCGTGGCCTCGGAGTAGGCATGGAGAAGTTTGGCGCCGTGCCGGATCACGCCGGCCCACTCCTGCTGCGTGCCCGGCATGAAGCCGGGGACGTCGGTGAAGGTCAGGATCGGGATGTTGAAGGCGTCGCAGAACCGGACGAAGCGCGCCGCCTTGTCGGCGGAATTCACGTCCAGGACGCCGGCGAAAAAGCGGGGGTTGTTGGCGATGATGCCGACAGGCCGCCCCATGATCCGGATGAAGCCCACGACCATGTTCTTGGCCCAATACTCGTGGACCTCGAAGAAATCGTGGCCGTCGGCCACGGAGGCAATCACCTTCTTCATGTCATAGCCGCGGTTCGCCTGGTCGGGTATGATTGTGTCCAGCTCCGGACACTCCCGGTCCGCGCCGTCCGTGCAGGGGGCCACGGGCAGGGGGCTGTGGCAGCTGTCGGGAAGATAGGAGAGCAGGACCTTGACACGACGGATGCAATCCTCATCGTTTTCGGCAACGAAATGGCAGACCCCGCTCTTGGCGGCGTGGGCCATGGCGCCACCCAGCTCCTCGTGGCTCACCTCCTCGGCGATGACGGCCTTGACGACGTCGGGACCGGTCAGGTACATATAGCCCTTGTTCTTCACCATGAAGACGAAGTCGTTGAGCGCCGGGGAGTAGACGGCGCCGCCCGCCGTGGGCCCCATGATCGCGGCGATCTGGGGGATGTAGCCGGAAGCGATGGTGTTGCGGAAGAAGATCCCCGAGTAGCCCTGCAGGGCGGTGATCCCCTCTTGGATGCGCGCCCCGCCGGAATCGTTCAGGGCAACGAAGGGCTTGCGCGCGTCGGCGGCCATCTCCATCACCTTCCAGATCTTCTTGGCATGCATCTCCCCGAGGCTCCCGCCGGCGCTGGTGAAATCCTGGGCGGCGGCGTAGACGATCCGCCCGTTGACACGGCCGAAGCCGGTGACGACGCCGTCGGCGTTGATCTCCTTCTCGCCGAGCCCGAAGAGGATCGAGCGGTGTTTGACGAAGAGCTGGGTTTCCTGGAACGTCCCCGGATCGAACAGGAGGTCGATCCGCTCCCGCGCGGTCAGCTTCCCCTGTTCGTGCTGTTTCTGCACCATCTTTTCTCCGCCCATGGTCACGAGGCGGCTGTTCCGCTGGATCAACTCTTCGATCTTGCCCGACGTCGTCTTTTTCATAGCTCCCCCTGCTCTCCTCCTGTCTGATTCAGCCCACCCCTCCCGTATCGCCGCCCGCAGCGGCGGCGGGTCATCACAGCCCCCCGCGCGGGGAGGGGAACGTTCCCTTTTCCGCTGGTTACCTGTCCTGCCTGCCCTACTCGGGACGGTTCATGGCCCGGTAGCACCGCTCCATGATCGAGAGCACCGCAAAGGGCTGCTCGATCTCCTGATAAGTCGGGATCCCCTGAGGTTCCAGGGCCGCCTTGTACTGGTCCATGGCCCCCTTGTCGCCGCTGAAGGCAACGAGGATGGGCTTGTCCGGATATTTCTTGTGCAGATCCACGATGAAGCCCGGATCGGGCACCCCGGTTTCCGGTGTCAGCATCATCACCGGCACCACGGCGTTCACCGCGGGATCCTGGAGGACGATCTCCATCCCGTCCCGGTAGGCGGCTTCCACCCCCACCGAGAGGGCCGCCGGCCAGATATCCACGGGGTTGCGCATTCGGATATAGGAGGGGCTGATGTCCTGGAGCCTTTTCACGTTTGCCGGCTCCATCGGGGGAATGTGCAGCCCCAGCCGCTCGCAGTAATCGGAGAGCACGGCCAGCATGGCCCCGGAGGGGGCGAGAAAACTGACGCCGTTTCCAGCGGGAAGGGGCATCATGGAGAGGGCCTTGCCCGCCAGGACGAGCTGTGAGTATTCGGAGATCCGGACCACCCCGGCCTGGCGGAGCATGCCGTCCACGATCCGGTCGGGCGAGGCCATTGCGGCCGTGTGGGCGATCGCCGCCTGCCTGCCCGATTCCGTCGCTCCGCTCTTCAGCAGGACGACGGGCTTCCGGCGGGTAACCTCCCGGGCCGCCTCCAGAAAACGGTGCGGCCTCTTGAAGCTCTCGATGTAGATCAGGATGGCAGTGGTCTCCGGGTCCTGGCCCAGGTATTCCAGCGCGTCCGTCTCATCGATGTCGACCTTGTTCCCCAGCCCGACAACCCGGGCCACGCCGAAATGCTCGCCCGTCAGGATGTACTTCAGGGTATGGGTGCCGAAATTCCCGGTCTGGGCCACGTAGGAGACCCTGCCGCCGCGGATCTTCCCCTGGGGGAAGAAGGTGGAGGTGAACCCCACGGGCGTCGAGGTATGGCCCGACGTGTTGGGACCCAGGGCATTGAGCCCCCTCTCCTGGATGAGCGTTTCGATCTCCCGCTGGATCTGGGCTCCCGCCGCGTCGACCTCGGCAAAGCCTCCCGAGGATAGGACGAATCGTTTGATCCCCTGATCGGCGCATTCGCGCATGGCCTTGACCGTGGCCGCGGCCGGCAGGATGATCACCGCAACGTCGATATCCCGCGGAAGGCTCGCGATGGAGGAGTAGACATCGATTCCCAGGATCTGTCCCCCCTTGGGGTTGACCGGATAAAGTTTCCCGGCATAACCGTTCGCCAGGATGTTCACAAGCACGTCATTGCCGGCCTTGCCCGGGGCCGCGGAGGCGCCGATGATGGCCACGCTTTTGGGCTCAAAAAATGGTACCAGCTTATTCGTCATCACTTCTCTCCCACTATAGTCTTTTCGGGACGCATCCCGGAATCGTGAATGGATGGCGGCCTACTTCTTAAGCGCCACCAGGGCGTCGACCGCGACCGGAGATCCGTCGGGACGGATCTTGATCGGATTCATGTCGATTTCCCGGACATTGCCGCACTCGCAGCCGATTTTCCCCAGCGCCACGATGATCCGGGCCAGGGCCTCCCGGTCGACGGCCGGTTGCCCGCGAAAGGGTTGCAGGATCTTGGCCGTCCGGATGTCGTCCATCATCATCAGGGCGTCGGCCGCCGTGACGGGGGCCACGCGGAAGACCACATCGTCGATGAGTTCGGTAAAGATTCCGCCCAGACCGAACATCACGCAGGGGCCGAACTGGACGTCCCGGGTGAGGCCGCAGACCAGTTCCCGGTCCCCCTTGACCATCTCCTGGACCAGGAGGGCTTCGCAGCCGGGAATGGCGAGAAGACGCCGGGCTTCCTCCCGAACCTCGCCTTCCGATTTCAGGTTCAGGGCAATGCCCCCCACCTCTGTCTTGTGCTGGAGCTTTTCCCCGGCCGCTTTGAGAACCACCGGATAGCCGATGGCTTCGGCCGCCCTGACGGCCCCATCCCCATCCGGGACCAGGGTCTCCCGGCTGACCGGCACCCCGAAACCCGCCAGAAATCGCTTGGCCTCGTACTCATTCAGCGCCGATTTTCCGGCTTCTACAGCCTCTTCAATTAAATTCATCGGAGAGTTCTCCCTTTCTTCAATAGGTCGCATTAAATTAAACCGTGGCTTGCCGCTCTTTCCGTCGCAGTTCCCGGCAACCACCGCTGCAATCAGGGTTAGATGGCGCCCTTTTCCTTCATCCTGGCGATGTCGTCAGCGCCAAACCCCAGGCCGGTCAGAATCTCCTGGTTATCGGCGCCCAGCAGCGGCGCCGGACGGTATTCCTGGGTCGTCTCGGACATGATCAGCGGATTGCCCAGAACCTTGATCTTCCCGGCCTTGGGATGCTCCACCTCGACCACCATGCGGTTCCCGATCAGTTTCGGGTCGTTGAACACCTCCTTGATGGTGCGGATCTTACCGCTGGGGATTCCGACCTTCGTGAGCTGCTCGCACCACTCGGCCGTGGTCTTGGTCTGGAAGACGGGCTCGAGGATCGCGTTGAGCTCATCCCGGTTGGCCACCCGGTCCTTGTTCGTCAGGAAACGGGGGTTCTCCTTCAGGTGGCCCAGCCCCAACTGGTCGCAGAGCGTGAGCCAGAGGCCGTTGTTCCCGCAGGCGATGTTGATATACCCGTCCGCCGACTTGAAGAGTCGGTAGGGGGCCCAGCTCGGGTGCGCGTTCCCCAGCCGCCGCGAGTTCTCGCCGATGCCCACGTACTTGCTCCCCGGCAGTTGGAGCAGCGACACCATGGCATGGAGCATGGCGATGTCGACGTACTGGCCGCGACCGGTCGTGACTCTCTGGAACAGGGCGTAGAGGATCCCCTGCACGCCGTAGAGAGCGCTGATCAGGTCGCTGATGGGGATCGCCACCTTCATCGGCTCGCCCTTCGGCTCGCCGGTGATGGACATCAACCCGCACTCGCCCTGGATGATCGGGTCATAGGAACCGGTCTTGTCGACGCTGCCGTACCCGGAAATGGAGCAGTAGATAAGGCGGGGATTCCTGGCCGCGGCGGCCTTGTAGCTGAACCCCAGCTTGTCGCACACGCCCGGCCGGAAATTTTCGATGAACACGTCTGCTTGGTCGATGAGGCGCCAGAGCACCTCCTTGCCTTCCGGGCTTTTCAGGTCCAGGGTGATGCTCTTCTTGTTGCAGTTCATCTCGATGAACCAGACGCTTTCACCGTTGATAAACGGCGGCGCCGTCCGGGAGTCGTCCCCCTTGCCCGGGGCCTCGACCTTGATGACTTCGGCGCCCATCTGACCCAACTGAAGGGTGCACGTCGGTCCCGCAACCACCCGGGTCAGGTCGATCACTTTGATTCCAGTCAATGGCAACATAGGTTTCAATTCCTTCATATATTTTTTACTCACATCGCTTCTCGGTTGGTCTGGAGAGCGTCCTCCATGGACTGGCGGATATGGATCCGCATAGCCCGTTCACACATCTCGGGATCCTTCAGTTTCAGGGCCAGGAGAATCTGCCGGTGGCCTTCGCTGGCCCTCTGGCCCGCATCGAGATACTGAAGCGTGTCTTTTCGATATCGAAGAACATATTTCCTCATATTAACGATAAGACTGTGGAAACGGCGCTTGTCCGCAACCATGTCGTGCAGGGCGTCGTGGAACCGGGTGTTCCAATGAAAGACCTCGTCGAGCCTTTCCCTGCGCAAGGCGTCGTCTGACTGATCGATCATCTCCTCGAGCACCTTTATCTGTTCATCGGTGATTCGTTTGCAGATGAGCCTCAAGGTGTACCCTTCCAGAACCGTCCTGAGGTTGAACAGGTCCTCGACCTCCTCCGGGGAATCATGGGGGATGCAGAACCCCCGCGACTCCAGGGGCTCGATCCATCCATCCTGTTCGAGTTTGTGGAGCGCCTCCCTCACGGGGGTGCGGCTGACCCCCAACTCCTCGGCGAGATGCTCCTCCGCAAGGCGCTCGCCGGGGCGGAACCGGCCGGAAAAAATGTCTGCCTTCAGTCGCTCGTAGGTCTTCTCCCGGACGGAGATGCCATTTTTCCCAGGTTTTCGGGAGGGACTCGGGTTCATGATTGTATCCAATAAAACCATCTTGATAAATTTATAAGATTAGCTATTACATCTCAAACGACTTGTCAAGCTGATTTATTAGCATATATGAGCTTGATATTAAATATATTAATTTTTTGAATTTTTTTCACCGCTGTTGCCGGCCCGGTTGCCGGAAAATGGACTACCCGTTATTATTGGATACAATCTTCGACTTGTATCCCCCAGCGATTTGTGCTAAAAAAATCGCGCCCCAGGGGGAAAGCGAAACGGAAGGCCGCCGGTCAGACGGTCGTTAAGCCAAGGAGGACAATCATGCGTTCGGATCGAATGAAAAAAGGGTTGGAAAGGGCGCCGCACCGCTCCCTGTTCAAGGCGCTGGGGCTGACGGACCGGGAAATCGAACAGCCGATGATCGGCATCGTCAACTCGGCAAACGAAGTCATTCCCGGCCATCTTCACCTGCACCAGATCTCCGAGGCGGTCAAGGCCGGAGTCCGGATGGCCGGCGGAACGCCGCTGGAGTTCTTCACGATCGGGGTCTGTGACGGGATCGTCATGGGCCACGAGGGGATGAAGTACTCGCTGAGCTCGCGCGAGCTGATCGCCGACTCCGTCGAGTCGATGGCGATGGCCTATCCCTTCGACGGCCTCGTCCTGATCCCCAACTGCGACAAGATCATACCGGGGATGCTGATGGCCGCGGCGCGTCTGAATATCCCGACGATTGTCATCAGCGGTGGCCCGATGCTCTCCGGCGTTTTTCAGGGGAAAAAGACCGACTTGATCAAACTTTTCGAATATGTCGGAAAGGTCAAGGTCGGGACAATGACCATGGAGGAACTGCACGAGGCGGAAGGGTGCGCCTGTCCGGGCGTCGGCTCCTGCGCGGGGATGTTCACGGCCAATTCGATGAACTGCCTCACCGAGGCGCTGGGAATGGGGCTCCCCGGAAACGGGACGATTCCCGCCGTCTGGGCGGAACGGATCCGCCTGGCGAAGGAGGCGGGAATGCAGGTCATGGATTTGGTGAACCGGGACCTGCGGCCCTCCGACATCCTGACGGCCGCAGCCTTCGAAAACGCCCTCCGCGTCGATCTCGCCTTCGGCGGGTCGACCAACACTACGCTCCACCTGCCGGCCATCGCCAAGGAGGCGGGGATCCCGCTTACCCTCGAAACCTTCAACGCCTTCAGCGATAAAACGCCGCACCTCTGCTTCATGTCCCCTGGCGGCCCCCACGACCTCCACCAACTCCATCTGGCGGGCGGCATCCCAGCCCTCATGCAGGAGCTCTCCCGCGGCGGCATGATCCGCCAGGAGGCGATGACCGTCACGGGAAAGACGGTCGGCGAGAACCTGAAGGGCAGAAATGTCCTTGACCCCGAGATCATCCATTCCCTGGAGAAGCCCTACCACGCCACCGGTGGCCTGACCGTTCTGTTCGGGAACCTCGCCCCGGAGGGCGCCGTCGTGAAGAGTTCCGCGGTCGATGACACGATGCTCCGTCACACCGGTCCGGCCCGTGTCTTCGACGCGGAGGAGCCGGCCATGCAGGCGATCCTGGATGGAAAAATCAACAAGGGGGACGTGGTCGTCATCCGCTACGAGGGTCCGAAGGGCGGCCCGGGAATGCGGGAGATGCTCTCGCCGACCTCCGCCATCGTCGGGATCGGCAGGGACCGGGACGTCGCGCTGCTCACCGACGGCCGCTTCTCCGGCGGCAGCAAGGGGGCGGCAATCGGCCACATTTCGCCGGAGGCGGCGGAGGGGGGCCCGATCGCCGCGGTTCGGGAAGGCGACCGGATCGAAATCGACATTCCCGGCAAGAGGCTCAGCCTCCTTATTTCCGAAAAAGAGCTGAAGTTGCGCCTCGCCGGCTGGAAGCCGGTCAAAAAGGAACTCAAGGGCTACCTGAAGCGCTACGCGGCATTGGTCCGCTCCGCCCATACCGGCGCGACTTTCGAATAGCACGGCTTTTCGATGCCCAAATTTATCGTCGACCATAATGTGGGCAAAATGGCGAAGTGGCTGCGTATGGCGGGCTTTGACGCCAGCCTCTTTACGGGCGCCGACGATGCCGCGCTCATTGCCGCCGCCCTGGCCGAAGACCGCATTCTGCTGACCCGCGACCGGCGGATCATGAAGCGCCGTGTAATCGTCGGCGGCTCTATGAAAGCGATCCTCATCGAGAGCGACCGCATAGAGGCGCAGGTGCAACAGCTCCTCAGCGCCCTGAGATTGGATAAAAGCCGTTTCCGCCCTTTTACCATCTGCCTGGAATGCAACAAGCGGCTTGAGGAAAGCACGAAAGAAGCAATCAAAGACCGTGTCCCACCCTATGTGTACCTCACGCAAGAGCATTTTGCCGAATGCCCCGCCTGCCGCCGAATCTACTGGCAAGGGACCCATTGGCACGCTATGAACCGGAAAATCGATGGGATACCGAACTTCGAGAATCAACATCAAGGTTAGCCGATGTACCCTCATGGAAAGTTATCCGGACAGCAGTTGTAAAAGAGTGACGGTAAATCATTCTTTCTTCTAAACAAATCAACAACCTCGATGCTGTTGCCGGATTCAAAACCATTATCAATAGTGTGATTCCCTCAATAGTATGATATAGAAAAACCGTCATGTAGACGTTTACGGTCAACCGCTGTATGATGAAAACGCTTTGGCAACAACCGGAAACCGGGCGGTAAACGAAAAAAATATCAACCGAATGTATTGAAAGAAACCGGTCTACTCGACTCAAAAACATGTCCAGCCTCTCTGAGATGCACAAGCGCCTAGCGATCGTCACAGGGCTCCTCATCTTCTCTCTCTTCACCGGGACGGTCGGCTACATCGTCATCGAAGGCTGGCAGCCTTTCGATGCATTCTACATGACGGTGATCACGCTCGCGACCGTGGGCTATGGGGAGACGAACCCCCTCACTTATGCCGGTCGTATTTTCACCGTGTTCCTCATCCTGGGCGGCGTCAGCATCGTCGCCTACACATTTTCGACACTCATCTCCATCATCGTGGAGGGACATCTGTCCATGGTGCTCAAGAGGAGACGTATGGAAAAGGAGATCGCCAAGCTTTCGGGCCACTACATCGTCTGCGGCGTGAGCCATTCCGCCAGGGTGATCATGGAGGAGTTGGATAAGACGATGCGGACTTTCGTAGTGGTCGAGCAGGACCGGGAGACAGTCGAGAGGCTCATCGCAGACGGTTTCAAGGTTGTGGAAGGGGATGCGACGGAGGAGGAAACCTTGAAGCGCGCCGGGGTGATGAAGGCTGCCGGCGTCTTCGCCGTGCTCCCCTCCGATCAGTACAACGCGTTCTTGGCACTGACCGCCAAGGGCCTCAACCCTAAGGTCCGTATCATCAGCGCCCAGAAAGAGCTCACGGTACGCCAGCAGCTCTTGCGAAGCGGCGCCGACACCGTCGTCAATCCTCAGTACATCGGCGGGCTGCGCATGGTCTCCGAAATGGTCCGCCCGGCGACGGTCGGCTTCCTGGATTCCATGATGCGGGAACGGGGCAGCGTCGTCCGGTTCGATGAGGTCGCCGTCCCGGAAGGATCTCCCTTCGTGGGGCGTCCGATCGGCGACGTGAAAGGAACCGAGGGACATGCTCCGCTCCTTGTGGCCGTGTTCGAAGAGGAGACGGGCCGGTACGACATCAACCCGGACTCCGAGCGCCCCATCAAATCGGGCGACAGGCTCGTCATGATCGGAGAGGCATCGAGGCTTTTCGAGCTTAGAAAACGCATCGAGACCGCTTAAAACAAAGGTTACAATAAACAAAATGCCATTATCTAACAAATAACAAGACTGGAGAAAAGAATGGAAGAAAAGATCTGTGTTTATTGTCGCCGCACGCTTGATTTGAATGAGCTGTTAGAAAGGGCTGGGAAATATCGTTGCAAAGACGAAAATAACTGTCTTGACTACCAAAACAGGACGGATCCTGCCGATTCCCTTGAGAGTGCTGATTATATTTCTGATGTCGTAAAATCTTCTTTGAGGGAAGCCGCACAACGTATTGCCGCTTACAAAAAAGCGATGGATGATCTAAAAAGAAGTGACTCGGGAATAAATGTCAATGTATCAGCGGAATCAACAGCCGAATTTGCGTGGATGAAATCTATTCTGGATGCTTTTGCGTTGGAATACAAAGAAAAGAGTAAATTCATATTTCAATATGACGATGCCAAAAACAATGAATATAGAATTTCAATAGATGACATAGAAAATCATTTGCATTTTACGGTTAAAATCGAAAACGCTGCCGGACCGATATACTCATTGATTGTTGCTAAAAAAGACACCGTTTCCGATGTTGACCATCTATATGACGAATTCATTTATAAATCATACCCTGCGGGCAAAAAAGAAGATGTGATTCAGGATCTATCCGTAATTCTGCTTGCCTTTGAAGGAGATAAAGACGTCGTAAACGACTTATTGAACAAATTCCGAATGGATGTCGAATCGAGATATTATGAGGTTGATGCCAGAAGCTGATCCAATATCATGAAAGATGCCTATGACCATTATCCAGAGATATTTTGCGTTGGCTCATTTCCGTTTGGAAAGAGTTTTTCTTTTTCCGATCGTTTCCACCGTTACAAAGTATAGTCCCGAGGTTAACGCTAGACACGCGGCACAGAAGAGAAACGCCGCTTTGAAGGCGGGAGCGCCCAACGCTTCGCCGGGATACAGGGATTGCATGAGATTGCCCAGCCCCTGCAGAAACACGGCAACCCCGATCATGGTAAATAAATTGACGCCGGTCATGGCCGTTCCGGCGTATTGAACCGGCATCCTTTCTTTGATGTGCGCATAAACGATCAGTCCGGCGCCGGAAAAAAGGCCGAAACCAAAAAAGAGTGCCGATAAAACAGCTATATTGGCGCCCGGAGGAAGGCAGGCCAGGACGGCAAGCATGAGGCTCATGCCCATCAGTCCCGCAATCATCACCCCTTTTCGGGTCTTAAATAAAATGTCGGAAAACCAACCGCATACCGGGCTGCCGATAATCAGGCCGACACCCATCAAAAGCAGCACGTTTCCGGTGGCCACCGGTGAAATCCCGATCACCGTCATCAGATACGGACCGGCCCACAGGGCCTGCACCGCGGCGAATATTCCGTACCGGCAGAAGGTGGCCAGTGAAATGATCCAGTAGTCCCTTTCCCTGATCAGGCTCCGCAGGTTCGCCAGGATTTCCCGCAGGTCGGCAGAGACAGATTTGGGGATTTCGCCGTAATCCGGGTCTTTCGGTCGATCCCGGACCACCACAAAAAACATCATCGTCAACAGAAGGTTGATTCCGGAAAAGACCACAAAGGTCATCCGCCATCCGATGGACTGAACCAACAAGACCAGCGGAGTTGCCGCGGTTATGTTGCCCAGGGTTCCGAAGGAAAGCACCAAAGCCGATATGGTTGCAAACCTCAGCGGTCCGAACCATAAGGTGATCAGTTTTAGAGTCCCCATCAGACTACAGGCCGTCCCGGCGCCGAGAAGCAGTCTCCCGGCGACCAGCGTTCCGACCGAATCCCCATAGGCAAAAACCAGCGCCCCGGCGACTCCCAAGAGCGAAAGCGCCGTCATGGCGATCCTCGGCCCAATCGCATCGAGGTACATGCTGATGGGTATCTGCATGACGGCAAAGGCGTAGAAGAAGGAAGCGGAGATCAGGCTGAGCCCGCTGATATCGAGCCCAAGATCCGAGATCAAATCAGGGGTAATCACCGCAATCGAGGCCCGGTAAAACTGGGAGAGCACAAACAACAGGCAGGCCGTGAAGAAGATCGCCCAACGACGAGAAATTACAAATCTCATGAGACTCCTTTATCAATATTTTAACTTACACCAGCCCTATCGGTGGCTTTAAGCGGAAATTTATACTCTGTTCAAAAAAGGTTTTTAAGATGATCGCCCCGCATTCAATCGGATTCCTGTAGGCTGTTAGATAAATGCCGACATCGGATATATTTTGTGGTAATTTAGAACCATACGGAATCGAATGCAAACCCTTTCAGAAGAGAAAATTATGGATAATAGGTTGGTAGAGATTTAGGCATTTTCATGGTCAGGCAGAAATAAAGGAGTTATCCATGCGGGGTTATTGGAAAATCAAAGTATTTGGCGTTTTTTTAGCAATGTTTATTTTGGGGTCGCCGGATGGCGCCTCAAGTGCGTCAAAAACCGTTCTTCTGCCGGTGACCCTTGACTACCCCTTCATTCAGTCTGTATTTGTCCATCAGTTGTACAGCGCTCCGGGGGATAGGGCTGTCGTCATGGACGAAGCGCAGGGAGGCTGTTCGCGGATTGAGCTTTGGAATCCCGAAATTGGCCGGAAGAATTCCATGATCAAATTGGGAAGCAACATAAAAATCCGAACCGGAGTGCCGATTCTTGAAAAATGCATCGGGCAATTCGAGTGGGAGGGATATATTGAGGTGTTGCAGCGCGTCACATTAGACGAGAAGACTTGGCAGGTTCGTCTGGAAACCATCGACTCCCATATCTACAATACAAACCGGAAACCGGCAAACATCACCGGTAACCTTTGGAATGTCATCAAGACCCATGTCCACCCCTTCCTCAACCAAGCGAGCATCAATCTTGCGCCGCCCATCGAAGAGCTAAAGACCTTCCTGCCCCTTGTCTTTTCTTCGGAGGAACGCAGTCGCGTTGATCGTTGGCTCGATACGATCAGGCCGGGTCCGGTGCAGATGGAGGAATCGGCAATAAAGGTTAATATTGCGTTAGAGATGGAAACCTCTCCCAAGCCTCACGCTCCTCCGGCGGAGCTATCCTCTGCGGAAATTGAACGCTTCTCCCGGGTTTGGGAGGAGTGGGATGCATTTCTGGTTTTTCAGATCGAAACCCTAATTGGACAATCCATTACCGAGGATGAGCGGGCGAATCTTCTGGAGACCCTGTTGGAAAACCGTCACGAATTTCTCAATGCGCTCGAATATAAGACAATCGGCCAGGATCTTGTTCGACAACAGTTCATTTGGACATGGCAGAGACTTACCCGGATCTTACGCAAATATCTGGTCAAACAAAAAACCCTATCTCCTCTGAAATATTTAGCCTTTTTCACCGCTTCCGATGCCCTGGCGACTCTGGATACACTGGGTCCGACCCTGGGATTGGAAATCAATCGGGATGGATTGGTCAGATTGGCACGGCTGTTGAGTACAAGCGAGACCGATCCCGCCTTGCGTTACTCCTACTCCATAGACCCCGCGCTTCGCAAATTTCTTGGGCTTGGTCTGCCGCTCGACGATTTCGGACCAGCCTCCGATGTCCAGGAGTTGGAGCTTCCCAAGGAGCCGGAAAAAAATTCCAAGCCGGACGATCAGCAATCCTGGCTGAATCATTTCCTTTTTTCTCGGGTTTGGGCGAGCGAAGGAATCCCGACGACGCTCGATCGGATCACGGAATGGATCCCCCCTACAAGCAATCCGGAACGTTATATCGGCAAAGTGAGAAATGTGCTGAAAGGGGCGGCAGATAAAATTCTCATCACGCATCCCCTCCAAGCAAATTACCATTCTTTTTTTCATCTTCTCGTGTTGGCTACCGCCTGGCAGGAAAGCTGCTGGCGTCAGTTCATTATCCAAGAAGGAAAAATTCGCTATCTTATCTCTTACAACCAAAGCTCCGTGGGCTTAATGCAGGTCAACCAACGGGTGTGGCGCGGCATCTATCGTGTGGAAAGCCTGCGCTGGAACATCAAATACAATGCGGAGGCGGGAATCGAGATACTCGAACATTATTTGCGAACCTATATTCTCAAGAACATGAAACCGGCCGATCTTACCAACTTTGATACGATTGCCCGGTCAGCCTATGCCCTCTACAACAGGGGTCCCGGGCAACTGAAAAATATCGTCAAGCAAGGCAGCATCCATCCCCGGCACAGGACCGATCGACTTTTCTGGGAGAAATACACTTTTGTAAAAGAGGACAAGTTCCAACCGTTGGTGCATTGTATTTCCGGGGAATGACCGCTTCCTTCCGGAGTTATGAAATTTCTGGGTTAAAATACGGTTTGTGGTAAGATCTCATGAAGCACTTAAACGCCGTACCTCTGAGGAAAGATCAGTATTTTATTCTGAAAAACTGTAGACAATGGTATCTTTTTTATTCACACGAATATAGGAGGCGCTATGAAAGAAAATTTCCGTATCAGGTTCAATCCGGTCACGAAGGAAATTGAAATTGAAGGATCGGAATCCTTTGTGAAGACCTATTTCAAGAAAATTCAGGCGATGGTTTTAGGACCTGCCGAGAAAACAGCGGCAGCAAAGAAAGCCGAGAAAAAAGTGAAGACAGCCGGTCCCGCTCAGAAAACAAAGAAGGAACCGAAAGCAGCAAAGAAAGTACCGGGGGGAAAGAGGGTCACCAATATCGATAGGATCGTAGAGCTTATCCAGGGTAGCGTTGAGGGGATATCGACATCTGAGCTGAAGGAGAAAACCGGATTGGCTGAAAGTCAGATCTGGAATATCGTTAATCGTGCCGCCAAACGTGGAAAGATCCGGAAGATGAAAAGGGGCGTGTATGGCGCAGTATAGATGAATAATTCCCTATTTTTCAATAGCTGTAAAAATGTCCTTTGGATTGATTTCCAATGATCTCCTTTGAAAAGAGACTCTTCATCGCGCCATCAGGGATCTTATCTGGAATATTTATACATATTGACGACTTCGACCGGATCGGGTCGCACAAAAATACGCCCATCCACATCGACCACGGGAAGATTGTAACTTTTCGTCTCCATCCCGGATGCCCTCATTCTCTTCTCTAAGGCCGCCGCAACCGCCTTATTGTCAATGATTTCATATGTGTAAGAGACACCCGCACGATCGAGAACGGACATCATCCGGCGGGTGAGGCTGCATGCATCTCTGCCGTAAACGGCAATTTGAGGCTTTTGAGAAACCGTTGCTTCCGGAACGCGAACGCTTTTTACATCGTCCTCACAAACCGAAGGGTCCGGCGGTGTATCGGTTACATGGACACCCCCGTCCTTGTCCACCCAGCGATACAACTCCCCGGCCTGCACACTCAGAAACGGCAAGAAGGTTAACAAAAACAAAAAAGAAAACAAAACAGAACATGTTTCGCCACGCTTGGAAACATCTCATCTGGAAAAATTGAAATAACTTGATCAGGGGATCCATGGTTACATATCCGGGATGCTGATAAAATCCGTTCTTGACTCCAATCTTTTAATTCACGTATCCCTGCCAACCCGCCCCAGCGGATCTTGCCGATAAGATTCATTCATTCCAGTAAAAGCGAAGGGTGGTCTGTTTTTTACCTTTACCAATATTTACACCACCCTTCTGCTCTTTGCCCATCATCGTCGCGGTGATTGTGAATTTCCCCGGCGGAAGGTTCGTGAAGAACCAAGGGCCGTCTGCAACGGCATCGAGAACCTTTTTCCCCGTGCTATCCGAAATTTCCACCTTAACGTCCGAGAGGTATTCTCTACTCTTGAGTGCAAACATGAGTTTCAGGCTGTAGTCCTTGCCCATGGCGGCAAACGCTTCCCGTTCTTCTACGCCGATGCCGCCGCTCACATAAGGAACCCCCTGATACTCTTTTTTCTCAATCGGCGGTATATATCTCTCGTCCGCATAACCATGATACACATAGCCAGGCAGCAATACAAAAAAACAGCTCCACAACAGCACAATTATTTTCATTTCTGACCCCCCTCCTTCATCCCTATTATCCATGAGCCTAAGGACACAGGTAAATAAATTCCACAGATATTCTCCTCAATCCTCTACTCTCGCCTTCCATTCCTTCCCGCCTGAGCAAGGAGAAGACGGATCAGCCGGTCGGGATGGTTGGTGATGATCCCGTCGACGCCCAGGGCGATGAAACGAGCCATCTCTTCCGGGGTGTTCAAGGTCCAGACATGGATATGGATTCCCGTCTCATGCGCCCGACGAATGTTGTTCTCGTTGAGCACGGTAGCCCGGCAGTTGAGAATCGGATAGACCTTTCCCCTTCCGGCCGCCTCGGGACTCGTCCAGGGCTTATCCTGAATCAGGGCCACGGGAAGGGCGGGATTTTTCTCGCGGATCCGATCGATGGCAACGGGGTCGAAGGAAGAGAACAAAACCTGATTTTCCATGCCCGCTTTTTCGACCTCCCGGAGGGCGAGGTCGGCCAACTCTTCCATCGTGTAGGGGAAATTTTTCCCCTTCTTCAGTTCGATATTGACGAGAATCCGGTTGCGGGCCAGTTTCAGGACCTCCGCCAGGGAAGGGATCCGTTCTCCCGCGAATCGGGGAGAGAACCAGGCGCCGGCATCCCACCGCTTTAACTCCGTGAAGGTCTGGTCGGCCACATTTCCCTTGCCGGTCGTAGTCCGTTCCAGGGTGTCGTCATGGATGACCACCACCTCCCTATCGTGGGAAAGATGGATGTCCAGTTCGATCATATCGCATCCGGCATCGATCGCCGCTCGGAAGGCGGCCAGGGTATTCTCCGGCGCTGCCCCGGAAAAGCCGCGGTGGCCGGTGACAAAGACGGAATGTCGTCCCCGCCAGGTGTCACCCGGACCCTGAGCCGTTGAGCCGTTTGCCGAACCCATCGTGGTTCCTCCCCAAAGGAGGCGAAGCAGTGAAATCGCCGCCCCCTCCCCTGACAATCTCGTAAAAATCACCGCTGTCACCCTGATCTCATCGAAGGGTGTATGTAAATAACCGATATTCCAACATGTTTTGATAAGCGCCGCATGACAACCCTAGTCAAATCCAACTTTTCACGAGGCCGTCACGTTTGGATCACGGATGGAATTATGCACCATTTTGGCATGAAAAGGAAGGGCTTTGCGGGTCCCGCCAAAATTCAATTGACACATGAGAGCCTTCTCCTTATACTTTTATTATGAGGGGAAAGGTCTTGCCAACATTATTGACGTATAAATCCCTCTTTTTTGTCGTTTATCCTGCTCATAACCGGTAGTTTTCAGGAACAATCGTAAATAAAAGCCGATCCCCAGAGGAGTTGAAAATGAACTCACCGCTGATCATCGCAATGTCTCAGGGAAAAGAGATCACCCTGCTGCCGCGTATGGCCAATCGTCACGGCCTCATTACCGGGGCCACCGGCACCGGGAAAACGGTCACTTTGCAGAAGATGGCCGAATCCTTTTCCGCAATCGGGGTTCCGGTCTTCATGGCTGACGTCAAGGGGGATTTATCGGGCATCGGCGCGGCAGGCGTCGCCTCGGAAAAGATGCTCAAGCGCTTGAAATCCATCGGCATCCGAAACTTTGCTCCCCGCGCCAATACAACGGTTTTCTGGGATGTATACGGCAAGTCCGGCCATCCGGTGCGGGCAACCGTGTCGGATATGGGACCGCTGCTTCTGGCGCGGTTGCTGAACCTCAACGAGACTCAATCCGGGGTACTGCAACTGGTGTTCAAAATAGCCGATGATCGCGGCATGTTGTTGCTGGATCTGAAGGACCTGCAGACGATGCTCCGGTTTGTGGGCGACAATGCCAAGCAGTTCACCACCCAATATGGAAACATCTCCGCCGCCTCCGTCGGCGCAATTCAAAGGGGGCTTTTAACCATCGAGCAGCAGGGCGGCGATCTGTTTTTTGGCGAGCCGATGCTGGACATCGC
>DIWG01000047.1 GCA_002423465.1 Syntrophaceae bacterium UBA6112 | reverse complement strand
GGGAGGCGCATCTTCCTTCTGCGATCGTCGAGCTGATTCCCCATCACCATGGAACCAAATTGATGCAATTTTTTTACGAGAAAGCCAAGAAAGAGGCAGCGACGACCGGAGAAGAAGTTCAAGAAGAGCAATACCGTTATCGCGGTCCCAAACCGCAAACGAAGGCCGCAGCCATCCTGATGCTGGCCGATGGCATCGAAGCCGCCGCGCGGACACTCAATGGCCATGCCCGGGAAAAACTTCTGGATCTGATCCGGAAGATCATCACGGATACGACGCAAGACGGACAGTTTTCAGAATGCGACATCACGCTGTCGGAAATAAACCTGATCGTCGACAGCTTTTTGGAAACCCTTTCCAGTTACTATCACGGTCGTATCACATACCCCGGATGCGACTTCAACCAGGTTCCCTGTGACGTTGCAAATGTATCGCTCCCCCATCCGTAAGTCCCGTCGCCGAAATCTTCAACCGACGCGTTTACGGGTTTTGATCTTATTGTAAAGTCGCAGACAGATGCCGATGAAACTCTTTTCCCTCGGTTCGTAATAGGTTTCCGCTGTTTCCACTTCATTGCCCAGTTCGACATGAACGGACGACGATTTCTGCAACCCCATAATCTGCGTCGGGAAAACGCTGCGATGGCCCGTCATTAAGAAACTGACGACGCAGGCAACAGCAGCATAAGGGGCAATCTCCAAGCCAAAGAGTTCCATGGCCAGGATGCTGGCGGCGATCGGCGTGTTGGCGGCGCCCGCCAACACGCCGACCATGCCGATGGCGGCAAAAGTTCCGCGATTCAATTCCAAAAAATCGCCGAATACGCTTCCAGCGACGGCGCCCATGAAGAGTATGGGGGTAATGATCCCCCCGCTGCCTCCGAAACCGAAGGTGATCCCCGTAAAGAGGGCCTTCATGATAAATGCATAGGGGACGATTTTGGCTCCGCTGATCGCAATCTTGAGCGTTTCAAGTCCCAGGCCCAGATAGTTCGTCGATGTGAGGAACGTCAATCCCACAAGAATGGCGCCGCCTGCCAGCGCCTTCAGCGGGGCCCACAGGTTGATCCGGCCGGCCAATTTATCGATGCCTTTGAGGATTTCGATCAGAACGGCGGCGCAAATTCCAAAAAAAATGCCTGCGAGAACAACCTTCAAAAAGAACATTTCTGAAAAAGCCGGGATAAAATCCTGGTGATACTGAAAATAGTTTATTCCGAAATAGGAGGATATCTGATAACCGATCATTCCCGATATAAATGAGGGCAGAAGCACTTCATAGAGAATGCTCCCGATGAAGAGAACCTCCACCCCGAAAATGGCGCCGGCAATCGGCGCCCCCAGAACGGAAGCAAAACCGGCGCTGATCCCGCAGATCACCAGTTTTTTCCGATCATTGGCATCGAATTTCAAGATGTCCGCAAAGAGAGATGACAGCGCCCCCCCGATCTGCGCGCAGGGTCCGACCTGTCCAACGGATCCCCCCGTTGCGGTGGTGACGATCGTGGCGAATAATTTTACGGGCGCGACGACGGCAGACATTTTCCCCGAGTGTTTGTGAACGGCTTCGATCACTTTTTCCGTTCCATATCCTTTTGCATCGGGAGAAAGATATTGAACGGCAAGGGCGCTGATAAACAGACCTATGGGCAACAACAGAAAAGAATATGGAGAAACCTGGATGTGGGAAATGCTGAAGTCCAAAATTTTCAGGAAGACCGTCGTTGAAAGACCTACGGCCATTCCGATCCCTGTTGCCAGAATGACCCATTTCAAGACGCTGATAAAAAGAACCGACTCTTCAACCAGACTTTTTTTCATCGACTCTGCTGTCGCTCCCCTTGTCCGTTTTCCCGTAACCGGCGATCATGAAATAGGACGTTGGTCTGGATGCGCCCTGTTCAAGATAGATTTTTCTTATACAACTTTTTTGATTATCCCATACGTGAAGAGTTTTCAGCAATGAGGGCTACTTTACTGATTGGGATACAACAAAGTGGTCCCTTCGGTTTTTGGCCAGGGCCGTTTCGTCATGCCCGGGATCCAGAGGCCTCTCCTTGCCATAGCTGATCGTCTTGATCCGCTCCTGCGCGATGCCCAGGTTCATAAGGAATTTGGCTGCTTCTTCGGCGCGCTTCTGGCCCAGTGCCAGGTTGTATTCCGCGGTGCCCCGCTCATCGCAGTGTCCTTCGATTACAAACGTATAATGTGTATATTTCAGATAGGCTTGGGCGGCTGCCCTCAGGATTGCCTGGTTTTCCACCGAAAGCTTGTATTCGTTGAAATCGAAATGGATGTCGGGAATCTGAAGTTCCTGGAGAATCGCTATCTCATTCTCTGTGGCCCCTCCTTTGGCTCCTTCGAGAACTTTCCCTCCGGCCCGTTGATCTCGGAGCGTTTGTTCTCTGAGTCCCTGATCCGCGAGCGTCTGCTCACCGAATGCACTCTTCCTGGTCTCTTTGTCGTCCGTCAAGGCATGCGCCGGGGCCTGCACTGTGGGTTTCTGTTCCCCGGGGGCCCATGTTTCGCTCCTCATGGGGCTCTTTTTGGTACAACCTGCAAACAATACAAAAGACAGAAACAAAACCATAGTAGCCAACCCTATCCGCAGCGTTTTCTTTTTTCTCATCTTCTCCCCTCTATAGTTTGTTGATATCCGTTTATGTTTAGTTCTCAAAATGAAAGCATGGCTGAATATAGCACACAAATCATTTGTATTAAAATCATATTATCATAAATGATTTGAGACATAATAAAAAACATGTTAGAAATCAACTATCCTCAACAGCCAAGGGGTATCTATGGAAAGAAAATCAGGGGTGATTACAGAAATTATTAATGATATTCGAAAAGTATTTCAGGTGATCCACGAACATTCCAAGAAGTCCAAACGTGAAACCGGTCTGACCGGACCTCAGTTATGGGCCATCAAACTGATCGGGGAACTCTCTTCGGTCAGGGTGTCCGATCTGGCCGCCAAAATGTATATTCAACCGGCTACGGTTGTTGGAATACTGAACCGCCTTGAATTGCGGGGTCTCATTCAAAGGATACGCACCAATAAAGACCGGCGTGTTGTAAAAATAGAGCTGACGGATGCCGGTAATGAGATATTGGCTAAAGCGCCGCACGTTGCACAGCATTTATTGGTTACCAGGCTGGAGGTTCTGCCGCTCACGAAACTGAAGGATATATCCGCAAGCTTGGACGAACTGGTTCATATCCTCGGGGCACAGGAAATTCCACCGAGGCTCATTCTTTCACCGGAAGTGAATTTGCCGGCAGCGCAGAAAAAAACGGCAAAAGGACCTGACGGATGACAAGGGTCGCTTCAGGAATTCATGGCCGATGAGCAAACAGAACGAATTGATTTTACGGTATAACAAAATCACTGGTTGTTGATGGAGGAACCTCTATGGAGACAAAACGAAAGGTACCCATCAAGAAGATCCTGATTGTTGTCCTGATCGTCGTTCTGGGACTGGCGGCATACCTTTATTGGGGCCTGGAGAGAGGCGGCCCGGAACGGGTCAAAAAAACGTCGGAGGTCTTTGGCCCCGCCGTCACGGTCGTGCCCGGGGTGCAATCACCGACTGCGGATCGTGCGCCGGCGGCGGAGGATGTTTGCAAGGAGAATCGGGAAAAGCTTCAAGCGCTTTTCGCCTATCTGGACCGGCAGGGCTATATCGCGTCCCGTCAGCTCAAGGGAGGAAGTTTCGAGCACTTCAAGAGCCTCCTGGCCCGATTGCTCGATAGGCCACCGCTCGTACAACTGGAAACGGACGACCTCATGAGGGTTCTCCAGAACAAGGCACACTTCTACCGGGTTCTTGGGAAAAAGAATACCCTGCTGCTGCGGGACATCATCCGGAAGGAAGGGGATATCATAGAGTCCTCCTTTGCAGTTCTCTATCAGGCCATGGACTTGCAGGAAAAGTGCAGGCCAGACGGCCCTGCGCTGCAGGTATCCCTGAAGGATGTCTACCCCTATGCCGTATTTTTCCTCAACACCCTTGGCGGATCGTCTTACCTGATACGGCGGGACTCCCGGGTGAGGATGCTGACCCAGTACTACTGCATCCTTATCCTGGACCAGGCCAACCGGCGCAGGCTCAACAACCTTGGACTCGATATCCGCCCGCCGCTCGACGTTCTGATGAGGGATCTGAAAAGCGCGGCGAACCTGGCCCGCAAAGAGGAATACCTCGATACACTGAAGAGCATCAGAGCCGGGTACTGAGAGCTTGCGTCCGATCGGCCACGGTGAAGGCGGGATTCACCAAAAGATAATGAAACATTCCCTATTCCTGTAGGGATTCTTTGATGAGGGGCGGACATTTGAAAAGAAGAAAGGCTTTGCTATTCACCCTGGCGGTTTTGGTCATTGCATGCCTGGGTCTTACAATCACTCCATTGTTTCATGTCAATACCGAACAAAAATCACTTCCGGTGCGGCCGGAGTTCCGGGCCATCCAGGGCAAGGTCCTGAATGGGGAGACCCTCCTGGCCATTTTCGCCAAGCATGGCCTCAACATCAGGGAGCTCTTTGAGATGCGGGAAGTGGCGGCCAAGGTTCATCCGCTGCGAACAGTCCATCCCGGACAATCTTACACGGTGACTGTTGACGGTCAGAATCGGGTCAATTCTTTCGTTTACCGGATCGACCGGGATTCTTTTCTGAAAATCCGGAAAATCGCGACGGGTTTTCAAGCGGAAAAGGCCGTTATTCCCTATGAAATGAAACTTCTGACCCTTTCCGGGACCATCGAAGACAACCTGATTTCCTCCATCGGCCAGGATCATGAACATCTATTGTTGGCCCTGCAGCTTTCCGATATCTTCGCTTGGAACATCGATTTTAGCGCGGATCTGCGAAAGAGCGACTCCTATCGCATCGTTGTCGAAGGTTTCTTTCGCAATGGGGTATTCAAAAAGTATGGCAATATTGTCGCCGCTGATTTTACCAATAATGGCGAGCGTTTCAAGGCCTACCGCTTCGATCATGACGGCAAATCCGATTACTATGACGAAGTGGGGAAATTGCTGCGAAATGCCTTTCTGAAAACGCCTCTCAATTTCCGGAGGATCAGCTCCGGTTTCTCCAAGGGACGTCTTCATCCCATTCTCAAAATCCGAAGACCCCATAATGGTCTCGATTACGCCGCAGCATCCGGGACGCCTGTTTCCGCCGTCGGCGATGGAAGGGTCATCCATGCCGGTTGGAAGGGCTCCTACGGCAACATGGTCATCATCAGACATCCCAATGGCTGGAAAACCTACTACGGCCATTTATCTAAAATTTCTAAGGGAGTCAAAAGGGGCAGGACCGTGGAGCAGGGTCAGATCATCGGCAATGTCGGATCAACCGGTCTTTCCACGGGGCCCCATCTCCATTATGAAGTCAGGGTCAGTGATAAATGCGTCAATCCGCTGAAGATTAAAATTCCTGAAGGCGGGTCGATCTCCCGAAAAGAGCTGGCCGCTTTCAAGGCGCTTCGGGACCGGATGGATTCCTATTTCTCAACCATCGAGGTTTGCGATACGCCGCGGAAGCCGATGCGGGAATCAACATAGGCAAGGATTATTAACAAAACCCGTCTTCAACCGGTGGTCGTTTACTGAAAGGACGGGAATATGGACAAGAACTCAATGGTTGATGTCCTCAATAAAAAAAGGATTTTGATTGTCTCCAACCGACTTCCGATGACCGTCCGGTATGGTGAGGGAATCCCTGAAGTGACGCCCAGCAGCGGGGGTTTGGTGAGCGGGCTTCTCTCTTTGCACGACGAGTACGAGACCCTGTGGATTGGTTGGCCGGGATTTGTCGAACAGGACGACCGGCAGGCGATCAGCAAAAAACTCACGGATGCTTATAATTTTCACCCCGTTTTTATGTCTAAACAGGTTTCGGAACGCTATTACGAGGGTTTTTCAAACCGGACCCTCTGGCCAATATTTCACTCCCTCCCAAGTTACGCCAAGTTTTCGTCGGTCGAATGGGAGGCTTACAAAAAAGCCAATGAACTCTTCAGCCGGCAGGTGCTCGAGTTTTACAGGTCCGGCGACACGATCTGGATCCACGATTACCACCTCCTGCTGGTCTCGCGGTATCTTCGCAAACATCTTCCCGACGCGACGATGGGATTCTTCCTCCATATCCCCTTCCCGCAATACGACATCTTTCGCCTCATGCCTCAGCATCGGGAAATCCTGGAGAGCATGCTCAACTTGGACCTGATCGGTTTTCACACGCATGACTACGCACAGGCATTCCTCGGCTGCGTGCGTCGGACACTGGGAATAGACAACAATCTCGGTCAGATTATGGACGGCAAACGCGCTTTACAGGTCGATGTATTCCCCATGGGGATCGACTTTGCGAAGTATTCGACAGCTATGCGCAATCCCTCACTCCATAAGGAAATCGAAAAAATCCGTCGAATGAATACACGCAAGACCGTGTTCAATGTTTCCCGCCTTGATTACACGAAAGGCATTCCGCAAAGCCTCCGCGCAATCCGGCTGTTCTTCCGGCGGTATCCGCAATGGCGCGAGAGGATCGTATTCGTTCTCGTCGTTGTTCCATCCCGGGAACGGGTCGAGCGTTACGCCGCGCTCAAGCGGGAGATTGATGAATGCGTAGGCAACATCAACAGCGAATTCGGAGCACTCGACTGGACTCCGATCAGCTACATTTATCGGTCGCTCACCTTTGGCGAGTTGATCGGCCTCTACGGCATTGCCGATGTCGCGCTCGTAACACCGCTCAGGGATGGGATGAATCTCATTGCGAAAGAATACCTTGCCGTCAAACAGGACAATACCGGTGTATTGATCCTGAGCGAGATGGCCGGATCTGCAAAGGAATTGGTCGAGTCGATCCAGGTAAATCCCAACAGCGAGGAGGAAATCTGCGAAGGACTGCACCATGCCCTCACGATGCCGCCTGAAGAGCAGCAACGTCGCAATCGTTCCATGCGGGAACGGTTGCAAATCCACAATATCGAATGGTGGATCAATCGTGTCTTGACCAGCTTGCGGAAGATCAAGGAAATCACAAAGGAACTCGGAGTGAGGCATCTCGATGCCGCATCTCGCGCGAATATGGTCACCAAGTTTGCGATTGCGGAAAATCGGCTGATTCTGCTCGATTATGACGGCACTCTCGTTCCCTTCGCGAGTGAACCTTACATGGCGGTCCCGGACGACGAGCTGTTGATCATACTGAATCGACTGACGGCCATTCCGCAAACCACCCTGGTCATCGTCAGCGGTCGAGACAGAGAAACCCTGGGAACGTGGTTCAAGGCAACAAACGCCATTTTGGTTGCCGAACATGGAGGTTGGGTCAAGCGCTCTCCCTTCGAGAATTGGGAACCGACAATCACTCCTCCCAGCGATGCATGGAAGAAGGAGATCCGTCCGCTTCTGAACCTGTATGTGGACAGAATTCCTCTGTCGTTCATCGAAGAGAAGGATTTCTCGCTGGTTTGGCATTACCGCAAGGCGGAAAGCGAGTCGGCTTCAACCGCCGCGCATGAATTGATCGACATGCTCTCCAATCTGACAACCAACCTTCGCACCCATGTCTTGCCGGGAAACAGGTGCGTTGAAATGAGAGTGACCGGAATCAGCAAGGGAATCTTCTTCCAGCGATTCTTTCTCTCGGCCGTATTTTCCTTCATCTTCGTGGCAGGAGATGATTGGACGGATGAGGATCTGTTCGCGGTCATGCCGAACGGAGCCTTTTCAATCAAAGTGGGGACACAAATGTCCAAGGCACGATACAATGTGAATGTGCATTCAGACATCCGTTCCCTATTGCACGAATTCACGGAGGCTGCCCATGCGCGCAATAGATGAATACCGAACTATCGTTGGAGACAAGGTGATCTCCGAAATTGTGAAGATGGCTAAAAACCTGTATGGGCTGCGAGTCCTGCACATCAACTCCACTTATTATGGAGGCGGCGTGGCCGAGATGTTGTATTCCCTGATCCCGCTTATGAACGATGTCGGCGTGTCGGTCGACTGGCGGATACTGCGCGGCACCCCGGAGTTCTTTACCATTACCAAGAAATTTCACAACGCGATCCAGGGAGACCCCATCAATTTAAGCGATATCAAGAAAACCATCTATACCCGGAACAATCAGGATTTTGCGTCATACTGCCAAATTGACGCGGACTGCGTCATCGTCCATGATCCACAGCCTCTCCCCCTCATTCGATTCTACAAGCGCAAACAGCCATGGATCTGGCGCTGTCATGTCGATCTTTCCCGGCCCAACCCGCAGCTCTGGGATTACCTCAAGGGATTCATCCTTCGCTACGACCGTGTGATCGTATCCGATAGTCGCTACATGAAGGATGACCTTCCCATGGAGTATTCGGTCATTCATCCGGCTATCGATCCGCTCTCGCCGAAAAACAAAGAGATCTCCAAGGATCTCATCGGGAGGACACTCAAGAAGCACGGCGTTCCGACCGACAAGCCGATCTTGACGCAGATCTCGCGCTTCGACAAGTGGAAGGATCCGGCCAATGTCATCGAGATGTTCAAACTCGTTAAGGCCAAGATTGATTGCAGGCTTGTCCTGTGCGGCAGCATGGCAGCGGATGATCCGGAAGGCATCCTGATCTACCAAAAGATATTACAGAGGGCCAACAGCCATATCGCGAAGAACGATGTTATCCTCCTGACCGTGGAAGACAACATTCTGGTGAATGCTCTGCAGCGAATCTCCTCGGTGGTCATTCAAAAATCCATCCGGGAAGGATTCGGACTGACCGTCACGGAGGCGCTCTGGAAAGAAAAGCCCGTCGTTGCCTCCAATGTCGGCGGTATTCCGCTTCAGATGGTGGATGGTGAGACCGGATATCTGATCGATCCGACCGATATCAAGACCGGCGCCGCACGAATCATTTCAATCCTGGAGAATCCCACGGAAGCCAAACGCCTCGGCTCCAACGGCAAGGAAATGGTCCTTCAGAAATTTCTGATCACCCGGCATCTGTACGACGACCTGAAAATGCTGAACGATATATTTGGGTAAGGCGCAGTCGAAATCCTTGGATTTAAACCTCCTGTAGGCGGACCTACGTCGATCGGATCTCCTGCCGCATGAAGACAGCGTAGCAGATTCCGAAACAGACGAAGGTGATCGCAATCAGGGAGATCAGGAAGGGCGCAACGATCACGACGCTCTGAAGCAGCGGGAGCGGGTTTTGGAAGCGCGAAAGGGAGATCCTCTCCATGGGCCCCATCAGTACGAAGGAACGCGGCGTCTTGCGGAGCGGGTCGAGAATCGTCGAGGTTGCGTCCCCGTAGAGCGTCGCCGGGGAGAGCAAAGAGGCGACGCGCTGGACCTCCGCATTCTTCACAAAAGAATCTTGCGCCTGCGCCATGTCGGCCGTCTGAGTCATCGGGGCGATCGCATCGGCCAGCAGGCTGCCCCCGAGGCCGATGAAGAAGGAGAGGCCGATCCAGACGGCGAGCGACGCCAGCGCCGAGGTGGCCGTGCTCCTAAAGACGACGGAGAAGAGAATCGCCGCCCCCAGCCAGAACGAGATATAGAGGATGCTGAGGACGAGGTAGATCAGAAGCCGCCCGAGCTCCTCCGCACCCGGAACCACGCCGATCAGGCGGATGCCCAGACCCGCGATGATGACCACGAGTGATACCATCACGATCGCGATCATCGTCATGCCGGCCAGGAATTTTCCGTTGATAATCGCGTCCCGGTAGATCGGCTGGGAGACCAGCTTGCTCAGCGTTCGGCCGGTCCGCTCGCGGTTGATCGCGTCGAAACCGAGGATGATCCCGATCAGCGGCCCGAAAAAGCCGATGAACTGGATGAAGGAGAAGAGCTTCCCCGTCGAGGTGAAGAGAAGAAGGAAGATGAAATCCGGCTTGGCCATCCCCTGGAGTTCATCGCGCATGGACATGCCGACCATCGAGGCGATGATCACCCCGACCATGACGATCAGCGCCGTAATCAGCAGGAACCGCGTGCTGCTGAAATGGTCCTCCATCTCCTTTTTGTATATCGTGAAGATCCCGTGCAAGGTCACGCCTCCTTGAAATATTTCATGTAGATCTCTTCGAGGGTGTACGCCTCGCCCTCTTCCAGTCCCAGCCCCCGTTGAGCCAGATCGTCGAGGGAACCGACGGCAACGAGTTTCCCCTGGATCATGATCCCGATCCGGTCGCTGACCCGCTGGACCTGGTCCAGCAGGTGGGACGAAAAGAAGATCGTCATCCGCCGCTCCCGGCTGAGACCTTGGATCAAATCGAGCATCCGGTTCGTTCCGTCGGGATCGAGGCCGATCGTCGGCTCGTCCAGGAAGACCACCTTCGGCTCCTTGATCAGCACCTCGGCGATCCCCAGGCGCTGCCTCATCCCCTTCGAGTAGGACCCCACCCTCTTGTCCGCCTCTTTCGCGAGTTCGACCTCCTCCAAGAGCCGGTCGATCCGCCCGGTGGAAACCTTGTCCGGGATCCGGTTCAGGCGGGCGATGTAGCGGAGGTTCTGCCTCGCATCCATATCCTCGTAAAAGCCGACGTTCTCCGGCAGGTAACCGATCATTTCCTTCACCTTCAGGGGATCGCGCGCCGGGTCATAGCCGCAGACCCGGACCGTCCCGGAGGTCGGTTCGGTGAGCCCGAGAAGCATCAGCATCGTCGTCGTCTTCCCGGCCCCGTTCGGTCCCAGAAAGCCGAAAATCTCCCCCTCCAGCACCTTAAGGCTCAGACGGTTTACCGCCGTCTGCGCCCCATAGCGCTTGGTCAGCTCTTCCATCCTGATGACCGTCTCTTTTTCCACGGTTAGCGTCTCCCCATCTTGATGAACAGGAAACTTAAGCCCGCGATCACCAGCAGAATGAGCCCGATCCCGATCCAGCCCCAGGCCGAAGAGGCCTTCACCGTGACCCGCATCTCCACCGTCTTGTCCGCCTTCTCCCCATTCGTCATGACGTCCACGGAGTAATCCCCGACGAGGGACTGGGGACCTGGTTTGATCGTTACCTCCACCTGCTTCATCTCGCCGGGAGCGAGGGATTCGATCTTCTCCGGTTTGAAGGTGGTCTCCCAGTTCTCCGGTTTGAAGGAGGAGAAGGTGATGTTGCGGTTCACGGCGGAACCGTTGTTCTTCACGAAGAGCGAGAAGGTAACGGGCTTTCCGGCATAGGCCTCGAGGGAGAGGATCCCGTTCGGCGTCCCGGCGTCAAGCCGGTAGTTCCCCGTGAGGACGACCGTGAGTTTCACCTCGGCCTTGCTCTCGCCGGAGCCGATCCGGACGATGATCGGATACTCTTTGGCGACTGCATTCTGCGCCGGGGTGACCTCGACGGCCACCGTCTGGCTCTGCCCCTCCTTCACCCCGATGCTGGAGATCTGCTTCTGCTCGTAGTTCGGCTTGAAGTTGATCTCCCACTTCTCCGGACCGGTCGCCGAGAGGTTGAAGGTGCGTTCGGTCTCGCCTTTGTTCTGCACCTCCAGCGAGAACTCGAACTTGGCGTCGCTCTGTCCCCGGAGAACCGGATAGGCGGCGGTGATCTGGATATTGTCCGCGCCGACCTTTCGCTCCTCGACGGTTACGTTCAGGGTATGGGCGGAGGTGAATTTGCCGTCCGCGGTCTTCGCCTCGAACTGGAAGGCATACTTGCCCGGGCCAAGCCCCTTTTCGGGTTCCAGGTTAAGCGCGAGGGTCTTGGCCTTCCCGCCCGGCACATACATCCCGTTCACCTGGTAGCGGGCGCCCTTCAGCGTCGCCTTCCACCTCTTGGCAACCGCGGTGATCCGCACGTCGATGTTCTCATCGGACCGCCCCTTGTTCTCCAGGGTCAGGTCCATCTGGACGTTCTCCCCCCGGGCGACTGCGACGCCGGAATAATCCGTATAGACGGCGATGCCCCGCTCCGGCCGGTTGTCCTTCTTGTCCGCCTCCGCCGCCAGAACCAGCGCCGGCGCAACCACCAGCAGGATGACCAGGATGAATGCAGCGGCAAATGACCTTTTTTACACGTGTTCCGTGAACCATGACGACCTCCCATATTCTCCCAGACTTTTTGTCTTAACGACCTTAACGGGACAGGTTTGTCCAGCGCGCATACCAGAATGACGGATCGCCCTCCTGTCAAGCAAAGAAAAAGGAGGCTCTTTTGAGAAATCAGCTCCCCTTTTGGTCGAGTCACCCGGCAAGAGGGCATTTATGAGCACAATTCAGACAGACCTCTCCGGCACACCTTTTTTTCAAAATGCGTTATGACTGGATGTATTCATCCCAGGTGTATTATGAACATTAAGCTACGCTTTCGGGGTCGCCGTAGATAGTGTCAGGGTGTGTTTGAAGCGTAAGATCGCCATCGGCGTATAGGGCGTCATGTTTCCCTGGCGGGGCGTGAGCCTTTGGCGGCGGTTTTGCCCTTACCAGCCAAAGCCCCAGATGTTTGAGAATGGCCCGGATCACCGACGGGTCTTCAATAAAGCTGATTTATGTGGAGCTCCACATAAATCAGTTTATGTGAAGTGATTGATTATGTGAAGATGAAGTGGTCACACCTGCCGAAAGTACCCGTAATTGCTTGTGTCGCGACCGGAATCGCTATTGAAAAACTTCACATAATTCTATCCGGTGGTTTGCATGGCGGAACCATCTCAGACTTACCCATCATACGAGCGTGCCTCCGCAAGTCTTAGAGAAAACGGGCTGCGGGAATTTCTCCGAAGCATTGAGTCGCTCGCGCGACCACGATCTTCGGGTACCTGAGAGGAAGGAATTATGTGCAGTAGAAGTGTGTATTTCCTTCGGGAATAAGGGCAAAACATGCCTCTACTTCACATAATCAATCGCTTCACATAAACTGATGATCCGCATCGTCCCCTGACATTTAGGGCAGACAAGGGGATCTACCTCGTATATCTTTTGAATCAGCCTGGCCCAGCTTTTCCGGAAAGCCTTTTCGTTTCCCTGTGCTTCGATGATGCAGGGGATAGCGTCATCCGAACCTTCCTTTTGGCGTTTGCCCCGCGAGACGTTGCTGTAATATCCGTAATATCTCACCATTTGCTCGCCCCGGTTCGGGATGTGCGAACACATCGCGGCAAGCCATTCCAACGCCGGGAAGTTCCTGGTTGTCTCGCCGTCCTTGGATGTATAAACAACCGTCCCCTTTTCATCCAGATACTGCATTCTTTCCTGGGAAAAGGACGCTCGGATGATGTAGCGGGCCAGGTTTTCCATCGCCGTATCATCAGTGGGCGAGATGCGGTTGCCGCAGAAGACGTTGAAGCCGGAATGCCGCCATGTCGAGAGCATGGCGATCAATTCCTTCGTGATCTTTCCCTTGTTCAGAAGCATCCCGAACACCTTGTGCCGGAAAATGGTCTCCAGCTTTTTCAGTTCCAGGGGCGGCGCGGAACATACCCTTGTTGCCGTAGAAACAGCCGTCAGTCGCCAGGATGTGGCAGTGCGGATTGTGTGGGGACAGATTTGAAATCTGTCCCCATCGCCGAAGCTCTGGACAGCGATGACGGCGCCGGGAATGGGAACGTTTTCGTGAACCGCATCCTGGAGAAAAACCTTCAGGGATTCCCATGCACAGCGGCTCAAATCGGCAAGAAACTTCCTGTCATACAGAAAGTAACGGCGGGGGATTTTGGGGATGCTGAATACGAAATGACGGTGGGGGACCTTTTTGAGGACATCCATGCAGAGCCACTCCCCAAATTATGAACATTAAACTTCGTTTTCCACCACACGTTTCTGATGGCATGATGGGCAAAAATGGCGACGCTTGCAGGAAAATGCCAGCAAATATTAGCTCCGCTGATTCTTCGAATTCATGGCCGCAGTCTTTACATTTCACACGGGCAAACCCGTTTCGCAAATTACCGCAATCAAGATAGCGTTGTATCACCTGCTCAATATAGGGCCGCCAGAACCCGTACTGCCTGGAGAAATGCTCGTCATAGATTTGGATAAAGGTCTCAAAATTGTCCCCGACGCAGCGGTAGTAATCCGAATCTTGCGGATTTCGTGGACGATAAACGGCGGCAGGAGTGGACACGATCTTTCTCCTCTGAGAATATCATGCCGCCATAATGTAGAACGAGCGTTCTATTTGTCAAGAAGAATCGGTAAATTGCAGGGCGCAGAATGGCTGGCGGATCCCCCGGGAAAGGGTGTCGGACCGGGTAAAAAAGGAGGTTGCCGACACTGTGTCTGCAATGCGGAAAGTTACAGTAAAATCAGCAAGATCGATTGAACAAGTCGGTTCGCTTTTTAAGCTTCCCGAGGTGATCCAAAACGCACTCTGTGACGGGGTTTCAGACTTTGTCTGCCTCACAGGCTTCCCCCATCTGCTCGGCCATCGGGCAGGGTTTCTTCCGGAAAAACTCGAAATAGAGCAGCGGCACGGCGATCAGGGTCAGGGCCGTGGCGCCAACAGCGCCGAACATCATCGCAATCGCCAACCCCTGGAAGATCGGATCGAAGAGCATCACGAAAGAGCCGACCACGACGGCCGCGGCGGTCAGGACGATCGGCCGGAAGCGGACGGCGCCGGCCATCAGGAGCGCATTGACCAGATGCCCCTTGTCGCGCCACTCCATCTCCACAAAATCGACGAGGAGGATGGAGTTCCGGACGATGATGCCCGCAAGCGCGATAAAGCCGATCATCGAGGTTGCGGTGAAAAAGGCGCCGAAGAGCCAATGGCCGGGCAGAATTCCCACCAGGGTCAGCGGGATCGGCGCCATGATGATCAGCGGCGTCATGAAATTCTTGAACCAGGCGACAATGAGAACATAAATCAGAATCAGGACGGCCGCAAAGGCCAGCCCCAGGTCCCGGAATACCTCATAGGTGATGTGCCACTCCCCGTCCCACTTCATGGAATAGGTATCCTCCAGCCAGGGCTGGACGGTGGAGTACTGTTTCAGGCCGTAGCCTTCGGGCAGCTTCATTTTTTCGATCGTTTCCTTCATCTTCAGGATGGCGTAAACCGGGCTCTCCTCGGTTCCGGCCACGTCCCCCAGGACATAGGTCACGTTCTTGAGGTTCTTGCGGTAGATCGTCTTTTCCTCCAGGCCGTCCTGGCGTTTCACCAGCTCGGATAGCGGGATCATGCCGCCCGCGGGCGTCGGCATCCCGATCGATTTCAGGGCTTCGATATCGGCCCTTTCCCCCAGCGGCATCCTCAGGAAGAGCTCGACCGGTTCTTTTTCTTTTTCAAAATGGACCAATCCGACGCCCATGCCGTTCAATGCAATCCTTAAACTCTGCGCTGCCGCCTCGGTGCTGAGTCCGGCCCTGGCCGCCTTGTCCTGATCCACAGTGAAACTGATCTTGGGCTGGTCGTCCTCTACGTACCAGTCCACGTCCACCACGCCGTCGGTTTCGGTAAAAACCTTTTTGATCTCCCGGGCGATTTCGATCCGCCGGTTCGCCTCCGGTCCGTATATTTCCGCCACCAAGGTGCTGAGGACGGGCGGCCCGGGAGGGATCTCCGCCACCTTGATCCGGGCGCCGTACCGGTCGCCGATTTTCTTCAAGTTCGGCCGCAGCCGCCTGGCGATGGCATGGCTCTGTTCTTTCCGTTCCTCCTTGTCGACAAAATTCACCTGAAGATCGGCAACGGTGCTCCCGGTGCGCAGAAAGTAGTGGCGCACAAGGCCGTTAAAGTTGTAGGGGGCGGCCGTTCCGACATAGGTCTGGTAATCGGTAACCTCCGGGACGGTTTTCAGATATTCCCCCATCTCCCGTGCCATGGCCGCCGTCTCTTCCAGCGTCTTGCCTTCCGGCATATCGACGATGATCTGAAGTTCGCTCTTGTTGTCAAACGGCAGCATCTTGACGGTAACCTTCTTCAAGGGAACCAGCGTGACGGCCAGCAGCAGCAGTAAGACGACACTCCCCAAAGCCAGCATCCGCTTGAGCCTGCTCTCCAGCAGGGGCCCCAGGATCCTTTTGTAAACGCGGAACATTCTTCCGCCCTCTTCGGTTACCTCCGCCTTTTTCACGTTCTTCAGGACGATGTAGCTCAGCCAGGGGCTGACAATGAAGGCAACCAAAAGTGAAAAGATCATAGCCGCCGAAGCGCCAACCGGTATCGGTCGCATATAGGGCCCCATCAGGCCGGAGACGAAGGCCATCGGAAGCAGCGCGGCGATCACGGCCAGGGTGGCCAGGATGGTGGGATTGCCCACCTCGGCAACAGCCAGGACGGCGGTAAGCGGTTCGATCTTGTGGAGCTTGAAGTGGCGGTGGATATTTTCCACGACCACGATGGCATCGTCGACCAGGATCCCGATGGAAAAGATGAGCGCAAAGAGGGTCACCCGGTTCAACGTGTAGCCATAAAGGTAGTTGATCAACAGGGTTAGGGCCAGGGTCACGGGAACGGCGACCGCGACCACAATGGCCTCCCGCCATCCGAGGGTCAGCGCAATCAGGATGATCACCGCGATGGTGGCCATCAACATATGCTTCAGCAACTCGTCGGATTTCTCCTTGGCGGTGTCGCCATAATTCCGCGTCACGGTGACGTTCACGTCCCCGGGGATGAGCTTTCCTTTCAGCGCCTCCACCTTCGCCAGCGCCTCTCTCGCAACAAGGCTGGCGTTGGCGCCTTTTTTCTTGGCGATGGTGATGGTGACAGCCTCTTTCTGTCCGGCCGCCGGGCTGCTGAGTCCCTTTTGGGCCGCCGCCGCGCCCAGGCCCATGAAAACATAACTGGCCGGTTCTTCCGGGCCATCGGTAATCGTGGCCACATCCCGCAGGGTTATGGGTCGGCCATTGAAAAGACCGGTTACGACGTTGCCCACCTCTTCGCTGCTTTTGAGGAAAGCCCCGGTTTCCACGAGGTATTCCCTGTTCCCGGCTGGGAAGGAGCCGGAAGGCAGACGGAAGTTTGCCTTCTGCAGGGCGGCGGTGATCTGAAAGGCGGAGAGGTGATAAGCCTTGAGCCGGGTGGGATCGAGGATAACCCTGATCTGCCTTCTTTGTCCACCGATGAGGGAAAACTCAGATACGTCCTGGTCCTTCTTGATCTCGTCGCAAAGTTCTGCGCCGATCCGCCGGAGTTCATAGCCGGAGTAGCGATCGCTGTCGCTCCAGAGGGTCAGCGTGAGAATCGGCACGGTCGTCGCTCTTGCCAGACAGGATCAGAAGGACCTTCTCGGAAAATCGCGAGAGGGCGCGAACCATGTTTTCAATCTCACCCTTCTGCCGGATCTGATCCAGCCTGCCGATAGTGGCGCCGACCCGCTGGATGGTCTTGGCGCCTTCCCGCCGGTTCTGGACGATCTGGAGGTACTCATACAGACCGGATTTTTTCACTCTCGCAAACATGGAGACCCCTCCTGAATTAGTCACCTCATATTTAGGTGAATAACTACGAAATGTCAATACCTATAAGAAGATTCTATGGCACCACGTTTTTGAGAATTTTCGGATTTTTCAAAGAGCGATCTAATCATTACAATGAGTTGTGATGACGAACCATTAATCTGCTGTAAAAGAAAAGTTAGGCTAACTCCACGGTTTAAGAAGACGTTTGTAATAAAAAATGGGGGAGGTAATAAGCACTCCCCCATAATCGCTATTAGCTCAGTAAAACAGGCTAACGACTGGTTAAAATCGAACATGTCTCTATTTCCCGACAACTTCAATGATACCGGCGGTGGCGTCCACCTTTACATGATCGCCGGTCTTGATAAGCTCAAATACATCCTTTTCGGGTCTGTCTACGGTGGGAATCCCGGTAACGAGAACGGCACTGGTTAATATCGGTTCGGTCTCCAGGCAAATCATTGCCGCGGGCACATTATTTTTCTGCTTTATTGCCCAGGCAGTGGAATCTCCGCCGCTTGACCCCTTACCGGTGGTGAACACAAATACCTTGTTGACCAGGCTCTGGCCTTCCAATTTATGTCGTGGGGCAAGGCATTTCCCGGTATTCGGGTCTAAATCACCGAGGAAGGAGAACGGTCCTCTGTAGACGATCGCTTCGCCTTCGGCTTTACCTGCGCTTACGGTGTGAGCTTTTATTTCCATTTTGGTACCTCTCCTTTCCATTTGCCGGTAATGGCAGCATTGATACATTCTTCATCGGTGCCAAAGAAGACCTTGACGCCGCTTACATAGGCAAGGTAATGAGCACTTCGTGCGGAATTGGTGGCGGCGCTCTTCGCCTGTTTGTTACCGGCGACATCAGGGCGGGTGAACGGGTTATTTATAGAGGGGCAGACACAGGAGAAATGCCCGCCGGCTTTCTCAATAATATCGGCGTAACCCTGCCGTCTGGCTAAGGCTTCAACTGGTGCTGAGGCGCCTATCAGCAAAGAAGTCTTAAATTTTTTACCTTCTGCCAACGTTGCAACTTTACCGATCTCATCAATGGTGGCATGAGGACAGCCAAAAGCCACATGCTCAACGACATCATTATCCCGGACATTGAGCCTCTCCCAAGTCTTGGTCATATCATCCTTGCTTACCTTTATTACCTTCTCGGGTTTTTTGCCTCCCAGAGCTTCCTCCAGGGTGGAGGCTTCCGGGGTGGTGCCGACTATGTGCGCCAGCGTGACCGCGCCGGAAGTGGGCATTGATACCACCAGCGCCCGGACATAATCAAAGGGAAGATTGGGTGGCAGACCCTTTACGGCCACAGGCTTAAATCCGGGTATCTGGTCGCCGATGAAATAGCCCAGGCAGTGCCAGTGAGCAATACCCCAGTTGCTCGTGTCTAATTCACTGGCATCGACCAGATGATTGGCAAGTCTATTTTCCGGCAAGAGCAGGCCCATCAGGGGGGTTCGACCGCAGATGGCGGCGGCCAAGGAGAAGCAGATGCCCATCCTGTCCACTCTCGCCCCGAATAGACTGTTGTTGGTAACCTGCATGCAACTGCCGCCCATAGAGACCATAGCGCCCTTGCGCGGGGTGATGCCGATCAGATACTCGGCGCAGGTCTCGGTGCGTAGCCATCCCAGTTCCAAGAATCGCTTCAGCTTTTTCTCATGCTCTGCCCTCCAGTACTTAGCCAGAGGTAATCCCCATTGCTCCCATTTTTCGGGGCTGAAGGAGGGGTGGGTGGTGACCCTGTTCGGTGTTTTGGGCACCCCTTCGGTCATAAGGTCCCAGAAACCCACCGGCGTAAAATCATAACTGATATGGGCATAGGCGGTTTCGGCCAGCCTTTCGGCATCATGGGCTTCCCCCAGTTTGACCAGCAGTTCCATGGCTCTTTTTGTCCCGGGACCGCGCTCTCCAGCCAACATTCTTTTTTCTTCGTCTTTGAGTTGCATGGCAGGTTTCCCCTTAACTTGGCAATTCCCCCGCAGCTTGCTGCGGGGGAAGATCCTTTCGGTTTTGATACCCTAGCAACAAGCTGTAGGGTCATTCATTCCTTTCCCGGAAGGTGTCACAGGCTGCGGTCATGGCCGCTGCTGTTTCTTTTCCTCGATTCCTCGCATCAGGGCAGGCAGAACCTCGTACAGATCTCCCTCAAGGGAGAGATCGGCGACTTTCATGATGTTCGCCTCCGGGTCCTTGTTAACGGCCATGATGCACCGCGAGGTACTCATACCGGCCATATGTTGCACGGCCCCTGATATTCCGCAGGCGACGTAAAGGTTTGGGGTGACGACCTTTCCCGTCTGCCCAACCTGTTGCGGCTGCCCTTGCCATCCGGCATCAACGGCTGCACGGGAGGCCCCGACGGCTGCCCCCAGGAGATCGGCCAGTTCCTCGATCAACTGAAATCCTTCGGCTTTTCCCAGACCGCGACCTCCAGAGACGATGATCTCCGCATCCGTTAATTCCGGCCGGTCTCGCTGCTGCCAAACGATATCGACGACCTTTGCCCGGGCGGGTGAGGGCTCGGCGACCACCCGGTGCACCCTTCCCGCACCGGCCTTTTTTGCCATGGGAAAGATATTGGGCCGCAGCAGGACCATTTGAATCGGCGTGTGCATGCGGAGTCTCGCCGTAACCTTGCCCGCGTACAGAGGGCGGAGATAGAGGAGGCCTTGATCATCCCAGAACATGCCCGTACAATCCGTAACCAGACCGGCTCCCAGACGCTCGGCCACCCGCGGGGCAAGGTCTCTCGTCATGGAGGTCTGTCCCATCAACACGATCGTCGCGCTTGTTTTTTTCTGGATGTCGGAAAGAAGGGCCGCGTGCGGCTCCGTTTCGTATCGCGCCAAACTTTCATGTTCGTGGAGAAAAAGGTCATCCACGCCGTATTCGAAAATGGCGTCCGCCAGATCGGAGACCCGGTTTCCCATGATACACGCAATGAGGGACTCCCCCCTGGCATCGGCCATGCGCCTGCCTTCACTGAGAGCCTGCCAGCAAGGCTTGGGGATACGACCGTCCCGCTGTTCAACATAAACGAGGAATGGCATGTTTCGCTTCCCCTTTCATCTATAAAATTTTTTGTTCTTCATAAAGAAACCGGATCACCTCGGGAATAATCTCCGGCAATGAACCGGTGAGAGTCCTCCCTTGCCTCCGCGGCGGGGGGAAAAGATATCCCTCGATCGTGATCGGTGATGAGACATCCTCCGCTGTCAAGTCCAGATCGTCCAGACCCAGCTTCCGGATCGGCATTTTTTTCGCCTGCATGACCAGGCGCAGAGAAGGATAGCGCACCTCGTTGATCCCCTTCTGCACGGTGATGACAGCCGGGAGATTCGTCTCGACGATCTCGACCCCTCCTTCAATGTCACGCCGGGCATCTACCTTTCCTTCGGCAGAGACCTGCAGTTTCGAAACCAGATTGACCTGGGGAAGATCCAGCCGCTCCGCGAGCCGGGAAGGAACCTCCGCATTGGCCCCATCGATTGAAAGCCTGCCGCACAGGATAATATCGTATTCCATGCGACCGATGACGCGGCTCAGAACCACGGCGATCCCATGGCTGTCCAGCATTTTCAGGCGGGGATCGCTCACCAAAACGGCATGATCCGCTCCCATGGCCAATGCCTGCTGAAGGGATTTGACCGCCGCGTCATCCCCAACGGTGATTACCGTAACCTGACCGCCATACCTTTCCTTCAGGCGTATCCCCTCCTCGACGGCGTACTCATCGGAAGGATTCATGATCTGCAGCACCGAATTACCATCAATCTCTCCGGCACCGTTCAGGATGATCCTGGCTTCCGTATCGAATGTCTGTTTGATACAAACCATCACGTTCATAAAATTGTCCTCGTTAAAAGGTCATGGTCTTGAGAAGCTCGACGGAAAACTCCCCCGTCTGCTCCATAGCCTCCACCTTAGGCGAAATCTAACTTTCTGCGGAATCCCTCGTGACCTCGCGCATCAGATTCTCTCTATCCGTCATTTGGAAATCCATGAATTTTCCTCCTTCTCTCGATAGTCGATAATAGACCGACCGGTCGTCCTATATTATTGATCAAAAAAACTTTCTTTTTTACAAAACGATCCGAGCGCCTATAGATTATTTTTTATGTTCGCTTGCTCTTGCCGGACTTTACTATTTTTCGTCTGTGGAGTATAAAAAAAATCGTGCAGTCAACCAACAAGGAAGACCCATTACTTCTTTGTACTTGGGATTTACTGGATACACCTGACCTTGATATCCGAATCGCTTTAGGTAGTCTATTGGTTTGCCTCCAATGCGTGCAGGATCATTTGATGCGCCAATGACTGCAATTGACTTCGGACTCAGAAAACCCTTTTGAAAGCGACTGTTTATCATTTTGCACCTCCCTCATTACAAACGTCTTCTTAAACCGTGGAGTTAGCTCAAAAATGCTCCATGTAAATCCCTTGTTCGGTCTCCGCGAGGGATTCGATTATGACTTCAAAGGGCTTCCAAACAAAGCTCGGCCAGGTCTTTCACAGCCAGTTTATCCTCGACATTGACCGACTTGACCCCGTCCACCATGTTGATCAGACACCAGGGGCAGGCCGTCACGACCATCCCGGTGCCGATGCCGAGCGCCTCTTTGACGCGCAGATTGGCAATCCGGTCCGTTTCCGATTCAAAGTCTGCAAACATGCGCCCGCCGCCGCCGCCGCAGCAGACGCTGTCCACCTTGGATTTGTTGAACTCGACCAGCTTGATCCCCGGAATGTTGTGCAAAACCTTCCGCGGCGCGTCATAGACCTCGTTGTGCCTGCCCAGATAGCAGGGATCCTGATACACCGCCGTCGCTTCGATCTTCTTCTTGAAGACCAGCGCCTTCCGGTCGATCAGATCGGCCAGGAACTGGGTGTAGTGCTGGACCTTGATTCCCTGCATCGACTCTTCCGGATACCGGTTCATAAAGGTGTCGAAGCAGTGCGGCGAAAGGGTGACAATATGCTTGACCCCCAAAGACTTAAACCGATCCAGGTTCTTGGCGGAGATGTCCTCGAACAGAAGCCGCTCGCCCATGCTCAGGGAGGGGTTGCCGCAACAAATCTCATCCTCGATGATGCCGAATTTGACGTTCGCCTTCTCAAGCAGGGCGACAATCGCTTTGGCCATCCGGGCAACCATCGGGTCATGAGGCGCCGTGCAACCGACATAGAAAAGGACGTCCATCTCCTTGGAAAAGCGGGGAGCGCTTAAACCCTGCATCCATTCCTTCCGCTCTGACGGCGCCATTCCGTAAGGATTGCCGTACTTTTCCAGAGACGCAAGGGCCCTTTTCTGGTCGGGCATGGGGCCAATCATCTCTTCAAGGAGAAGCTGTTTGCCCTTCTCGATGGCATCCAGAAGCTTGGTCGCCGTGCTCAGCTTCTTGCACGCCACCTCGCAGTTTTTACAGGTCATACAGGAGTAAAGCAGATCCCTGAGCTCCGTAAGGCTCGCCTTGTCCTTCATATCCCACTTGATCGCATAGTACAAAGAACGGGTCAGACCTGAACCGCCGCAACTGTTCTCGCCGATAGTGATGTCGAAACGGGGACAACTGGGAAAACAGAACCGACAATTTATGCAGATGCCCAATATATCTAAAATTTCTTCCTTCAATTGCACCTTAACATCTTTCTCTAACATCTTGACCTCCCTTTCTCGGTATGATCGCCCTTATTCCTCCGGTAGGATATTGGGGTTCAGGATATCGTTCGGGTCAAAGACCTTCTTTATTCCCCTGACCAGTTGGTAAGCCTTCTCACCGTATCGCCTGACGAAGAAGGCGCTCCTCTTGCAGAACTGGCCCCATTCGCCGCCGGTGGTCTCGTACTTGATGTTCAAATCGGCCTCTTTCTGAAACATCTCGGCGACGGCCTCGGCCTTCTTCTCAGCCGGCCATACCACAGGGATAATATAAGTGGGGTGGAAGGTCAGGGCCCCGATGTGGCCGAAGATATAGGGGTCTCCTAACTCATCCAGGGTCGGCATACCTTTGCCCATGTGCATCACATCCTTCATACAATCCACCAGTCCGCCCACTGTCGAGACGATCTCGGCCAAGGCAAAGGTCCCTTTCCCCCCTTGGATCACAAAGGGCAGGGCCGATTCCCTGGCCAGCCAGATTTTGTCCCACTCCTCCACGTCGGTGATCCTTTTGGCTTCGATCGGATGTTCCTTCTTTATGACCTCAACGATCCTGTTGATCTTGTAGGTGGCGGCGTCTTCATTGACCCCCATGGCGTGGAACATAATCAACGGACCCGAGGGTTTGGGCAGCCCCTGTATCTCGAAGGTGAGCTCGGCGCATCTTTTGTCAAGAAGCTCCAGGAAGAGCGGCAAGGGGGCGTTCTCCTGATAGATCCGCTGGGCCGATCGGGCCAGCGGGATCAGATCGTCGAAAAAGGCCACGCCGTAAGCGCTCTTGAACATGGGCATGAGCCTCATCCGGATGTTGGTGATGATGCCCAGGATGCCATCCCCGCCGACAAAATACTGAGTCAAATCGGTGCCGGCTATCCTGCGGTGGCTCTTCGAGCCGACATGCAGGACTTCACCCGTGGCCAAAACCACGTCCAAACCGATGACATAATCCCGCGGTTTGCCCAGGGCAGAGTCAATGGCATGGGCGGTGGTATTGTTGCTCACCAACCCCCCCATGCTGGCCACTCGGATGCTTCCGGGCGCCATGGGCAGAAAATAGCCCTCCTTCGCCAACCGCTCCTTCACATCGAGGCAGCGGAGGCCGGCCCCGCACTCGAAGTATTGATCGGCCTTGTTGATCTCCAAACGGTTCAAACGGCGGACGTTCAACACGATGCCCCGTCGGTGAAACTTGGCCGCTCCATGGAGACTCGTTCCCGAGCCCCTGACATACACCGGGATCTGCTTGGAATTGGCGTAGGTCATGATCCTGCTGACCTCCTCGGTGGATTTGGGCCATACCACCGCGTAAGGGACCTCGTCGGGCGTGATGTCGGTCGCCCCCGTATACGGATCCAAGGAATTGTTGATCCTTTCAAAGATGCTTTTCGAAATCGCATCCTCCGGCAGTATCTCCCTTAGATCCTCCTGCACTTTCTCGGGCTTGTACTCTGGATATTTGATCATTTTGCCCCCTTTCATTTTTGGCTTGTTTATTTCCAGCGCAATCTTCCCTGCGGCGCACCGCCAAGATTTTTACAACCGCACGGCCAGGCATTTCCGGTACAAAAGAAGGGCCGCCCGGAAACGCCCCTCGGGTTCAATCCCCGCGCGACATGCGCCATGCGGCGCCATCCCTCTTCGAGATACAACCCTTCCACACCGAACGCCCGATTCTGATTTTCAGCCGAGCGAACCGATCGTGAGCCTCTTTTTTGCCGACGAAAAACCACCCCCCCTCTTCACCCCGCCTCCGCGAATTTCAGTCCAATCACCCTTTCGACAGGAGCTCCTTGCACTTCGCCTTGAAGGCGGGCAAGACCTTGGCATAGTCGCCCACCACCCCATAGTGGGCCACGCCGAATATGTTGGCCTCCGGGTCCTTGTTGATCGCCACGATGGTCTTGGAGCCGGACATGCCGGCGATATGCTGACTGGCGCCGGAAAGGGCTATCCCGATAAAGAGCGCGGGGAAAACGAGCTTTCCGGTCAACCCGATCTGGTAGCGCGCCGGACACCATTTGGCGTCGCAGAGCGGCCGGGTGGCGCCGACGGCGCCGTTGAACAGTCGGGCCAACTCCTCCAGTTGCTGAAACTGCTCCCCGCCGCCGATCCCCCTGCCGCCGCAGACCACCACGTTCGCCTCTTCCAGCTTGATACCGACGGCCTCTTCCTTGATCCGGCCGATGACCTTGCCTCTTATCGACGATTTGTCCAGGGCGGGGTCGAAGGGGATCATCTCTCCCTTGCGTGAAATGTCCGGTTTTACCGGCTCCACCGTCTTGGGTCTGAGCGACGCCATCTAAGGGCGGGCTTCCTCGCAAACATATACGGCCGTGGCATTCCCGCCGTAAACCGACTTTGTTTTCTTGAGGAGCTTGCTATTCGGATCAATGGCAAGATCGGTGCAATCCAGGGTCAGGCCGGTTTGCAGACGGAAGGCCAGTCTCGGCGCCAAATCCCTGCCCAAAGACGTATGTCCAAAAAGCAGCACCTCCGGATGGAACTGCCTGTCGAATTTCTCCAGAGCCCCCACGTACGAGTCCGTGAGATAGTCGGCAAACATCGGCGCGTCGATCATATAGACCTTGTCGGCGCCGGACGAGACGGCTTCGCGGGCCGCCTCGCCAATGCCGCTTCCGATGAAGAGAGCCGCCAGCTCCTGCCCCAGATCGTCCGCCAGTCTGCGGCCTATATTGAGGAGCTCGGCGGTGATGAGCGCCGGCTTCCCGTTCGAAATCTCGCCGACGATTACGACCCCTTTTCTATCAGCCATTGCTAGCTACCTCCTGCGTCAATTCTCCTTCGTCATCCCCCGGCTTTTCTGGAATCGGACGACCTTCCCGGTTTTGTCCCCCTGGGAACCTGGACCACCATCCCCGGCTCCAATGAAAAACTCCCGGTCCCATCCACCCACATGCTGCCCTTCCCCGACAGCGGGTAAAGGATGTCATCCTGTGCGGGATGGATATGTTCGCCGACCACCTTTCCCGCCGGAACCCTGACCAATATGCAGGTTACATCCAGATCGTGCTCTCTTTTGGTAATCATCGGCTTGATCTGCACCCCCTCGGCGATGGTGTGGGGCAGCCAAGCCATGTCATTGGTTAATCGATAAGCTTCCATCACGACCTCCTTGAGTTGAATCGTTTTATCGACGCCAAAATTCCTTATCCGGATGCCCCCCTTGACGGCCCTTGCGCGGCGCCTCTCATCTCATCAGACTGGGAAGCCACATGATAAACGGAGGGAAGATCAGCAACAAGATGACCATGCCCGTATTCACGAAGAAGAACGGAATGCAGGCGCGGTATATATCCGCCATCGTCAATCCCTTCGGGGCGATCGTCTTCAGATAGAAGGCGGAATAGGCAAAGGGCGGCGTCATGTTCGAAATCTCCAGCGTCGCGCAGAAGAGGATCGCAAAGTAGAGCGATTTGACTCCTTCCCGATGGATATTCATGGAGCGCCGGCGAGACAAGGCGGATAGAAAACCCAGGGAGACGCCTTCCACTCTCAGCCGGTTCCGGTTGCGGCCATCCGTCTTCATCGGATGCGACGTTGCCTTTTCGTCGCACAACCGGAACCATCGCCGGACACCGTTTGGGGGGCAGCCGCCGGCCTTTTCGTCCACCGAAGTTTGACACCCCATTTCCTAATGACCCTGAATAATCAGTGATATACAATTTTGGCTCATCCATTTTATACACTACATTTTCATACAAAAGCAGTTGGAAGCGCGGGAACACCCAGTTTCCTCATGATCTCTTTCTGCTCTGCCGTCACCTCCGTGGCCAGAAGCGTGGCGGTGTCGCCGACTTTGATTTTCCCTACCTTGATCTGTCGTAACCGGTCGAGGGCTTTGCTAACAGAGAGGGTTTTGAGCCGGTTCCGCATCAGACGCTCGATCTGCAGCGCCAGCACACAGATAAAAACGTGGGCTTTGATCCGGTCCTCCGTCCAGTGATGGACAGGCCGCAACAGCAAGGTGCTTTTCAATGCCCGCCACCCCCGCTCGATCTCGGCAAGCTCCTTGTAGCGGTGTATGATCTCCTCCAGGGGAGAGGTGAGATCCGTCGTTTCCACAAGAAGCATCCCGTCAATCTTCTCCTCCCAGGAACGGGCCTTCATGTTCGGATGGACCATCACACGCTCGTCCTCAATCTCGACTTGGTAGAGGGACATCAGATGATGATCCCGCAGGTAATCCCTGATTCGATCGTAGGTCCCCTGTGGTGTGGGCTGTCTGCCCCGGAGGGACGGGTTGGATAACCGAAACAGTACATTCTCAATGAATACATCAGCCTGGGACAAAAGTGTCACTCGTTTCGCACGGGCCGTAAGCGCAATCACGGGGGAATATGCCAGAACAAAACGCACCGATGTCCGTTCGTCGGCGAGAAACTGTTCCTCCTCCCGTGTCCGATCGAATCGGTCTCCCAGTTTCTCGATCACATCGGCGGCAACGGCGTTTCGCCGCAAGGTATGGGCAACGATGAACCCCAATTCCTCGTCAAGGATGGTCTCCAGGTTATCTGCCGAAAGCATTCCCCTGTCTCCGACGAAAACCACCCGGTCCAATCGGAAACGGCTCTTCAAGTCACGGATCACGGAAATCACCGTGGACTTGTCTACCGTGTTCCCGGGGAATACGTGATGGCACAGCGGTATTCCCTCCCGGGTCATCACGATCCCGATGACGATCTGCCGGCAATCGAGCTTCCCGTCCCGGCTGTACCCGAACTTTCGGATGTCGTCCTCCAGAAGAGATTTATCCCCCTCGAAGTAGGTCGAGGTGATGTCGTAGAAAACAAGGTCAACCGGTCCCTCATGAAGCGACAGGAAACGTTTCGCGATAAGAAGTTCGGCCTTCTCCTTGACGGCAATCAGTCGATCCATCGCACGAAGCAGGTGGTGATAGGGCGGCTTGCTCTCTTCATATCCCGGAAAGTACACGCCATCGAGCCACTCCAGAAGTGCAAGTTTGCTGCACGGATCGCACAGCCTGTTGACAACCATCAGTTCGATCAGTTCTGCCGTGGTAAAGCTTGTCTCTCCCTCGATCCCGGCACGAGAAAGAATCTCGGAAAGTCCAAGGCCTTTCCAGGTTTCCGCCACGGCAAAGACATGCCCGAAGTCTTTGGCGCCAAGAAGACGGGGTGCCGGCTCGGCGTTCCGTGGTTCTCCCGCAATCCGGGAAAATCCGTCGGCCAGACTCCGTACCGCATCCATGCCGATCTTTTCGACCGGCCCCAGGTTGGCAATAACACGGTTGCGGGGCTTGCCACCCTTTTCCGGGTCGCGGTAGCTCTCGCACAGATGAACAGAGGTGTACTCCCTGCCTCTGTGCCGTTGGCGGTGAAGGCGAACATACATAGCCTACGCTATACACAAACATAACAATCCTGTCAAGAGATATATCATAATTCTAATACACTACAAACAAACCACCTGAAATTGAATAATCCTGTTTTAAATCAATTATTTGGATATTATTTATAGCCTCCAGGGTGTCGAAGTTGGGCGTCCAGGTCCCTTATCGCGGTCTTTTCAAAAGCATTCCGTAATGGTCAACGGGATCTGGAATCCGCAACATCTTCAAGATGTTGTACAGCACCGCGTTGCAGCTCGACACAACCGGCTTCCCGATCTCCTGTTCGGCCGTATCCACGATGCCCATGATGCGACTCCACATGCAACTCACGAAGATACAGTCGGCGTCGGGCGCCGCCTTATGGCTGGCCTTGATCAATTTGTAGACCGGATAGGGGTTGTGCATATATTCCCAATACTCTTCGGTCTTGTTGTATCCCAGGTATTCCAGATGCAGGGTTTCAATGCCGTAATGCTTGAAGAAGGTGATGGCGACGTCAAACACCTCCTTCAGATAGGGACCGCACATGGCTATCTTCTTGATGCCCAACTCCTTGAAGGCGTCCAGCAGGGCGGTGCTCGTCGTTGTCGCCGGCACGCCGGTGGCCTTTTCAATGTTTTTGATGATGGTCTGGTCGTAACCCGGACCGCCGATAAACGAACCGGAGGTGCAACCCAGACAGATCAGATCGGGTTTATGACCGATGCACAGCTTTTCGGACTCGCTCACGATGTTGTCTGCCATCTTCCTGAGGGCCTCGGGGGTTACCTCTTTCAGCCCCAGCAGCGCCCTGTTGAACCGGATTCCTTCGGGGGCCACCACCTCATACTCGCGGTACATCGTCGCCACCGGCGCCAGCATGCCGACTTCCGCTCTCCATCCTTTGAGATTCTGCTTGTAGACATCCATTTCCATAAGTTTCCCTCCTTTCAAGGGTTGTCGATTGGGGCAGGGGCGCCTGCGCAGCAGGGCCCCATCTCGCACCGTCCTCTTACCAATTCCAGACGCGATAACCCAACTTGATCAAATAAGAAGTCGGCTCTCCCGTATGCAAGACCTCGAAGATGAGCGCCCCCAAAATCACCATCAATCTTGTTTTTCGCATCATGGATCCCTCCTTTTTTTAAACGTGGTTTCAACTTCCCATTTCCCTTGCCGCAAGCGCCGCCCCTTGCCAATCTCCCTTCCGCACCACCCCCTTTCGACGCCCCCAGCGGAGCTACTCATTCCGACTGTAAAGGTTTTGACTGCGACTATTCGTCCACCGAAACCTCGTCATTCTCGATGGTGACGAACTGGCCCGTTTTGATGCACTCCACGACATCCTCGCCAAAAGAATCGAGTAGAGGTATGTTCATCTGACATTTCCAGACTCTATTCAGTTGGTGGTCTTCAGGCTCTTTCCCAGCTTCTCAAAGAGGCCCAGCCGGTGAACGGTCAAGGTTTGCTCCAAACTCATCTTCTACAGTTTCCAAAAAATAGTTACGCTATTTTAGATAGATGGGTGCCTT
>DIWG01000050.1:50401-50550 GCA_002423465.1 Syntrophaceae bacterium UBA6112 | reverse complement strand
CCCCCCGGCGGCAATCGCTCTCCGCCCGATCCTGCTGCCTACTACAGGATCTTCCCCCCGCGACCGGCACCCCCAAGCCACACAGAGCCACCCCCGCAAACCACAGCGACACAGGCCACAGAGAACACAGGCCACAGTGAGAACTTCTC
>DIWG01000050.1:28862-50325 GCA_002423465.1 Syntrophaceae bacterium UBA6112 | reverse complement strand
GGGCGAAGGGGAAGAGTGTCCTCCGCCAGTTCGCGTGGCGTTCTTCCTGAAAAGTTGTGGTATGGGATACCTCAACTTTTCCGGAAGACCCCCCACGAGAAAGCGATAATGCTAATCCGCCTTATTTAACGGGCGGCGATTGACCTGGAGTCATCGTTCCCGCGGCGTTATCCGAAGAACTCTTTCGCCATGTTGTAGATCTCCGGGTCGACCGTCTTGAGTTTCGAGGTCGCCACCGAAAGCGGGACGGAGATGATCCGGTTCCCGTCCAGAGCGGCCATCTTGCCGTAGTCCCCCTGGTGGACCATGTCGGTGGCGTGGACGCCGAAGCGGGTGGCGAGCACCCGGTCGTGCGCGGTCGGCGACCCGCCCCGCTGGGTGTGCCCGAGCACGACAAACCGCGTCTCATATTTGGTCTTCCGCTCGATTCCCTTCGCCAGCACCTGGGAGATTCCGCCCAGCCGAACGTGACCGAACTCGTCCTTCTGCGTCTCCTGCAGGATGAGCGTCCCCTCGTCGCCGGGCTTCTCGGCGAACTGCGCCCCTTCGGCCACGACGACGATGGAGAACGACTTGCCGCGGCTGTGGCGCCGCAGGATCAGGTCGCAGACCTCGTCCAGGTCGATGGGGATCTCGGGGACCAGGATCACGTCGGCCCCCCCGGCGATCCCCGAGAAGGTGGCGATCCAGCCGGCGTGGCGCCCCATGACCTCGACCACCATGACGCGGTTGTGCGACTCGGCGGTGGTGTGGATGCGGTCGATGGCGTCTGTGGCGATGGAAACCGCCGTGTCGAAGCCGAAGGTGAAGTCGGTCCCGGACAGGTCGTTGTCGATCGTCTTCGGGACCCCGACCACGGGCAATCCCATGTCGTACAGCTTGGACGCCGCCCCGAGCGTGTCCTCGCCCCCGATGGCGATCAGCGCGTCGAGCCGGAGCAGCTTGAAGTTCTTCAGGACCTTTTCCGGCCCTGCGGCGTCCTTGAACGGGTTGGTCCGGGAGGTGCCGATGATCGTCCCGCCGACGTGGAGGATGCCGGACACCATCTTGGAGTCCAGATCCATCGGAGAGGGATCCATCAGCCCTTTCCAGCCGTTCCGCAACCCCACCACGCGGGAGTTCCGGGTGTCGGATTTCCGCACCACGGCACGGATGACCGCGTTCAGGCCGGGACAGTCGCCGCCGCCGGTAAGCACACCGATCCTCATGGTCGCCCCTCCGATTGGGATTGTGCGACCAGTATAACAGATGGGGAACCTTACGGAATTGAAAGGGAAGGCCCGATATGCTACCGTTTAGGTTCGCAGTCCGCCGATCCCACAGGAGAAAAGGTGTCCATCCCGAAGGTGTCCATCCCGGCAGATAAAGAAGGCGTGCGCCTCCTCTCCGGAAACGAAGCGGTCGCCCGGGGAGCGTTCGAGGCGGGCGTCCGGGTGGCTTCCGCGTACCCAGGGACCCCCAGCACGGAGATCCTCGAGGAACTCGTCCGGTACGAGGGCGTGTGGGCCGAATGGGCGCCGAACGAGAAGGTCGCCGTCGAGGTCGCCATCGGCGCGTCCATGGCGGGGGTCCGGGCGCTGGCGGCGATGAAGCATGTCGGCGTGAACGTGGCGACCGACCCGATCTTCACGGCGTCCTACACCGGCGTGGGGGGAGGACTGGTCATCGTCACGGCGGACGATCCCGAGCTGCATTCCTCCCAGAACGAGCAGGACAACCGCCACTACGCGGTTGCGGCCAAGATCCCGATGCTCGAGCCGTCCGACTCCTCCGAGACGAAGGAATATACGCGGCTGGCGTTCGAGCTCTCCGAGAGGTTCGACACCCCGGTTTTCCTGAGGACCACCACCCGGATCTCCCACGCCAAGAGCGTCGTCCGCCCGGGGGAGCCGTCCGGCCCGCCGTTCCCGCCGGGATTCAAGCGCGATCCCGCCAAGTGGGTGATGCTCCCGGTAAACGCCAAACGCCGTCACGCGGTGGTCGAGGAGCGGACCCGGGCGCTGCGTTCGTTCGCGGAGACCTTCGAAGGGAACCGGATCGAGTGGGGCGACCGGTCGCTGGGGATCGTGACGGCCGGGGTCTCCTACCAATACGTGAAGGAGGCGTTCCCCGAGGCGTCGGTCCTGAAAATAGGGCTGGCGTACCCGCTGCCCGAGCGGCTGATCCGGGAATTCGCCGCCGGGGTGTCCCGCGTGGTGGTCGTCGAGGAGCTCGACCCGTACCTCGAGACGCACGTCCGGTCGCTGGGGATCGCCGCCGAGGGAAAGGAGCGGGTCCCGATCCTCGGGGAGCTCGATCCGCGCATCGTGCGCCAGGCGGTCACGGGGGAGGCAGTTCCCCTGCGCGCGCCGGAAAACCTTCCTCCCCGCCCGCCGAACCTGTGCCCCGGCTGCCCGCACCGGGGGCTCTTCTTCGCGCTCAAGAAGCTGAAGGTGGCCGTCACGGGGGATATCGGCTGCTACACCCTGGCCGCGCTGCCCCCGCTCGACTCGATGGACCTCTGCGTCTGCATGGGCGCCTCCATCGGGGCCGCCCACGGGTTCGAGAAGGCGCTGGGGGCCGAAGGGCCGGGGAAGGTCGTGGCGGTCATCGGCGATTCCACGTTCCTGCACTCGGGCGTCACGGGGCTGATGAACATCGTCTACAACCGGGGCTGCGGGACGGTGCTCCTGCTCGATAACAGCACGACCGCGATGACCGGGGCGCAGGAGAACCCCTCCACGGGGAAGACGCTCGACGGCAAGCCGACCCATCGGCTCGATCTCGAGGCGCTCTGCCGGGCGCTGGGGGTCGAGCACGTCTACGTCGTCGACCCGCATGACATCCAGAAGACCGAAGAGGTGCTGCGCCGCGAAGTCGGGCGGCCCGAGCCGTCGGTGGTCATCACCCGGGCGCCGTGCGTCCTGCTGCCGGAACACCGCCGGGGCAGGAAGACGCGGCCGACCTTCGAGGTCGCAATCGACCTGTGCACGGGATGCAAGGCCTGCGCGAAGTTCGGGTGCCCGGCCATCGAGTGGGCGGGGGAGACGGCGCGGATCAACCCGCTGCTGTGCGACGGCTGCAACCAGTGCCCGCCGCTGTGCAAGTTCCAGGCGATCCGGGTCCGGGAGGAGAAGCCTTGACGGCCGGCCGGGGAGATATTTTCCTGGCGGGGGTCGGGGGGCAGGGGACGCTGCTGGCCTCCGAGGTCCTGGGCGAGGCGTTCCTCCTGTCGGGGTACGACGTCAAGAAGAGCGAGGTCCACGGGATGGCGCAGCGCGGCGGCGCGGTGACGACCCACCTGCGCTTCGGGCCGAAGGTGTATTCGCCGCTGATCGAGCCGGGGAAGGCGGACCTGCTGATCTCGTTCGAGAAGATCGAAGGTTTGAGGTTCGCCCACTACCTGCGGCCCGGGGGGGCGCTGGTGGTGAACGTCCAGGAGATCTACCCGCCGTCGGTGGCCACGGGGCGGGAGCCGTACCCGGCCGACGCATTGGAGCGCCTCGCGGCGGTGACGGACCGGTTCTTCCCGGTGGACGCCCTGGCGGCGGCGCTTTCCTTAAGGGAGGTCCGGGCGGTGAACATGGTGATGGTCGGTGCCGGGTCCCGTTTCCTGCCGCTGCCCGAGGGGGCGTACGTGGAGGCCTTGGGGAAATGCCTCGCGGAGCGGCTCGTGGAAGTGAACGTCAAGGCGTTCCGGGCGGGGCGGGCGCTGGTGCAGGCCGAAGCAGGATCAAGCGAAAAGGGGGGGATGCGTCGATGATCTGGAACGAGGAGTACGAAACCCTGCCGCGGGAAGCGCTCGAGGCGCTCCAGCTAAAGCGGCTGCGCAGCCTGGTGGAGCGGGTTTACGGGACGGTCCCGTTCTACCGGAACAAGCTCGAAAAGAGCGGGTACCGGCTGGGGGACATCCATTCGCTCCAGGATCTGGCCTCCCTTCCGTTCACGACGAAGATCGACCTCCGGGACACGTATCCCTTCGGCATGTTCGCCGTGCCGATGGAGCGGGTGGTGCGCATCCACGCCTCCTCGGGGACGACGGGCAAGCCGGTCGTGGTCGGGTACACCCGGCGCGACGTCGACACATGGGCCGAGCTGATGGCCCGGACGCTCTCCTGCGGCGGCACCACCAAGGGGGACATCGTCCAGAACGCCTACGGGTATGGCCTTTTCACGGGCGGCCTGGGGGCCCATTACGGCGCGGAGAAGATCGGCGCGGCGGTCATCCCGATCTCCGGTGGGAACAGCAAGCGGCAGATCATGCTGATGCAGGACTTCGGCTCCACCATCCTGACCTCCACGCCGTCGTACGCCCTGAACCTGGCGGAGGTAATGGCGGAGGAAGGGGTCGATCCCTCGACGCTGAAGCTCAAGTGCGGCCTCTTCGGCGCCGAGCCGTGGAGCGAGGCGATGCGGAAGGAGATCGAGAAGAAGCTTCATATCAACGCGATCGACATCTACGGGCTCTCGGAAGTGATCGGCCCGGGCGTGGCGTCGGAATGCCTCGAGGAGAAGCACGGCCTGCACGTCTTCGAGGACCACTTCATCCCCGAGATCATCGACCCCGAAACGGGGAAGGCGCTCCCGTACGGCGAACTGGGGGAGCTCGTCTTCACCACGATCACGAAGGAGGCCTTCCCGGTCATCCGGTACCGGACGCGGGACATCTCGCGCCTGATCCCGGAGCCGTGCTCCTGCGGGCGCACGCACATCCGGATGGAGCGGATCTCCGGGCGCACGGACGACATGCTCATCATCCGCGGGGTCAACGTCTTCCCCTCCCAGATCGAGGCGATCCTGCTGGCGATCAAGGGCGTGGAACCCCACTATCAGCTCATCGTGGACCGCGCCGGCAACCTCGACACCCTCGAAATCCAGGTAGAGGTCGGCGAGCAGGTCTTCGCCAACGCCGACGAGGTCAAGGTTCTTCAGAACATGGAGCGGCGGATCGTCAAGGATATCAAGGATTATCTCGGGGTATCCGCCAAAGTCAAACTGGTGGAGCCCAAAACCCTCCAGCGGTCTGAGGGGAAGGCGAGCCGCGTTCTGGACAAACGCCGGATCTGATCATTATAATCTTTATCCCGGGGCGACTGGGGGGAAGAACAAGGGGATTGAACGATGAAGGTGGAACAGATATCCATATTCCTGGAGAACAGGCCGGGCGGGCTGGAGGAGGTGACGCGGATTTTGAAGGATGCCGGGATCAACATCCGAACCCTGACGCTGGCGGATACCTCCGATTTCGGAATCCTCCGTATGATCGTCAACGACGTGGACGCGACATCCCGCGTTCTGAAAGAAAACGGCTTCCGGTTCAGCCGGACGAACGTCGTGGCCGTCGAGGTCCCGGACCGGCCGGGCGGCCTCCACGGGATCCTTGCGGCGCTCGCCGGCAGCGGCGTCAACGTTGAATACATGTACGCCTTCGTCGAGCGGAGCGGCCAGAACGCCGTGATGATCTTCCGGTTCGACGCCCCGGACAAAGCCATCGAGGTGCTCCGGCAAAACGGCCTGACCGTCCTGCCGGGCGAAAGGCTCTACACCTCCTGATATAATTACCCTTTGATGCAGCCGAGGGTGCGAAGTTTCGCCACCTTCCGGGAAAGACCGGCGCGGTGGACCACTTCGACGACCTCGTCGAGATCCTTGTACGCCTCGGGGATCTCCTCCATCAGCGTCCCCCTTGCCGAGGACATCACAATCACCCCCCTAGCCGCCATTTCCTTCGGAATCGACCTGCCGCGGCAGGACTTCGTCGCCTGCGTGCGGCTCATCACCCGGCCCGCGCCGTGACAGGTGCTCCCGAAAGTCTCCGTGAAGGCCCCCTGCGTCCCCGCAAGCACGTAGGAGCCCGTTCCCATGCTCCCGGGGATCAGGACCGGCTGCCCCGCCTTCCGGTACGCCGCCGGCACATCCGGATGGCCCGGCGGAAAGGCCCGCGTCGCCCCCTTCCGGTGGACGCAGAGGCGGACCTCCTTTCCCTCCACCGGGAGGGTCTCGATCTTCGCGATGTTGTGGCAGACGTCATAGAGCAGCCGCATCCCGAGCTCCCGCGGCCCCATCCCCAGTGTTTTTTCGAAGGTCTCGCGGGTCCGGTGCATCAGCATCTGCCGGTTTGCCCAGGCATAGTTCGCCGCGCAGGCCATCGCCGCGAGATAGTCACGGCCCGAGGTGGAATTCAGCCGGGCGCAGGCGAGCTGGCGGTCGGGCAGGTCGATCCCGGTCTCCCCCGCGTGCTTCACCATCCGGGCCAGAGATTCGTCGCACACCTGGAAGCCAAAACCCCGTGAGCCGCTGTGAATCAGGATGCAGATCTGTCCGGTTTCCAGATTGAAGGCCGCGGCGGCCGCCTCATCAAAGATCTTTTCGACAATTTCGATCTCGAGAAAATGGTTCCCCGAGCCAAGGGTCCCGAGCTGATCCTTTCCCCGTTCCAGCGCCCGGTCGCTCACCTTCTCGGGATCGGCGCCCGCCATCGCCCCGCCGTCCTCCGTCGCCTCGAGGTCGGCCTCCGTGCCGTAGCCGCGGCGGACGGCCCAGGCCGCCCCCTCGACCAGAACCTGTCTCTCCTCCTTCTGCGAGAGTTTCAGGGGGCCCCGCGAGCCGACGCCGGAGGGGATGTTCTGAAAGAGCGCCGTGACGAGCGCCGGGACGCGATCCCGGATATCGGCGAAGCAAAGACGCGTGGTGATGAGGCGGCAGCCGCAATTGATGTCGTAACCGACTCCGCCGGGGGAGACGATCCCTTCGTCCAGATCGAAGGCTGCCACACCGCCGATCGGAAAGCCGTAGCCCCAGTGCATGTCCGGCATGGCAAGCGAACCGTTCACGATCCCCGGCAGGTGGGCGACGTTCGCCACCTGCCTCGGCCCCTCGTCGGCCCCCATCCCTTTCATCAATTTTTCGCTGGTATAGAGCAGGCCGGGAACGCGCATCCCTCCCGTCGGAGGAATCTCCCATCGCCATTCATCGATTCTGCGAAAACGGACATCAGACATCGAACACCACCCTGGCTACCCATCCCGCTTCGGTCCGGCGGACCGAGGCCTGGTGATAGGTCACCGCCTTGATCTCCATTTTGATCCGGTGGCACGCCGGATCATACGGCTCGCCCAGGAGGATCGCAGTCAGCCGCCGTGGTGCGACCTCCCGGATCGTACAGCGCTTTACCAGAAACCCTTCCCCGTTCCAGGCGTAGAGCAGTTCCCGGAGAAAATTGACGAAAAGGTCGTCCGGCCCCTCCCCCCCGACGGCGAGGGCTCGCTCCTCCGTCTCCCGAACCGCGGAGAGATCCGTCAGGAGGTCGAAGAGGGCGAGGGAGGCCTCTGCGTAGAGCTCTCTAAGCGTGGCGGCGAAAACCTCCACGCCCAGATCGGCCGTATGATCGAAAATGTGATAATTTATCATATTACTCCGGCAACCATATATGTCAAAGTCGTCATTCCCGCGGAAGCGGGAATCCAGGATAGGACTGGATGCTGGATCAAGTCCGGCATGACAATTATCGATATGTTTACTTGCCGGAGTAATAAACAAACATCATTACGGCATCCGGTGGATCCGAACCTCGATCCCTTTTTCGTCCCTCAGCAGGGGCGGAAGTTTCGCCGTATCCGTGTCGGTGGTATGATACGGATACAGGATCGCCGGTTTCACCATCCGGGCGACGTCGGCAACCATTTCCGGGGTCATCGTGTAGGGGAGGTTCATCGGCAGGAAGGCGACGTCGATCCGGCCGAGCAGCTTCATCTCCGGAATGTTCTCGGTATCCCCGGCGATATAGACGCGCTTGTCGCCGAGGGTAAGGATGTAGCCGTTGCCGTCCCCCTTGGGATGAAAAGGCACGCCGGGGGAACGCATGTGGGTGATGTTGTAGGCCGGCACCGCCTCGATCCGGATCCCGTCGATGGTCGTTTCCTCCCCGTTTTTCAGAATGATGCCGCCCTTCACCATCGCGGCACACAGGGGGGTCAGGACCAGTTTCGTGCCTTCCTTGCTGATTTTCCGGATCGTCTCCGGATCGAAGTGGTCCCCGTGTTCGTGGGCCGCCAGGATCAGGTCGGCCTTCGGCAGTTTCGAGAAGTCTCCGTACTGGCCGACCGGGTCGATATAGATTACCTTTCCCCCGAATTCGAACATCAGCGAAGCGTGGCCGATGAAAGTGATTTTGAGATCACCGGACGCGGTAGGCAGAAGATCCGTCTCGAACACCCCGGACGCTTGCAACGGCGACGCGGCGGCGCAAAGGGCCAATCCTAATAATGTTTTCATTTTCCCCTCCTTGCAATCGTATTTCCCGGACGGGATGAGTATAACGGCGTCGCCACCGTCCGTCAAGGCGGATCCGCGGCTCCGGGAGCGGCCGCGCGAGGGAAAATTCCATTTGCCGGGCTGTGGTCCTCCATGATACACTGCAATCATTCCGGATGGTTCGGCAAACCGTATGGAAAATCTCAATGGGGCGGCCGGTCCCTGGTTACAGCCACCGCCCCGGACAAGGAGGAATGCATGCGAATATTTCTCATCACCTGGATGATGGTCCTGTTGCTCGCCGTCCCTGTCGGAGCCCAGAGCGGTTTTCGGGAGGGAGCCCGGGAGGTCGGTCAAGGAATCAAGGAGGGGGCCAAGGAAACCGGCAAGGGCATTAAGGAAGGGGTGAAAGAGACCGGCAAGGCCCTCAAGGAGGTCGGCCAAAACGTCAAGGAGAAGGGGAAGGAAACGGGGCAGGAAATCAAGAAGGGGGCGCAGGAAACCGGGAAAGCCCTTCAGGAAAAAATAAAGGAAGCCGGGGAGGGGGCCAATAAACAGGGCCGGACCGTCGGCGAGTGGTTCCGGAACGCCGGGAAAAAGGCCGGCGACGCCTTCCGGGGGTGGGGCCGGAACATCCGCGACTTCTTTACGGGGAAATAGCAAACCCAAGGGAACAGGCTTTAAGCAACCTACTGCGGGCGCCCCTCCCGGCAAAGCTGATCGAGGAAACCATGCACTACGTTCCTCCCGCAGACGGAACATAATCGTCTATCGTCTGCGGAAAGAAGTCCGATGACTTCGGAAACCACTGCATCTTCTTCGTCGAGGCAGTCGATTACCCTCGGAAAGGAACGCCATTGCCGGCCAGTCCATCCAGGACCGGATGAATGAAGCGGCAGGCGGCATAACGTTTGAAGCAAACCCTTTCGATCTCAGAGGTATCGCCAAGATTCCGGCATGCAGGTGCATCACAAAGGAAGGGGACGGCCTCTCCCAATCAGATCCCGGATAAATTGCTCAATCAAAATCGTTTACACCCAGAGGGGTTTCTGCCAGAGAGGAAGCCGGACACCAATGGACTTTTTCTTCGCCTCTCCGTAAATCCATCCACCGAAAGCAATATCCTCGATCCCCATGCCGACAGTGTTGTAATAGATGAATTCCTCGTCTGTCTCGCGGCCCTTTTTTCGACCGATGATGATCTCGCCGATTTCCGCATCAATGTCCGAATCCGAAATCATCCCCTTTTCATAGGCAAGGTAAAGGGTCTGGAGGGCCCTGTGCTTGATTTCCACCCAAGAGTCAACGACGATCTTATCTGCTTTTTGAACCACTGCAAGTTCATCCTCGTAGCCTGCCATGTGGATGAAGGTTTGCCCCGGCCGGATCCAATCCGCCTTGATAATGGGTTCATGGGCCGTCGTGACCGTAACGAAGAAACAAGATTCCCGAACCGCCTCTTCAGCGGAACGCGCAGCAAGGCAAGAAATGCCGAGTTTCTTCTGCATCTCTCGACACCATGACTCGGCATGCTCCGGAACAATATCAAATATGAGGATCTTCTCCAAAGCAGGACGGACAACCGCTGCAGCCATGGCCTGGGTCCGGGCCTGGACCCCGGCGCCAATGATGCCCATGATACGGCTATCAGCCCGGGAAAGGTACTTTACCCCGAGTCCGCCGGCGGCACCAGTTCGCATGGCTGAGATGATCGTCGTATCCATGATGGCAAGTGGAAGTTTCGTTTCCGGGTCATTGAGGATCAGGATTCCCGATGCCCTTGGCAAATTGTACTTCTGCGGATTCATGGGATTGGAGCCGATCCATTTGATGCCTGCCATGTCCACCTTGCCGCCGAGATACCCAGGCATGGCATTGATCCGTCCCTGAGTGGCTTCCGACAACGCGTCTCCCCATCGGACAACCGTTTTGGAAGGCAGGACGGCATCGCCCCGGCTATGACAAGCCATGGCCTCTTCAACAGCCTCGATACACTTCGCCATATCGAGACCGCCGGCAGCGATTACGTCTTCCTGACTGAGATAAATGACTTCGCGGATTGACATGTGGTAAACCTCCTTGTTGAAATGGTTCATTCCTTGACAGGCGCCTTGAAGGGCGCCCCCTTTCAGACATACAAATGACAAGCCACACCCTGGTCCGCTGCAATCCAATGCCAGGGGGGATATTCCCGACGGCAAATCTCACGGCACTCAGGACACCGGGGATGGAAGTAACATCCCTCCGGCGTATTAATGGCGGAGGCAACCTCGCCTTCCAGTTGGGCCATTCGCCTGCGTGCCCGAGGATCCGGGATGGGAGAGGCAGCCAGCAGCGCCCGTGTATAGGGATGCCGAGGCTCTTCGAACAACCGATTCCGGTCTCCCTGTTCGACAATACGGCCGAGGTACATGATAGCCACCCGATGACAGAAATAACGCACAACGGCCAGATCATGGGCAACAAAGATGTAACTCAGGTCGTATTCGGCCTGGAGTTTCTCGAAGAGGAGGAGAATCTGGGATTGAATGGAGACATCGAGAGCGGAGACGGGCTCGTCGGCAATGATCAGTTCCGGGCGGAAAATGAGTGCCCGGGCGATGGCGATACGCTGGCGCTGGCCGCCGCTGAACTCGTGGGGAAACTTGTCCAGGGTTTCCGGGGACAACCCCACATCATCGAGAATCCGATCAATGATTGCCCGAATCTCCCCACCCGTTCCCATGCGGTGAACCCGGAGAGGTTCGGCAAGGGTCTGACCGATCTTCCGCCGCGGATTCAGAGAAGAGTATGGATCCTGGAAAATAATCTGCATCTTCTGTCGCAGGTCTTGCATATGGGATCGGTCCAGGGGGAGGATGTCCTGGCCGTGCAACAGGATTTGACCCGCATCCGGCTCCACAAGCCGGAGAACCGAACGACCCACCGTGGATTTGCCACAGCCGGATTCCCCCACGAGGCCGAACGACTCCCGCCGGCGGACCTCAAAAGAAACGTCGTCAACGGCCTTGACCGTTAGCTTAACCGGGTTGGGAAACCCCCGTTTCACCGTGAAGAATTTCCGCAGGCCCTCAACTCGAAGAAGGATATCGCTGCTCATGGCTTATCCTGGATCTCCCTGCTGTCGCCGCGGATCCAGCAACGCACCCGGTGGGCCGGTTCTCCCGGCAGGGGAACGAGGTCCGCATCCTGCCTGTCGCACAGTTCCATCCGCAGGTCGCAACGGGGAGCATAGTGACAGCCCGGAGGCATGCGATCGATCGAGGGCACTTGCCCCGGAATGTAAGAAAGTTTCTCGATGTTCAGGTCTACCCGAGGCACGGCCCGCAACAGCATCTCCGTGTATGGATGCCTCGGTTTTTCGAAGAGATCCCCTACCGGGGCGACCTCAACGATTTCCCCTCCGTACATGACCGCAACCCTGTCGGCAATACTGGCGACGATGCCGAGATTATGGGTGATGAAGATCATGGCCATGCTGTATTCCCGTTTTAGTTCAGCCAGCAGGTACAGGATCTGGGCCTGGATCGTCACATCCAGAGCGGTCGTCGGTTCGTCGGCAAGAATGATCTCAGGCCGGCATGCCAGAGCCATCGCAATCATGACCCTCTGGCGCTGCCCCCCGCTGAATTGGTGTGGGTAGTCCTTGAACCGCCGTGAAGCTGAGGGGATCTTGACCTGGTTCATGATCTCGATAGCCAGTTCTTTCGCTTTCACATTGGTGACATCTTGGTGATAGATGAGGGCCTCCATGATCTGAAACCCTACCGTAAGGACAGGATTCAAAGATGTCATGGGCTCCTGAAAGATCATTGCCATCTTGTTCCCACGTATTTTTCGCATCCTTTCCTCCGGCAGGGTGAGGAGGTCTATTCCTTTCATGAAGACTTCACCGGACACGATTTCCCCGGGCGGTTGCGGGATGAGGCGCATGATGGACAAGGCCGTAATGCTTTTCCCGCAACCTGACTCGCCAACAAGGGCAAGGGTCTCGTTCCGGTCCAGATGGAGATCGATCCCCCGCACGGCGGGGAACAGGTTCCCTTGGATCCGGAAGGCAGTCGTCAAGTTCCTGACTTCAAGGAGATGCTCTTGGTTCATAATAATGGTGAACCGCTCCTGTCATATCCTCTGTCTCTGTCTTGTGAGACAGCGTCGAGGGTTTTAAGACTCCCGAAGTCTCGGGTCGATAACATCGCGGAGTCCGTCGCCGATGAGATTGAAGGCGAACACCGTGAGCAAAATGAATATCCCGGGGTAAATCGAAGCCCCTGGCGAATCCAGCATCTTTTCGAACCCCTCACGAACCATGCCGCCCCAGGTCGGAGTCGGCGGCGGCACGCCCAGACCGATGAAACTGAGAGAGGCCTCGATGCGTACCGCCGTTGCCACCCACAGGGAACCCATAACCATGATATCGCCGAGAATATTCGGCAAGACATGCACCAGCATGATTCGCAGATCCGAGAAGCCCATAGCCCGACACGCCTCGATATAATCGCGTTCTTTGATCGAAACGGTGGGCGCTCTTGCGATCCTGGCAAAACGGGGCACGACCGTGAGGGCGATGGCGATGATCAGATTCATCGTGCTCGGCCCGAGAACTGCCACAACGAACAATCCCATAAGAAGGGTTGGAATAGACATGAAAACATCCATGACCCGCATAATGAACTCATCCCTCACACCACCCTTGTATCCTGCATACATCCCCAGAATGCTTCCGATAATCATCCCCAGGATAACCGATACGGTCCCCACGGTGAGTGAGATGCGAGCGCCCCATACAATCCGGGTGAAAAGGTCCCGGCCGTATTCATCCGTTCCCAGCCAGTACTTGGCGGAAGGCCCCCGGAATTGATCCATGACATGCTGTTCCACCGGATTGTAGGGCGAGATTACAGGGGCAAGAACAGCCAAAGAAACAAGGATCAAAAGCAATACGACACCGATCCAGGAGATCCTGTTGCGATTAAAAACAAACCACAGCCTGGCAAATAACGGATTCCAGAATCTTGTCGATACGTTGCTCATGAATACTTCACCCGAGGATCTGAAAATCCGTATGTCAGGTCCGTGATCAGGTTGGTGATCACGATGATTATCGAATAAACGACCATCAATCCCTGAAGCATTGTATAATCACGCTGATTCAGTGCGCCGATGATCAATTTTCCCAATCCCGGCCGGTTAAAAACGATTTCCGTCAAAACGGAATTGCCCACCAGGACGCCGATATAAAGACCGATGACGGTGATGATGGGGATAAGGGCGTTGCGGAGGGCATGGCGGAAAAGGATGACCATGCCGGGGATGCCTTTGGCTTTGGCCGTGCGCATATAGTCTTCGCGTAGGACGTCCAGCATGGATGAACGGGTCGCCCGTGTCACATAGGCCACCATGATCAATCCGAGATTGCATGCAGGCAATATCAGATGGTGCAGCCTCTGGACCGGATCGAGCAGGTTGCCGCTGCTGATGACGGGAAACCATCCAAGCTGAAGGGAAAAAACAATAATGAGGAGGATGGCCGAATAGAATGCCGGGAACGAAAGCCCGATCAGGGAAAGGATGCGGGCGATAAAATCGAGGAAGGAGTTCCGGTAAAGGGCCGTCAGAATGCCGAGAGGAACGCCAAAAACGATTCCGATGAGGACACCCGCAATGGTCAAGTCGATGGTATAAGGAAGAACATTAAGGACTTCCCTCATCACGGAGGTCCCGCTCACAAGGGAATCGCCCAGATTGCCACGGAAGACGCCGGTGATAAACTGGATGTATTGCTGAATTAACGACTGGTCCAGACCGAGTCGGTGCCGAAGATTCTCTAAGGCCTCTTGGCTCGCCGAATCCCCCAGGATCACCGAAGCCGGATCCCCCGGAATGACGCGGGCAATAAGAAAAACGATCGTCAGGATCGCAAGCAGGGTCGGGATGGACAGGAGAAACCTGTTCAAGACAAACTTTATCATAACGGCCTCGAAAATGGGCAGACGGTCAGAGCCGTCTGCCCATTTGAGCAGGAAGAAAGCACCGATTTATTTGAAATGACTTTTCTCGTCGATAACAGGCCCCAAGTTCAATGAGCCCTCTAAGACGTTCCCGTAATCGAGATTAGCGCGGCGGCCAAAGACCTGTTTCAGTTCAAAGACGGGAATGGCGGCGCACTCTGTCATGATTTTCTGCTGGGCGCTTTTCCATAGCTCCAACTGCTTTTTCTGATTTGTCTCGGTTCGGGCATCGTCAATCTCCTTATCGGCTGCCTTCGTGTGCGAGAAGTTCGTTACAGCCTTGGGCGTGCCGATGATGCTCCGGGAATGATAGAACTGGCTCAGGTACGCGTCCGCAACGGGAAAACGAGCCGCTCCATACAAAACCATGGCGCTAAGATTTTTTCGGATCTGCGCATGCCAAGTGGCGTGTTCCAGGACCTCAAGCTCAATCTGGATTCCGACCTTTCGGAGCTGTTCCTGGACGACCTGCATGGGTTTCAGCAGGGACTCGACGTTCGTGATCATAACCTTCGTGGAAAATCCTCCGGGGTAACCCGCCTCTTTCAGCAGAGCCTTGGCTTTCTCCGGATTGTATTCGTATTTCGGAATCCCTTCCGTCGTCTGTCCCAGATAGCCGTTGGGGACAATCGACCAAGCAGGTTCCGCCACATCTTTTCCGAGGAATTGGACCATTTCATCACGGTTGATGGCATGGGCCACGGCCCGGCGCACCCGTATGTCATCAAAGGGTTTGATGGTCATGTTGAGGTGGAGGGAGCGATGTTCGCCCGGGCCAAAGACATCTATGACGGTGTCCTTGTAGCCCCTCATCCGTTCGACCCAGCGTTGATCGCGATCCCCGTAAAACAGATCGATCTCACCGCTCCGGAAAGCAAGTTCCCGGCTGCTCGTTGAGGGAATGTAGCGGTATATGATCTTGTCGATCGTTGGCGCCCCACGAAAATACTGTTTGTGGGCTACGCACGACACGTACTGCTTCGCCTTGTACTCCTCGAACATAAACGGACCCGTGCCTATGGGATTCGTTATGAATTTCTCGCCCATCTTCTCAACGGCTTTCTTGCTCACAATCATGCCGGCATGGTAATTGCTGACAAGACCGAGAAGGAAAGGAACCGGGTTGGTGAGAGTGATCTTCACCGTATAAGGATTAGCGGCCTCAACGGTCTTCACTTGTGCGAAGTCGCTGGTGAAGGCTGATGTCTTAGGGTTCATGGCACGCTGCAGAGAGAAAACCACGTCCTCTGCAGTCAACTCCCCGTAGTCCCGGTGAAATTTGACACCCTTGCGGAGTTCAAATGTCCATATCTTCCCGTCCGGCGAGGAAGTCCATTTTTCGGCAAGATCCGGTTCAATGTTGCGGGGATCCATGCTTCCAGGTTTGAAGCGGACCAAGCCATTGAACATCCACTGCAGGAGTGCGACGTCCGGCGTCTTGGATGTAAGATGAGGGTCCAGTTGGCCAACGTCAGCGGAGTTCATGCCGACACGGAGCAGAACCTCCGCCCGGCTCTCGCCAGCCCATCCCAATATCAGCCAGGCCACCAACAGGATATTCAGAATCATAAACTTTCCCATAAGAGATCTTTTCATGTTGTCCCTCCTTTTTCCGATCTGTTATGCATGCTTATTCGTCTTTTTTATCCACACTCAAAGGTTTTGCAGAATCTCTGTCACCGTGCGACCCTCCATATCAAGATCCTCAAGGGTCCTGGCCAAGGCCCCCAGATCATTTTTTAGAACCTGCTCCGTCATCGTGATGACCGCATCCATGGTCCGGCAGGGGACACCCGCCTGTCGCGCCAGGGCACGGATGGGGATGAGGCTCATGGGGATGTCCTCCGTAAGATAGCGGGAATCGATGCGGGATGGCATTTCGCTCCAGCGGTACACGGGATTTCCCATGGCGACTTCCCGGAACGTGTTCCCTGCGGCGCCCTGATGACCATAATGGGTCAGGAGGATACGGTGGGCCGGATCCAAGGACAGGGAGAAGAGGTCCGCCAGGGCCAACCGTTCCCGGTCCAGCGCTTCGATGAGATGCTGAACCGCCGGCGTAATCCCTTCATGGTAAAACAGCACCCGGTCCCCGCGCTCCGTGGATCCCGCGTTGAGGAGTACAATGGGCGGATGGATAAAGGGATTGAGGTTGTTGAGCCCTGTCTCCAGTACATTCCGCGCCGCTCGCACAGCAGGGTAGAGCACCTGCGCCAAAGCCAGTATCTGTTGCGTATCGGCTGCCGGGTAGGCAGCCAAATCAAACGACTCTTTCCGGCCCCGGATCCAGACCGAAATGTCGTCCAATTTTCGGCAGGCATACGGAAGGGTGGAGGTTTCGGCCACCAGAACCCCGGCCGGCCCCGCCGCCGCCCGCAGGGCCTTGCGAAACAGAATGCTCCCCCCGAAACCGCCCGGCATAAGAACAACCATCTGGCCATTCCGCAAAAAAGGAGCCATGGCTTGCGCGAAAATAATATGAGCGAAAGCAGGAACGATGACGAAGATCATTTCTGCCCCGGCTACGGCCTCTTCCATGTTGGTGGTAATGCAGACGGGTCGGGCAAAACCGCCGGCAAGACCCGTGGAAGGGAGCGTGCTCAGTCCAATAACGCCTGACCTGCGGATGTTTTCGATATTTCCAGAAAAGGACGGATGCTCGAACAAAGTGACTTGGAATCCTCGCAGGGAAAGGTCGGCGGCAGCGGAGAACCCTCCGTTTCCTGCCCCCATGACGGTGACCGTCTTCATGACAAGAACCCTCTCTTGAGAAATAAACGGATCGCATCCTGTCCCAAACCGGCAATGCCAAGCCGCTCCAGGGTTCTTCCCGACACGCGATAATCCGTATCAGTCAGGACCTGGGCAAGGGATATGAGGGAAGAAATGGTCGGGGTAGCAATGCCGTAAATCCGGCCGAAAGCTTCCAGAGGTACGAGGCCGGTAGGAACATCCTCGGTGATGTAGCGAATCCTGATCCCGGAAGGACCGGCAATTCCGCGGTAGGCCGGGTTAGACTGGAGCATGGAGTAGAGGGACTCTATGGTCCGTTCGTAGGATTCATGAAGCCAGGTTTCCGCTGAGAATTCCTCCGCTCCGGCCGCCCGGGCAAGAGACATCCTCTCGCCATCCGCCTTTTCGATAACCGCAACGACGCCGGGTGTCATGGTTTCTCCGTAATAATCATATGTACGACCCGACTCCAGGAGCCCCACATTGAGCAAGGCGCTGGCCGGGTGAAACATGGCCCCGATGTTTCCGAAACTGGTCGTCAAAACGTCGGGGACGGCCCGGAAGGGTGGAATCAAATTCACAATGCGGGACATGACCTCCTCTGTCCGGTCAGCGGGGAAAACGCCAACCCGAAGAAAGGATTTGATGCCCCCGATATGGATCTCTCGCTCTCCCCTCCGTCGGCAGGCAAACAGGAGGCTCTGTGTTTCCGCCACGGGGATCCGGATACCCTGTTTCCGCAAGATCGCCGCCACTTCCAGTGCGCCACCCGTGCGGCCCGGATTTAGGACGAGGATCATGTCTTTTCTGATAAAGGGGGCGATCTCCAGCGCCAGTCGGGCATGGGCAAAGGCGGGTAAAACGGCCATGATCGTCGTGGCCCCATCTAAAGCATCAGCAAGGTCCTCGTGGCACCGGACCTCCGCCTCTCCCTCGAAAACACCTGTTACATGAATGGATTTCTTTTCGTATACCTGGGTGAGGCTGGAGCGGAACTCGGGAAATTCCCACAACCGGGCCGTTTGACCCCGTAAGGCAAAATAGGCAGCGAAGGCGAGGGCTCCATTGCCGCCACCTATAATTGCAACCTGCTGTTTCCGCATGGAGCGTCGCTTTCTAATTGATTTACTGAACGGTTCCGGCTGGTCAAGAGGACACCTCTTCCATTACGCTTCGGCATCGGCCTCGACCGCTCAAACCCAGGGTGGTCCTTCATACATTGCAAATATACGAAGAAGAGTCTTTTTTGTCAACGGAATATTGGCCACCGAATAAACCCTCCCCGCGGCAAGTTGCGGTGTATCCAGAACGACAAGGATCGAAGTGAACTTCGGGGAATATGACCTGAAGAGATTTTACAGAAGTGGTGGCCTGACCGCCTTGGCGGTACCTACGGCAGGCGCCCCTCCCGGCGCAGCTGATCGAGGATCTGCCGGATCTGCGGCAGGGCCCGGGTGGTGGCTTTTTCACCTTCGAGGATGGCCTCGTTGCGCTTTTCGAAGTCGCTCGAACCGATATGGCTCACCTGGGGCCGAATGACCACGTCGGCGTTTCTGAGCTGGGCAGCGGCAATCTTCGCGTACATGATATCGATCGACTGGAGGATCGTATCCAGTATCCCCTTCGGGGCGGCAACCGCTACGCCGGCCGAGATGTCCACGGCGATGACGACATCTGCCCCCGCCTTTCGCGCTGCATCCACGGCGACGGGGCTCGCCACGCCCCCGTCCACGTAGCTCTTGTCCCCGATCCGGACCGGCTGGAAGACCCCGGGGATGGAACAGCTTGCTCGGACCGCCCTGCCGGTGTTCCCCGTCGCGAAGACGATCTCCTCGCCGGTCTGGAGGTTGGTGGCGACCGCGCGGAAGGGGATCCCCAGCCGTTCGAGGGGGGTCTGGCGGACCATTTTGTTGATGAAATTCTCGAGTTTTTCCCCGCGGATGAAACCGTTGTCGGGGACGGTCAGATCGACCACGTCGTCTTTCAGGAGGGCCAAGGCCATCGTCTGGAGCTGGAAGGCATCATAGCCGTAGGCGAATAGGCTCCCGACAAAGCTTCCCGCACTCGTCCCGACGATCAGGTGGATCGGAATCTTCTGCGCATCGAGGACCTTGAGGACGCCGACATGGGCAAACCCCTTGGAGGCGCCGGCCCCGAGAACGACGGCGACCTTCGCCGGTTTCGGAGGCGGCAGGGGCGGGGCAGCCTCCTTGGGCATGCAGGCAGCGAGGAGAAGCACGCCCAGACCCAAAAAAAACCAGCGAACTTGATGCAATCGTGAAGGATTTCCTTTACGGTTTATCAATTTTCATCCACACCGATCCGGTCGAGGGAAGGGAAGGATGATAAGCGGCGGGCCGTGATGCTCGGTTTCATTCCTCTCCCTCCACCGGACCGAACTCCGGAAGGTTTTCCTGCTCCGGACCCGACTCCTCCAGAAGATCCTCCGGCGCCGCGCCGTTTTCCCGTTCATCCTCCCGCTCGGCGCGGGCAACGCCGACGAGCTTCTCGTTGTCGTCGAGGTCGATCAGGCGCACCCCCTGGGTGCTCCGGTGGATGACGCGCACCTCTTCTGCACGCATGCGGATGATCCGGCCGGCGTCGCTGATCAGCATGATGTCCTCGCTCCCGGAGATCTGGAGGACCCCGGAAACGTCCCCGATCTTGGAAACGGTCTTAAGGTTGATCGTCCCCTTTCCGCCGCGGGTCTGGAGGCGATACTCCGCGATCTCAGTCCGCTTTCCGTACCCCTTTTCGGAGACGGTGAGGATCGTGTTGCCTTCGGTCGGGATCTCCATCCCGATGACCCGGTCATCATCCGCCATCCTGATCCCGCGGACGCCGCGGGCGGTCCGGCCCATGTCGCGGACATCGTCTTCCCGGAAGCGGATCGACTTGCCCTTGCGGGTCCCGAGGAAGATGTCCTGGTTCCCGAGGGTGAGCTGGACATCGATCAACTCGTCCCCCTCATCGATGGAGATCGCGATGATCCCGCCCGCACGGGGGTTGGAAAAGGCCGAAAGCTCCGTTTTTTTGATCGTTCCCTTCCGCGTCACCATGACCACGGACCTCTCGCCGGTGAACTCCCGGACGGGAAGGACCGCCGCAACCCGCTCGCCTTCCGTCAGGTTGATCAGGTTGACGATCGCCTTTCCCTTCGCGGCGCGTCCGGCCTGAGGAATCTGGTAAACCTTCAGCCAGTAGAGGCGGCCCCGGCTCGTAAAGATCAGGACATAGTGATGGGTGTTGGCGATGAAGATCCGCTCGACGAAATCCTCCTCCTTCGTCCCCATCCCGATCTTGCCCTTGCCGCCGCGCCGCTGGCTTTTGTAGAGACTGACGGCGTTCCGTTTGATGTAGCCGGCATGGGAAACGGTGACGACCATGTCCTCCTCGACGATGAGGTCTTCGATGTTGATCTCCTCGGAACTGTAAACGATTTCGGTGCGCCGCTCATCGCCGTAGCGCGTCCGGATTTCGCTGAGTTCCTCGACGATCACATCGAGGACCTTCTGCGGGTCATCGAGAATCCCCTGGAGTTTGTGAATCAGGGAGGAGATCTCCGCGTATTCCGCGTCGATTTTGTCTCGTTCGAGGCCGGTCAGACGCTGGAGCCGCATTTCGAGAATCGCCTTCGCCTGGAGATCGCTCAAACCGAACCGGCTGCAGAGGGCGGTCGAGGCTTCCGCGGGGCTACCGGAGGCCTTGATCACGGCGATCACCTCGTCGATCCGGTCGAGGGCGATGATCAGCCCCTCGAGGATGTGGGCCCGCTCCTTCGCCTTCGCGAGTTCGAAGGCCGTCCGGCGGACGACCACCTCCTTGCGGAACTCCAGAAAGCTCTGGAGGACCTCCTTCAGGTTGAAGACCCGGGGCTGTCCCTGGTCGATCGCGAGCATGATGATCCCGAAGGTGGACTCCATCTGGGTGTGCTTGTAGAGCTGGTTCAGGACGATGGCGGAGGCTTCGTCCCGCTTCAGGTCGAGAACGACGCGGATTCCCTCGCGGTCCGACTCGTCCCGAAGGTCGGCGATCCCGCCGATCTTCTTCTCCTTGACCAAGTCGGCGATCTTCTCGATCAAATTCGCCTTGTTGACCTGGTAGGGAAGCTCGGTGACAACGATGCTCTCCCGGTCATTGCGGGCATTCTTCTCAATCAGCGCGCGCGCCCGCACCCGGATGATCCCGCGGCCCGTCCGGTAGGCGGAGATGATCCCTTCGCGGCCGTTGATGAAGCCGGCCGTCGGAAAGTCCGGCCCCTGGATGTACTGCATGAGCCCGTCGATGGTGATTTCGGGATCGTGGATCATCGCGATCGTCCCGTCGATCACTTCCCGAAGGTTATGGGGCGGAATGTTCGTCGCCACGCCGACGGCGATGCCACCGGTGCCGTTGAGGAGCAGCAGCGGGATCTTCGCCGGCAGGACGGTCGGTTCCTCTAAGGATTCGTCATAGTTCGGCGCAAAATTGACCGTGTTCTTCTCCAG